>CAZJCG010000010.1:0-19887 GCA_964544545.1 uncultured Lentimicrobiaceae bacterium | reverse complement strand
GGGTGACACTTCCAATAATTATTTCGGACTTAATTCGTGCATTCGTGGCAAATTCATTTCTCGCAGATTTCGCAGATCAATGCGCAGATAAACGCTGATAGGTCATTGCTTCCTGCCCACTGCTCTGGGCTGTTTCTAAGCGGATTGCCTGATAATGAGTGCGGGTTTAAATACTTTCGTCTGGTAGTTGATATCCGCAGCAGGGTTGTTCAGCCTGCGAAGCAGCATCTTGACGCTCTCCCGTCCCATTTCATAACCCTTCTGTACGATGGTGGTCAGTTCCGGGTGAATAATGGTGGCATTGGGGCCATCGCCGTAACCGACAACTGCTATGTCGTCGGGCACTCTGAAGCCCTTGCTCTGCAGTACCTGAATGGCAGCCATAGCTGTACTGTCGTTTACTGCGAATATCCCGTCAACGGATGGGGCAATATTCAGAAGGTGGTTTTTCAGCGTGAGCACTTCTTCACGGGTGTCGCATTTCAGGATGTGGTCTTCCCTGATCTCCAGACCGGCCTTTTTTAAAGCTTCACAGTATCCTCTCCTTCGATTCATGCCGATGAGAAGATGTTGAGGGGCTGCCAGATGGATGATATTCTTGCAGCCCCGGTTGATAAGATGATTGGTGGCGATCCTGCCGCCTTCGAAATCATCCATGATCACTTTATCGCTGTCGAGCGCATCCGTTACCCGGTCATAAAAAACGATGGGAATACCGCTGTCAATAGCTTCCCTGAAATGTTCAAACGACTGTGTAGTCTTGCTCAGCGACACCAGTATACCGTCCACCCTGTGATCGATCAGGGTCTGGAGATTGATCGCTTCCCGGTGCTGGTTCTCATTCGACTGGCAGATGATAAGATTATAACCTTCTTTGTACGCCAGGTCTTCAATTCCGCTGATCACTGAGGAAAAAAAGTGATGAACGATGGCCGGGATGATCAGGCCGATGGTGTTGGTTTTCTGCTTCCTGAGGCTGAGTGCCAGAACATTCGGGCGATAATTGACCTGTTCCGCGTATGCCTTGATCAACTGCTTGGTTTCTAAGCTGATATCGGGATGGTCCTTCAGCGCTCTTGAAACCGTTGAAACGGAAACGCCGAGGTTCCGTGCAATATCTTTTATGGTCAGGGGAGTAGGCTTTGTCATGGTTCAGGTATAGACTTTAAAAATAGCTAAATTTCCTTTCGAAGACACAGTGTCGTCATGTCGACGCAATTCATGTCAAATTTTAATAAGTGGACATATTAGAATATTAATATTTATAAAGTCGCCGTACTTCCAGGGCATATTATTCAGCAGTTGGGACAAGTGTTGAAAAAATCTCGAAAAAAGTTTTAACAAAAATTGGGCTTGCAAACGATTGCGGTAACGATTTCAATAAAAAAATCGTAGATTTGAGTAAAATTCATTAGAATAGAGAGTTATAGCAGCATTATTTTTTTTTTAGTTTTGGGGTAGCATATCGTTTTTAGGACTCGTTTTTTCTTGTTTTTCTCGGAAGGAAGCTATCCTATATTTGAAAATTCAACCTCAAATTCAACATAAATTTAACATTTGTTTAACCACAAGAAAGCCAGTTTTATGAAGAAACAATTCAACTCTTTCAAAGTCCTGTTTCTTCTCCTGGCATGGGCATTCGGTATGCATGCCTATGCACAGGAGGTAAAGATTACAGGTACCGCTACCGATGCCGCAGATGGTAAGACATTACCAGGTGTCACCGTGCTGGTAAAAGGTACAACAAGAGGAACGACCACTGACCTGGATGGCAGGTATGGCCTGAACGTTAATGTCGGTTCAACCCTGGTGTTTTCGTACATCGGTTACACGACTCAGGAAATCGTTGTCGGCGCCCAGCGCATCATCGACGTGGTGATGAGTTCATCCACAACAGGGCTCAGCGAAGTGGTGGTGATCGGTTACGGCCAGGTTAAGAAGACCGACGCAACCGGTGCTGTCCGTTCCGTGAGCACCAAGGATTTCAACAAAGGCGCCATGGTATCGCCCCAGCAACTGCTCGTGGGTAAAGTGGCAGGTGTCCAGGTTACCACCGCTAACGGAGCTCCCGGCGGTGATGCTACCATCCGCATCAGGGGCGGTTCATCACTCCAGGCCAGCAATGACCCGCTGGTAGTGATCGATGGTGTTCCTGTTGATAACTCTTCGATCTCCGGGGTCAGGAGCCCGCTAAGCACTGTTAACGCTAACGAAATTGAAACCTTCACCGTCCTGAAAGACGCTTCTGCAACGGCAATTTACGGAGCAAGGGCTTCCAATGGCGTTATTCTCATCACAACCAAAAAGGGTGGCGATTCCGACAAACCGAAAGTCGAGTATTCCGGCAATGTTTCCCTGTATGCCATTACCAAAACGATCGATGTACTAGGCGCAGATGAATTCAGGACTTTGGTGAACCAACGCTACGCAGGCAATGAGTCTGTTCTTGCACTCCTTGGAACTGCCAGCACCGACTGGCAGAAAGAGATATACAGGAATGCAGTGAGTACCGACCATAATATCAGCGTCTCCGGTAAGTACGACAGGATTCCATACCGTTTCTCGGCAGGCTATCTCTATCAGGATGGTATCCTGAAGACGGATAACATGCAGCGTACCTCCATCGGGGTCAACATCAATCCCTCTGTCTTCGACGATCATCTCAAGATCAACTGGAATAACAAGTGGATGTTCATTAAGAATAAATTCGCTGATAACGGGGCAATCGGAAGCGCTATACAGTTTGATCCCTCACAGCCGGTTACCGATGAAAATGCTTATGGCGGATACTGGGCATGGATCCAGCCCGACGGCAAACCTGTCGACCAGGCTACCGATAACCCTGTTGCCCGGCTGAACCTGCGCGACGACGAAGGCAATGCCCTTCGCTATATCGGGAATGTCCAGTTGGATTATAAATTCCACTTCCTCCCCGAACTTCGCGCTAATCTAAACGTTGGGTATGATTATTCGACCAGTTACGGGACCGTTTTTGTTCCGGCATATTCTACCACCGATTATTATGATGGCGGTATCGATCGCAAATACGACCAGATCAAGGAAAACAGCCTCCTCGACTTCTATCTGAACTACGACAAGGAAGTGAAGAGCATTGCCTCAAGGTTCAATATCATGGGCGGGTATTCCTGGCAGCATTTCTATCAGGAAAACAATACCTATAATAATGATGTGGCGCATTCAGATGCTCATCGTAACACCGTAATCGATAAAGGAGAATACTACCTTGTTTCCTTCTTCGGCCGTTTCAATTATACCCTGCTGGATCGTTACCTGCTCACCTTCACCCTCCGCGACGACGGTTCATCCCGCTTCAGCAAGGATACCCGCTGGGGTCTGTTCCCTTCGGCAGCTTTAGCATGGAAAATCAATGAAGAATCATTCCTGAAAAATGTCGATGCCCTGTCAACCTTGAAACTCAGGGTTGGATACGGCATCACCGGTCAGCAGGATATCCCTGGTGGCAACTACCCCTATCTGCCTCGCTATACCTATAGCGACCAGTATGCTATGTACCAGTTGGGGAACTCCTATTATTATACGCTCCGCCCTGAAGGTTATGATGCCAATATCAAATGGGAAGAAACCACTACCAAGAATATTGGTCTTGACTTCGGTTTCCTGAACGACAGGATCAACGGTTCTGTTGAGTATTACATCCGTGAAACCAAAGACCTTATCAACAAGATCCCTGTGGCTGCCGGAACCAACCTTTCAAACTATATCGTGACGAATGTCGGCGACATGGAAAATAAAGGTTTTGAATTTGACCTGAACTTCAAACCGGTCGTGAAGAAGGATTTCCTCTGGGAAGTCGGATTGAATGCTTCGGCAAATAAAAATGAGATCACCAAACTGACAGCCAACCAGGATCCCAGTTATGTGGGTGTGCTCGTTGGTGGCATCTCCGGTGGTGTTGGTAACACGATACAGGTTCACAGCGTTGGTTATCCGATGTACTCCTTCTTCGTTTACCAGCAGGTTTACGGAACCGACGGACTGCCTCTCGAAGGCGTATATGTCGACCGGAACAAAGATGGCGTCATCACGGATGCTGACCGTTACAGGTATAAGAGCCCCAATCCGGAATATACGCTGGCTGTCTCCTCAAGGCTCAACTATAAGAAATGGGATTTCTCCTTCTCAGGCCGTGCCAACTTCAATAACTATATTTACGACAACGTAAACTCCAACAACGGTGTGTATGAACGCCTTTTCCGTTCGGAAGGACCTTACCTGTCGAACATAGCCTCCAGCGTTTACGATGTGGATTTCATTGCACCGCAATATCTTTCCGACTACTTCATCAAGAATGCATCTTTCTTTAAGATGGATTACATTTCGGTCGGTTACCTGTTCGATCATCTGTGTAACGACAAAGCTCAGCTCAGGTTGTCGGCTACTGTGAACAATGCCTTTACCATCACCAAGTATGAAGGAATTGATCCGGAGATTTATGGAGGGATCGATAACAATATCTATCCGAGACCACGGGTGTTTGCTCTGGGTTTAAACCTTACTTTCTAACATTTAACAACTAACCGAACATGAAAAATACATATAAATTCTTGCTTTTCATCGCCGGATTGATCTTGTTCACGGTTTCTTGTACGAAGGACCTGGATACCACCCCGATCGACCCGGATGAACTTACATCGGCCAAAGTTTACGAGGATCCGGCCAACTATAAGCTGGTACTTGCCAAGCTTTATGCCGGTCTTGCAGTGTCGGGTGTAAAAGGACCTTCGGGTGACAATACCGGTGATATTTCCGGTATTGACGAAGGATTCGGTCAGTACCTCCGTGCTTTCTGGTACCACCAGGAATTGCCTACCGATGAAGCTGTTATTGGCTGGAACGACCAGACCATCAAGGATTTTCACTATCAGAAGTGGGGGTCCAGCGATGTGTTCATCTCGGCCATGTATTACCGTATATTTTACCAGATTTCCCTATGCAACGAGTTTATCCGTGAATCCTCGGATGGAAAACTGGATGAACGTGGCGTTACCGGATCCCTCCGGACCGACATTCAGCATTTCCGTGCTGAAGCCCGTTTCCTCAGGGCGTTGAGCTACTACCATGCAATGGACCTCTTCGGCAATGTGCCGTTCGTTACCGAGAACGATGCCGTTGGATCTTTCTTCCCTCCTCAGAAAAGCCGTGCTGATCTGTTCAACTACATCGAAAGCGAATTGCTGGCTATTGAGCCTCTGATGATAGATGCCCGCCAGAACGAATACGCAAGAGCCGACAAGGCTGCCGTATGGATGCTGCTCGCCAAGATGTACCTGAATGCCGAAGTATATACCGGAACCGGAAAGTATACGGAATGTATTACCTATGCTAGTAAGGTCATCAATGCCGGTTATACCCTTGAACCCAAATATGAAGACTTGTTCAAGGCCGATAACAATACCAGCAATGAGATCATTTTCCCGGTGGCTTTCGACGGTAATGCTACCCGTACCTGGGGCGGAACTACCTTTATCGTTCATGCTGCCGTTGGCGGAAGTATGGTTCCTGCTGACTTCGGAATCGGTGGAGGCTGGGGCGGTATCCGCACCACCAAAGGTCTTGTGAATAAATTCTATCCCAACCTGAAAAAGACGCCCTGGTCGGTTCAGATGGTCAAGGGCAACGCTTCCTCCTATAAGAAAGCTTACACATTACTTTATGTTCCCGGTTCATACCAGGGCTGGGATCCTTCGAATACCACCACTGTCCTCGCCTCTGTTTCCAACGACGGCAAGTTTGAAGGTTACCTCTACTTCCCGGATGCAAACACGCAGTTCAAGTTCTGCCAGAATCCAAACTGGGATGTTAACTGGGGCGATACCGGCGCTGACGGCACCCTCGATCCGAGCGGCGACAACATCGTAGCAGCAGAAGCCGGCTATTATAAGATCAACGTCGATCTGAATGCTCTTACTTATACCATGGTTAAGACAGATTGGGGCGTGATCGGATCGGCAACTGCCAATGGCTGGGATTCCGACCAGAATATGACTTACGATGCTGCAACCGGTTTATGGACTGCCGTACTTGACCTGAACATCGGTGAAATCAAATTCCGCGCTAACGACGGCTGGAATTTGAATTATGGTGACACTGGCGCCGACGGTATTCTCGATGCAGGCGGTGACAATATCGCAGTTCCCCAAGCCGGTTCCTATACCGTATCGCTGAAATTAGGCGCTCCTGATTACACGTATTCAATCGTTCGTAACAGCTTCGACAAACGGGCCATGTTCTGGACCGACGGCCAAACCCTGGATATCAACGATATCAGCAATTTCAACGATGGCTGGGCTATTACAAAATGGAAGAATGTAACCAAAGCCGGTGTCGCAGGTAAAGATCCCACTTATGTTGATACCGATTTCCCGATGTTCCGCCTTGCTGATGCTTACCTGATGTACGCTGAAGCCGTTGTTCGCGGCGGAAGCGGCGGCGACCTTGGCACTGCCCTGCAATATGTGAACCTGCTCAGGGAAAGGGCTTATGGTGATTCATACGGCAATATAACCCAGTCGGAACTGACCCTTCAGTACATCATCGATGAACGTGGACGTGAACTATACTGGGAAGCTACCCGCAGGACCGACCTGGTTCGCTTCGGTATGTTTACAACAAGCGCTTACCTGTGGCCCTGGAAAGGACAGGCTAAGGAGGGCATTGAAACCAACAGCAAATACAACCTCTTCCCAATCCCAGCCTCCGATGTGACCGCTAACCCGAATCTTATTCAGAATACTGGTTACTAATGCCTAAATACCCTAAACAATGAGAAAAACAGCATATATCTTAATACTGGCAGTGAGCTTGTTCGGACTTCTTTCGTGCGAGAAAGACGAAACCAAGTTGGTCATCAGCAGCAATCCGACACTCCCTGCATTCACCAACCAGACTTCCGGTGCAAACATCGAGTTTGACATTTCCCAGGCCAACGACGCTTATGTGTATGAATGGTCACAGGCCAATTTCGGGTTTGACGCAGTTGTTACCTACTCGATTCAGATGGATAAAGCCGGCAACAACTTTGCTGATTATCTGACACTGGGATCAGCAACCAATTCCGGCACATTGACAATCCTGGTCAACGACCTGAACAATAAGCTTCTCGCAATGGAAGTCGATCCGGATGCCCCGACAGCGCTCGAACTGGAATTCCGTATCAAGGCTTCCCTGTCATCCAACGAAGCCCCTTACTATTCGGCAGTTATTACGCAGACCATAAAACCGTTCTACATCCCCATCGTGTACCCGAATATCTTTGTTCCGGGCTCCTATCAGGGATGGGATCCATCAAACACTACCACTGTTATCTATTCCGTGAAATCGGATAACAAGTATGAAGGTTATGTGTGGTTCGGTGCCGACAACGCAGAATTCAAATATACCGAAGGTCCGAACTGGGATGTGAACTGGGGCGATGACGGCGCTAACGGGACACTCGAAAGCAATGGCGCCAACATTCTTGCTGGTGGCCCTGCCGGAATGTACAAGCTCAATGTGGATCTGAACGCCAAAACCCATTCCTTCATGAGGACCGACTGGGGACTGATCGGATCAGCTACCCCGGGCGGCTGGGATTCAGACCAGAACATGACCTACGATGAAGCTACCAATACGCTGAAGATCACCCTTGACCTGGCAGCCGGCGATATCAAATTCCGCGCTAACGACGCCTGGGATCTCAACTATGGGGATACCGGCGCCAATGGCACGCTGGAAGCAGGAGGTGATAATATTGCTATTGCCGAGGCCGGCAATTATACCATCACCCTTGAACTCAACAAGGCTGTGTACAGATATAAGATCAAGAAGAACTAACCGTTCTTTGCCTGAAAAGGGGTTGGGCCTCACAAAGCCCATCCCCTTTTTTACCATTTCTCTTCCCATTCCGATTCGTGACAGGACGGCCGAAGATATTCAGCCTTCTTCTGCTGCTTCTTTGCTCTTTTGTTGATTCTCCACCGAAAACGATCCCTGCTTATGCAATCATCCTGTAAGCTCTACGATTATTGGGAGCAGTTATACCCCGGTACTCCCAGGCAGCTGCTGACCAATTTCCTGAAGACTATTGATTTTTACCGGAATAATAGCGACAGAAATGTGGTTCAGCACGACTGGTATAAAGATGCCATCGTTTATTCGCTGTATGCCGAACTGTTCAATAACGACCTGAAAGGTATCATTGAAAAGCTGGATTACCTGCAGGAACTCGGCGTGAACTGTATCTGGCTGCTTCCTGTCCTGCAATCGCCTATGCGCGATGCGGGCTTTGATATCAGCGATTACCTTACTATCCGCCAGGACCTGGCCGGTGACAGCACCGAAGATATCGACAGCATTTTCGGCCATTTCCTCGATCAGGCCCATCGCCGTAATATCCGGGTGATCTTTGACATAGCCATCAATCATGTTTCCGACCAGCATCCCTGGTTTCTGGAGGCAAAAAAAAGCAACGACAATCCTTACCGGAAGCATTTCATCTGGAGCCGCGATACGGATCTCTTTCAGGAAGCAAGGATCATCTTTAAAGGAATTGAATCCTCCAATTGGGAGCAATGTGGAGAAGAATACTATTTCCACCGTTTTTTCAGCTTTCAGCCGGACCTCAACTACCGAAATCCGGAAGTGCTGCTTGGCATGTGCCGGTATTTGCTTTATTGGCAAAACAGGGGTGTGGACGGTTTCCGGGCTGATGCTATTCCCTATCTCTGGAAAGAAGAGGGCACTACCTGCGAAAACCTACCCATGACCCATGTGGCGGTAAAGTTCATGCGGGCGTTGCTCGATTATGTAAAGCCTGGCTCACTCCTTCTGGCAGAAGCCTGTCAGACCCCAATCCGTGTAGTGGAGTATCTTGGGAATGGCGATGAATGTCATGCTGCTTATCATTTCCCCCTGATGCCCAGGATATTCAAGGCAATCGCAATGCAGAGCGGAAAACCTGTTGAAGAGATCCTCAGCCGCGACGTAACACCCCGGCTGCCCGAAAATGGTCAATGGTTTACCTTCCTCCGCTGCCACGATGAACTCAGCCTTGAACTGGTCTACGTTTCCGAAGAAGAACGGAAGTTCATCCATGAGAACTACTGCCATGATCCGAAGTGGGACTTCCGGATGGGTGAAGGCATTTCTGCACGCCTGTCGGAACTCATGGAACGAAATCCGGCAAAGATACACCTGGCGTACTCGCTGATCCTCACATTGCCAGGTACACCGGTGATCTACTATGGAGACGAGTTTGGCAAACTGAACGATGAAGCCTACTACGAAGAGATGATCCGCCTGGCGGGTAAGGACGATACGCGCTTTCTCGTTCGGGGGAAAATTGACTGGCAACAGCTTGAAAAAGAATTGAATGACCCGGCTTCATTCAGCAGCCGGGTGAATAAACGCCTCAGGATAATGCTGAATACCCGGCAAAAATTCAAGGTATTTGGCAGGGGAGAGATTACCTTTGCAGACGTGGATGACAACCACGACGGCGCCCTTTTTGCCTTCGAACGGCAATACCAGGATGAGCATGTTTTTGTGATCCACAACATGAGCAGTTCTGCCCGGCAACTCCACCTGCCACAAAAATACCTGGAAGGTACTGAACTCTTCGGCCAGTCCTGGGAACAGGACGGTTCGATCGAAGCTTATGGTTTCCGGTGGGTGAAGATACAGTGACGGAAATAGCCTCACATTATTTATTAAGATGATAATTTATGTCGCAGCTGAATTTTGATGCGGTGATCTTCGATCTCGACGGGGTGATTACACAAACAGCCCTGGTGCATAGCCAGGCCTGGAAAAAGATGTTCGATGATTATCTCCGCGAGCGCGAGAAACTTCATGGCGAACCGTTCAGGGAGTTTACCCAGAAAGATGATTATCTGCCTTACGTCGACGGGAAACCGCGATACGAAGGAGTTCGTTCTTTTCTGATGTCCCGCGGGATCGATATCCCGTTTGGCACGCCGGAAGATGATCCGGGCCTGGAAACGGTTTGCGGGCTGGGGAATCGCAAGAACCTTGCATTCAACGAGGTATTGGCCCGGGAAGGGGTTAAGGTATACGAGTCAACCATCAGGCTGATCCATGAGCTTCGCGATGCGGGGATAAGAATAGGAGTGGCTTCTTCCAGCAAGAATTGCTATGCCGTTCTGGAAGCTGCCGGATTGCTGCCATTTATTGAAACCCGCGTCGACGGAATCGTATCAGCACAACTCAAGTTGAAAGGGAAACCCGAACCGGATATTTTCCTGACGGCCTGCAAAAACCTGGATTGTCTGCCGGAACGATCTATAGTTGTTGAAGATGCCACCTCAGGAGTCGCAGCCGGAAGGAAAGGTGAATTCGGATTGGTTCTGGGGATCGCCCGCGAAGGGAATGAAAGTGAATTGTACGAGAATGGCGCCGATATCGTAGTCAGGGACCTGGAAGAGATCACCATCAATGATATTGATCTGTGGTTTGGAGAAGATGAAGGTGAGGAAGGCTGGGAGATCAGCTATACCGACTATGTGCCTCAAAAAGAAAGGACCAGGGAAACGCTGCTCACTGTCGGGAATGGTTACCTCGGCACCCGGGGAGCCATGGAAGAGAAGAATGCCAATTCAGTCAACTATCCGGGAACCTATATCGCCGGTATGTATAACCGCCTTATTACCACTGTTTCAGGAAAGGATATTGAAAATGAAGATTTTGTAAACTGCCCAAACTGGCTCCCGGTAACATTCCGTATCAACAACGGCGACTGGTTTGATCCGGATACAGCTGAGATTCTCTCAATTGACAGGACCTTGTCGTTCAGCACGGGTGTGCTCACCCGGCAACTCATGGTTCGGGATAAAGACGGACATGAGACAGCCATTCTTTCAGAGCGTTTTGTTTCGATGCGCCAGCCACATCTGGCAGGTATCCGTTATTCCGTTACTCCGCTGAATTACTCAGGGGTCATCACCTTTAAGGCCGGACTCGACGGAAATATCATCAATGACGGAGTTGAAAGGTACAAGTCGCTGAACCAGCAACACCTGCGGCCACTTTTTCAGGGAGCCGACGGTAACAGGCAATACTTAGCGGTTCGAACCACTCAGTCGGGAATAATCATAGCTGAAGCCGCAGCTTACGATTGCCTTGAGAATGAAGACCCGCTCGATGTCGATATGGAAGTAATACAGGCGCCCGGGATGGTTTCGGGTCTCTTTTCCATAAATGCGCTTGAAGGGTCGGAATACAGTCTCGTAAAGCGGGTTGCGATCTATACATCAAAGCCTGATGATACTGCTGATCCGCTGCCGGCATCGCTTGATGCCATCGGGAAGGCAGGAAGTTTCGACGAATTGCTTTTCGAAAGCATGGATGCCTGGGACGAGCTGTGGAGCGATATGGACATGATAGTGGAAGACGACATGGAATCGCAGAAGCTCATCCGGCTTCACCTGTACCATCTGCTGGTATCGATGTCGCCGAATAACAGCGCACTGGATGCCAGTATCACTGCCCGTGGCCTCCACGGTGAAGCATACAGGGGACATATCTTCTGGGATGAACTGTTTATCATGCCATTGTATGACCTCCATCTTCCGGATACAGCCAAAGCGATGCTAATGTACCGGTATAACCGGCTGGATAAGGCAAGGGCGTACGCAAAACAACACGGGTACAAAGGGGCCATGTATCCCTGGCAGAGCGGCTCCGACGGCAGGGAAGAAACACAGATCATCCACCTGAACCCGCTTTCGGGTAACTGGGATCCCGACCATAGCTCGCTGCAGCGTCATGTTTCCCTGGCTATTGCTATTAATGTCTGGCAATATTTCAACATTACAGCCGACCTGAAATTCCTGAAAGAACAGGGGGCGGAAATGTTCCTGGAGATATGCCGCTTCTGGGCATCTAAAGCACGATTCAATGCTTCCACGGGGAGATATTCGATCGATAAGGTGATGGGTCCTGACGAATTCCATGAACAGTACCCGGGTGCTGCCGAAGGCGGTCTTCGCGATAATGCCTATATCAATATCCTTGCAGCCTGGGCTTTTGAAAAAGCCGGAGAGATCCTTGGAATCATCGGTGTTGAAGATGCACTGAAAATCCGGGAGAAGATCAATCTTACCGATGCCGAACTGGAGGAATGGGATAAGATCGCAGGCCTTCTAACCCTCTGCATCAACAACGAAGGGATCATAGCCCAGTACGACGGCTACTTCGACCTGAAGGAACTCGACTGGGAGCATTACCGGAACAAGTACGGTAACATCTACCGCATGGACCGGATACTGAAATCGGAAAACCTGTCGCCCGACGCGTTCAAGGTTGCCAAACAGGCCGATATGCTGATGACTTTTTATGTGCTCGATAAGCCCGAAGTCGACAGGATTATCAGCCACATGGGATATACCCTTCCGGAGGATTACCTGCAGCGGAACCTGGAATACTACCTGCAAAGAACTTCTCACGGATCGACGCTGAGCCGTGTGGTACACGCCAAACTGGCTCTTCTGGCTGGTAAGGAAGAGCTGAGCAGGGAATTGTTTTTCGAGGCGTTGGCCAGCGACTTTAATGATATCCAGGGCGGGACAACCGGCGAAGGCATCCATGCAGGCGTTATGGCCGGCACCTTGATGATTGCCCTTACAGCCTATGCCGGCGTCAATTTTAACGGCGATATGCTCAGGGTGAATCCCGGCCTCCCCGAAAAATGGCCCTCACTCGAATTCGGATTGCATTTCAGGGGAGTGCGTTATTCATTCCTGGTGACAAACACGAAAGTGACCATGCTTGCCGATGCGGATACAGAACTGGAGATTTTCGGCAGGAAATTGACGCTTGAAAAGTTTATCGAACAGGATGCCCTGCCGGCATAACCTTTACTGGAGGATGCCGGAAGCGGGCTCTGTTGGAAGCGGCTCAGGACAGAAGTTAAAGGGCTTAACCCTGAGCAATTATTAGGGAGTGATACTGAATGGTTTATTTTCCTCCATTCTGTATCAGAAATGATGTATAACCTTTAATCCTCCATCTTACCATGTTAGGTGACGTTCTATTAATAACCGAAAAGCATCAGAAAGCAGGTGAAATCATCATCGATCAGATTCTTGCCCGTCGCAGGTCCAAAATGATCATTGGTATCTCCGGTGAATCGGGTTCCGGCAAGTCGGAGCTGGCGCATGTGATTGCCAAGGGACTGCGTAAGCATGGTATCTTTGCCAAACCCCTGCATATCGATAATTATTACCGCATTCTGCCACTCGAACGGACAGAATGGAGAAAGAAAAACGGGATTGAAAATGTGGTCGGTTACGGAGAATACGACTGGGAAACCATCAACCGCAACATTCAGGAGTTCAGGGAGGGAAAGATTTCGACAGGACCCTGCGTGGATCTGGTGACCGAACAGGTTGACCAGCTGACCACGGATTATTCAACGGTTGATATGCTTATTGTGGACGGGTTGTATGCCATCAAGACTGATGGCATGGATCTGCACGTCTTCATTGAGCTCACTTACCACGAGACCAAGAAAGCCCAGGTAGTTCGCGGAAAGGAACCTCAAAACGAATACCGTATGGCTGTCCTGGAAAAAGAACATCAGATGGTGCAGGCGCTGAAGCCCATGGCGGATATTCTGATTGGGATGGACTATGAGGTGAAGTTGGTTAAACGCTAACCATATAGTTGAAAAAAACCAGGTTAATCAGGATAATCGGGGTAAAGGCAGTTGGTGAGGAATTTCACCTTTGGCTAAGAGATCGCTTCGCCGGGTTGAAAATCAGGGACAGGGAGAGTATAGAATCTTCGAAATCATATCTTGATAAATTTACCTTCAGCTAATCTCAAACCCTTTTGGGTTAACTGTATAGAATACATACCGGGAATCCAGTTATGGATGTTCAAGATGTAATTTCGGATGCCATCGGATATTATATCGCTTTTTATCAATTGACCACTGAGATTGTATACATTCAGGAATATGTCCCCTGTAACTGCCCGATATTTTTGTTCATGAAGATTGCCATAATCATTGGCTTCAGTCGTAAATGCCGGTACTTCTATTGTCACATACTCGCTAGCCGGGTTAGGGTAAATCTTTAGCTTCATACTTGAATTTATTTCAGGCGCATCAGGCATGGAAACGATTATGCAGTTTCCGGGCATCTCTATAGTGTCACTCACGACAGGATGAGGGCACAGGCTATCATAAGTTAAAGGTGTCGAATAAATGCTGTCATACTGCAAATCGGTATTGAATTTATACAGGCCTGTCATATCAGGATGCCCTGGATATGATTCAAAAGTCACACCTGAAACGATGAATTTATCGTCAAAAGTCTTGATCATTTTTGCAAAAATGATTTGCTCTTCTTCAATTTTCTGAGCTTTTATGTTGCCAAGTGTATCCGTTTTATTCAATGACCACCAGTTATCAGATGTGTTGGTGCCAAATTGTGTGCCGATAATTAGTGTTGTATCATTTAAAAACAAAAGTGACTTAGCTATACCAGCGATTGCAAGAGGTTCGTCATATAGCCGATATTTCTGAATGGTATCACCATTTATATTCAGCTTAAATATATAAGACTTGGGTAGTGGTCCTCCATATCTGCCGGCTGTATAATAAAACTGCTTCCCACTGTTTTCAACCGAACAATTTGCTTCACCCCACCCGTTAAAAAGCGGTGTCACCCAGGTAGTTACCCATAACAGGTTTCCTTCCTGATCAACTTTATACCAAAAAGGTCGGGTGGAGCAGATGTTAGGCTGAACTTGATAATCTACTATACCTGTAACTAAAGAACATGTGTCCGATGTCATTATCAAATCAAATCCATTCTCATTTTGTCGCATATAGGTCGGATCATAAGTGTAAGCATTTATCCATGCAACAGATCCATCATGATTGAATTTTACCAGGCTTTCCCGGTCTTCATCAAAACTAATATTATAAAGTGTTCTATGAGCTATATAGCTTCCATCGGGCAATTCATATATTCCTGCGTCAAATACGGTCTGTCGACTTGGGTTATTGGATTCTAATAAGGTGCACCATTCCTTTTCACCACAGGCATTAAACTTCATGACATAGGAATCAACAACTTCATCTTCAGGATTTAAATAACCCCCTACAATGAATCCTCCGTCAGAAGTCTTATTCATACAAAGCACTGTTGTAGCCCTTATTCCTCCGCCAATATTGATTTCATATAGTTTTTCTCTGTTAATATCTGACTTAACAATCCAGCCAGCATCAACAATTGAAGGTGCCCTAATTATTCCACCAATGAGATATCCTTTGTCATAGGTTTCAATTACATCCTTACCATAAGACCTGGTATTAGGCGGGTTGAAAAACTTTTTCCAGGTGTTTTGCGCAAAAACACAATTTGAAGTCAATAGAATAATTAACAGTAAAAACGTGCCTGAAGATGTTTTCATTATTGAAAGATTAGAAAATCAGGAACTTATATAGGTTATGATTTCAATAAATTACTATTTCAATTATACCAAAGATGATGGAACCGTTTTGTCCCGCTGTTAACCGGATAATTCTTAAAGATGATTAAACAAAGGTAATTATTTAAACTCGGGCTGGACGGGTTCGTCCCAATGGATTTTTCGGGTAGAATTATCCTGTGAGGTTTCATCACCTCATCCGCCTACGGCACCTTCTCCTCAAGGAGAAGGGGGATGGTGCCGGGTTCCGGATTATTTGCAGGTAATCCTTTGAGCGGTTTCAGCACCTCATCCGCCTACGGCACCTTCTCCT
Source organism: uncultured Lentimicrobiaceae bacterium (assembly GCA_964544545.1). Taxonomy (GTDB): domain Bacteria; phylum Bacteroidota; class Bacteroidia; order Bacteroidales; family UBA4417; genus UBA4417. The sequence goes on along the minus strand of CAZJCG010000010.1, from coordinate 4,097 downwards.
CTAGGAGAAGGAGGATGGTGCAGGATTCCGGATTATTTGCGGGTAAGCCTCCGCTAACAGATGCAGTTTACCGGTAAAATAGGAAGAAAGAAATAGAAATCAGGGTATGGACGGCGGGTAGGATCACATTTTGATCTCGTCCTGGGCCTTGTTGAAGAAATGGTATTCCAGCAGGTGATAGGAGTTCACCGGCATGAGGCTGATCCATTTCTTGTACTTGAAGTACCATTTCCACTGGATGGACCGGAGGAGGCCTCCGCGACGAAGAAATGCATGGGTGTAGGGATGAACTCCTACTTTCAGGTAAGGTTCATTCTGATCCTGCAGGAGGTATCGGATGTTATTCTCGATCTCGTCGGTGAGGAGGATGCTCGGTTTGATTTCGCCGGTACCTTCGCAGGTAGGGCATTTTTCAAGTATCTGAACGTTGGTTTCGGGGCGAACCCGCTGGCGGGTGATCTGGACGAGCCCAAACTTACTGGGAGGAAGGATGCTGTGTTTCGAGTGATCCTTGTCCATTTCATCTTTCAGTCTGGAGAAAAGCTTCCGGCGGTTGGTTCCTTCGTGCATGTCGATGAAATCCACCACGATGATGCCGCCCATATCGCGAAGGCGCAACTGGCGTGCAACTTCAGTAGCTGCTTCAATATTCACGGCAAGTGCGTTCTCTTCCTGGCTGCTGTCGCTGTTCACCTTATGACCGCTGTTTACATCGATCACATGCAGGGCTTCCGTATGCTCAATGATCAGGTAAACGCCGCTTTTTATTGTAACGATCTTCCCGAAGGAGTTCTTGATCTGCTTATCGATGCCGAAGTTCTCGAAGATCGGGATTTTACCTTTGAACAGTTTAACGATATCGAGTTTATCCGGCGCATTGGTGCGGACATAATTCCTGACCTCTTCGTACACGACCGGGTCATCGACGTGGATATTGTTGAACGACTCGTTCAGCATGTCGCGCAGGATGGCCGAGGTGCGGTCAAGCTCGCTGACGATTTTCTGCGGAGCCTTGCTGTTGACCAGTTTCTGGGCAACCGATTCCCATTTCTGGATGAGGTTGTTCAGGTCGGCATCGAGGTCGGCAACTTTCTTATTCTCTGCAACAGTGCGGATGATCACTCCGTAGTTTTTCGGCCGTATGCTCATGATGAGCCGTTTGAGCCGGTTCCGTTCCTCGCTGCTTTTGATCTTCTGCGAGATGGAAACGCGGTTCGAGAACGGTACCAGCACGAGGTAGCGTCCGGCAAATGAGATTTCGGAGGATATCCTGGGACCTTTTGTTGAGATGGGCTCCTTGGCTATCTGAACGAGAACCAGTTGATTGGTCGAAAGGACCTGAGAGATCTTTCCGGTCTTTTCGATGTCGGGTTCCGACTGGAATTCAGGCATGGTCAACTGGGCATCTTTCCCTGAAAGTGCCAGTTTGATATATTTCAACAGCGAGTTGACCTGGGGACCCAGGTCGAGGTAATGGAGGAAGGCGTCCTTTTCGTAGCCAACGTCGACGAAGGCTGCATTCAATCCGGGCATGATCTTTTTAACCCGGCCCAGGTAAACGTCTCCTACTGCGAAGCTGCTGTTGGTTTTTTCCTTGTTAAGTTCCACCAGCACCTTGTCTTCAAGGAGGGCGATGTTAACTTCCGACGAGCTTGCGTTTATTATTAATTCCCTATTCACAACAGCAAAAATAGCAATTTATCAGATAATGTATCAGGTACTCTTCACTGGATAATAAAAGAACACAACAAGTGCTGGTAAAGGTACTTGAAAAAAATTTCATCACATGAAACAACTTCGATTCCATGTGATGAAATTGCTGATAGGAATAAGAAAATTATTTCTTCTTGTGGCGGTTCTTGCGCAAACGTTTTTTCCGTTTGTGCGTCGACATTTTATGTCTTTTTCTCTTCTTTCCGCTAGGCATGATCCAAAGTATTTAAACGGTAGTGTTATTTCACCTTATGTTTCACTTCATTAACAAAAACCTTGGCAGGTTTGAATGAAGGGATATTATGGGCGGGGATAATGATGGTTGTGTTCTTGCTGATGTTCCTTCCGGTCTTTTCAGCTCTTTTCTTCACGACGAAGCTCCCGAAACCGCGGAGATAAACGTTTTCACCATTGGCCATGGCACCTTTAATAGCATCCATGAAAGCTTCTACAGTCTGCTGTACAGCAACTTTTTCAATGTTGGTCTTACTGGCAATTTCAGTAACGATTTCTGCTTTAGTCATTTTTTGTATCCGTTTAAAGAATTGATACTAAATTTCTTAATGGGGTGCAAATATAGATGTTTTTTTTAACTCCAAATACTTTGGCTGCTTTTTTTGTCCGATTTGTTCCTGAATGACAGAATTTTCTGCTGTCAGGACGAAAAAGTTGAAATATCGTTTTCAGGATTCAAAAAATATACTACCTTTGCCGTCCCGAAAAATTGGTGTCGTAGCTCAGTTGGTAGAGCAACGGACTGAAAATCCGTGAGTCACTGGTTCAATTCCAGTCGACACCACAAAAGAAAAGAAATGGATCTGCACGTTACGTTCAGATCCATTTTTGCTTTCAACCGTATTGGCAGCAATCGGGTCTGGCTTCAAACCTTCATATATACCCGGAATGGCATCCTTCTGAAAAATTATTTGGTAGGAGGCAACTGATAAAATGGCACCTTACTAAATACTGACTGTAACACTCCTGTTAAATGTTCTGTCTTTCAATCATACCCCTGTCCGGGAGTGGCAGGTAGTTATCCGGATTGTAATATCTTCTTATCAGCGGATAATAAAATACCGGCAAATAGTTCGGCCGCCCAAACACCAGCACATCCTGCATCATCTTTCCAGTGAATGTTTATTCATTGATATATTTTATCAGTTTATAGATGTTGTCATTCCTGTCCGGTTATAACCAGAAGGATCTTTATCCCTCGATCACTCCCAACAAAGGTTGAGAATTTGCCCCCACAGATTCGTTACTGTCAGCTGTTGATGCCCGGATTAATTTTCCAGAACCATCCTGATTGGTTATTTAGTCCATCGTTACAGTAAAAAAAGTTTACATTTTACATCCGATATCAACAATTGATTGAAATGGAAAATAAATTTTCATAGAGGTCAATTGTGTGAAAAATAGTTATTAGATATTCATAAAGCATTAAGAAAGAATACACAGGATAATTTATTGTATCTTGACAAATGGTATTTCGAATTGTTAAATGGTATTATAGTGTAAAAAAAATATTTACACATTTGTCGAAACTAACATTTTCCATATTATCTTTATCCCGCTGTTTGAATACCACTTGCCATTACCCTCAGTAAAACCCTCTGGCAATGAAAACTAGGTTACTCCATCTTGCTCTTCTCTCTCTCCCCCTGGTCCTGATCTCATTATCAGTCAACAGTCAGACAGTCGCCATCGGACATGTGTCTGCTGAAGTAGTGGAGGCCGTGGGTGCTTCTTCCAACCTTTCGACAGGCTTTGATGTGGATCAGAGTCTTATCGGAAGCCAGGCAGGAATTATCGACCTGGGAAGCATCGAGCTCAACTCCGGAGTTGATCTCTCCTGCAGCCTTACTGTCAGCCAGGCAAGTTTATCCGATGCTGAGGGTAACAAATTCTCCCTCGAGGCTATCCCGAACTATAAAGGTCAACGGGATAGCCTGAGGGTTGACGGCTCCCAAACCATTGCACTCGAAGGCCGGCCGCAACTGGCTTCTGATCAGGCCAGCGGATCATACTCCGGGGCGCTGACGCTGGTGTTCGCATACAATTAAACTAAACCGGCTTTTCTGACAACATTGTTGTTATCATCCAACGGATCATGACCAGTCAGGACATGATCCGTATAGTTTTATCCGGCGGTAAGTATTTCAGTCATGAGTTGCTTTGATCTTGCCTATCCAGATAGGAAACAACCGGCATACGGAGGATCTTTCGATAAAACTTGCCTTCGGCAGGCTTCATTTTTCTCCCTCCTGATGAATTGCAAGATCCCCTTTTATACTCGATGTAAAAAATACTTCCATCATGTAAAAAAATTTATACTGCCCCGGTGTAAAAAATGGATGGTTGAACCTTTTTGAAAAAAAATTTAA
>CAZJCG010000009.1:69892-96962 GCA_964544545.1 uncultured Lentimicrobiaceae bacterium | reverse complement strand
ATTAGCTGATTCGGCGATTAGCTGATTCGGCGATTAGCTGATTCGGCGATTAGCTGATTCGGCGATTAATTTTGAAACTCTTTCAACGTTCATTCCGAACTCAATTCGTGTCTTCGTGGCAAATTCATTTCTCGCAGATAACGCTGATGTTTACGCAGATTAACGCAGATTGGTAAATTCCTTCTGCTATGATCTGCGGTTTTTTCTGCGAAATCTGCGAGAAACAAGGCGTGACATCTTTAAGATAAAGACAGAAGTGGGGAATGTGAGAATTAGTTAATTCGACGATTAGCTGATTCGATGATTTAAAGATTTGGGAATTTAGAAATTTAGAAATGTGGGAATGTTAGAATTAGCTGAGAGGTTGAAGGATAAAGAGACAAAAACAGGAGAATTACCCCTTCTACTTTCTAAATATACTGAATCTTAAAAGGTTTGCGAAGCAAAGCTGATTAGATTCAGTTATACTGAGCAAGCTCCGAATAACAAATTTCGCAAACCTGTTCAGCCGCAGTATAAATTTAAAAAGACGTATTTTTACATCCTCTTCCATTGAATAAAACAAACATTCCTGTTCATAAAAATCTCTCCCTGTATGAAGACAAAAGCATTTACGGCAATAACAGTCCTGTTGACCTTTCTGCTGGTAACCCCTGTCCTGGGCCAGAAGGCACCGGCCGATTATGTAAACACATTCATCGGAACCGGCGCACACGGCCATACCTATCCCGGAGCCACGGTACCGTTCGGGATGGTGCAGCTCAGTCCTGATACCCGGCTGGAAGGCTGGGACGGTTGCGGAGGTTATCATTATGATGATGAATACATCTATGGTTTCAGCCATACTCACCTGAACGGCACCGGCGTACCTGATCTGTGTGACATCCTGTTTATGCCTGTGACCGGTGAATGCCGCTGGCTTAACGGCGCCGACGGCGAACCGGGCTACCGTTCCCATTTCAGTCACAAGAACGAGAGTTCGGCACCGGGATATTACCAGGTGTTCCTTGACGACTACAGGGTCAACGCCGAGTTGACAGCTACAACAAGAGTCGGCTTCCACCAATACACATTCCCTGAGGCCGAACAGGCTTCCATCCTGGTGGATCTGTTCCATCGCGACAATGTTGTGGAGTCATCGCTGCATGTGATCAGCGACACCGAGATTGAAGGGATGCGGAGATCGAGTTCCTGGGCCGATGACCAGTACGTATATTTCGTGGCCGAATTCTCCAAACCTTTTGAATCGTATGATGTAGCGGTTGACAACGTTACCCGGAAGAATATCAGGGCTATCGACAACAAAAAGAACCTGAAGGCTTATTTCCATTTCAGCACGAAGGCCGGTGAAAAAATCCTTGTTAAAGTCGGGATTTCGCCTGTCGGTTACGAAGGAGCCCGTGCAAACCTGAAAAAAGAGGTAGCCGGATGGGATTTCGCCCAGGTACGTTCCCAGGCACTGGCAGTGTGGAATAAGGAACTGTCGAAAATCCAGGTTGATGGAGGCAGCGATGTTCAGAAAACGATCTTCTATACCGCTCTTTATCACACCATGGTCCAGCCCAACACTTTCAACGATGTGAACGGCAACTACAGGGGCATGGACAAGCAGATCCACAAGACCGAGAATTTCACCATGTACAACATCTTTTCGCTTTGGGATACCTACCGGGCTTACCATCCTCTCATGACCATCATCGATCAGGCCCGTACCCTCGACTTCATCCAGACTTTCCTGAAGCAATACGATGAAGGTGGCTTATTACCGGTTTGGGAACTCTATGGCAACGAAACGAACTGCATGATTGGCTACCATTGTATTCCGGTCATCACGGATGCGTATATGAAAGGGATCAGGGGATTTGATGCAGAGAAAGCGCTGACGGCCATGAAAAAGAGTGCCACTCAAAACAATGTTGGTCTTCGCATGCTTGACCAGTTAGGCTTTATTCCTTCGGACCGCGAAGCGGAATCGGCTTCCAAGACACTGGAGTATGCTTATGATGACTGGTGCATTGCACAGTTTGCCAAGGCTACCGGTAAATCAGATGATTACAAGTATTTCATCCGGCGGGGCCAGAATTACAAAAACATGTTTGATCCTTCCACCGGACACATGCGGGCGAGGATCAACGGAGGCTGGTATTCACCGTTTGATCCCACCGAAGTGAACTTTAACTGGACAGAAGCGAACGCATGGCAGTATAGTTTTTCCGCCACGCAGGACATGAACGGGCTGATGGATCTTTATGGCGGGAAAGAGAGTTTTGCCGGTAAGCTGGATGCATTATTTAACGCATCGACGAAAACCACAGGCCGCGAACAGAGCGATATCACAGGATTAATCGGACAGTATGCACACGGGAACGAACCCAGTCATCATATCGCCTACCTCTATCCTTTTGCAGGACAGCCCTGGAAAACGCAGGAACTGGTTCACAAGATCATGAACGATTTTTATACCGACAAGCCGGATGGCTCCATTGGCAATGAAGACTGCGGACAAATGTCGGCATGGGCCGTACTGAGCGCAATGGGCTTTTATTCGGTGAATCCGGGCTCCGACTTTTATGTGATCGGCACTCCCTGGTTCGACAAGGTGACCATCAACCTCGAAAACGGTAAACAGTTTACTATTGTGGCCAATAACCGCAGCAAGGAGAACTTCTATATCCAGTCGGCAAAGCTGAATGGCAAAAAATATGGCGCTTCCTTCCTGAAGCATTCAGATATCATGAATGGCGGTACATTGACCTTCGAAATGGGCAATCAGCCCAATATGAGCTGGGGAACAGGCAAAAAGAAAGAACCTGTGACGGCTATCACGGACAACCTGATCGTGCCGGCACCATTTGTTGATGATCCTGTCAAAACCTTTACCGACACCAAAACCGTCAGCATCACCGGTCCTGCCGGTTCTACCATTTTCTGCACCTCCGGCAAAGGCAATACAGAATACTCCGGTCCCATAACACTCAAGGAAACAGGAAAAGTGCGTTTTTATGCGCAGGTAAAAGGCAATGCAAGTCCCTGGATCTCTGCCGAATTCATCAAGATACAGAACGATAAGGATATTACTCTCGCCAACCCTCCTGCAAGGCAGTATTCAGGAAACGGAGCAGCCACCCTCGTTGATGGACTGACCGGAACTACCGATTACAGGGTCGGAGGCTGGCTTGGTTTTGAAAAAGTCAATCTGGAAGCCGTCATTGACCTCCGCTCAGCCAGACAGTTATCCATTTTCTCTACCGGCTTTCTGCAGGATGAGAATTCCTGGATATTCTTTCCCAGCGAGGTGGAATACCTCATTTCGACCGATGGAACCAGTTTCAAATCAGTGGGAATTGTCAAGAACGATGTTCCTGCTGAAAAAAGTGGCACCTTGCTGAAGAATATGATGCTTACCATCCCTCCTGTGGAAGCCCGGTATGTGAAAGTGATCGGCCGCAGCCTCGGCACCTGCCCGTCGTGGCATAAAGGTTACCCGAACCCCTGCTGGATTTTCTGCGACGAGATAAAGGTTGAATAATACTTTGAATGGTCATAAATCCCTGATTGTCATGTCACAATACAGAAAGATCCTTGCTGTTGCCTTCTGCTTTCTTCTGGTATCGGCTGCTAATGCCCAGCTGATCCGCGACGAAGCCGTTCTGCGCAACATGAATGTATCGCTTGAAAAGCAAAAGTCACTGGCATCAGGAAGGAAACAACAGCTCTTCGATGTCCTGAAACGACCGATGAAGCCGGATGAAAGGCAGGCATTGGAATACCTATACGCCTATATGCCTTTGAGCGATCTTGCCGACTATTCGGGTGACTATTATTACGAACAGGTCCGCAGGACAATCCAGGCACGGAATGAAATGCCATGGGGGTACTCGATCCCGGAGGATGTCTTCCTCCATTTTGTGCTCCCCATCCGTGTGAACAACGAGAACCTGGATGACTTCCGGATTGCGATGTACGATGAGCTGAAGCAACGGATCAGCGGTATGAACATGCACGATGCAGCGCTGGAGGTGAACCACTGGTGTCATGAGAAGGTGACTTACCGGGGTTCCGACGAAAGGACCAGTTCTCCGATGGCATCTATCAGGACCTCTTTCGGCCGTTGCGGCGAGGAATCTACTTTCACGGTTTCTGCCATGAGGGCCATGGGCATTCCTGCCCGGCAGGTATATACCCCCCGCTGGGCCCACAGCGACGACAATCACGCCTGGGTGGAAGTGTGGGTGAACGGCAAATGGTATTTCCTGGGAGCCTGCGAGCCCGACGCCGAGCTGAACATGGGCTGGTTTGCCGCTCCTGCCATGCGGGCAATGCTGGTGCATACAAGGGCTTACGGCTGGTATAACGGGAATGAGCCGGTGATCGACAGGCAGGAGAAATTCTCCGAGCTGAACCTGATCGGCAACTATGCCGAAACCAAGGTGATTGCCGTGAAGGTTCTGGATGAGAAAGGAACACCTGCCCCGGACGCAACTGTGGAATACCAGCTTTACAATTACGCTGAATTCTATCCTATCGCCAAAGGCAAGACCGATGCTGCTGGTATCAGCACCATCCGTACCGGTCTCGGCGACCTGTTGATCTGGACTACCCGCGACGGATTATGGAACTATCAGAAGATCACGGTGGAGACGACGGATACCGTTACGATCCGGCTTACAGCGACCCATCCTGCAAACCATTCTGAAATCTTCGACCTGGTGCCTCCTGTTGAAAAGCAACCACCTGTCACCGATCTCCCGGAAGAGGCAAAGCAGAAAAATGCAAGACTGCTGCAAGTCGAAGATTCCATCCGGACAGCTTACATGCATACTTTCCGCGATTCTGCATGGTCGGCTGATTATGCCCAAAAACAGGGATTGGATGCTGCCAGCACCATCTCCATCTTCCATAACAGCTACGGCAACTGGCAGGAGATCAAGGCATTTATAGAATCTACATCAGGCGTTGAACGCGAATGGGCCATGAACCTGCTAGCTGCGATCAGTGAAAAGGACATCCGCGACACCCGCTCCGAGATTCTGCTGGACCACCTCCGGAATTCGCTCCCTTACCCGGCACAATCGTCCGGTCCGGATGCTGAATTCTTCAGCGACTATGTAATGTCAGGTCGAATTTCGAACGAGATGATGCTGCCATGGAGAGGTTACCTGCAGCAACAGTTCTCCCAGGAATTCAAAAATGAAGTCAAAAAAGATGTCCAGGTCCTGGTTAAATGGATCAAAGAGAATATCATCCTTAACGATACGGCCAATCTGCATTCCCGTTCGCCGCTGTCGCCCAGGGGTGTCTATGAACTCAAAGTGGCCGACAGCCGCTCGAGAGATGTCTTTTTCGTAGCTGTTTGCCGCTGTTTCGGCATTCCGGCAAGAGTGAACCCTGCTACTTACCTGCCGCAATACTGGAACGGCAATTCATGGCAGAATATCGCCTTTGAACCGGTGAAAGAAAACATCAGCGAGATGGGATCGGTTCACTTTATCAACGGGAACCCGGATATCAATCCCAAATATGCCATCAATTTCACCATTGCACGCTATCGCAACGGCGTTTATCGCTCCGTTGACCTGGAATATGGTAAGGAGCTAACCGCTTTCCCCGCAGAAATCGCCCTGGAGGCCGGCAAGTATTACCTGGTGACCGGCAACCGGCAGCCGGACGGGACTGTTTTGTCGTCGCTTACATTTTTCGATGTCCCGGCAGGGAAAACAACCGATGTGGTTGTTAAGGTCCGCGAATCACTTTCCAAGGCAGAACCCTGGGCAGCTGTCGACCTTAAGCTATTTACGCTTGAAAACCGCGAAACCGGCGAGCGGACCACTGCATCACGTGCTGCATCCGACAAGGGCGCAATTTTCATCTGGATCGATCCCGATAAGGAGCCTTCCAAACATGTAATGGCCGATATCCCGGCTGTAACTTCGCTCCTTGAAAAATGGAATGGCGGAGTGGTTTTCCTTCTTCAAAAAGAACGAGTCACACAGTCCTTTAAGCCTGGAAATTTCAGCAACCTGCCTGCACAGCGCATCTATGCTTACGATACTGACAGCCGGTTCCTGAAGGAGATTTCCAGGCTCCGGAAACATAACCTGGCGGAGAACTTACCGGTGGTCGTGATCTGCGACAAAAACGGAAAGCTCTGCTACTTTTCCGAAGGGTACAAGATCGGGATTGGCGAACAACTGGCCAAAGAAGTAGCCAGGATGAAATAAAACGGAGAGTATAGGAAGACGTTGATTGAAACCAGCCTTTCTGTTTCTCTGACTTTCTCATCCGGACTGTTGATGAGCGATTGGAAATTTATCCGCAGTTTTGCGGTTGATTTCGCAGATTTCAGCATGCCTCCAGGATTGCTTTACTACGACCCGCATCTGATCCTGCCAAGATTGTATACCATTTTTTGAGACTCTCTGTATAAAGCAGATTCCAAACATTCCGCAATTAGAAATACAAAATCATGAAATCCCTCTTCCGTTCTGTTTTTCCGCTTTTGCTATGCCTGATGATCCTTCCGGCCATGGCGCAGAAGAAACAAAAACCGGTCATCATCCAATCACCGGATAAAACTTTATCCATCGAGTTGAACGTCAGCGATCATCTGAGCCTGAGCGTAAAACAGAATGGTATAGAGGTGGCAACCGTTCCCGAAACGGCCCTCCGGCTTGCTGAATACCCTGATGCCTTCATGAATCCGGTGATCCGAACCGTCACCATCACTCCGTACTCATACACCATTCATCCGGCAGTTGCCGAGAAACGCAGTGTGATCCCGGATACCTATGTCGATGCTGAGGTATGGTTCAAAGGGAATTACGGCATCCGGATGCGCGCTTACAACGACGCGGTCGCGTGGAGGCTCATGACCCGCATGCCAGGCAGCATAACGATTGTAAATGAAGCGCTTACACTGAATATGAACCGCGCCGATTCGACCTATTTCGGGGAAGAGGATAATTTCATTTCGCACAGCGAGCGTCTCTACCCCTATATTTCAACGGCCTCCATCAAAGAGAACCAGATGTGTGTGATCCCTGTCGTTTTCCGTGAGCCAAAGGCCGTTTTAGTCTTCGCCGAAGCCGACCTGCTTGACTATCCCGGATTGTACCTTACCGGGAAAGGCGCTGGCACCAATGCCTTCAGCGGCGTTCTGCCTGCTGTTGCCAAAGACGAATATGTAAGCAAGGATAAACGCAGCTATCTGGTGGGCGGCAGGGAAGCCTATATTGCCCGGACTGCCGGGACGCGCGAATTTCCCTGGAGGGTCTTCGGCATTTCAAAAACCGATGCCGGATTGCTGGAGAATGATATCATGTATCGCCTTGCCAGCCCCTGCAAACTCCAAAGCACTGACTGGATCAAGCCCGGCAAGGTCGCCTGGGACTGGTGGAATAACTGGAACATCTGGGGTGTCCCTTTCCGTGCCGGAATCAACACTGAAACCTATAAATATTATATCGACTTTGCCTCCAAATTCGGGCTGGAATATGTGATCCTCGACGAAGGATGGTCGGCGGTAGATGACCTGGACAAGATCAATCCCGATATCAACATGGATGAACTTCTTGCCTATGCTGCACAGAAGAATGTCAGGCTGATCCTGTGGGTTACCGGCAGGGCACTGGAGGAAAAGTTCGAATCGTCCCTGGCTAAATTTGAAAAATGGGGTGTTTCCGGCATCAAGGTAGATTTCCTGATCCGCGACGACCAGCGGATGGTAAACTACTACGAACAGGTTGCCGCTGCTTCCGCAAAGCATCATCTTCTGGTTGATTTCCACGGCGCCTTCAAGCCGTCGGGCTTCAGCCGCACCTATCCCAACGCCCTTACACGCGAAGGGGTCCGGGGATCGGAAAACAACAAATGGTCAAAAGAGATCACTCCTGCACACGATTGCACGCTTCCTTTTACGCGCATGTTCTCCGGTCCGATGGACTATACTCCCGGGGCGATGACCAATGCCGTAAAAGACAACTTTGTTCCCAACTGGTCGGAGCCAATGAGCATGGGCACGCGCTGTCATGAGCTGGCAAAATACATCCTTTTCGAAAGTCCGCTCCAGATGCTTTGCGATAACCCGACCAGCTACCTGCGGGAACCTGAGGCCATGGATTTCCTGGCAACTGTTCCTGTTACATGGGATGAAACCCATGCGATTGATGCCCGGATCGGTAATTACCTGACCGTTGCGAAACGTCACGGTGAAAGCTGGTACCTTGGATCTATGACTGACTGGTCGCCCAGGGATTTCGATGTAAAGCTCGATTTCCTTCCTGAAGGCAGTTATTTATTGAAATCCTGGATCGACGGGCCCAATGCCGACCGCAAAGGGGAAGACTTTGCCGTCAGGACCGAAACAGTCAGCAACAAGTCGGTGATCCGGATTCATCTGGCTCCCGGAGGCGGTTTTGCCGCAACATTGGTGAAGCTGTAGCCTTTGAAATATTTTACCGCCCGAATTACAGCGACACTGATTTTGATTATCATTGCGTTTTAATTCCTTCGCATGCCCATTATTACCGACAGCCAGTTAAAGGCTTTCATGGAAGCAGCCCATAAGCTGGGCACACACCAGTTGTTGCTCTGCAGCAGCGGAAATTTATCGTGGCGCCTTGAGAACGACATCATGCTGATATCCCAGACCGGCTCATGGCTTCCGACATTGACGAAAGACCAGATATGCATCTCCAGGTTAACTGACGGGATGCTGTTGAACAGTGTTAGGCCTTCTATGGATAGTGGCTTTCATTTCGGGATCATGCGCGAGCGGAAAGATGTCAAGGTGATCCTGCATTTCCAGTCGTTGTATGCCACCACCCTGGCCTGCCTGCCTGATCCTCCGACCGATTTCAACGTGATCAATGAGATACCCATGTTCATCGGCCCCATTGCCATGCTTCCCTATATCTGTCCGGGCTCGCCCGAGATCGGAAAGCGTGTAACGGAAACCATGAAAAACCATGACCTGATCGTTCTAAGGAACCATGGACAGGTTGTGGTCGGGTCCACCTTCGAAGATGTGATCCAGAAAGCCCTGTTCTTTGAGCTGGCCTGCGGTATCATCATGCGAAGCAACGATACAGCCGTAAGGCTCACTCCGGAACAGATCGCGGAAATTCACCGGTACCGGAAAAGCTGACCTTTACGAATTCACATCCCGGCAATGGAAAAAAGACCCGCCAGTCTCGGTAGCATCATAGGCCTGAAACCTGAATACCGGGAGCCCTATATCGTTTTGCACCGCAACACCTTTCCCCGGGTGCTGGAACAGATCCACCGGTCAAACATCTGCGACTACTCAATCTTCCTGCAGGACGGACTGCTTTTCAGCCACATGCTGTACAATGGTTCCGATTACGATCAGGATATACGGGCTATGGGCGCTGACCCGGTAACCCGTGATTGGTGGAAACTCACTGATCCGATGCAGGAACCGTTCCCGGACAGAAAAGACGGCGAATGGTGGCTGCAACTTGAACCCGGTTTCCAGCAGAGAGCCTCAGGTGCGAATGGCTCTGTCCGGCGTATGGCATTTCGTTTCCCTTCGGGCAATGCTGGTATCGATCCCGGCAACTTTCCGGACAAATCCCTGCCGGATAATCTTACCCTCTCGGTTTTCAGGCACAAAGAAGATCACTTTGTGTACCTGGAAACAGCAGAATCATTTGCTGATCAGGCTGCCGATCTCCTCCGGTCCGCATTCGGGATTGAGGTGTTGCCTGAGCCGATGCAGGAGGTGTTTCATACCTCATCGAGACAGGCCGCGGTATGCCGAAGGAAAAAAGTATTCGTGACCGGCTGTTTCGACATGCTGCACAGCGGGCATATAGCCTTCCTGCAGGAAGCAGCATCCTTTGGCGACCTGTATGTCAGCATTGGCTCCGATGCCAACGTCGAGCATCTGAAAGGCCGTTACCCGGTGAATTCACAGGACGAACGGAAATACATGATCGATGCCTTGTCGTGTGTCACGAATTGCCGGATCAACTCCGGCTGGGGTATCATCGATTTTGAAAAAGAGTTGCGCGACATCATGCCGGATACCTTCGTGGTGAACGAAGATGGTCATACACCCACCAAGCAGGCGTTGTGCAAGGATCTGGGAATAGAATACAAGGTCCTTCGCAGGATACCGCATGCCGATCTTCCTGTACGTTCGACCACGGCGTTGCGGACAGAGTGCACGATCCCTTTCCGGATCGACCTTGCCGGCGGATGGCTCGACCAGCCGTTCGTTTCCAAGTATCATCCCGGTTCTGTCCTCACTATCAGCATAGAGCCTACCATCGAATTCAACGAACGCAGCGGCATGTCAACCAGTACACGCCGTAAAGCAATTGAACTCTGGCGGACGGAGATCCCCCACGGGGATGCCGAACAACTTGCCAGACTGTTGTTCAGTTACGAAAATCCGCCGGGCACCCAGGAAGTATCCGGTTCACAGGATTCGCTGGGGATCGTGCTGCCCGGACTGAATAAACTGGATTATGACGGACATTACTGGCCCAGGCACATCCATCCGGTACAGGATGAAGGAATCCTCACCTGGATCGAGAAGAACCTGTATCTGGTCACGCTTGGTCCCAGGGTGAGCACATACAGTGTTATCGACAACACCCGGATCAGCACGGAAGGTGCTGCTGCGCTGGCTTCCGCCACCGAGGACTGCTGGAAGTCGATCCTGCAAAGGGATATCGTCGCTTTCGGAGACGCTTTCAGGCGCTCATTCAAGGCACAGGTCGCCATGTTCCCCAATATGGTGGATACCGGAATTCTGGAAACGATCGAGCAGTACCGCGACCAGGCCTGGGGATGGAAGCTGTCGGGCGCCGGCGGAGGCGGATACCTCATCCTCGTCGCACGGGAGCCTATAGAAGGCGCCATGCAGATCAAGATCAGGCGGAAAAACTCCTTGTAGGAAAACCACAGAAGATTGCATCAAAAGTATCGGCAGTATTTATAATGCCTTAACCAAACCAGAGATATGAAAAAGATCTTTCAGACCCTCACGCTCCTTCTGATCATGGGAGCACCGGCATTTGCCCAGGAACATGAACCGCCTTACATCATGCCGGCAGATCCGGCAGTAAAGGCAAACCTTGAAGAATGGCAGGACCTGAAATTCGGCATCTTTATGCACTGGGGAACTTACAGTGAATGGGGTATCGTTGAATCGTGGAGCATCTGTCCCGAAGATGAAGGCTGGACCCAGCGAAGGGGACCTTTTTCAAAGGATTACTTCGGATATAAAACGGCTTACGAAGGCCTGCAGAAGACATTCAACCCCGAACAGTTCGATCCCTCCAGATGGGCGGCTGCCGCCAAAGAGGCCGGCTTCAAATACGTAGTATTCACCTTCAAACACCATGACGGATTCTGCATGTTCGACACCAAGCTCACCGACTATAAGATCACTTCACCGAACACACCGTTCCATTCCAATCCCCGCGCAAACATTGGCAAAGAGGTGACTTCGGCTTTCCAGAAGGAAGGATTCAAGGTAGGCGCCTATTTCAGCAAACCCGACTGGCATTGTCCCGATTACTGGTGGCCCTATTTCCCTCCCAAGGACCGGAATGTAAATTACGATCCGGCCCGTTATCCTGAACGATGGAACGCTTTTAAAGACTTTACTTACAAACAGATAGAAGAGATTTTAACCGGCTACGGGAAGATCGACATCTTATGGCTCGATGGCGGCTGGGTAAGGCCGCTCAGCACAGTGGACCGCAATGTGGACTGGCAGAAAGGGATTGTCTTCGATCAGGATATTGACATGGCGAAGATCGCAGCCATGGGCAGGCGTCACCAGCCCGGGCTGATAGTCGTGGACCGCTCGGTTGGAACGGAATTCGAAAATTACCGGACACCGGAGCAGCAGATCCCGGACAAGCCTCTGGATTATCCATGGGAAACCTGCATGACGATGGGAAATTCATGGAGCTATGTTCCGAATGATGCCTATAAACCAGCTATAACGATCATCCACAACCTGGTGGACATTGTAGCCAAGGGCGGCAACTACCTCCTGAACATCGGTCCCAGCCCTGAAGGCGATTACGATCCGGCAGCCTATGAGCGGCTAAAAGAAATCGGCGCCTGGATGAAGGTGAACGGCAATGCAATTTATGCTACCCGCCCGGTGGCGCCTTATAAAGAAAACAATATCTGTTTCACACAGAATAAAACCGGGGAAGTGAATGCCATTTATCTGGCGGCCGAAACAGAAAAAACGATGCCCGCCACGATCACGATCAAAGGCATCAGGCCTTCGCCCAAAGCTGTGATCACCCTGCTGGGATATTCCGGTAAGCTGAAATGGAAAACCGTCGACGGTGCTACTGTCATTACCCTGCCTGAAAAGCTCCGGAAAAATCCTCCCTGCTCCTATGCCTGGACGTTCAGGATCAGTGGGATCAGCAAGTAATATCCTGTGCTTTACAGGCCTGAGCAATTTCCAACAGGCCGACCACCAGTATTTTCACCGAAGTATGTTCTGATCCGGGGATACCGGGGAATGGAGCAGTTCCCCGGCAATAACTTAAATTCAGTTATCCTAAAGCTGTTTCGACAACAGGAGTTCAAGCCAAATGCCGATTTATATGATTCCCGTTGCGTGGCATGCTCCCTGAAAAGGTCATACCTATTCAGTCAGCAGCAACCGGAGAGTCCCTGTATGTTTTTCAGAGATAATCTGCAGTGCGTAAACACCCCGGGCCAATACGGAAACGTCCAGTTGGATCTCCTTCGCACCGGGGCTGATGGATTGCAGCAAGATTCCTGAGGCATTGAAGAGATTGATCTGCCTGAGAGGTTCATTATCAGTTGATCTGATACTCACCCTGTCAAGGGCGGGATTCGGGAACAGGGTAAAATGTCCTTTTTCAGCAGCAATATCCGGCACACCATATGGATCAGGTACCCGTACCTGTTTGATGACCAGTTCTGTTTCCTGTTGGTTTTGCGGGGAATTGCCATGGAACAGCCAGAAATTGATATGCAGGCGTTCATTTCCGGTCGGAGGAATATGGCTTCCGGTATAATTCCATCGGTAAATCAGCGAGTCATTGGGTGGGAGTGTCAGCATGTATGGGCAATAGCTCCGGAAAAGGATGCTGTCGGCGCTCCAGGTAAAGAAATGGGTTGAAGATCGACCTTTCAATCCCAGTGAGAAATTGGCCTGATTCGCCCCGGAATATGGAGCAGGCTGAACGGTATACCAACCAGCAGCGAAGGCTGAATCGTCCCAGCGGCTGAACTCGATGTCGATCTCCCGTTCATCGGTCTCATAGGTAAAAAATCCAATTACCAGATTAGGATCATACTGCTCGACATCGCTCTCAATTTCAATGAAATACTCACCGAATCCATAAGACTGTTGAAGGTACACCTCGGCGCAAAGCCATTCACTTCCCGATTTGCGCACTTTCAGATGCAGGCAGCCACTCGTATCTACCCAGACAGATTTAAAGTCATCGCTCCAGGTATTGGGTCCGGGTCCGCCCTGCCCGCTTCGCACCGACCAGTCAAGATCCGAGAAACGTAAACTCCGTTGGGCCGATGCAGTGCCGGAAAACAACAGGCTGAAGATCAAAATGCATTTTATTATTCGGAGCATGATGAAAAGGGAACCGGGAAATGGGACAACTGTACTTACAAAAATAATGATAACAAGGGACAGACATCCCCGGAATGCAAGATTTTCAGGGCTTCTCTCAACAGGTGGCCCCACATCAAATCAATCGGCAGTGTCAAATCGATATTGGAATTTTGTCAGGCAGTTGATTTCCTTTGCATAATCCTCCGGTTTTTTGTATCTTAATAGCTCTCTTTCAAAACCAGGCCTGCCTTCTCCACGATTCACGATTCTTCCATCACATCCGGCGGCTGCCCTCTCTCTTTTCCTGTAACAATTGAAACTACGGCTCTATAGCATTGCCGATCCGGTTAGTCACCCCATTTTTCCACTGAAACCCAAAACCCAAAATCCTCTGCTATGAAAAACCTGTGCCTGTTAACACTATTCCTGTTTGCAGGAATGAACCTTTTCGGTCAGATGGCCATCAACAACGATGGCTCTCTGCCGGATGCTTCCGCTATGCTCGATATAAAGAGCAATACCAAGGGATTACTGGCGCCTCGAATGACCCTGGCCCAGCGCAATGCCATAGTTACTCCCGCTACCGGCCTGACCATTTACCAAACCGATGGCATTCCTGGTTTGTATTACAATTCCGGCACTCCTGCTGTTCCGGCCTGGGCATTGGTCGGAAATAACTCGGGTCAATGGCTCAACAACGGTGCGAATATTTATTACAATCTGGGTAATGTAGGCATTGGCCTCAACACTCCGAATGCACATCTGACTGTAGCGGAGAACGGCCCTGCTTCAACAGCTTCGTTCGGGGTACCGGTTAGTCCCTGGTATTCCGGTACAAACCTGGCAGTTGGAAATGATGATGAAGATGCGGTGATTTATGTCGGGCAGGCCCCTTTTCATGAGGGCTTCCTGATCTGGCAGTACAATGCGACCCTTGCAGATGCCTATTTCAGCGTTGGCACATACAACGGCTCCCATAACCTGGTCCTTGAAGAGTACGGAGGCAATGTGGGTGTTGGTTATGGACAGCCGGCAGCCAGATTCCATGTTGCAGAATCGAGTCCCGGATATACCGGTCTTTTCGGAACACCCATCAGCGACTGGAACACCTCAACCAATCTTGCTATTGGTGATAACAACGGCCCGTCCGTGATGTACATAGGGCAGGATGTGAGCAATAAAGGCTATCTGTATTGGAGTTATTCCTCTGTTCCATCCAGTTCCTATTTTGCACTAGGCTCTTATATGGGATTACATCCGCTGGCCTTACAACATGCCGGTGGCAATGTAGGCATAGGCAATGTTTCGCCCCAGGCTACACTGCATGTTAACCGGACGGCCTCCGTTCCAACAGGAATTTTCGGCACACCGCTAACCACTTATACCGCCGGTACAAACGTATCTGTAGGTGATGACGTTGCCACATCCTTGATATATGTTGGACAAGGCGCCGATAACAAAGGGTTCCTGTTATGGTCCTATAACTCTGACCCTGTCGGTGCCCATTTCGGTATCGGCTCATACGCCGGAAACAATCCGCTGGTGTTGCAGGAAGCCGGCGGGAATGTTGGTATTGGTACCTCAATACCATCATCGAAGCTACAGATACAATATAACTCTTCCAATCTGACGTACCTAGGGTATAGTTCAATTACTGAAAATTATCTTTATCATGCCGAGTTAGAAAGCGAAGGTGACGGTCAGTCGGCTTTATATGCCTATCGGAACCGGAATACTCAAAATGACGGTACCGGTTATTCTTATTATACCTGCAATACCGCAATGAAAGGTTACTCCTATTGGGGAGATTCCTATTCGTTCGGAAATGCCGGATTTAACTATTGCGATTTCGCACGCAGCGGAGGTATACTGGGAGGACAAGCCTATGCCGGCTACTGGGGGGCGTTAGGATATAAGAACAGCAGCAGTTTAGGTTATGGAGGCTATTTTACCAGTTATACATCCGGAACCGGTAAGGCCGCCCAGGCTGCTATCGGAATCGGGATCGGCGCCTGGGGTGACCTGTTTGGAGCCGACATTCACGGAAAGGTATATGGAACTTACACAGAAGGCGGCAACTACGCCCTGTTTGCAAATGGAGACGTCTACAGGAACAAACTCGACATACACCTCCAGGAAAACGGAACCCATACCCAAACCGTGCTGTACACGAACGTTTCGACAGACGTAACCATTCAAACCTGCGGTACAGCCACAATTTCGAATGGCACAGGTTCAGTTGCCTTCGATGAAGCGTTTATTGCTGCTGTTTCGCAGGAGTCGCCTGTCATAGTGACTGTAACACCGACCGGACGATCCAACGGCGTTTACCTCTCTGACGTTTCGGCTAAAGGCTTCAGCATGGTTGAAAACAATGACGGGAAAAGCAATGTAAGCGTAAACTATATAGCCATCGGAAAGCGCGCCGGATACGAGCATCCTGTTCTTCCGAAGGAAGTGACGGATGCCGCCTATACAAAGAACCTTGAAAAAGGCCTTCACAATGATTCCGATACACAGACAAACGGGGAAGGACTGTATTATGAGAACGGACAACTCGTTGTGGGTGTTCATCCTTCATCGCTGCCCGATCCGAACCGTCCAAAGGACGACCCCAATGCTCCTGTTCCCGGGAAGGCTCCCAAACCGGACATCAAAAATGAGCCATATCTCAATGGTATAGGTACCATTGCCCTGCCAAACCAGCAGGCTGTAGCAAAGCCCAGGGTTGAAAGTCCTGCAACGGGGATGCTTAACCCGCCGTCTGTTACCGAATTAAAACCAGTTATCGATAACGGCGAGGAAACTCCCGGAAGAAGCCAGCGTGAAACACAAACACCGGCTAAGCAGAAATAGGATTATGATCCTTTAGTGAGTACCACTCGGTTGTTTTGTTTCAACCCTGTCAGGGAGCCTTCCCCGGCAGGGTTGATTCATCACTCCTTATAAAGTTCCGGAAAGCAACACCATACCCATGAAAACGTACCTTTCAATCCTGTTTCTGGCCTCCAGCCTGGTTCTGAATGCCCAGGTAGCCATCAACACTACCGGATCATCACCCGATTCATCCGCAATGCTTGATATTGCGTCAACACTGAAAGGAGTTCTGGTACCCCGCATGACGCTGACTGAACGCAATGCCATCATCCAGCCGACAAATGGTCTTCTGGTCTACCAGACTGACTTTGTGTCCGGATTCTATTACAATGCAGGCAATCAGGCAACGCCTGTCTGGAAATACATTACCGGAAACCCGGGTTCGCCGGGGATGATCTCTGACAACGACGGCGACACGTTTATCACAACCGATGAGGCGCCAACGAATCCCGATAACGATGTGATCAATTTCGTAGTCAACGGAATGAATACCATGTCGCTGGTAGCAAACAGGCTGGTGGTTTCAGGAAATTATGAAAACCTCTTTATCGGCGACAGTTGCGGAGCAAATAACACCACCGGATCATCCAATGTCTTCATAGGTCACAGAGCGGGAGCACAGGCCGATCTGGGTGTGAACAACGTGTTTGTAGGAACCGAGGCAGGCAAACAAACGCATCATCATTATAACACCTTTGTAGGAGCATTCAGCGGGCGCAACAATGACGGGGGGTACAACAATGCTTTCTTCGGTTATGAGAGCGGATACCGGAACACATGCGGTACGTTTAATACCTTTCTGGGTTTCGTAGCAGGCCATGAAAACACCGAAGGCGGACGGAGCGTTTTTATCGGTGATAGTGCAGGATATTTCCACCAGGTCAGTTACAACAATGTTTTCATTGGTTCCTGTGCAGGTAAGTATAATGTACATGGCGGCCATAATGTTTTTATCGGGAATCAGGCAGGGAAGAATGAAACCGGTTCGTACAAACTCTATATCTCCAACACCGACACATCCAGGCCGCTAATCTTTGGCAAATTCAATGAGCGGCTGATCAGGCTTCATGTCTACAGGCTGGAACTGGTGAACGACGAACGGAACGTGATCATCGGCCAGAACAGCAATCCTGCCACGAGCGGCATCCGGAATGTTTTCGTGGGCAGCAATACGGGACAGGGTAATCTTGGGGGATCGGAGAATATTTTTATCGGAGATTCCACCGGCGCATCCAATACATTCGGTTCATGGAACACTTTTGTTGGTACGAAAAGCGGAAGCATGAACGCCGATGGCAGGGAGAATCTGTTTGCAGGCGCATATTCAGGGATGAACAACATTTTCGGATGGGGTAATGTATTTCTTGGGAATAACGCAGGATTTCTGAATACAGGAGGAACATTCAATGTCTTTACCGGGGATTCGGCCGGTTACACCAACACCACGGGGCAGGAGAATACTTTCACCGGCGCTTTGTCAGGCAAAATGAATACCTATGGCAGCCTGAACATATTCTCAGGTTTCAGATCCGGTGAGAACAATGCAACCGGGTCGCGCAATACATTTGTCGGCGCCTACGCCGGCAATCAGAATACTACCGGCTGGCGGAATGTATATGTAGGCCTGTCGGCCGGATACGCCAACACCACGGGAAATTACAACACCTTTGTAGGAAGGGCAGCCGGTTACAACAATGCAGCAGGCAGCGGGAATGTTTTTATCGGCAGCCTGGCCGGTTTCTATGAAACAGGTTCATACAAGCTTTACATCGCAAACAATGATACGCTGCCGCCATTAGTGTATGGCGAGTTCGATAACCGGTTGCTGCGCTTCCATGTAAAACGGCTTGAAATAGTCAACGATGGGAATAATGTCATTTTGGGGTATGAGGCCGGACTCTTGAACACCGGCGGCAGCGATAATGTATTTATCGGAAACAGGGCAGGATACAATGAAACAGGATCCGACAGGCTGTATATTGCCAATTCATCTACCACGTCGCCCCTGGTTTATGGAGAATTTGACAATCAGAAGCTCAGGATCAACGGGCAACTGGAGATAACCGACCATGACGTTTATGTTACAAACGCATCCAGCGGGATAATCCTGACCTCACCCGACGGTCAATGCTGGAGAGTGACGGTCGGGAATGACGGATCGCTTTCAACAGTAGCGATTTCCTGCCCCTGAAACAGGCCATATCCCATCCTGAGCCGATAGATACCGGAGGGCTTACCCCTCCTGATTAATCTTTCTATATGTTTGTTTTTGAGGCAATTATTCATTATCTTTATAGCTACTTGTCCTTGGTTACCGGCATTCTTTTTCTCTTCATTTACACATTCTGCCTGTTATACAGCCTCCGGTAAGCTTTTTCCGTCCTTGCAATCCCGAATGTTCTGCTTCTGAATCCTGTCCGGAATCTTAACTTCATACCATCATGAAAAAGTGTCTCCTGATTCTGTTCGTGCTGATGAGGTTTATCCTCCCTGCACAGGTGGCCGTTAATACGGATGGAACGCCGGCCAACAATTCGGCCATGCTGGATGTAAAGTCGACCGATAAAGGGGTTCTGCTTCCGCGCATGACACTGACCCAACGCGACGCAATAGTTAATCCGGCGGAAGGATTGATGATCTATTGCTCCAACTGCGGGACTAACGGTTCCCTGAGTATCTATACCAATGGGAAATGGAGAACTTTTACCGCTTGTTTTCTCGCGTCGCCTGTTGCCGGAACACCTGTTATGAACCTTGATCAGATCACCTGGGTATGGGCCGCGGTCACCGGAGCCACGGGATACAAATGGAGCACAGGAAATATCTATGAGACTGCCGTCGACATGGGAAGCACCACCCAAAAAAGCGAGAACAACATCGTTTGTGATACCACCTACACAAGGTACGTTTGGGCGTACAACGACTGTGGCGTTTCGGATCCAACGATCCTTACAAAGGAACTGTATACACCTGCTGTGCCCGTTGCGGGAACTCATGAGCTCTGCTTCAACTACATTGAGTGGAACTGGAATTATTTGCCCGATGTTTACGGATTCCGCTGGAATTCAATAAATGATTATGAATCCGCTGTTGATATAGGTATGAGTTTACAAAGAATGGAAACTGGTCTGAGTTGTGGCATGAACTATACCAGGTATGTGTGGTCGTACAATGCATGCGGTCATTCACCTGTGTCGGTTCTGACACAATCAACCGCAGCCTGTTCTCCCGGAGTCCCATGCACCGGCCTGCCTTCGTTCGTTTATGGAGGAAAAGTCTACCACACCGTTCAGATTGGTTCACAATGCTGGATGAAAGAGAACCTGAACATTGGCATCATGCTTCAGGCAACCACCAATCAAAGCAATAACGGTACAATCGAAAAATACTGCTACAATAATGATACTGCCAACTGCAGCACGTACGGTGGTCTTTACCAGTGGAATGAGCTGATGCAATACTCCACTTTGCAGGGATCTCAGGGTATTTGTCCGGCAGGCTGGCATATACCAGCCTCAGCTGATTTCGATCTTCTGTGCAACACGCTGGGCGGTGCCGGACTGGCAGGCGGACCTATGAAAGAAGCCTGCTTCAGTCATTGGTGGACCCCGAATGCCAATGCAACCAATTCAAGCGGATTCACAGCTCTCCCGGCCAGCGCCAGAGGCTGGGACGGGTATTTTTACACTCCCCTTGGATGTTATGGAACATTTTGGTCATCCACCCAATCAGATGCTACCAATGCCTGGAAATATGAACTCTATTACGGAAACGATAATGTGGAAGGTACCAGTGTGACCAAACAGGTTGGCTACTCGGTACGGTGTGTGAAAGATTAATCTCTGTTGTTTTCAAAAATCCAATCCATAAATCTTCAAATCATGAAAACTCTTTACCTGCTTACAGCCGGACTATTGATGTTTTCAAGAGTCCTGATTGCCCAGGTAGCCATCAATACCGACGGATCGCTGCCCGACAATTCAGCTATGCTGGATGTAAAATCCTCCTCCCAGGGTCTATTGGTCCCGCGAATGACCTATACCCAGCGGAATGCCATTGTCAGTCCGGCAAACAGCCTGCTGATCTATCAGACTGACAATAATCCGGGATACTACTACAATTCAGGAAGCAGTTCAACGCCATCGTGGACGTATGTAGGCGCCGGATTTGGCTGGTCACTCACGGGGAACAGCGGCACCAATTCCCTTCTGAATTTTGTCGGAACCACCGACGACCTGCCGTTGACTTTCCGGATAAACGGGGCTCTTGCCGGTAGGATTGAGCGATCGTCGCACAACCTGTCGCTTGGTTACGTCGCAATGGGTCAGGTGACCACCGGCATCAACTCCACGGCAATAGGATATTCGGCATTGTATAGCAACAAAGCCAACAACCGGAATACGGCAGTGGGCTTTTATACCATGTTTTATGCCGATGACCGGACCACAGGCCGCGATGCCATGAACACTGCCGTAGGATGTGAAGCCCTAAGGGGCAGCACAACACCGGCCAATAACACCGGTCAGTACAACACTGCTATCGGTGACAAGGCGATATTCTCCATTACATCCGGAAGCGGAAATGCAGCCATCGGATACCTGAGCTTATACTCCAATACGACGGGCAACTATAACCTGGCTGCCGGCTATGGTGCCATGTATACCAATTCGGGAGGGAGTTACAATACGGGATTAGGCCCGAATGCCCTGTATTCAAATACTACCGGCAATTACAATGTTGCCTTAGGAGCCAAAGCCCTTCGCCTCAATACAGTTAAAAGCAATCTGGTTGCTGTTGGCGATTCGGCATTATACAATAACGGCACGGATGTATTGTATGATTACCAGGCCACTGCAAACACTGCTGTAGGTTCGAAGGCGCTGTTTTCGAATACCACCGGCTATCAGAATTCAGCTTTCGGGTATCAGGCGTTGTACACCAATACAACAGGCAACACCAATACGGCCAACGGATACCAGTCGATGTACACCAATTCCTCAGGTTCTTACAACACAGCATCCGGTTTCTGGTCCCTGTTCTCCAACACCACCGGATTTTCGAATGTCGGCATCGGTTATCGCGCCTTGTATGCCAACACGGAAGGTTATTACAATACAGCTGTCGGTGTAAGGGCGATGACGGCCAATACGACAGGTATCAACAACGCAGCTTTAGGATCATTTGCCCTCACAAACAACACCGAAGGTGACAACAATACTGCCTGCGGATATTACGCTATGCTGTCGAACACCCTGGGCATTAACAACACGACTACCGGTTATTATGCCTTGTCGTCAAATGTGGAAGGGAGCTACAACACGGCTGTGGGAAATAAATCCTTATACACCAATGTCAACAATTCCCGTAGCACCGCCCTTGGGTACGGTGCCATGTATTATGCCGATAACCGGACTGATCTTTCACGCTCAACTTATAATACCGCAATTGGATATGAAGCCCTGCGGGGGAGCACGAATCCTACGCTGAACACAGGTATCCAAAACACGGCTCTTGGCGATGAAGCGCTCTGGAGCAACAAATCAGGAAACAGCAATACCGCCTGCGGTTACATGGCCTTAGCATACAACACTTCAGGATACTCAAATGTGGCCGTCGGAACCAATGCCTTATACGCAAATACCATAAACAGCAACCTTGTCGCGATCGGGGATTCAGCATTGTTCAACAATGGCACCGGTGCAACCGGCTCACAGGGATCGATGAACACAACAGTCGGGTCAAAGTCGCTTTGCAGCAATACCACCGGTTACATGAATACGGCAACAGGTTACATGACTCTACGCAACAACATCAGCGGCTACCATAATACATCCATGGGTGCACTTGCGCTTCGGTACAACGAATCAGGTTCCTACAACACGGCAATAGGAAACCACTCCCTGTTCGACAACACTTCAGGGAGCAGCAACACGGCCGTTGGCAAATATTCCTGCTATTACGTTGATTCCGACTGCAACACAGCAGTGGGATATGGATCCGGAGATAATTATACATTCAGTTACAGCACTTTTCTGGGTGCTTATGCAACCACGAATGCTTCGGGCTATGTCAATTCTGTTGCTATCGGATATAGTGCAAAATCAACCGCCTCGAACAGGACGGTGATTGGAAGCACTAGCATGTCGAGCATTGGCGGCTATGCGAACTGGACAAATTTCTCTGACGGCAGGTTTAAGAAGGTAGTCAGGGAAAATGTACCAGGTCTTGCTTTCATACGACTGTTGAGGCCTGTAACCTATACACTGGATATCACTGCACTGAATGCCGATCTCAATAAGAACGAAGCCGTCGAAACTAGGGAAGAAGGTTACCGGAGGGAGACCGGGGCAGAAGAGCAGGCCGGCATAGCTGCTAAAGAACAAACTGTCTATACCGGATTCATTGCTCAGGAGGTTGAAGAGACAGCCCGTTCGATCGGATATACCTTTAGCGGGATAGATGCTCCTAAAAACGAAAATGACTATTATGGCCTGCGGTATGCCGAGTTCGTCGTTCCTCTGGTAAAGGCCGTGCAGGAACAGCAGCAACAGATCGAATCCCTTAAGGCCGAAATTGAAACACTTCGGGAAATAGTTAAGCTGCTGTCCAGATAGGGATTCAGCCTGTATATTTCTCTCCGGATCGGCCTGAGCATAAAAAAAGAGGCTGTCTTAAAAGTCTCCGTGAAACTCTTTAATTTACTCCGTGCAACTCTGTGAAATTCTTAAATTATTGTTACACAGAGTTTCACAGAGGAGGCACAGAGGGCCACAGAGTGAAATTGCACCTAATTCGAACTTTTGAGACGGCCTCTTTAATACATTTTTCCAGTAAGAGCTATTTATTATCCACCACGTAGAGTTCCACTTCAAAGATGAGGGTGGAACCGGCGGGAATCTTCCCTACCTGCCTGTCGCCGTAGCCCAGGTCAGCCGGAATATAAAGCATATAGACTGCACCTGGCTTCATCAGTTTAAGACCTTCTGTCCAGCCCGGGATCACACCGTTCACGGCAAATTCGATGGGTTCGCCTCTTTCGCGGGATGAATCGAATACCGTTCCGTCGATCAGGGTACCCACGTAATCCACTTCCACCATGCTGGTGTCAACCGGAGAAACGCCTGAACCTTCTTTGATCACCTTGTATTGCAGTCCGCTGGGGAGTTCAATTACTCCTTCTTTCTTCTTGTTCTCGGCCATGAATTCGGCACCTTTCCTCCTGTTATCCTGCGATTCGCGCTCGGCTTTTTCCTGCTTTTCCTTGATAATCCGCTGGTTCCAGGCCGTCATGATCGTCTGGATCTGCTCCTGCGAAAAGATCGTATCTGCGCCCTGCATGGCAGCTTTAAAACCAAGGTTCATCATGTCGAGGCTCACCTGCACATCGTTGTTTTTAAAGCTCTTGGCTATATCTGCTCCGATGATGTAGCTGATCGTGTCGGTATTGTTGGTGAAGGCCGGGTTCAGAAAACAGGCTTCCTGTTTGGCGTTCTTTTTCTTGTTCTTTTTCTGGGCGAACGTAGTTCCGGGAATCACCAACAGGGCTGATAATACAATAAGAAGTAAACTGGTCTTTTTCATCTGTGTATGTTTTGAACAGGCAAAAATAGGAAATCGGCCTTTCGAAGCCTATTAAAAGTTGTTAATTAGTCAAGTACGGTGACCTTCTCCTCCGGAATGAGCGGTTCGCCCCTGTATTTCCGGAAGATCTGGGCTACTGTCAGGACATCCTTACAGCAGTATGTAACAATCCGGGGAAGATCGCGATCAACCCAGAAAACCTTCCACACCTGACTGCCATCAATATCATCCTTGGGTGTCGGGATATCAAAAACTGCAGCCAGCAATTCCAACGATGTATAGTTCTTGAAGTCCCCGAATTTCCATAGCTCCATCGTATCCAGATGGTTCACTTCCCAGGGCTTTTTACCGGCGACATCCAGGATGGACGGTATACGGATGCCCTGGATAAGCATCCGCCGCGCAAGGAATGGAAAATCGAACTCTTTGCCGTTGTGGGCGCACAACATATGCTCCGGTTTATTGTAATGTGCGTTGAGAAGTTTGGAAAAATCAGTCAGCAGCTGCCGCTCATCTTCACCGGCAAACGATTTGATCCGGAACTCCTCATTGCGGTATGTACCAACGGAGATACATATCACCCTGCCAAATTCCGAGTAGATCCCGGCCCTTGGAAACAGAGAATCCGGTGTATCATCTGCCTCCTGCCTGATACGTTCTGATTTTTTATCCCAAAGCTTCTGCATCCTGTTATCGAGCAACTCATAAGCGGGTGCTGCAGGGACTGTTTCAATATCGAGGAACAGGATGTTCCCGATGGAGATATTTTCAAGCATAACCAATGATTTAATGAATTGAAAGTAATAGAAATCAAGGAATATCAGGATAAAAGTAAGGAATTTTTACGCCTGAAGGCTGAAGTGCCGTAATTTTATCGCATGTGTAAAACAGGTTCTTCCCGGCTGATTTTCTTTTTATTGGCGGCGATCATGCTCAGTTGCGGGCTGTTTTCCTGCCGTATTCAGGAAAACGGATCTCCCCCTGTGATCCTTCCGGAGCGGCCGTTATCCGGTTCGGCTTACAATGTAACGGACACCATCTATGTTAAAGCTACCGTGACCGACGATAGCCCTTTGCTGTATATCAAAGTGGTTTTGAACGACAACCAAAACCGTCCGGTCCTGACACCCATTATTCTTCAGTCACCGAAAAATCCGAGTGTACTGAACCTGGCATATCCGATCGACGACCCGGCACTTGAGACGGGGGAATATGAACTGAACATTCAGGCATCGGATGGAGAGAATACCAGTAACACCTTCATCCGCATCAGTATTACAGGGATTGAGAAGGAATTCCAGGGCACGATCCTGGTCACCCGTCCTGCCTCCAACCTGATTCGTGCATGGACGTACCACGACAGCACCGGATTCCGGGAAGTGATCTCTTACCAGGGCGATTATGCCGGTTCTGCCCTGAATTCCACCCATAAACTTCTTTATCTTTCCGGTTCCAGCCAGTCGGACCTCATTGCAGTCAGTCTGAATAACAATCAGATTGCCTGGCAGATTCCCGTTGTCATGCAGCCCAGCAACCGCTGGTTTGAGAGTGTGGCGTA
This sequence comes from uncultured Lentimicrobiaceae bacterium, assembly GCA_964544545.1. GTDB lineage: Bacteria > Bacteroidota > Bacteroidia > Bacteroidales > UBA4417 > UBA4417. The sequence continues at coordinate 71,340 of CAZJCG010000009.1, read as the reverse complement.
CCAGAGCCCTTACCTGCTGGTTTCCTATAACGAAGGATATGTCAAGGGCTTTGATCATAAAGGCGTTACGGTGTTCACCACCTCTGATACCGACCCTGAATACCCGCTTCTAGCCACCTTAAGCGAAAACGGACTGGTTGCATGCCTGCAGAACCGGAAAACCGGCACTTGTGCACTGGATCTGTTTTATGTTCCCGGTGGTACAATTATGACAAGGGTAAGCCCTGTTCCCCGTGCAGTTGCCTTGCTGCCCGCTACCAGCCACGAAATGCTTCTGTTCGGAAACCAGGATCAGTCGGCCAGGATCGATGTTTTCAACGACCAAAACCGGACCTTATCGAATTTGAAGACACTGCCCAACGACAGTATTTTCAGCGTCGCTGCCATGGATGCCGACAACTACCTGCTCTCCGGGCTTTCGGGTATATACTGGTACAGGTACAGTACAAACAGCATCGTGACTTTTACGGATGAAATGCCACGGGCCCGAATTAAATGTGAAACGGTTGGGATGGAAGTATATGCCGCCTTAGGAAATGCTGTCAGGATCTATTCTTTCCCGGAAGCCCTGCTTAAAAAAACCATTTCATCGCCTGATCCGATACTTGATATTCACCTGTTGTACAATAAATAGCAGATGCCGGAACAGCACCATGTTGCAGGAGACAATGTCCGGTTGGTGGTAAGCAGCGACGGCTCCCATACGCTTTTTGCCACTGCGTTGAACGAACATTATCATTCGACGCATGGCGCCGTTCAGGAATCGGAGCACATCTTCATCCAGGCAGGTCTGCAGGAGGCTGTCAGGATAAAAGACCGGATCAGTCTGCTGGAGGTTGGCTTCGGAACCGGCCTGAACGTGTTGTTGACTTGTCTGGAAGCGGAACGTCGGGGTTTGACAGTTCATTACACGGCGATCGATACTTATCCCCTGCCGGAGGAAACCTGGTCGCAGATCAACTATGGCAGATTCCTGGATCAACCTGAAGCTGAAGACCTGTACCGGGCCATCTGTTCTTCCGGGTGGGACCGGCCGGTAAGTATAAACAGCAATTTCTCCCTGCACAAGAGACATATTAGTCTCCAGGAATTGGAAGTCGAGGCCGGGGAATTTGAGCTTATCTATTTTGATGCTTTCTCTCCTGAAGCTCAGCCGGAGCTGTGGACAGAAGAGATATTCACCAGGCTTTACGCCTCTCTCGCGCCCGGAGGGATATTGGTTACCTATTGCTGCAAGGGAACCGTAAAAAGGGCGATGAAAGCCGCAGGCTTCTCGATCGAAAAACTTCCGGGACCGCCGGGAAAAAGAGAAATACTGCGGGCCAGGAAGGCAGGATGAACTGCTACTCTAACTAATCAGTTTCGTTTAGATTCGTGTCTTCGTGGCAAAATAAAAGCCACGAATGCACGAAGTAGGTTCGAAAGGTAATATCGGGATTTTCTGTATT
>CAZJCG010000009.1:34012-69792 GCA_964544545.1 uncultured Lentimicrobiaceae bacterium | reverse complement strand
TGCACAAAGTGGGTTCGAAAGGTAATATCGGGATTTTCTGTATTCGTCTCTATTCGTGTCTTCGTGGCAAAAAAAAATTAAAGCCACGAATGCACAAAGTGAGTTCGAAAGGTAATATCGGGATTTTCTGTATTCGTCTCTATTCTTGTCTTCGTGGCAAAATACATTTTTCAGAATCATCGGACTGAAAAATGCCTGTAATCCTTAATTTCCACCTGCCAGGTTTCAATGGTGTCAACCCTCGCCCATCGCGGTCCAATCCTGCACCACTCCACGAAATCATCCACATCGGCCTCCTCCCCTTCTGCTTCCAGTAATACCGAGCCATCCGGCTCATTCCTTACGAAACCGTTTACCGACAGTTCCGCAGCCCTTTTCACTGTATGAAAACGGAATCCGACACCCTGTACCCTGCCCGTAACCCTGACTGATAAACACTTTTTCATGCTTCAGGCATTTAATCGTTTCATCATCAGCGACTCAACCAGCACGAACAATTTTCGCGGATCGACCGTCCTCCACGGAAGATCATTTAGCCTTCCACCCATTGCCAGATAGAAGTCGAGAGAGGCATTCTCAAATTCCCTGACCACGTGATCCCTGAAATTCACACAGGCAATCCAGCCATCTTCCACCTCCTCAAACCATTCCTGGTAGTAGGAATCATCATCCGAATGAAAGTTAAGTACATTTTCACCGATCAGAATATATTTGGTGATCCCTTGCTCCTCCAGAAATTCTATCACGTTACGCTTCAGGTACATCACATCATTGTACAGGCAGTCATTCCATTCCCCGAGCAGTTCAATGATGCAATAATGCTCTTCATAGCTGACATACAGAATTTTAAGGTACAGGGTTGCAGAACCAAATCCGTCCCATTGCGGATGAATGAAGTAGTTATAAATACTGGAGCTGAACTCAAACTCACTGTATTCTCTGCCGTAAAACGGTGAATGCTCATCTTCCGAAGCGATGTAGAGGTGTCTCCAGTTATAGTGAGGTTCAATGTCGTACATAATAAATTCCGGTAATTTCAGGGTTTCAATGAAGCGTTCATCATGCACATCCTATCAATGATCCGGCGATTGCAATCATTCCCGGCCTCCTACTATTGCAAACCTCCTCGATAAGCCATAGGCTGCAAAGAAGCCTACCGCTCCGTTGCTGATGTTTCCTTTGACATTGGCCGGCGGTCCGCTGAACAACGGATTGGATCCCCGCACCTCCGACTGTGCTTCCAGTATAAAGTTAGCGTATTCTTTACCTATATTGTTCACTTCCAAAGTAATTGTATCACCGGCCACCAGGCTTTCTCCCGGATTGTCCTGGTTCAGGTACGCTACTGTTGCACCGTTTGTATAGTTACCGTTAAAAAGCAAGTCATCTATCGTGAACCATTCCGGCAGACTGTCGGTGAGCATCCGGCTGTTCCGGTAGATCAGGAAACGGTAGAAATCGACAGTAGGAGGTTCAAGCACATAGCACTTCACTTCCCAGATGCCTTCCCGGCCCCAGTCGGGATGCAGCAGCAGGCCAATACTGTCCATCTCGGCCGCACCATGAAGCATTGAAGTGGCTGAATACTCCAGATGACCTCCAATATCCTCTGCCAGCTCAATATTCAGGGTGTAGGTCCGGCCGGGTATTCCGAAATAGGATGCATCCGTCTGGTAGATGCCGGGGGAGGTTTCTTTCATCTCCACGCTCCCGAAACCATCATTCAGCAGAACCCGTGCATGTTCCACCACGGGAGCCGGTTGGTTGTAATAATAGCTTGAGGTTGTTGTAAGCCTGACCGTGTGGCGCATGGTATCGGTCGTCACACAGCCCTCAACCACCAGCCGTATATAGGAATTATCCAGGGCGATATCTATCTTTTCGGTGCAGGAAGCCAGTGCCAGCATGACAAACAGAAATCCCGCCCCGACTATCCGGGAGCACCACCTGATTCTCATATCAAACTGTCCTTTCATGGTTCACTCTTAAGGAATTCTGAAATTATAGGTTAACGCCGGTATCACAGAGAAGAGATAGGTTTTTACGGCATAGGTCAGATAAGGATCTGACGGATCAGTTTCGAAGTTGATCGACCAGGCATTTTTCCGGTTGTAAGCATTGTATACCGAAAGGTTCCACTCGCCATGCCACTTTTTCTTTGGTTTATCTTTGCCTTTTAAGGTCAGCGACAGATCCAGCCGGTGGTAATCCGGCATCCTGTATGCATTCCGGTCGGAATAGATCGGAAGGATTACATTCCCGATAACAGCCCTGCCGGTAGGAAACGTAACCGGCACACCGGTGGCATAGACCCAAGTTGCGGAAGCCTCCAGTCGCTTTACGATCTGCCAGGTGATCACCACATTCAGCGTATGGGGTTTATCATAAGGCGCAGGATAGCGTTTCCCGTCGTTGATCTCCGCTATCTTTCGCCAGGAACGGGCATAGGTATAACTGACCCAGCCGGTGAAAGCGCCTTCATTTTTCCTGGCCAGGAACTCAATCCCCCAGGCCGTTCCCTCGCCTGTCCTGACCTCACCTTCAATATATGGATTAAGCAACAGAACAGCATGATCGCGGAAGTCGATCACCCGGCGGATCTTCTTATAATAGACTTCTACCGAAGTTTCGACGGCATTATGGTGAAAGTTCCTGAAGTAACCGAGCGCAAGCTGATCGGCAACCTGCGGACGTATGTTGGGGGAACTGGGGAACCAGATATCCAGAGGGGTGCCGGCTGTAGAGTTCTGTGCCAGCGCCAGGTACTGGTAAGTATGCGAATAATGACCCTTGACGGAGGATTGCTCATCTAGGATGAAAGCAAAGGAAATGCGCGGTTCAAAGCCCATGTCGGTATTGACCAGTTCTCCTCTTTTGTAAACCACGCTGTCAAGTGGAAGGTAAAGGCTGTCGAACCTGTAAAAAGTTCCGGGACCGATGTTCTGCAATGCCGAGAAACGCAGGCCGTATTTGAGTGTCAGCCGGCTGCTGACCTTGTGTTCGTTGGAAGCAAAAAGGGCATGTTCCAATGCATACGATTCAGGAAGCTTGAATTCGGTAATGAAGCTTTCATCACCAAGCCCGGTAGCCGTTCCGGGGAAGAACTGATGCAGCGTGCTACTTCCTCCGTAACGGAGGGTAACGTCGGGATGGACATAATGAGTGAAGTCGAGCCTCAGGCTGAAATCTTTCATCCCGGAGTCCCAGTTGAAGGCATTGGCATCTCCCGTGGGTGCTCCCAGATTATAGTCGAAGGTACTGAAGACGGCACTGGTGTTGAGAAAGAGACGGCTGGTAAAAAGGTGGTTCCACCGGAAGGATGCAGTCCGGTTGCCAAACCCCATACGGGCAAAACGGTTTTTAAAGATATCCCTTCCTGCATAGCCCGAAAAATAGATGCGGTTAGACGGGTTCAGTGTTGCTGAAAACTTGCCGTTAAAATCGTAGAAATAGAGTTTATTATCCCTGACATCTTCATTTTTTGCAAAGGGAAGGAAAAGATCGGCATAGGTGCGGCGACCGGAGAGCAGGAAACTGGCCCGGTCCTTTACCACAGGGCCCTCCAGCGTCAGCCTGCTGGAAACCGTCCCGACACCGCCGGTTACCTTGAACAGCTTCTCGTTGCCATCTCTCATCCTTACATCCAGCAATGATGACAACCGACCTCCGTAGGCTGCCGGCATGTCCCCTTTATAGAGGGTGACCTCTTTGACGGCATCGTTGTTGAATACCGAAAAGAAACCCATCAGGTGGGCTGCATTATAAACAGTAGCTTCATCCAGGATGATAAGGTTCTGGTCGGAATTGCCTCCACGGACGCTGAATCCCGTTGAACCTTCGCTGGTAGCCTGCACTCCCGGCAGCAACTGGATGGCTTTCAGGATGTCGACCTCACCCAGCATGGCCGGAATGCGGTTGATGGTCTTCACATCGAGCCTTACCAGGCTCATTTCAGAAGCCCGGATATTTTCATCCGGACGTTTCCCGGTGATCTCCACCTCATCCAGATCGGTGCCGGCCTCGAGTGCGATCTCCATCACAATATCTTTTTCGAGGTCAACTGTTTTTAAAAGCGTCTTATACCCGACAAACGAGTATCGCATTTGGTAACTTCCCGGAGGCAGGCTGATGGAATAATATCCGTAGGCGTTGGTAATCACGCCGGCTCCTGCTTCCACTGAAAACACCGTTGCTCCAGGCAACAGCTCACCGGAGGCTGCATCTTTCACATGCCCGCTGACAGTGAATTTCCTGTCAGTTTCAGGAGGACGGGCATCCGCCACGACCGGTAAAAGCCAGCAATAAATCAGGACAACAAGCAGGAATATGGGAGCTCGCATTCAGAGGTAAAAAGCAGGGTTACAGACTCAGCCGGGTTGCATACCTGTCACGGCATCAGGAATTAGTGGAAAGCAGCCATCAGCAGGTTGATATCCTGGAATGGCAGATGGAACGTTTCACTCAGAAATTTGTTTGTGGCCACACCATTGAAGAGGTAAATGCCTTGCCTCACCCCGTAATCGGAATGCATCACCTTACTGATCCCGCCTGCTTCGCCGATCTTCAGCAGTATCGGAGTAAGGAAATTGCTAAGGGCGTACGAAGCCGTATAAGGAACCTTGGATGCGATATTAGGAACACAATAGTGAGTAACCCCATACTTGATGAATACCGGGTTCCGGTGGTCGGTAAGCCTTGAAGTGGCAAAACAGCCTCCCTGGTCGATGCTGACATCGATGATCACGGAACCTTCTTTCATCTGCTGCACCATTTCATCCGTGACCATACAGGGAGTCTGACCGTATGCAGTATGCACGGCCCCAACAACTACATCTGCCGTTTTCAGCGCTTCCAGAAGGACACGTGACTGAAGCATAGCAGTATAAACGCGTGTATTCAGGCTGTTCTGAAGGCGTCTGAGCCTGTAAACCGAATTATCGAAGATCTTGACGAATGCACCCATGCCGATGGCTGCCCTTGCAGCATATTCACCTACAGTTCCGGCTCCCAGGATGACGACCTCCGTTGGATTAATCCCCGAGAAACCGCCCATCATCTTACCTCTCCCGTAATCCGGATGGCTCATATACTCGGAAGCCAGCAGGATGGATGTATTCCCCGCGATCTCACTCATTGCCCGGATCACCGGAAATGTACCGGCTTTATCCTGGATGTATTCGAATGCGATGGCAGTAACACGCTTATTCATCAGGCGACGGAAGTATTCCTCCGAAACCCCTGAAATATGAACAGATGAAAAAATCGTTTGCCTGCTTGCGACCATTTCTACTTCTTCAGGCAACAGCGGGGCAACTTTCAGGATTATATCTGCCAGGAATACATTGTTGGCTTCATACACAATCCGGGCGCCCATCTCGCTGTATTCCTGATCGGTGAAGTGAGCCGCCTTGCCGGCATCGTTTTCAATGATCACATCATGCCCTGCCTTCACAAGTTGCTCGACGGCTTCAGGGACCAGCGCGATACGGTTTTCAAGAAAAACCCGCTCTCGGGGAACTCCGATCACCAGTTTCTTGGTTTCCCGCTGAACTTCCAGCATCTCTTCACGAGGCATAAACTGCCCCCCATGCAACAGGTCCGAAAAGTTATTCTGTGAAAGGTCCATCGTCGTTTTTGCTTAGAATGTGAATACCCGTTCCTCCTTGTTTCCGGTCAGCCGGATCTCAACCGGCACTAACCCTTCCGGAAGCAGGTCGCCGATGAGTTCAGGCCATTCGATCAGGCAGTAATTCCCACTGTAAAAATACTCCTCATATCCGATATCGAGCATTTCCTTCCACGATTTCAACCGGTAGAGGTCAAAATGGTACACACTCTCACCATTGATCCGCACATATTCGTTCACAATGGCGAAGGTGGGACTGTTTACAACATCTGTAACCTCCAATTGGTTGCACAGTTCACGGATAAAAGTCGTCTTCCCGGCACCCATGGCGCCATAAAATGCAAATACCCGGGCGGCGGGGTATTTCCCCAGCAACCTTAGGGCAATGCCTTTCAATCCGCCGAGTTCCTCACAACTGATCGATTCCTGCATGAACAACTATTTAGCCTTCAAATATACGATGGGAACCATCATCTCTTCCATCGATATCCCACCGTGCTGGAATGTATTCCGGTAATAATTCACGTAATAATTATAATTGTTTGGATATGCGAAAAAGGCGTCCTTTCTGCAAAAGATAAAGGATGAGCTCATGTTGGCCTTAGGCAGCAATGCATCCGAAGGATTTCTCACCTCAAACACTTCACGCTTTTCATAATTGAGGCTTTTCCCGAATTTATACCGGAGGTTTGTATTGGTATTCCGGTCACCGATCACTTTTACCGGACTATTTACCCTGACGGAGCCATGGTCGGTGGTAAGCACTATGTTGATCTTCTTTTCGGCCAGAAAACGTATGATATCCAGCAACGGTGAATGTTCGAACCAGGAGAGCGTCAGCGAGCGGTATGCCGGTTCATCATCGGCTAGCTCCCGGATCACCTCCATCTCTGTCCGGGCATGCGAGAGCATATCCACAAAGTTGTAAACGATCACATTAAAGCGATTGCCCGTCAGATTCGGCAAAGTTTCAACAAGCTTACGGCCGGCTGTGAGATTCAGCACCTTGGTATAGGAATATTTTACATCCTTCCCGAAACGCTTCAGCTGTTCGCCCAGCAACTCCCCTTCAAACTGGTTCTTGGTCCCTTCTTCATCCTCATTCACCCAGTATTTGGGGTATTTTTTTTCAATTTCGCTGGGAAGCAGCCCGGCAAATAAAGTATTCCTTGCATATTGCGTGGTGGTAGGAAGGATGCTGTAGTACATCTCATCCCTTTCAACCCTGTAATATGATTCAATGATCGGTTGAAGCACTTTCCACTGATCGTATCGCATGTTGTCGATCAGGATCATGAAGAGGCAACTGTTATCGGCGAGTAGTGGGAATACTTTCTCACGGAGAAGGTTGTGCGACTGCACCGGCTTGTTTGACGACCTGCCGTTTACCCAGTCGACATAGTTCTGTTCCACGAACTTGCAGAAAATCTGGTTAGCTTCATCTTTCTGCTGAAGCATCACATCCACAATGCCTGAATCCGTGGCCTTCTCCAGTTCAAGTTCCCAGAAAACCAGGTTTTTATAAGCCTGAATCCATTCTTCATGCGTGAGCTTCCCCGAAATCTCCATGCCGATGTTCCGGAACTGCCGTTGATAGGCATTTGTTGTCTTTTCGCTGATCAAACGCTTGTTGTCAAGGTTTTTCTTGACACTGAGAAGGATCTGCTTCGGATTCACCGGCTTGATTAGGTAGTCGGAAATGCTAGAACCGATGGCGTCGTCCATGATATGCTCTTCCTCACTCTTCGTGATCATGATCACAGGCAGGTTCGGGTAGCTTTTTTTGATCAGGGAGAGGGTTTCGATGCCGGAGAGCCCCGGCATGTTTTCATCCAGGAAAACAATATCAAAAGGCCTGGTTTTAAGCAGGTCGATAGCATCATCCCCGTTATTGGAGGTGAACACTTCGTAGCCCTTTTCTCGTAAAAACAGGATATGCGGTTTCAGGAGATCGATTTCATCATCTGCCCACAGAATTACTCCACTTTCCATTCTTTCAGTAGTTTTGTATGATTTATGAAAGCCGGATCGAATTGTCCGGTACTATCATAAATGCCGAAACTCCGCTTTTATTGTTGGCCACAACAACGATAGCGGGTATTTATACAAATTTAACATTTTCTGCCTTGCCATATGCCGATCAAGCGAAAAATCGTGAATGACCCCGTATATGGGTTCATTACCATATCCGACGAACTCTCCTTTTCGATCCTGGAGCACCCCTGGTTCCAGCGGCTGAGGCGCATATCGCAGCTCGGGCTTACATCAATGGTCTATCCCGGGGCATTGCACACCCGGTTTCATCATGCGCTGGGAGCCATGCACCTGATGGGTGCAGCCATCGAAACGCTCCGGGTAAAGGGCGTGGAGATCACAAAGGAGGAAGCGCTGGGAGCCAGGCTGGCAATCCTCCTTCATGATATTGGTCACGGCCCCTTTTCGCATGCATTGGAAAACTGCATTGTAACCGATCTGACCCATGAAGATCTTTCGGAACTGTTCCTCGAAAGGCTGAATGCCCAATACGACGGGAGGCTTTCAACAGCCATAGCGATTTTCAGGAATGAGTACCCTGTGAGGTTCCTGCACCAGCTTATTTCCGGACAACTCGACATGGACCGGATGGACTACCTGATGCGCGACAGTTTCTATACCGGCGTGAGCGAAGGAGTGATCAATACGGAGCGGCTGCTGAAGATGCTGACCATTGCCGGCGATGACCTGGCTATTGAATCGAAAGGCATTTATTCCATCGAGAAATTCGTCGTCGCCCGTCGCCTGATGTACTGGCAGGTTTATTACCATAAAACTGTGCTGGCAGCGGAATACATGCTGGTGAAAGCGCTGAGCCGGGCAAAATTTCTTTCCGAACAGGGAGAAAAGCTGTTCGCCACCCCCGCATTCAGCTATTTCCTGGAAAACCGGATACTGGGTAATGATTTCCGTACCAATCCCGAAACCCTTGAGTATTTCGCCCGGCTCGATGATGTCGACATACTGTCGTCCATAAAATCCTGGGTGGACCACCCTGATACCATTCTTTCTTACATCAGCAATGCGCTGATCAACAGGGAACTTTTCAGGGTGATCATATCCGAAGAGCCCTTCAGTGAAGGATTCGTGAATGAGCTTAAAGCCCGGATCAATGCCAGGATGGGGATCAGCGATGCTGACACCCATTATCTCATTACTGCCGGCACCATATCGAACAATGCCTATGATCCGACAAGCCACAAGATAAATATCGTGGACAAGGAAGGAATTGTACGGGATTTTTCCGAGATGTCCGACCAACTGAATATCGGAATGTATTCGCGGGTGGTCAGGAAATATTTCCTCTGTTTCCCGAAATGGGCTGAACAAAGCCCATCGGGATTGGTTTAGGGGATTTATTCACGGATTAAAGAGCTAATTCTCAAAATATCTATATTTGCAGATTCTTTAAGCCCTGACTTAATAACACTTTACCTATCCCTGATGGAGTTTACTGCAAAGGATATCGCCAGCCTCATCGGCGGCACTGTGGATGGAAATCATGATATAAGGGTTAATAAACTCGCCAAAATTGAAGAAGGCGAAGCAGAAGCCCTTAGTTTCCTTGCCAATCCCAAATACACCCAGTACATTTACACAACCCTTTCCAGCGTAGTACTTGTCCGTAAAGACTTTGAGCCGGAGATGCCGGTGAATGCCACGCTTATTCGTGTCGATGATCCTTATTCGGCATTTGCCAGGCTGCTCGAAATGTACAATGGTATTCAGAAATCCAGGACCGGCGTATCCGCCCAGGCATATGTCGCAGCTTCGGCAAAGATTGGTAAAGATGTCTATATCGGAGAGTTTGCCTTCATTGGCGACAACGTTGTCCTCGGCGATAATGTAAAACTCTATCCTCAGATCTACATAGGTGATAATGTCGTAATCGGTTCCGATACAACGATCTATCCCGGTGTTAAAATCTACCATGACTGTCAGGTCGGTAAGGACTGTATGATCCATGGTGGCGTCGTTATCGGAGCTGATGGCTTCGGTTTTGCCCCCCAAACCGACAATAACTATAAAAAGGTCGCCCAGATCGGGAATGTTGTAATCGAAGACAATGTTGAGATCGGCGCCAACACCACAATCGACCGGGCCACGTTGGGTTCCACCATCATCCGGAGAGGCGTAAAACTCGACAACCTGATCCAGGTCGGCCACAACGTGGAAATAGGTGAAAACACCGTTATTGCTGCGCAAACCGGCATCTCCGGCTCTACCAAGGTGGGCAGGAACTGTATGATCGGCGGACAGGTCGGCATCGTTGGGCATATTACCATTGCCGACGATGTCAAGATCGGAGCCCAGGCCGGCGTCAGCAGCAGCATCACCAAACCGGGAACCATTCTTCTTGGCGCTCCTGCTATCGAGATCGGCAGGTTCAAACGGTCAATAGCCGTGTTCTACAATCTCGACAAACTGGTCGCCCGCGTCTCCGAACTGGAACGCAATGCTAAACAATCCGACAACCGTTGATCAGGAATTTCATTTTATCAAAAACAAAATAACTGAATGTCCGACAAACAACATACAATACTACGGCCCATCAGCGTATCCGGGGCCGGACTCCATTCCGGGAAAGAGGTGACTGTTACCTTCAATCCCGCACCAGTCAATCATGGTATCAAATTCTGCCGGGTCGATATCGAAGGCAGGCCTGTGGTGGATGCTATTGCCGATTATGTGGTCGACACGGCCAGAGGCACTACCATCCAGCACCAGGGTGTAAGGCTGGCAACCATTGAGCATACGCTGGCTGCTGTATCCGGCATGGGCATCGACAATATTCTCATCGAAGTGGACTCCGAAGAGATGCCTATCATGGACGGAAGCGCCCGCATCTTCGTGGAAGCACTGGAGAATGCCGGCATTCAGGCACAGGAGGCCGACAGGGTCTATTTTGAGATCCGTTCTACCTTGTCATACAGCGATCCTAAGCGTAAGAGCGAACTCATCCTCGTTCCGGAAGATACCTTCCGGCTGTCGGTGATGATCGATTTCGAAACGCGCGTGCTGGGAACCCAGTATGCGTCGATCTCCCATATCGAGGATTTCAAGGACGAAATTTCAAAATGCCGCACCTTCGTGTTCCTGCACGAACTCGAATATCTCATCAACAACAACCTGATCAAGGGCGGCGATGTAAGCAATGCCATCGTTTTTGTGGACCGTCTCCTGTCGGATACGGAACTGAACAACCTGGCACGGCATTTCAACAAGCCTCAGGTTACGGTGATGAAAGAAGGCATCCTGAATAACCTTGAACTGCACTACCACAATGAACCCGCCAGGCATAAGCTCCTTGATGTTATAGGCGACCTTGCCCTGGTAGGTGTTCCCCTCAAGGGCCACATCATCGCGACCCGTCCCGGGCACTCGGTGAATACCAGCTTTGCCAAACTGATCCGGCAGCATATCAAAGAAGCACAGAACCAGCCCAATGTCGATCTTACGAAACCTCCTGTTTTCGACATCAACGACATCAAGCGACTCCTGCCGCATCGGCCTCCATTCCTTCTCATTGACAAGATCCTCGAACTGAGCGACAAGCATGTTGTCGGTTTGAAGAATGTTACCATGAACGAATCATTCTTCGTCGGGCACTTCCCCGATGAACCGGTGATGCCCGGCGTGCTTCAGGTTGAAGCCATGGCACAGACCGGAGGGATATTTGCTCTTTCATCGGTGCCCGATCCTGAGAATTATACCACTTACTTCATGAAGATGGAAGATGTAAGGTTCCGGCAGAAGGTATTTCCCGGCGACACCCTGGTATTTGTGCTTGAGCTGATCTCACCTTTCCGCCGGGGTATCTGCCACATGCGCGGTACTGCTTACGTAGGCAATAAGATCGTGACAGAGGCAGAACTTATGGCCCAGGTTGTTAGAAAGAAAGTTTAATCCTTTCATTATCGCAAAATCATGAATCAACCGCTTGCATACGTCCATCCACAGGCCCGGGTTGCTAAAAACGTGGTTATCGAGCCTTTTGTCAATATCGAGAAAAACGTTGAGATAGGCGAAGGCACCTGGATCGGATCCAATGTCACCATTATGGAAGGTGCCCGCATAGGCAAGAACTGCCGGATCTTTCCGGGCGCCGTTATCGCCGCAATCCCCCAGGACCTTAAATACGCGGGCGAAGATACCATTGTCAGGATTGGCGATAACACCACCATCCGCGAATTTGTCACAGTCAACAGGGGTACCAAAGCAAACATGGAGACTGTGGTGGGCAGCAACACCCTTCTGATGGCTTATGTGCACATTGCACACGATTGCATCGTCGGTAACAATTGTATCCTGGCAAATGCTGTAACGCTGGCCGGGCATATAGTGGTTGATGACTGGGCAATCATCGGCGGTGTATCGGCTGTACATCAGTTTGTGAATATCGGACAGCACAGTATGATCTCAGGAGGGTCGCTGGTGAGGAAAGACGTGCCGCCTTACACGAAGGCCGCCCGTGATCCGCTGTCGTATGTAGGCATCAACTCAGTAGGTCTTCGCAGACGGGGATTCACCTCCGAGAAGATCAACGAGATCCAGGAAATATACCGCTATATCTACCTCAAAGGTCATAATGTAAGCCAGGCGCTGGATATGATCGAGGCCATGATGCCTGCCACGGCCGAACGTGATGAGATCATTTCCTTCGTAACCAGCTCAGCACGCGGGATCATGCGGGGCTATACCGGATCGCGCGACTGACCCGTTAACCGACCGCTCATGAAGATCATCCTGGATAAGATCAGCCGGAGATATAACTACGAATGGATCTTCCGGGATATCGACTTTCAGTTTGAAAGCGGCAATGCATACGCTATTCTGGGCTCGAATGGTTCAGGAAAATCAACTCTTTTACAGATCATCTCGGGGCACCTCCACCCTACTTCGGGTACTATCAACTGGTACGATAACGACAAGAAACTGGAGATCGACCAGGTCTTCCGCTATGTCGCCATGTCGGGGCCTTACCTGGAAATTCTCGAAGAGTTCACCCTGGAGGAGATGGTGACCTTCCATCACCGTTTCAGGCAGTTCGTTGATGGCATGGATACTGAAGCCGTGATAAAGGCAACTACCCTGTCGAAGAACAGGAACAAACCGATCCGGTATTTCTCCTCCGGCATGAAGCAACGCGTCAAACTGGCCCTGGCCATCCTCAGCGACACGCCGCTGCTGCTGCTCGATGAGCCTGCATCCAACCTCGACCTGGCCGGAATAGAATGGTACCGCAACCTGGTAGCCCGGCACCGGAATGACCGCATCGTTATTGTCTGTTCCAACTCCCAGCCCCAGGAACATGATTTTTGCGGAAGTTCCATCCTGATAGACAATTACAAACGCTGAGAGGCCTTTTCCGGTTCGCAGACGTGTATCCGGTTATTACCCAAGGCCCGGAGCATGCAGTTGACCTCTGATTATTCCTGCCGGATCGTTAAAGGGTTTAATCCGCCTTTCACCTGCTTTTTCTGACTTGCCTCAGGATTTATGATATCGTCTGAAAATTCTGTTCCCGGACTTGGCGCCGGGCCTTTGTGTGGTTGGCCTTTTGCGTCTGGAAACAAAGACCTGCCAGCAAAGCCCATGTTGTGCCCGGTTATTGTTCCTGCCTTTTATTGAAATTCTTGATCAAACTAGTTAGAGACTTGTCGGTAACCTCTCTGGTTCTGATGCGACCAATATTATCTCTAATGAATGCATCAATTATTTGTTCACTCAGTCTCCTACGGAAAAGGAGGTTAATTATATCGGTAGCAAGAGTTATCGGTGTCATAAATAATCCTCCGATTGACCACCACCCTAATCCAAAGGTTGTAAGTAAAGATTTTAATATCAATTTATTGCCACATTTCTTACAAAATATTCTATAATATGTGATCTTGTCGTAATCAATCACATATGAGATTATTTTATTAGACTTAAAGCCAAATAAATAACCATTCTGGTTAAGACAATTTGGACATTTCAGGCAAATAATATTCTTCTTGATTGACTCAAATTCGCTCTTTGTTAATTCTGCTGATTCTGCTTCAATCCAGTTTAGTAGACTTATATCAAGATTCCTTCTTATTATCTCTTCTTTCAAAATTGGAATCACTTCTTTTCTTAACCCTTTGGATGAATTCCTAGCTAGGTCAATAATTTTTTCATCCAAGAAGTTTTGATAATTCTTTCTAATATCTTCTATATCAATCATCGTAGAAAATTTTTCCTAATAATTGTGCACAACATTTAGTTTCCGGACAATCAGCCGTGCATTTGCATCGGACCATGAAAAAATGGGGATTCCTCTGTCGCCCATCCGACGATCGATCCATAGCAGATCAGGGCCCGGGGCTCTACGGATCGGGCAGATTACCAATTTGGTCAGGAAAATGTTACGTAGTGCCTATTCCTCCAGCACGTAAAACAGCAGCCCCATGTCTTTATTTTCAGGGGTAAAAGCGATACTCGAAAAGTCGCAGAGCCAACGGCCATCGGTCATGACAAAATGATCAACACTCCGTACAGGCAGCTTTTCCGACCACTCCGGAATAATGCTCTGCTGGATGACCAGTGCTGCCATTCCTTCCTTTTCCATGCGGATCTCCCGCTTACTAATGGAAATGGTCGGGGCGATGAAAGCCGTATCGGAAAACTGTTTATGGATAAGAGACACATAGGATGGCTTATCCCAGTATTCGCCCGGGTCGGTCCCGCAGATCAGGCAATCGTCGGTAAAGTAAGCCAGATAGGCAGCCGTGTCGCCCGCGGAATAGGCCGCATACATCTTATCAATGCTTTTAGCCAGTGTATCTTTCGCGGCATTGAGGTCGCCGGCAGCGGATTTCGGTTGCGGCTGGCAGGCAGCCAAAAGCAGAACGATTGCAAAGAGCGGGTAAAGAATGCGTTTCATACGGAGCATGTTTAAGTGAATAGAATTGGAATTGTATCAAAAATATCAGGCTTGAAGATGTAAGGCCGGAATCAGGACTAAATGTAAGGAGAATTTGGCAAAATCCGATGCCCGGCTCTAAGAATGAAGAATGAATTCGTTATTCCGTATTTGCAATCACTGTTGTAGGGAAAACATTATATGTTATTGATAATCAAACCCCACCTCACCCCAGGAGGTTGTCTTAAAAGCTCGAATTAAGTACAATTTCACTCTGTGGCCCTCTGTGCTTCCTCCGTGAAACTCTGTGTAACAATATTTTAAGAATTTCACAGTTCCGATGGCTATCGGAAACACGGAGCAAATGAAAGAGTTACACGGAGGCTTTTGAGACAACCTCCTTAATTTGCTTAAATTCAATGATTTATGCAATAGAGGCCTGCATTACCGGGCAATGGTACATTTGCTCGTTATTCATTATTCATCATTTTCTAATCTTCTGTCTTAGATAAAAGGGCTGCCCCGTGTTACCGGGGACAGTCCCTTTTGTCATGAATACTTACCTCTTTTTTCCGATATAGAACACATAGCCGTAATGCTCATGGTAGCGGCGATACAGCTGCTCTTCGTGATTTTCGAATGCCATGAACTCTTCAGCTGATTTGTTGCCCGCATATCTGGCGAGAAAAGCCTTTCTTACCGGCTCCTGCGGGGCATAGAAATGATCGGTCCAGCAGGTTACCGGGAGGACAAAGGCTGCAACAATGCTATATCCGGATCGTTGCAGGATTGACAGCTTATTGGGGATGGTATCAATTTCAGAATAGGCATCCTGCCAGAACTTTTCGATTTCATCAGGTCTCTCATCGGTAAACCAGGAAGCTTCCGTAACGGCGATATAACCACCGGTTTTCAGAAACCTGTGCCATTCCTTCAGGCCACGTTCAAAGCCTATATTATAGATAGCGCCTTCCGACCAGATAAGGTCCAGTTCCTCATTCCCGAAGGGCAGATCCTCCATGGAACCAACTATGCCTTTTACTTTGTGTTCCAATCCACGCTCCCTCGCATTGCGGTTGAACAGATCGATGAAGGTGGGAAACAGGTCAAGTCCTGTTACCTGTCCCGGTGCATGCTGCGCCAGTACCATCGTCTGACCGCCCGTGCCGCATCCGATGTCGGCAATGCGTGATTTGTCGGTAAGCCCGTCGATAAAACTCAGCGCCTTCAGCGTCATCTCCGGACTGCCAGGTCCTTGCCGTTCAAGGCCCGAGTAGTATTCGCATATAAGCTGGAAATCGAATTCGTGAATGGATTTTTCTTCGTCACTCATGATGATCAGTTTTAATTGGCCTGAAGATAACCCTGACGGGCTTCAGACCTGAGATTGTTTTTTGGAAATTATTATTGTTCCCGGTAGCAGAATGCCCGGGAAAAACGATGGTATAACTCCGGCATATTACCGGCAGTTATTTACCTCACACGCTCCGAAATAAAACTGAACATCCAATGTTTTTGGTTTTGCAAAGGTATGGTTCTTCATTTCGTTGCGCAATATGTTCTATTTATTTTTCCTGGGTGCTGCAGAAATTACTATGCTGTACCTTCAGATCTGGATGATAAAAAAGAGAATGTTCCGGTTTTAGCTCTCGTTTTCAGACAGTCAGCAACCTCACGATGGTCAGCCGGGATGAAAAAGTGGGTACCTTTGCAAAAGTTACGCGAAAACCTCACTATGGGAAAAACACAACGGGAGATCATTCACCAGTCGCATGAGAGGAGTAAGAAACTGGGTATTGTCAGAGGAAGTGATTTCAGAAGGAGGTTATTATCTGCAAACCAGGTACGAAAACTCCTGAAGGAAAATGAAGGTCTGATTAATGCTGCCGCTCCCATCGTTGAATCGTTGTTTGATTTCCTGAAAGGGAGCGGATTCTTCATCATTCTCACCGATTGCAGTGGCCGTATACTGGAGATTGAAGGTGACACAGTTGCTCTGGATGAAGCTGCAAGGCAGAATCTTATCCCCGGGGCACTGATGGATGAACGAAGCATCGGAACAAATTCAGTGGGCATAGCTATTTCAGAGAATGGCCCGATCCAGGTAACCGCCACCGAACACTTCCTCAGCGAATTCCACCAATGGACCTGTTCCGCCTGCCCCGTTCATGATACTACCGGACAGATTGCAGGCGTTCTGAACCTGACCGGGAAAAGTGAACTTGTACATCCCCATACTCTCGGACTTGTTGTAGCCGCTGCGTCAGCAATAGAATACCGCATCAATACCATCGACATTCAGGAGCAGCTTCATAAATCAAATCAGTTCGCTTTCGCGATGATGAACAACCTTTCTTATGGCCTTTTTGCCATGAGCCTGGATGATCACATCCTTTGGGTAAACGATTCTGCCTGCCGGTCGATTAATACGAGGCGTCTGGAGCTCATCGACAGACCCATTGAGAGTATTTTCCCGGAGTGGCCCGGCGTGAAGGAAACAATCCTCAAGAATGAACCCTATGCTGATGAAGAGGGTCATTTCAACCTTCCCAAAATCAAAGAAAGGTTCCTGTTCAGCGCCTACCTGATCAGTACCAAGGAGAACGAGGTATTGGGCTACCTGCTGTCGTTCCGTGAACTGAGCGGCATCTATAAGATGATCAACAAACTCGGAGAACACAGGACACGCTATACATTTTCAGATTATATTGGCGACAGCCAAAAGATTACAGAGTTAATCAAGTACTGTAAAACCATTGCAAAGAATCCTTCCACGGTTCTCATTCGCGGAGAATCGGGCACTGGAAAGGAGATCATTGCCCAGTCGATTCACAGCGCAGGCCCAAGAAAAAACCAGGCATTTGTAGCACTGAACTGCGGAGCTATGACTGCTTCACTAATTGAAAGTGAATTGTTTGGATATGCAGATGGCGCTTTTACCGGTGCGAAAAAGGGCGGTAAAGCCGGAAAATTCGAACTCGCCAATAATGGCACCCTTTTCCTCGACGAAATCGGGGAAATGCCTCTGGAGATGCAGGTCAAGCTCTTGAGAACGATACAGGAACAAACCATTACAAGGGTTGGAAGCAATAAGCCTGTCCCTGTGAATGTCAGGATCATCGCCGCAACCAACAAAGACCTCGATGAAGAAGTAAGATCCGGGAGATTCAGGCTGGATCTTTACTATCGTCTCAATGTTTTTGAAGTGCACATTCCTCCGCTCCGTGAAAGGCGCGAAGATATCCTTCCGCTTGTCCGGCACTTCCTGAAAAAGATCTCATCCAGACTTGACATCCAGATCCCGGAACTGAAACCCGAATTCCAGGAAGCATTAATGCAATACAACTGGCCGGGTAATATCCGTGAACTCGAAAATCTGATGGAGCGCGCAGTAATCCTGAAAGGTAATCTCGACAGGAATCAAATTTCCCATCTTACGGAGGCCTTCAGCTTACCCGAAACTGAGCGGGAGTTAAGAAACAGTGACAAAGATGAGATCTTGAGCCTCGAGGAAATCGAAAAAACCAACATACTTAAAACCATAAGGCATTTCAACAGCAATATCTCCCGATCAGCCGAAGCGTTGGGGATCAGTCGTAACACCCTGTACCTGAAAATGAAAAAGTACGATCTGCTTCACGTTTCAACCTTCGGCGAATGACCCGGTTGTACTAATACTGAACACTGTCTCATTTCGATACAGTCAGAAAAGTCGAAAAGTGTCCTGCTGTCGGACACTTTTTTTTGTATTGGGTGATCTCTATCACGCATTCCTCCTCCCAGGAACAAGTACAACTCTGGGAACAAGCACATTACCCTCTCACTCCCATCCATCGATATTATCTGAACCTCTCCAGGCGTCAATAAGACAATTTTTCGCATATTCAATTTTATCTATCTGATTATCTGGTATTTATAATGTTTGGCATATTCATTGCCTAATTGTTATCCAATTAACAATGAACGATTAAAAAGCCGGAAGAAAAATGACCATGAAAGCAGATAGGGTAAAAACAACGATTCCTCAACCGGAGGAAATGAAAGCTGCCAGGCATAAGATCAGGATATGCCTGGGCAGTTCCTGCTTCTCGAAAGCCAAACAAAAAAACCTGGAGTTTATTGAGCTTTTCCTCAATCAGCACAATCTATCGGAAAATGTAGACTTTGCCGGACACCTCTGTATCGAAAAATGCAACAGCGGCCCCAATATCGAGATTGACGGGATTATGTACCATGAGGTATATCCGGATAAACTGGAAAAGATCCTGCAAAAGCATCTCGTTTTAAATGAATCGTTATAAAAACCAGCGTAAAATGGATTCAGATTCAGGGGTACGGTGCCTTACCAGTTTCCCGCAATGCGGCAGGCTACAAAAAGGAATATCATCAATTTTTATCGATCTGTCGTCGCTTTCAATCTATTCAGCATGAACTGCCTTGAACCTATCTACACCGAACGGAATAACTGTCAGGATTGCTACCGATGCCTTCGAAGTTGTCCGGTAAAAGCAATAAAAATTGAAGGGGGCAGCGCTTCAGTCATTCCGGAGCAATGTATCTATTGCGGCCGTTGTGTACAGGTATGTCCGGCAAACGCAAAAAAAGTCCGGAACGACTTACCTCAACTGATGAACTTTCTGGATAGCGGGGATCGGGTGTATATAAGCCTCGCCCCATCATGGGTAAGTGAATTCCCTGATATGACTCCCCAGAAGTTTTCTGTAATAGCAGAAAAGCTGGGATTCCGTGGTATTTCGGAAACTGCTCTGGGTGCAGAAATCGTATCAAAACAGACTGCCAAGTGGATTTCGGACCAGTCAGCGGGAGTATTCATTTCCACTTGCTGTCCATCGGTAGTGCAGTTGGTTTGCAGGCATTATCCCGAACTAAAGCAAAACCTGGTACCTGTAATTTCTCCGATGCAGGCTCATGGGCGGATGCTTCGCGAGATGTACGGGCAGGATATTAAGGTTGCATTTTTCGGTCCGTGTATTTCAAAGAAAACAGAAACCGACTGCTCTCATGTTGATATCGCGCTCACCTTCAAAGACTTTAGAGCCCTTCTCGACCAGGAATTACCGGCCTGGGGAAAAACCATTCCTGTGCCCGGCAAATCATTCATCCCTTTTCAGGCAGGTACCGGAACCTATTTCCCTGTGGATGGAGGTATGATCACAAACCTGAAAGCAAAGGCTGAAATCACTGAGCTTTCGTTCATGTCGTTTTCGGGGATCCAACAGATAACCGACATCCTGGGTGATCTGCAGAACTGGAATCCATCCGACAAAGTATTCCTCGAATTACTAGCCTGTGAAGGCGGGTGCATTAAGGGTCCGGGAATCATCAGCAAATCCTCTGCTGCCCATAAGCGGCAGGCGATCCTGAACTCAGCCCGAAACCGCAAACCACAGAAACAACCGCTTACGCTTCTTGACGGGGTCAGGGCCGATTTCAATTCCAACGCCTGCACCGATAGAAAGGAAATCAGTGATTCTGAGATCCGGCACGCACTCGAAACGGTTGCCAAGTTCAGTCCGGCAGATGAATTGAACTGCGGAGGCTGTGGGTATGACTCCTGCAGAGATTTCGCATGTGCCATGGCAGAGGGGAAAGCTGAAAGGATGATGTGCGTTTCGTACACCCGCAAAGTGGCTCAGGGCAAAGCGTCGGTATTGCTGAAGAAAATTCCTTACGGAGTCGTGATTGTTGATGACAGCCTGAAGATCATAGATTCGAACAGGAAATTTGCCGAGATACTGGGAGAAGATGTATTTGATCTCTATGAATCGTCGAACAGCCTGGAAAAAGCGGATCTGAGGAGATTGGTTCCTTTTCACAAAATGTTTACGTCGGTTTTGCAGACGGGAGAAGAAATGATCGAGCACACAATCAGGAGCGGGAAAATGCTGCTGCACATTTCGGTGGTTA
The DNA here is from genome assembly GCA_964544545.1 of uncultured Lentimicrobiaceae bacterium. GTDB lineage: Bacteria > Bacteroidota > Bacteroidia > Bacteroidales > UBA4417 > UBA4417. The sequence goes on along the minus strand of CAZJCG010000009.1, from coordinate 49,318 downwards.
CGATCCAGCCCAGGAAGATTGTCTGTGGTGTGATCCAAAACATGTATGAACCGGAAGTAAGGAATGACCTTATCAAAGAATCCGTCCGTGAAGTCATTCACCAGAACATGGCTGTTGTTCAACAGATCGCTTACCTGCTGGGAGAGAATGCCTCATTTACGGAGACTAAACTTAACGCGATCCTTGAGTCAAAAAAACAGGACAATCCGGTTGAAAATATCGAGCAGGATTATGTCGGAAAATGATCTGATCATCGAAATTGGCGCATACCAATTGTGTAAGTGTAACCAGGTGGTATGCGGCGACACCTTTCTGTCGAAGAAAGTGACGGGAGAAAACAGGTATGTGGCCGTCCTGTCCGACGGGCTCGGAAGCGGCATCAAAGCCAACGTCCTTTCTTCACTCACGGCCTCTATGGCACTCAACTTCCGCCTGCTTCATGAGCCTGTTGTAAATGCTGCCAAATGGGTAATGGACACCCTGCCTATCGACAGTAAAAGGGGTATCAGCTACTCCACGTTCACCATTGTTGATGTCGATTTTGAAGGAGATACAACGGTTATTGAATACGGAAATCCATCATTTTTTATCGACAGAAGCGGCACTATTATCGAGCCGGAACGATCAGTGATGCAGCTCAGCCAGATGGACACAGTTAAAGAACTTGAGGTATCAACATTCAAACTGCTGGAAAATGATCGTCTGATAGTTGTTTCGGATGGGATCACACAGTCAGGGATCGGGCAGGCAGAGATGCCTTTTGGCTGGGGTGACAAGAAACTGAGAGGTTTTGTGCTCAGGACAAATGCTTCGCGGCAGATTACCTCCGCAGGAGAACTTGCCAGAGATATAGTAAGAAAAGCTTCCAAGAACGACATATACCAATTGAAGGACGATGCAAGCTGTGCCGTATTCTATCGTCGCAAGCCCCGTCAGTTGCTGATATGTACAGGCCCGCCATTCACTCCTTCGAAGGACAGGTATCTGGCAAAAGCAGTAGCTGGTTTCAGCGGAGTCAAAATCCTGTGTGGAGGCACAACCACTAAGATCATCTCCCGTGAACTGAAAAAAGAGATTATCCCGGAGCCGCTTGAAGAAATGGGGCACGGCCTGCCACCATCATTCAGAATGGATGGCATCGACCTGGTGACCGAAGGCATTCTCACGCTGGAACAGGTACTGGAGATGTTGAAAAATATCCGCAACCAGGAAATACCCTGGAAAGGCCCTGCAGCCAATATCGTCCGATACCTGCTAAATGCCGATATCATCAACTTTATAGTCGGGACCCGTGTAAATATGGCTCACCAGGACCCCAGTCTGCCGATAGAACTCGGAATCAGGCGAACGGTCGTTAAAAATATCATCAAGATACTGGAAGATAAATATTTAAAGAAAATTAATGTTCAATACATCTAAGAAAATGGAAAAGAAAATTAAAGTCAGGATTTGCGTCGGAACGCAGTGCTATGTGATGGGTAATCACGAACTAAAGGATCTGAAGGATCAGTTACCTGCAGAAATCAGGGAGAAAGTGTATGTGGAGGCAGCTGTATGTTTAGGTTGCGACACCCTCGGTTCAAAACCTTTACCTCCATACGTTGAGGTGAACGGGAAGCTTATTGCACAGGCTAATCGTGAAAAGATCGTGGAATACCTGTATTCAGTAATGAATGTACAATCAAACTAATTTAAAACCGAAGACCATGACTAAGACAAAAGGCAGTATCATCAGCACTCCCGATTTAAAAGAAGTTACTACCCCCGGGAGTGCAGGCGAAAATAAATTCTCCGCCATCGAAGAAACCATTCAACGGGTTGTTAAAGCTCAGAAGATATATCGCACTTTCACACAGAAACAGGTGGATGAAATCTTCAGTAAAGCCGCCTTTGCCGCTTCGGCTCACAGGATCAGTCTCGCCCGCATGGCTGTGGAAGAAACCGGGATGGGAATTATTGAAGACAAGGTTATAAAGAATCAGTTTGCCAGTGAATACATCTACAATAAGTACAAGGACGAGAAAACCGTTGGTCTTATTGAAGAGGATTTCACATATGGAATCAGGAAATATGCCGAGCCCGTCGGAATCATTGCCGGAATCGTACCAACAACCAATCCCACCTCCACTGCCATATTCAAGGCTCTGATTTCTCTGAAGACCCGAAATGGAATTATCTTTTCACCTCACCCCAGGGCAGCAAAATCGACTATTGAAGCGGCCAGAATCATTCTGGAGGCGGCTGTTGAAGCCGGGGCACCCGAAGGGATCATAGGATGGATTGAGCAACCTACGGTAGAAGCATCTCAATACCTAATGCACCACCGTGACCTGAACCTGATCCTCGCAACCGGCGGCCCGGGCATGGTCAAAGCCGCCTATTCATCCGGCATACCGGCGATCGGGGTAGGCGCAGGAAACACTCCGGCCATTATCGACGAAACGGCCAACCTGAAGATGGCTGTAAGCTCGGTGCTGATGTCAAAAACCTTCGACAACGGCATGATCTGCGCATCAGAACAATCGCTGGTAGTTGTGAGCAGTGTTTATGATGCAGTCGTACAACTCTTAAAAGAGAGCAATGCTTACATCCTCGATGCAACAGAGAAAGAAAAAGTCGGCAGGACGATGATCGAGAACGGCCACCTCAATTCAGCCATCGTTGGACAGTCGGCCTTCCGGATTGCCCAGATGGCAGGAGTTGATGTACCGGAAAACACAAAAGTGCTGATTGGAGAAACGACTAAAATCAATGCTGACGAGCCCTTCACATATGAAAAGCTCTCGCCGATCCTGGCCTTGTACAAAGCTGAAGATTTCAAATCAGCTGAGCTTATAGCTACGCAACTGGTTAAATTCGGAGGCATCGGTCATACTTCCGTCCTGTACACAAATCCCAGAAATAAAGAAAGAATCGACTCCTTCAGTTCGCTTATCAAAGCAGGAAGACTACTCATCAACATGCCGGCATCACAGGGAGCCATTGGTGACATTTACAATTTCAGGCTTGAACCTTCACTTACGCTGGGCTGTGGGTCATGGGGAGGCAATTCAGTGAGTGAGAATGTGGGCGTCAAGCATCTGATCAATATTAAAACGAATGCCGAAAGGAGAGAGAATATGTTGTGGTTACGAATGCCTGAAAAAATTTACTTCAAGACTGGTTGTCTGCCCGTGGCTCTTCAGGATCTTGCCGGAAAGAAAAAAGCCTTCATCGTCACCGACAAGCCTATCTATGATCTGGGATACTGCGACAAGGTGGTACAGCACCTCAACAGCCTTAAAATCGAGACAAACATATTCTATGAGGTGGAACCGGATCCGACATTAGCTACCGTTAATAAAGGACTTGCCAGCATCAACACCTTCCAGCCCGACATCATCATCGCTCTCGGTGGAGGTTCGGCGATGGATGCTGCCAAAATTATCTGGCTGATGTATGAGCATCCCGAAATGGAATTTGAAGGGCTGGCATTGCGGTTCATGGATATCCGGAAGCGTATTTATGCATTCCCCGGACTGGGCAAGAAGGCACTGATGGTTGCCATCCCAACCACATCGGGAACAGGTTCGGAGGTAACACCCTTTGCTGTGGTGACCGACGAAAAGACCGGTATAAAGTATCCAATAGCGGATTACTCGCTTACTCCGAATATGGCAATCATTGATCCGGAATTTGTGATGACCATGCCTGCCCGTCTGGCTGCATGGTCAGGGATTGATGCTCTGACTCATGCGCTGGAAGCACTGGTTTCGGTATATGCCACAGAGTTTACCAATCCATATGCACTGGAATCTGCCCGACTCATTTTCAAATACCTGGAACAGTCGGTGAAAGAAGGGAAAGAGAACCAGAAGGCCCGCGAAAAAATGCACTATGCCGCTACTCTTGCAGGTATTGCTTTTGCAAACGCCTTCCTTGGAGTATGCCACTCCATGGCACACAAGTTGGGCTCTGAATTTCATGTACCGCATGGCCTGGCCAATGCCCTGATTATCAACGCCGTTATCCGGTTCAATGCCACGAATGCACCAAGAAAGCAAGCTACCTTCCCGCAATATAAATATCCGGATGCTGTGTACAGGTATGCCCGGATGGCAGACTATCTGGAAATCGAAGGCAATACTCCCGAGGAAAAAGTGGAAGGATTAATTACAGCTATCGATAAGCTGAAAGCGTCTGTCGGCATCCCCTCAAGTATAAGCGAGGCTGGTGTACCGGAAAAAGAATTTTACGCCCGTCTCGACCAGCTGTCAGAACTCGCATTCGACGATCAGTGCACCGGTGCAAATCCGCGTTACCCTTCCATTAACGAGATCAAAGAGCTATATATTCAAACATTTCACGGCTCAGGCAACAAGCTCAACTAACTTTTTCAACCACGCTGTTCCTTTCCTCCAGCTTCACAGCCAGGAGAGGAACAGATGCTGGTTGGGCTATCATACTTATTAAAATGGCATTTGTAAACAATGTGATGATCATCCGGCGGGATGTTATAACACGCATAGCTGAGCTCTTTATGGAGGATCAGCTGTTGGAAAGAATCGACCGCATACCTCTTGAGATCAGTAACCGACTTTCAGGCAACGAGCGTTGCTGCATTCATAAAATGAGGGCGGTGGTTAAGTATAAGACTATGGCTATTCTTGGATTTGACAGATCCGATGAAGTCGATGAACTGACCCCTTTATCCGATTATGCCCGTCAGGCACTGAGCCGTACGCAGAAAGTCAACAGATTCCTGACCATCGCTGACGAGGCTTGTACTTCCTGTGTCAAGGCCAATTTTGTGATCAGCAATCTCTGCAAAGGTTGTATTGCACAGCCCTGCATTAACAATTGTCCTAAGAAAGCAATCACACGTACCGACCATGGTAAGGCAGTAATTGATGCCGACAAATGCGTTAATTGCGGGATTTGTAAAGATCTGTGCCCATACCATTCGATCATATATTTACCCGTTCCATGCGAGGAATCATGCCCTACAGGCGCAATTTCAAAGGATATGAACGGAGTGGAAAGAATAGACGAAGAAAAATGTATCCTCTGCGGAAAATGTGTGAATGCCTGTCCTTTTGGTTCAATACTGGAGAGCACTGAGATCCTGGACATCCTGCAACTCTTTAAGCAGAAGGTTCCTGTAACTGCCATTGTAGCACCTGCTATCTTTGGCCAGTTCAAGGCAGATCCGGGAGCGGTGATTCATGCACTATTCAAACTTGGTTTCGCTAGTGTGATTGAAGTTGCCAAAGGCGCCGGTATGGCAACCCGGCTTGAATCGGACGAACTCCGGCACAAACTGAATGAAGGTCAACCCTTTATGACAACTTCATGCTGCTCATCGTGGATACTGGCAGCCAGGCTGCACATTCCGGAAATTTTACCATACATTTCCGATACCCCCTCCCCCATGGCCTTGACAGCACGTGCCTGCAAGGAAGAGTTTCCCGGAAACCCGGTTGTTTTTATTGGTCCCTGTATTTCAAAAAGGAAGGAAGGTCATCAGAACCCTGATGTTGATTATGTAATGACCATGGAGGAGCTGGCATGCCTTTTCAATGCAGCCGGGATTTCTGTTGTTGAATGCCCCCCTCTTCCGCTTGACATGACCATTGACGATAATTCCCGAAGGTACTGCCTCTCCGGCGGAGTGGCCCGGGCAGTGATATCTGACTCCGGAGAAAATATCATTTCCGAGACTATCAACGGATTGAGCAAGAAACAATTTCAACTATTGGCAGGTTATGCAAAGAAACAGAAGGCTGAAGGGCAGTTAATAGAAGTGATGGCCTGCGAAGGAGGTTGCATCTCGGGTCCTTGCAGCCATGAATTCCCTAAAGATGCAAGACGTTTCTTTGCCCGGAACACCGAAATGTTATGCGACTGTCCCGGTTAAGACCTTTCCGCCCCTAGCGGATAACATCATCCAACATATCAGTTGAAGAGGTTGAATCTATTTGAAATCAATCCGTTACAAAGAAGTATGGCTTTTTGATCCGGAGCCAGCTTCCCTCAGAAGGAAAGGATCAACAAAAGGCTGACAGGCCGGTTCACCGGTAACGTAATTCTTTATGATATCAGCCGGTATTCCCTGCTGCGGTCAATGTATAAATTGCTGAATGAATCAGACTGTATCATCCTGAAAGCTGCCCGGCCTTTGGCATACTTATGTAAGAATCGGGTGACGCGCTTAAGGATATCTGAGCCTTCCAGAAAAATTGAGTCTGCAAGGAATTATCACCTGATCAATCCCAGTCCTTCGGATGCCGAACTATCTCCCGGTTTGATCAGCAAGGCTTTCTGGAAAAGAACCCTGGCTTCACGCAACTTACCCAGCCGGTAGTTGGTCCATGCAAACATGTGGATCACATCGTAGTCAAAAGGATACATGTTGGCCAGTTTCTCAAAATGCCGGAAGGCTGCAGGATAATCCTTGCGGTTATAAAAGATCAGTCCCGACCTGTAATTAGCCGTGTAATTGTTCGGGTCGATCTTCAGTATCTCGGTATACTTCTCCAGTACCTGATTCCAGTTGCCCAGTGCAGATGCAGGCAACGCATAACCGAACCGGGCCTCCACGGAATAGGGCTTCAGTTGAATGGCCTTCGAATAGTAGGATATGGATGCCGGATAGTTCCCCGCATAATAACAAAGCCAGCCCAGACGCACATTGATCTCATACGACTGAGCATCATAAACCTTTTTCAGCGCTTCCACCGCCTTTGCATATTCCTTCCGGTTCTCCAGCGCATAACTTGAGATAAAAGCATCCTGCGTCTTCTTAAAATCCTGCGCAAAGCCATTTTCTGTTACCGTCAGCAGGAGTGCTATAAAAACAGACATGCGCGTCAGATACTTTACAGTTTCCATTTGAGTCCTCCGAATATGCTTTGGTTGGTATAGGATAAGGTGCGGGTCTCCATACGGAGAATGCCTGTATCGTTGCGGTAGGAATAATAATCATATTCCCTTGAATAATACCGGTACATCACCGAAAGATCTATATGCCGGTTCAGGGTGAAGATCAGGCTGGCCGTCCCCCTGAATTTTATCCGTTCCGGCTGGTTATATACCACGAATGCATTGTTTTCAGCCACTCCCGCAAGATTGCCGAAAGTAATATTGCCTTCGGCCCACAATTTCGGCGCAACCCTGCCTCCAACCGTCTGGCTCACTATCAAACGGGAATCATCTTTCCATCTGAATCCGGTCAGTACCGAAGTCGTGTAGATATCCAGGTTACCTTTCGGATACCAGGATAGTGAAGCTGCGGCCTGCAACTGCCTGCCGGATGTTCCCGGATCAGCCACAGAACCGGTAAGGCCAAGTGAAATCCTGCGCATTTCCCTGCTTACGTTCAGTGATACCACACTCTGATTATATGCATAACTCGTTTCCGCAAAGGAATAGGCATTGTTTGAATAACTGCAATTCACCAGCGACGGATTTCCAGTGAGCCGGTGAAACGCCGGTGTGATGGTGAATCCGGGAGCGGCCACAACGGTGAGTGCCGCATAGAACTCCTGCTGACCGTAAGAATACGGTGCAACTGTATCATGAACAAATTTTTCCGTGTTGCCGTATGTACTGTAAGAGAAATGCCTTTGTTTGTTTATCCCCAGCCTTGAGCCCGAGAGGTAAACACTCAGCGACGGGATGATCTGGATCTTAACACCCAGGTGGGCATAGGACTGGCTTTTATAAGAATCCTCCTCACCATAGATGGAATCGGCGCCTGTCAACTCCGCGGCTGTAGCCCCGGATGAGGTCGAAGGTGTATAGCCTCCCTCGGCATATACATACCTCAGCCGGCCGCCTGCACTGCCAGGGATCACATCAGGACTTTTTCTGTACGTGAATGCCAGCATTGCCGCATCTTCATTCCGGCCTGATTCCAGAAAAGCATAATACAGATATCCGTTAGCCACCGGATCTTCGCTGTTTTGCAGGAGTGCTTTCTGTAAACAGGGAATCGCGGCACGGTAATCTCTCAGCTCATACAACGCTATCCCCATCCTCATCTGCAGATAATAATAGTCATATCCCTGATTCAATGCTTCCCTGCCCAGGTTCAGAAGCGATTTCCATTCTTTCTGCTGATACAGCCGGTAGGTCAGGCTGTCGTAATAATGGAAATCCTTTTGCTGGCTGAAAAGCGGAACGCTGATCAGGAGCAGCATCGCAACAGGAAGATGTCTGAAGAACTGTAATCCGTTTTTCTCCTTCATAAACTTCATTGGATTTATACCGATTCCTGTATTATTCTCTTAGCCAACAGTCTATGCTTTCCTGTATCCACGGTAAAGGTCTCGATCCTGTCAGCGTCTATTTCCATTTCAAACTGTGTCAGGGATAATTCTTTCTTTCCGAAGAGCTTGCTGCTGGAGGCATTCAGTTTTATCTGCTGTTGCTCAAATCCATCGGCCATTAACGAATATCTGAGTTCAAATTCATTGCGCATGAACAGGACGAAAGGCGCCAGAAAGTCCTGTACGATTTTCAGCAGACTGCTGCCTGATACCTTTACAGGATAACTGTCGCGGATCACCATATTCCGGTTAAAACCTTTGGCGATCCTGTATGCGCCCAGGTAGAAATAAAACAGCAGAGAACTGCGATCCCCTTCGAACCAGGTAAAACAAAGGGTATCCGAATCACTGTAGAAATAAGCCCTTGAGCCGCTCTTTCGGCACAACAGGCAGGTTTGGTTGTTGATATCAGCGATAACGTCCCAGGTGACTGCTACCGGGTCTTTATCATCCAAACTGACGGAGAAGGAGATCCTCTCGCCGGGAATAAACGTAAAGGCCTGCTCCAGACTGGTCGTATGGCTCGGATTGGAAATGCGGTCCCCTGTAACCGGTCTCGAATAGAATTTCATTTCCGGGCCATTCTTACCGTTCAAAATATAATTACCTGGAGGGTAATCGATTGTGGCAGAGCCGATATAAGGAGTGGCCTGCACCTGGAAATGAACATGGGGCACCGGCGATCGCCCACTATTCCCGCAAAGTGCCAGCACCTCTCCTTTCTTCACTTTATTCCCTTTGGCAACCTTAAAACTTCCTTTCTTCAGATGACAAATCTTAGTGTAAAGACCGTCAGCATGGCGGAGGATAATGGTGTTACCCCAGTTCCGGTTAAGATTTACCTTACCGATTTCATTATCCTCCACGCTATCGAGGATTTCTTCCACCCAGCCGTCAGCCGGTGCTATGACGGGTTTGCCATAGCAATAATAATCGTTTACCGACAATCCATCACCCGTGTAGGTGCGACCGTTTTCACCTGTGATCTCCAGATCCCAGGCATGCCTCCATTCGTCGCGATGTGTGTGCTCGCCCGAGTGCCCCTGCGTCACCGTCCATTCACCCATCACCGGCAAACTCAGCGGGAGGTAAGAGCCGACCGGGAAACGCTGTTCATTATTCCGGAAGGTATAGAGGTTCTTTTCCGGCGAATATTCCTGCACAGCGACCAGGTGAAGCCCTGTCCGTTGCTTATCGCGCAGCTTAAGGGCGTACAGGAACAAGAGAACCGTAAGGTTAAAGGGCAGCGAATAGGTCGACAGCTGAAACATCGCAAGAATAACGGATGTACCGGTCACGAGGATCGAGATCAGCGGGGTGAGCAGTATCACCCAGAGGAAAGAAGTCCGGGAAGGAATGATATAGAATCCCCCGATCGCAATGGCCGTAAGTATGTAATTGAAGCCAATAAAACTGTAGTTCAGCTCGTTGAAATTTGCTCCGATGACTGCATAGAAGAGGTAGGCCGAATAATAGCCCAGCAGCGAAAGCAGGAAGGCAATCCTGGAATAATACAGTAATCCTATTCCGACCAGCATACCCGTAAGCAGGTGGTACTGGAAAAAGATCGCCGAAAGGGATTTGAAGTAGGTAACTACCGAGGGGGCAAGCGGCAGTGTACTGAACCACTCGTCAGCCGCCAGCATCGGCTTCCCGCCCAGGCTGTACAGTTCATTGATCCGGAACACTCCGCGTTCGCTGATATGCAATTCCGTGTAGTAACGGGCTGCCAGTGTAACCACCCAGATGGTAATCAGGAAGGGAACCGTAAGGTACGGCAGGGAGTATTTCCCGATCACCCCTTCCATGAGGATGGTGATGAAAAGCGTCAGCAAGGCAGCGAAAATCAGCAAAACGATCAGTGCCGGCGACAACTGGTAATACAGTCCGATCCCCAGGCCAACCAGTAAAGCATTGAACCCATAGAAGCCTGAGCGCATGTAGAATGGGCTGAATCCGAGAATTTCAGCAACCAGGTTAGCGGTCAGTACGGAGATAAGCCCGCTCAGTCCGGCCACGGGATCAAAAAATGTGACCAGCAGAAGCACCCAGGCAAATGGCCTGTTGTTCGAAAAGAAAACCATGGCATAGCTGTTAAGCAAGCCACTGTAATGTCCGGCAATGAACTCTTTAGTTTTCACACTCTCATTCAGATTATCATACTGACTGCCTGTTTACGTCAATGCCTGTTATTCCGGAATCCTCAGATGGTCCGGTACACGCTCGGAGGCAGTTACCGAGTTCATGGATTCAGGTTCGCGGATTGGATGTACGGAACCTTTGGTATCGATCAGGATGATACCAGGACGCAGGTTGATGAACTGCATCCATTGAGTCATATTGTACGCTCCAACGGAGTGTATGACCACTCCTTCCCCCGGATTAAGCTGGGGGAAGCTCACGTTCTCGCGTATCACATCGATATTCATGCAGAGCGGTCCGTACACCGTTGTGTCTTCACGATACAGGGTGAACGGCTGGGCAGGAGTGATCTTGTGATCGTACCAGAACGCCGTGAACAGGAGGTTAACGCCAATATCGGTGATTAACGATTTCTTTCCTGTACTCAGTCTTTTATTGGCAATAACAGTTCCGGCCAGGTATCCGGCTTCATCGATCAGAGCCCGGCCGGTTTCAAGGATCAGCAGGGGCAGATCCGCCATATCCAGCCGGCTGTTCAGCAGGGCACTGGAAATGGCTTCTGCATAGTCGTCGAATGTAGGATTCACATCGGGGCCAGGCAGATAAGAACCCTTCAGCGTATTCCGCGAAGCGAATCCGCCTCCCAGATCGAGGTATTTTAGCCTAAAATGAAATTTATTGCTGATCTCAACAGCGAGTTCGGCAAGTTTCGTCGCTGCGACGGCATAAGCGTTGGGCGACAGGATGAAGGTGCCAATATGTGTGTGCAGGCCTGTCAGTTCGAGTTTTCCGGAGCCAACGATCTTATTGATGGCATCCCAGGCCTGGCCGTTTTCGTAATTGAATCCAAAACGGTCCCACATCGGGTAAATGCCGGTATCCATATTGATACGGATCGCAACGCGCGGTTTTTTCCCTGATTCTCCGGCAAGCCGTATCAGGAGGTAGAGTTCATCCAGGTGATCGATATGGATAAGTGAATCGTTGGCGATGGCTTTCAGCAATTCCGGTTCACGCTTCCCCGGACCATTGAAAATGATCCTTCTTCCATCCACGCCATTTCCAAGAGCCTTGTCGTATTCAAAACCCGAGACAACCTCGGCCCAGGATCCCTCCTGGTGGAAGATACGACAAACACTGTCGAGGTAATTGGTCTTATACGACCAGGCAAACTGCACTTTGGGATAGCGGGTCGAAAATGCTCTTGCCGCTCTTCTGAAAGTCGTACGGATGGTATCTTCCGACAGCACAAACAGCGGGGAACCATATTTTTCAAGCAGTGAACTGACCGGTTTCCCGTCGATCTGCGTAGTCGGAGGATAATCGGTCCGCATGCCGAACTTTGCAGGCATACCCGTCTCGAGTTTCCGGATGACCGGACGTTCATAAAATTGTTTTGCCATAAGGAGGGTTACTGTTGTCTATTATTTACTACTTCTTTTCCAGTTCGCCATGAACCGAGAGCATCTCAAAACGTTCACGGGGAACGATCATATCATAGGCATACCGGATGAACATCTTACCTGCTTCATAGGGGCCAAACGGCTTCACCCCGCGGCCAAGTGCCAGGTTAACGACCCCTTCCGGGATATTGTGCCCGACGGCTACTGCGAGGTAGATCCATGCCGGGATACGGGGATTGATCTCCATCAGGTAATAGGTATTATCCGTCGATTTCATGACTTCCATCTCGAAGCCGCCTCTCCACCGGGTAGCGGAAACAAAGCGCTCGGCCATTTCGGTGAGGCGGTCATCGTGGATCGTGATCCCTGCCCAGGCTTTTCCCTTATCGGTGATGAATTGCTTCCGCATACCGACAGCCGACAGGGTGTTTCCCTGTCCATCTCCCAGACCCGTCAGATTCAGTTCAGTGCCGCTGACGAACCGCTGAACGATGATCGGCAGTCCCCATTTAGCTGAAATCTTTCCGAAGTACTCCTTTGCCTGCTCCGGATTATTCGCAGGGTAAGCGTCATAATACTTTCCTTTTACCATCACGGGGAAGCCCATCTGTCTGGCAACTTTTACCATCTCTGAAGGACTGATGACGGCTTTGCTCTCCGGAACTTCCAGATCATATTTCTGCCCGAAGCTTTCAAGGTTCACCTTATGCCTCTCTTCAAATTGTTCAATTGAAGGAAGAAACAGGCTGATCCCCAGTTTCTTCAATGCAGGTTCCAGCTTGATAAAGGAATAGAGCTCGGCATCGAAGTTGGGAATGATCACATCCAGGTGCTCACGTGCGTGTATGTATTCCAGCCGCGATAAAAGCATATCGGTGCCGGCCGAAGGATAGGGTATCAGGTAGGTTTTGTCCGCGATACCATCCATATAAATTCCCGGTTCCAGTGACTCATAAGCCAGTCCGATGATACGGGCGTTGAATGAGCCTGCTTCACGCAGGCCGCGGATCACCGGTACTCCCGGCCCGGGGCTGTCGATGGCATTCAACCCGGTGACGCCTATATTAACAATTCTCTGCGCCATTACTATCAAGGAGTTGGTTTTGCCGCAGCAGATGCAGGAAATCGTGAATATCGCGTTCCACAATGCCGGCTTCGGTATCGTATCGTTCCAAAAGTGTTGAGCAAATTTCCTGCTCAGTCATATTTTTTTTGATCAGCTCTATGATCTCCAACCCAATGGGATTTAATGAGTAGGATTCACCGGTAGCCGGATTGAAGAGGAACCCGGAATCGCTGACGGCAATGTTCTTCAGAATTTTCATAGCTCAGAATAGTATTGGATCTGTAATCCTTGTGTTCTCAACTCACAGGCAGTGTATATCCGGCGCCGGTTGCATGTTTCATTCAGCGGCTTCCGCCGATAGTATCCTGTGCCTGCCAGCCATAGCGGTGCCGGTGTCCTTGTCCCTGTCCTTGTCCGCCCCGGCCCCGGCCCTGACCTTTCCGCTCACAACCGTAGAGTTCACCGTATATCTGCGACAGTTTCTGCGTCTGTTCGGGGGTACAGACGTGTTTCAGGTCGAGGAACTGTTGGATGTTTGCCTCCTGGAGTTTCTTCTGCTCAATGCTCACTTCTTCGGCGAGCGATACCAGTTTCAGGCTGTCGGAAACATCCTTTGAAAGTTCATCCAGCAGCGCGGCTTTCCGTTCACGGATCGCCTGCACGATCGGCTCGCTGGTTTTCCGGTATTTGTCGTTGATCTCACTCACCCGGGTTGACTGCTCCGGGGTGAGAGACAGTTCCTTCCCGAGGGCAGCTCCTTTTTGGGCTGCCGGAACGGAAACCGGTTCAGGAACCGGCTTTCGCAAATTCACATAATAGGTGGCAAGAGCGGTCAGGTTGACAACCACCAGGAAGATCAACACCCAGAAAACAATGCGGTTTCTTTTCAGGTAATCCATAGCCCAGTGCATTAGTTTGTTATATAAACAGGTTCTTCGGTAACGGATTCAGGTATGTTCAGGTCATAGCGTATTTCGCTTACAGAAACTCCTTCGCTGCCAGGCACGGGGTGGCGGTACGCGCCGCTTTGACCGATAATTACGCCCAGTAAAATGGCTGCCGCTACTCCGGCACTTATCAATGAAGGCTGAAGAATGCGGCCCAGGAAGGTCCTTAAGCCTTCCTGTGGTACATCCAAAGCATTTTCCACCGACTGAAGCACTCTGGATTCAGCAAAAAGCAGAGGTTCCACAGAACGCTGCTCTTCCATGATCCTGTTAACATGAGTAAACTCTGTCAGCAGTTCCCTGCAAGCGTCACATACCTCAAGATGCTGCCGGATCAGCTCTTTCTGTCCCGGGGGAAGCTGGCCATCGAGGTAGGCAAAGAGGTTCCCGCTCACAAGCCGGCAACCTTCCTTTTCATTTTCGTTTTGCATATTCAGAGAATTGATGGATCAACCGTTTTTGCAAATTCTGCCGGGCACGCTGGATAAGTGATTCCACACTTGCCAGGCTGGTATTCATAATTCCGGCTATATCCCGGTACGAAAGTTCCTCATATTTGTTCAGGATGAATGCAGTCCGTTGATTTTCGGGCAGACTGTTCAATGCTTTATCCAGGATGAATTTGCGTTCCTTGTCATCCAGTGCATGCGATTCGGTATGAGGTTCCGGATCGGGGGGACCGCTACCGGAATCCGGATGCATGAAGATGGACTCAAACTGCTTCAGCCGTTCCTTCCGCTTGTTCTTCCTTTTGAAATTCAGCGATTTGTTGACTGTGATCCGGTAAATCCAGGTAGATAATGAGGATGTGCCTCTGAAGTTCCGGCTTGATTCCAGCACTTCGAGGCACACATCCTGGGCGATATCTTCCGCATCATTCATATCGTTTACGAAATGGAAGGCCGTGCGGATCACCTGCCTGTGATACTTCCCGACAAGAAACTGAACAGCTGCCCTGTCCCGGTTCAGAATTCCAGAAATCAATTGCTGATCAGTCATCAATGTCGCTAAAGAATCATCAAATATACACAATCATACATACGTACGATCCATATTGGTTCTCCTGATCACAGGAAGGCGTCTGTTTTCGGATTATCGCCAGTTTGCACGCTGACACCTGCCCTGTCCGTGACGGTGCCGGTGGCCATAATTTCCGGCGCCTTGCTTTCCGGAGTTCTGGCGATGGTCGCAGATGCCGTCGTTGTTCTGGTCGGTGAAACCAGGGCCCCGGCCCTTAACACCAGCATCAGCCCGGTTATCGCAGATGCCGTCGTTGTTCTTGTCAACAAAGCCGGCACCGCGTCCCTGAGGATGCCTGTCAGCAAAGTTGTCGCATACCCCGTCGTTGTTTTTGTCAACAAAACCAGCCCCGCGTCCCTGAGGTTGCCTGTCAGCAAAGTTGTCGCATACCCCGTCGTTGTTCTTATCGACGAACTGTC
>CAZJCG010000009.1:0-33912 GCA_964544545.1 uncultured Lentimicrobiaceae bacterium | reverse complement strand
TGCCTGTCAGCAAAGTTGTCGCATACCCCGTCGTTGTTCTTATCGACGAACTGTCCCCGGGTGAAGGCTGTATCTTTCTGCTGTGCCGGAGCTTTAACCTGCTTTGCGGAAGTTTGTGCGGCAACCGATACGGTCATAACGATTAGGATGCCTGCAGCAATTACATTTACAAGGATTTTCATTGGGATTTGAATTTGTGTTTAACCTTAAGTTTTATAGTTAGACACATTCCCCTCAAAAAACCAGCGCTCCGGCAGCACTTTTTTTTATGGCAATGACTTTTGTTCTTTCGGATGCCTGGTACAACCAAATGGTACCTGTACATTCAGGGTCAGGTTCCTGCCCGGATTGTATAGATTCACTTCTTTCAGGGTAGAGAGATGGTCAATGTACGTTGTATCAAACAGATTGCTTATTCCCAGGTCCGTTCTGATCAATTGCCGGCCTAATGTGATTTCTGCTCCGGCAGCTATATCGAGCAACGCATATCCGTTCGTTTCAGTTTCGTCGTTTGCGGGTCGTTGTTGTTTGGCAGCAAATGATGACTTTGCTGAGATGTAGGCGTGCCGGAGCATACCCAGTTTTTCTTTCTCCACTCTTCCCTCCAGGCTTGCCTTGAGTGGCGGAATGAAAGGCAACGGCTCTCCTCCGGTATGTTCACCATTCACCAGCGAACATGTGGCCTCAATATGCAACCAGGGAACCGACCCCGGATGGAGATGGATGCCGGCTTCGCCCCCCTGCAACCGGGCATCATCCTGCTGGTACCGATAGATTCGCATACCGGAAGAAGCTGTATCGGAGGTAGGTGCAATGAAGATATAATCATGGATAATGTTCCGGAATACAGCCAGGTCGGCCGTCATGGTATTCGTATGGAGATGAAGACTGAGATCGGCCTCTGCCGAGTTTTCGGGGACAAGCTTTTGATCCCCCATTTCGTACCTGGTTTCGTGAGGACCGTTGGAAGATAGTTCGGCGAGGTTTGGCGTACGGTAGGCTTTTGCAATGTTAGCCCTTACGTGCACGCATTCATTCAGCTGCAGGGTGGCGCCTGCCGAACCGCTGAAATTTCCGTAATCCAGTGCCAGGTTTTTTCTGTATCCTTCCGATCCTGGCAGACCGGTTTCATCCGTTTCAAGCGTCCGGTAGTCATAACGGACTCCGGTCTGAATGATAAGATGCTTCTTCAATTCCTGTTGTACCATTGCGAAAGCTGAATAGCTTCCGGTGAATGCATCCGGCAAGAGTATCGTTTCACGATGGTTAAGATTCGTATTCCACTGATTCATACCCTGAATTCCCAGAATATATTCAGAAGAACGGGATGACGGCAGACGCAATTTTGACTCGTAATTCAATGTTCCCAGATTCATTTCAATCTCGGTGACGGCTTCTTCCGCCATATGGGTCAGGGTGGTGCTTTGCCAGGCAATATTGGCTTCAAGCCGGATACGGCCGAAATACATCTTATTTTGTGATGAAAGCATCTGCGTCAGAATATTCTGGTAATACACCTTTTCCTGCCTGCCTCTCTCCGGTATCCAGGGGAACGATTCTTCCTCCACCAGTCCCAGTTTTTGGTCACTATAATCATAAAATAGCCTGTAGGTACCCGATTTACCTGTATAACCGGCATTTGCCTTCACCGATACTTCGTTAAAACGTGAATTGGGAACGAACGTCCCGCCGCCCTGCAGGTAATCGGCATGCGACTTCATTCCCGTGCGGATTCCATAGAAAAACTTTTCGGATGAGGCTTTTACCCCCAGGTTCTGAACCAGTCCCAGGCTGTTGGAAAAAAGCTGAAGGTTGTAATCACCTTCTACAGTATTTACCGGTGCCGGCTTCTCTTTGATGAAGTTAACCACTCCTCCGATGGCATCTGAGCCATACATCAGAGATGCCGGTCCCTTGATCACCTCCACTTCCCCGATCCCAAATTCGTCTATGCCCAAAGGATGATGGCTCGAATACTGATAATTCTCGAAACGCACCCCGTTGTTCAGAACAAGAATATCGTTCATGGAAAGTCCGCGGATCACCGGTTTCGACACCCCGCTACCCTTGGAGATCATATCCACGCCCGGTATAGCAGTAAGAAGGCTGGTGAAATTGGGTGAGACCTTCACATCATGCCGGTCGAAACGGAAAATATCCACTTTCACCGCATTCTCGTGTTGTGAACTGTTGTATCCGCCGGTTACCACTATGCCCTCCGCCTCGATAGGCGCAGGATGCAGGATTATATCCAGCTTGTTTGAAGAAGGCTTCAGCAGTATGGTTTCAATATGGCTGGCATACCCAAGGTAGGATACCTGGATACGCACCCTTCCCTGTGGCAGTTCTGTAAAGAGGTATTGTCCGTCGGGACCGGTTACTGTCCCTTTGTTAAGTTCAGGAAAAAAGACGGTGGCGCCCTGCAATGGTTTGTTCGATATTCCGTTCACCACCCCGGAAAGGCTGCTTTGTGCTGATAAATGCATAGAAGCAATTACCAGCATGCAGCCGGCAATCAATTTTTTCATTTTTATTACGATTTTAAAAGGAGTACAGGATTAATCACACTATACCGGAGAACCGGGATAGAAACCTGATGGCGGAGCCCGTAATAAAAATGAAAAAGAAGAATTTGTATAAACTATCCCCCTAAGGAGCGGGCATACCAGCGGCCGAAAATACCAATTTCCAGAGGCATCAGCAACAGGCTGCCCTGACGTGAACAAAGAGAACTCAAAGTTGCATATCAGGCACTTCGGATGGCAGGCGTGAAGCCCGGTGCCTTCCTTATGGACAGCATTATCCGGCGAATGGTGATGCTCCCATTTCACAATGGAAGGCACCATCAGGATTACCAGCAGGAGTAGCGCCAGGAATTTCCGGAGCTTTCGACTTATATGCATGCTTATTGCCACCCGAAAGGCATTATCAGAATACTGAGTTCCAGAATATCAGGATTGACCGGACTTCTCAGAACGCCGGATAGCGAGCAGCACAAGCCTGTAAGTCAGAAAAATAACTACCGGAAGACTGAAGAACCAAATGATCTGTGTAAGCATAGCGTAAGATTTATCTGGTATATAGAAACCAAAAATAGGCAATCTTGTGCTAGCAACTGCATAATTTTTTCCCCGGGAAGCAATCGGCAACTGGAAAACACAGCAGGCTGGGAACAGAAAAGGCCGGCAGGGTGCGATGCACCCTGCCGGCCTTAACAAAATCGAATCTGGTCTTAGATCTCTTCCGTTTCCACGATCTTCGCCAGTATATCCGCATACGGAAGTATAAGGTATTTCCGCCCTTCAAATTCCACATCCGTGCCGCTGAATGGCTTAAACAATATGTTGTCGCCAGGCTTTACCTCGGCATTGTCAATAACGCTCATCCAAACGACAGGAGCTATACGTGGTTTTTCCCTTGCCGTGTCAGGAATGATTATTCCAGCTGCAGTGCGTTGTTCCTGGGCAGGAGTGACATCAATGACCACTTGCTGGTTAACAGGTTGTAACTCTTTCATATAAACATTTTTATCACAATTATCTGATTCCGGTTATTCGTTCAGCCGATTTCAAGCAGTTCTTTCAGTTTTTTCTGGTCAAAGCCGACAACCAGTTGCCCGTTGATGTCAGTCTGGGGAACACCCTGCTGACCTGAACGTCTGACCAGTTCTCCGGCAGCATCCTGATCGCGCGAAACATCGACTTCGGTGTATGGAACATTATTTTTCCTCAGCCAGGTTTTCAGCGTATTGCACCAGGAACAGGTCGGGGTAGTGTAAACCGTTACATTTTTAACATTCTTTACTTCCGCTTTTGCCCTGAAGATCTCATTCTCAACCAGAGCCCGGTAAAATCCATCCTCCTGGCACCCCTTTACCACAGAGATGAGATGGCCGGCTTCAAACACAAGCAGTGAAGGCACACTGCTGATCCCATAAACCGGGTGAATGTCGCGGACGCCGGATACATCAGCTGTAAAAACCGGGACTTCTGTCAAACCGCTCACGGCCTTATCAAGATTAGCCAAGGCACACAGGCTAGGGTCGCTTCCCGATTTATACAACATCAGCAGGACTTTCACTGCGTTGCCCGCTTTCTCCCTGAACTCGGAATATGCTGTTACTTGTTCCATGTTAGTATTGCACGATTTCTTCAACTTAAAGACAAACGTCAGGCAATGGCTACCTTATTCTTACCTTTGACTTTGAGACTGTTCAGGTAGCCGGAGGCTGCCAGGGCTGCGATGGTTCCATCGGCAACAGCAGTGGTAACCTGCCTGAAAGTCTTGGCAATGCTGTCGCCTGCAGCATAAACACCCTTTACGCTGGTTGCAAGTTCTGAATCCACAACGATCTCCCCCCGGTCATTCAGCGCTACTTTGCCTTTCAGGAATTCAGTATTGGGCTGATAACCGATAAAGATGAATACCCCGTCGGTTCTGAAATTCGTAACTGCTCCCGTTGTCAGGCTTTTTATATTAACACTCTCCAGCTTTTCGTCACCCTTAAAGGCCGATATCACCGACTCAAGTTTAAATCCGATCCGGGGATGGTTCTCTGCTTCTTCGATGGCATGCTCAAAGGCCTGAAAATGATCAAACTGGTGAACTACTGTCACTTTTGAAGCATAACGAGTCAGTGAAACAGCCTCTTCGAGTGCAGAGTTACCTCCTCCTACAACCACTATCTCTTTACCGGTGAAAAAATCCCCGTCACAGGTAGCGCAGTAAGATATTCCCTGGCCTTTGAACCGTTCTTCACCCGGGACACCAAGCGTTCTGGGCCTTCCGCCGGGTGAAAGGATGATGGCTCCGGAAGAATATCGGCTTCCGTCCGACAGTATCAGACTCTTGGTTTCCCCTTCGAGATCAAGGGAAATGACTGATTCATTGTTCCTGAACTCGCAGCCGAAAGCTCCGGCTTGTTTCTTCATGATATTGGCAAGCTGGTAACCGCTGATGCTTTCGACTCCCGGATAATTGGCAATTTGGTGCGTGAGAATCATCTGTCCGCCCATAGCACCTTCGTTCACGATCAATGTCCTGAACTTTGCCCTGGAAAGATAGATGCCTGCCGTTAATCCGGCGGGCCCTCCGCCCAGTATGATCGCATCGTAATGATGACCCGTTTCCATGGTCTTATGCTGTTACGGGAACACCAAATTCTTTATCCAGGATCATCTTCACCTGTTGCCTGGTCTGAATGCTGGAAGTAGCCTTCACAACCTTGCCGTTCTTATAGTAAATGGTAAACGGGATACCCATGAAGTTCCGTACTTCAGGAAGGTTCCGGATCACGTGTGATTCTGGATTATCGAATTCCATATCACAGAATTTCACGTGGCTGTATTCACCCTCCAACTCTTCGGCAATGCCGTAAACAGGAATACACATGGGACCCATCCGGCCACAAATGACCATTACATTTTCGTTTTCATTCAGAATTCTGGCATGCTCAGCTGCCGTTTCGAGGTGTTTCAGATTGGTGTATAACATAGGTCGTTTAATTTTAAATTGACGAGGCAAAATTACCACCATACAATTTCACCGGCCAGTTTCAGGGCCCCGGGCGCCACAACTGCCTGATTGAAATAACACAAGTTTTTTATTGATTTCGATTAATTTTGCGGCAAATGAAGAGCTATTAAGGATGAAAACCCTGACTGAAACCGACAAGGAATTTATCTGTGATATCCAGGCTCCCTGCTTCCAGATGTTGTCAGCCGAAGAAGCGGAACTTGTAAGGGAGAGCCGCACGCAGGTACTGTTCCGTAAAGGAGATACACTTGTAAAACAAGGTGCATTTGCTTCGTATGTGTTGTTCATAATGACAGGACTGGCAAAGCAGTATATCGAAGGTGACGGTTCAAGGAGCTTTAACCTGCGCATCCTCTATCCCGGCGAATTTATCGGGCTTTCTTCGGTCTTCTCGAAAAGCACCTTCAATTATTCATCCGTTGCGCTTACTGAATGCCAGGTATTCCTGATCGAGAAAACATCCCTGTCGAATGTCTTCATCAACAACGGCACGTTTGCATTCAATATCGTGAAGCGATACTGCAGGCAGAGCACTGATCTGTTCTCCATCCTTCAGAACAACCTCTTCAAACAGATGAACGGCAGGATTGCCGACACCCTGCTTTATCTTGACAATATAAAGAAAGACTATCCGGAGATATTCCAGCTCCTCTCCCGCCGTGACCTGGCAGATTTTGCCGGCATATCCATGGAAAGCGCCGTAAAACTCCTCAAAACCTTTGAAAGAGAAGGGTTGATAGCACTTAACGAGAAGGACATCATTCTTTTGAATACCGAAGCTCTTCAGGAGATCAGCCGGCGGGGATGATCCCGCGGGCTGGTGATTCCATCCAAAAGACTTTAGATATACGGAATCTTTAAAGCCGAGGTATAGTTCTCCCCTGCCGGGTTACCGTTTCAGGAATTTTTTCGCCGGAAGGGATTTTCCGTCTGTTTCGATAACATAATAATAAGTACCAGCCGGAAGTCCGGACGTATCCATCCTGTACGAACCGTCGCTAACCGGAGCACTCCGTCTGAAAAGCTCTCTCCCGAGATTATCCGATACAGCAATTACAACATGATGGCCTGCATCTGCGAGGGGAATATTGATTTCACTTCCGGCAGGATTCGGATAGGGGCGCAGAACCGAAGCAGGGTCTTCGACAATACCACCGACAGGATCCGGCAGCCCGAAAATTTCCGTTGACATTATGTACTCCGAAACAGCGAAATCATAAACATATACTATCAATTTATTCACATTGTTGCCAGTAGTCATAATAAATGAATATCCTCCACCAGGAACATCCGCCAGCAGGTTCCCTGCCTCGTTCACCACTCTTGTGTTGTATATGTAATATCCCCCTGTATCAGAAGTACTGACATAACTATAAGTCACCATCAGCAATTCCACCTGGTCATCCTGGTTGAACAACCTTGAACTTACATAGGCAACATCATACAAATATTGGTTCTGGGGAACAGAAAGCTGGATCGTCTTCCAGTAACTATGATCTTCGTTATATAACAGCACCGAATTGGTCAGATAATTTGTTGTATAGTACCTGAAACCACTTTCACCCAGATCGGCCACTTCCGCCGTACCTGTATAGGAATGTTCGTGGGTCAGCTGTGCCAGCCCGATAACGGATGACATCATGAGAAAAGCAACAAGGAAAAAGGTCTTTATTTTCATTGGAGAGGATTTAACGTGGTCCGGCCTGGATTTATGTTTTGAGATTCTTCCGGATGGTTCGTTGAAATAGGGAATGAGTAAAAAAAGAATCATGACTTTCTTTTGACACACAAATGATCTCTTTCCTTCGGTTCAGGAAGGAATTTTTTTCCAAAAATTGAAAGTATACGGGATTCCTGAATCTGAAAGAGACATCAGATGGCCGGCTTCCACTGTTCCCGGGAGGCAGCAGTTCATTAATCCTGACTTAAACTGCTGCCGGGTTTCGGGATACAATTATCCGAAGCAAACAGCAAGGCAACAAATATTCCGGTTTATGCAGTGATGCAACCGCCGTGGGTTTCATTCAACACTAATAAACATGCCCCCCGTCTTCGAGATCGGAAATATCAACCTTCTTCTTGTTGATGGCCCTCCAGGTGATCACGATGTATGCCAGCACAAATGGAACCAGCAACGAGACATAGCTCATGGCTGTGAGCGTGTAATGGCTGGAGGAACTGTTCTGAATGGTGAGTGAGCTTTGCAGGTCGAAAGTTGAAGGGTAGAAAGCCGTGTTGTTGAATCCGGCCAGCAGGAACAGGGCAAATACCGTCAGCACCGTGCCGGCGCCACTCAGGAATATGCCCTTATCGTTGCATTTCTTGAAGCAGATCGCCACCCGCAGGATACCAAATACCACCAGGAAAACCCCGAGCAGGAAGATGCCTGCAACAACGGGCATCTGAATCAGGTTGTGGAGGTATTTTTGACTTTCCATGCTCACCGCGCCGGAGACCGGATCGACGGCAAAGCCTTCCTGCATGAGTAACATGGCCAGGAATATCAGGAAAAATAACAGGAACGGGACGGCCTCATACATAAGTTGCTTTTTTGCCCGGCCTATTATGGTTGCATGGTTCACATTCCGGAAGAAGTAAAGGATCGCCAGCACCCTGGAAAGGAAAAATACGGCCAGTCCCAGCGAAACATTCTGAAGACTAAGTACCGCTTCCAGTCCGTGCGAGGGCAATTCCCATTGTGACAGGTTATTTTCGTTTACCGAAAATTGTGAGCCTGTAAAAAAGGTGGAAACAGCCGCGCCGAGCAGTATGGTGCCCAGTGCGCCGTTGGCAAGGAGGAAAGCCTCATATGTTTTGTGACCCAGGAAGTTATTCGGTTTCTTCCGGTATTCGTATGAAACAGCCTGGACAATAAAGGCAAACAGGATCAGCATCCATACCCAGTATGCGCCCCCGAAGCTGGTACTATAGAATAGCGGGAAGGAGGCAAAAAATGCTCCGCCGAAGGTCACAAGGGTAGTGAAGGTGAATTCCCATTTCCGGCCGAGAACATTGATGAGGATCGTCCGTTCGGTTTCATTTTTCGCCAGCCGGTAAATAAGCGTTTGCCCGCCCTGTACGAACAGCAGGAACACCAGCAACGATCCCAGCAGCGATACGATCATCCACCAGTATTGCTGCAATGCCAGATGTGATAAGTTTTCGAACATTATTCAGTTCCTCCTTCCTTAGGTCCGAGTTTGATTTGTTTGGTCAGAATCTTAATATCGGCGATCAACAGGATCGTAAAGGTTATCGCAAAAAGGATAAACGTCAGCCTGACGGCTCCTGTTGACAGATGCGATACGGCTACCGATGTGGGCATCAGGTCCTGTATGATCCAGGGTTGCCGGCCGAATTCAGCTACCAGCCAGCCCATCTCGGAGGCCAGGTAGGCCAACGGGATGCTAAGCACGGAGGCATACAGGAACCATCGTTTGTAGACCGGTTTCTTACGCAGCGTAAAGAATAAGGCAAGCAGGAAAAGCAGTATAAACCACATTCCCAGCCCTACCATGATCCTGAAGGAGTAAAAAGTAGCCGGGACCGGCGGCACTACATCATATTCATTTTCCAGGTACCCGTAACCGAAATACTTGAAGTTGGCTTCCAGAACCAGTCTGGCAGAGTCGGCACGCGCCAGGTTTCCTTCCTTCCTGGCTGCCTTGAATTGCCGCAGGGCTTCGATGGCCAGCTTCCCTTTCTCCATCTTCTCTTTTACAGGCATGATGTTCCGTTCGGGATTACCATTCACCAGGTCGCCGATGCCGGGAACATAGGCATTCACATCCTGAAAAGCCATAAAAGATAGGAAGCCGGGAACATCCAGTTTCATCAGGAAGTCTATCCGCCGCTGCTCATCCTCCTTAAACTTCAGAATGCCGATCGCAGTCAGCGGGGCATTCTGCTTCCCTTCATACAGGTTTTCCATGGCAGCAAACTTTACCGGTTGATGCCGGGCCAGCAGCCTGGCAGAACCATCGCCAGTCAGCACCAGGAACAACGACATCACAAAGCCGAAAACGGATGCCACAATGATGCTTCGCCTGGCCATGAGCTCATGACGTTTGCGAAGCAGAAACCAGGCACTGACCCCAACAACGAATACGGCGGCAAGGACAAAACCGGAAGTCACAGTATGAAGGAACTTATTGATGGCAACCGGGGAGAACAAAACCTCCCAGAAATTCATCATCTCGTTCCGGGCTGTTTCGGGATTGAAGCGCATCCCGACAGGGTACTGCATCCAGGCATTGGCCACCAGGATCCAGAGGGCCGAGAGGTTGGCCCCGACCGCCACCAGCCAGGTGGATACCAGGTGGAACCGTTTGCTCACCTTCTTCCAGCCGAAGAACATCACGGCGATGAAGGTGCTTTCCATGAAGAAGGCCATGATCCCCTCCACGGCCAGCGGCGCACCAAAGATATCACCCACAAACCAGGAGTAATTCGACCAGTTGGTGCCAAATTCAAACTCGAGAATGATCCCTGTGGCAACCCCGATGGCGAAATTCACGCCGAAAAGGGTCATCCAGAATTTGGTGATCCGTTTCCACTCTTCGTTACCGGTGCGCACATAGATGGTTTCCATGAACGCGATGATAAACGACAAACCAAGTGTGAGCGGAACGAACAGCCAGTGATAGATTGCGGTCAATGCAAACTGGGCCCGCGACCAGTCAACCAGAGAAACGTCCATAACTAATTTGGATTAGGTGTCAATTGCTCTATTACGTAATCACTCTTTTCTTTATCAGTGCCAAATCTGGAATCCAGAAAATCCTGAAAGAAAAACAAGCGGAAAATAATAAAAAAAATTACCAGTTTAACTAAAATGATCACCCACAATGTTTTTCCTACGGTCATCGACCGGAAGCCTTCGTAATAAAACCGGAAAATTCTACCGAAAACCGACATCAGCGAAGTTGGGTTACAGTTCCTATTGAGAATGCATCCTGCCCGTTTTCCCTGACAATCTGCATGGCAGGCTGGTTCTGCATGATATACCCGCCCCATTCGTTGAAATCCCAGGTATGGGGCGTGCTAAACCAACTATCGATATCCATAACAAGCTCAATGGTACTGACGGAATTCTGCCTGACAGCAAGTCCCGGCAACGGCAGTGTCACCGTAAAATAATTCTGCACGTATCCGGTGATCGAGTCAACCGATGTGGTCGTTCCTGAATACAATTGTCCGATTCCCAGATGCATATCAAACGGAGAGACAAGGTCCTGCGGGTCTTTCCATTTCCCGTTCAGCATGAGGTAGTGATAGCCGCCGCCCAGTATATCAGGCCAGAACATATTCACCTCAGGCGGATTCACGAATGCAAAGGGTACATTTCGCTCCTCATTCAATCCGAAAATAAAGGATATCGAATCATAGACACCTTCCGGAATGGTATCGTACACATTCCAGGAAAGTGTTGCCGGGATGTCAATATCAACATAATGAACCGCCGTTTCGGCATCAATATGCACCCTGCTGCCGTCGTTCCCCTTGAGGAAAACATCTGAAATGAAATATTTCAGTTCATCGACTTCATAAGGATTGCCAGCTTCGTTCATATAGCACATAGTATCGTCGTCCAGGGGATCGCCTTTAACCTGATGAATAAACTCCAGGACGATTTTCCCGCCTGGTTCTGAAATCGGGATTACTTCCGGTTCGCACGACTGGAACAGGACCGCTAGGATAACAACTGCCGGCAAGAATTGTTTCATAATTGAATGATCAGGTTAAGATAAAAATTCCTGCCTGCTTCGTTCAGGCGTGCTGCGGAGCCTGCGATCCGCCGGTTCAGGTGTTCATAGTATGTTTTATCGAAGATATTCCCTGCACCGGCCGACACCTGGAGTACCCTGCTGATGGTACAGGCTAAGGAAGCATTCATGACTACAAAGCCGGGAGTTTCATTTTCGTAATACGACAAAGAAACGTGTTGCTGGGATGCAACGAACCTCGTTAGCACTGAGGCCTCCATTCTTTCCCTGAAAAAACGGTATTTCAGATCAATTTGCGCCTCAAAGGGCGGAATCTCCTGAATTGCATCGTTCTTTACCTGTTCTATCCCGGTAACTTTACCGTTTTCGATACGGTTTCGGGTGGCGGAAGCATGAATTCCATATGTATATGCGGCTGAACCCCCTGCCGACAATCCATGGAAGACGGCTGAGGTGTACCCGGCTTCAAAGCCAAAAAGATAGGCTCTCCCCGAATTCATGAACTGCTTTACCCCCAGCGCTCCCATGGTCTTAGGTGTTGCCACGGATGAAGGCAGGATGACCCCTGAGATGTAACGGTCGATCAATGAGGCAAATGCGCCGGCTTCCAGTTTTCCGGCATCTCCGAGATTCACAGCCGCCACAAGGTCCGACTGATAGTTTATTTCCGGCTTCAGCAGAGGGTTCCCCAGATAGTCATAGTTATCGTATCCGACCAGAAGGAATTTTATGAAACGCTCAGAGAGATCAGGACTGCGCATGCCCCTGCCGGCATAAAGGCTTACTGAGCTTTTTTCTCCGAGCATCCGGGTGATCCCTGCATTGGCGCTCAGGTTCAGATAGGTGGAACTGGTCTTATCGAACCAGGATACAGAATTCTTCTTTAATACCAGTGTATCATCCGATGCAGCCATGTTCAGGTCGAGACGGGCAGAGGCTGTTATGGTATATTTCCCTTGTTTCCTGCTGAATTCGCCGAAAAACCCGGAGTTGACCAACCAGGCCTTTTTCCAGAGATTCGTGCGTTTCACCGAAATCGTTTCCACGCCACCCATGTTCATGATCATCGACATGATCCTCCCGCCATCCTTTCCTGCTGATTCCAGGTCAAATCCGGTCACCAGCTCATTCTTTCCCGGATGCATGCTCAACTGTATCCTGCCTCCCCGGTTGTAAGCGTCCACTTCGGCTATTGCCTGCATCAGGCCGTTGTATGGCGGGACAACAGAACTGTAGGCCGGGCGGAAACTGTTATCCATTTCGTGATGAACGCCCGAATGATACACCTTAACATCCACCCCACTGAAAAGACTGTTGCCCAGTTTCAGTTGGTAATCGGCCGACAGCAGCGTAGTGTTGTCCCTGATCTCATCCATCGGCAATGCCGGAAAACGCACATCACGTCCGTAATTCCGGTGAACCGAAAGTATCAGTTCCTGGTTCGGCGCCGGTTTAAATCCCAGACTTCCGGAAATGTTGTATTTGCGAAAAGCAGCAGCAACCGTCTGCCCCTCACCGTCGCAGTAATCACTGTAGTCGCGGTAACTGCCCGACATTCCGAAGTAAAGCTTGCGTCCGCCTCCGTATACCCTTAGGTACTGGCTGAACCCGGCCGGGTTTGAATTCAGGGATGTGCGCGATTTCACATGCACCTGGAAACCATCCTGTGGCTTCGGAGTGAAGGTAATCAGGCGAACCGTGCCACCGAATGATGGTCCGAAACGCAGGGCATAAGGTCCCTTCACAATTGCAATGGATTCGATATCGTCGCTTTCGATATGCGAAACAACCGGATCCATACGGTTCGGGCAACCGCCTTCCACCCGGAGTCCGTCATCGGCGATCACGGTGAGCTGGCTGAAACGAAATCCCCGTATCACCGGATCGATGGCTGATCCTCCCTTTTTAATACCGCTTATGCCCGGGATGGTTCGCAGTAGATCTCCCACATCGGGCAGGGGAGCCTGATCGATCATCCCTTTGCTGATGATTTTGGAAGGAGTGGACGACAGGCCGATAATCTCTACTTCCTTCAGGCTTACCGTGTCCGGTTCCTGCTGGGCATTAGCCAATGAAACGCACAGCAATGTGAATACCGGCAGGAGCAGTTTCCTGCGAAGAGATAATGCTGTATTTTGTAAGCCCGTCATGAAGGTATTGATTAGGGTCAATAAAGGTAAGATTACTTAAGATACTGTAGCACCTTTATCATCGAATAATCAGTATGCTAATCATTCACCAATTAGTATATTTGCATATCTCTAGTTATCCTATGAAACTACACCGCTTGCTGTGTTTCTTCCTGCTGTCGGTAAGCATCAGCCCTGTCATATCTGCGCCTGTCAATTGGGAACAGAAGGTATCAGGGCTGCACAATCGTCTTCAGAAAGCCGCCGGCAGTGAGAAAATCCAGGTTCTGCTTGAATTGGCGGAATTATGCAATCCGGATTCATTGCATCAGGCCTTCGTGCTGACACGGGAGGCCATAGCAGAAGGAAAAAAACTCCCGGACAAAAAGCTGCTCGCAGATGCCTATGTCGGACTTGCCGGCCTGTTCATCAGGGTACACGATGCCGCTGATTCCGCAGGATATTATATTTCTGCCGCAGAAAGGGCATACAAGTCTTCACCGGGGCGAAAGGCTCCGGCAAAGTATTTCTATATCCTGGGTAACCGCCATTTCCGTATGCAGGATATGAGTGAGGCCAATTCCTGCCTTCAGCTTGCTATTGAAAAAGGACTGGCTGAAGAGGATCACCTTACGGTTGCCCAGGCACAGTTGCTGATGGCAAAGGTCGCCAGAAGCAACGGGGATACCAGGGGCTTCATTGACTGGTTAAACAAAGCCGGGAAATCATTCCTGCTCAGCGACAATAAGATACAAGCCGGGCCGGCCATGATCTCGATCGGTGTGATGCTCAAGGATGCCGGTCTGGACCGTCAGGGCGATCAAGCCCTTATAAACGCCATTGCTGTTTGTGAACAGGCCGGCGACAAGCAATTCGTAGGCTACCTATACTGCAATGTTGCCGGAATTTTTGAATCGGGTCCCGATAAGGGAAGAACCCTTGGTTTGTTCAGGAAAGCTGAAAAGATCTTCGCTTCGCTCAACAATGACCGGGGACTGGGTTATACACTGAACCACATAGGCATGTATTACCGGAAGATTGGCCAATCCGATCAGGCTTTATCCTGTTTCAGGCGGGCCATTGTTCATAAAAAAAGGATTAACGACTGGCAGGGGGCTTGTTTTGCCGCCTGCAATATGGCGGAGGTTTACCTGGAGGAACGAAACCACGAAGCCTTGACCGGGGCCTTCCGGGAGGCGCACGAATACATGGAAAGGGCCGGCGACAAGCTCTCTGAAACCGTCTATTATAATACCCTTGCAAGATTTCATGCTGCCAACAAAGAGTACAGCGAAGCCATCGAGTGCTACCAGGCAAGCCTGCAGGCTGCCAGAGAATCGTTCAACCAGAATTTCGTACTCGACAACCTGAAAGCAATCGGCGAATTGTATCAATCGATGGGCGAAGAAAAGGAGGCACTGGTTTACCTGAACAGGTATATCCAGGCAGGAGACTCTGTCAAAGCGGCTACCGGACTTCAGAGCAATCTTGATATGCAGGCGGAACTAGATAAAATAACCAACGCCACCTCTGGCACCGGGAATTCTTTTGTGAACCTTATCTCTGATATCAGAAGAATTGCCATACCCGCGGCATTTCTGCTTGTCGTGGTGATCATGGGACTATCGGCCTGGGGGTTCGGAGGGAACCGGAATACCATCGACAACAAAGTTGTTTCCCGAAAACAGGAGATGCCGGCATCTTCCGGACAGCTGAATCTGGAAATCACACCTGAGATCAACCGCGTCAGGCCGGCGCTTAGCGAATCGACAAGAAACGATATCTGGCTGCGCCTCAACCATCTCATGGAAAACGAGAAATGCTTCCTTGACAAGGATATCAGCCAGCACGAACTGGCCCTCAGGTTAGGGACCAATACGAATTATCTTTCGAAAGTGGTCAATGAGTTGACCGGGGACAATTTCAACGCCTTCGTGAACAAGTACCGTATCGAAGAAGCCTGCAGGCTACTGGCCGGCTCCGGAAGGCTGCACATGAGCATTGAAGGGATAGCCCTCACGGTTGGATTCAACTCTAAAAGTGCATTCAATACCGCTTTTAAAAAGTTCAGGGGAATGACGCCCAAAGAATTTTACGAGCGCAGCCGGATGCCCGGAGAACTCCTGAGTGAAACTGCAGAAGTCGCTGCAGAAAATGAAGGCTGATTTCCCATGTTCAGTCTGTTGAAACAGGTCCAATAGTCACCCTATCTCTATCATCTGATAATCTGCATATTACCGAACAGATTCCCTCAAGGAATATTCCTGGAAAATGCATATCCTGTCCTGATTCATGAATCAGCACTTCTTTCATTTGCGCCGGACATCGAAGGCAACTTAGTTTTGTGCCGCAATCCAATCAACAACTAAAAAATCAGTCCAATGAAAAACCTACTCATCACATCATGCCTGGCTGTACTTGTAATTGCAATGGCCGGCTGCGGCGGAAACGGAACTACCGAAAAGAAACTCGAAAGCAAAGGCTATTTCGGCAAACTGGCTGCTATTAAAGCTGCTTACAAGGCCGATGATTCAACAATGGTGGCAAAGGCCAAGACCGAAGCCAAATCGGCCGACGACCTGGTGGCTTTCCAATCGAAGATCAACAAGCTGGAAGAAGATGCCAAAGCAGAATTCAAGGCCGAAACTGCCAAAATGAAATTCCCGATCACCCTTCCTTTCGTAGATTCAGCCGGAAGTACTGCATACGTTGTTAAAGATGCCAAAATAACGGCAGTGGACTGGGACAGGGCTACCATCGAAGCCACCATCGAAGTAAAGACCGATTCTGAGAAGACCATGGGAGGACAGAACGTTCAGTTCACGGTTCCTGCTCTGATGCTCGATGAAAACGGCAAAGTGATCAAGGATCACTCATACGATGCATGGCTGATCCTGGCTGTAAGCAAGGAGATGAAAGCCGGCGAAACCCATACGGTGAGCGGCGTCGTCAGCGTAAATGCCGCTAACGCTGCGCTGAACAAGCTTATCTTCAAAAGCTACGACGACTACAAGAAAGCAAAAGGCTGGAATTAATCAGCAACCTGTGTTTGCGCCCCTTTGCCTGTGGCAAGGGGGCGTTTTTTTATGCCGTCAGAATACCGATGATATTACTTCAAATGCAGGCGGATCGGCAATTGCCCTCTTTACTGCGCAGAGTTGCGCGACATTCACCACGGCTTCCCGGTATTTCTCAGGAAAACCCTCCGGCAACTGAATATTGATCTTAACGACAGAAGGCAGCCGTTTTTCTGCATCGTATTCAACCGTCTGAACGATCCGTATATTATCGGACGGAAGATTTCGCTGGTCACAGAAAGACTTGACATAGATCCCGGCACAGGTGCCGATGGCTGCCAGAAAAAGATCAAATGGTGCCGGTGCCGAGTTTTCACCACCCGAATGGACAGGCTGGTCGGTGCGGATGGTATGGCCCTGCACGTGGGCGCTCACTTTCTTGCCACCGTCAAGAGTCACTGTTATGGTTGTCATAGATGTTTATTATTGCTTCACAAAAATACTGAAAAAGTTTGGCAACAGGAGAATATTATGAACGCAGGTTCATTATCTTTGTATAAAAAAAAACATGAAAGCTGCCCTGCTCATTAAATTTTGTCTGGTTCTACCGGTAATTCTTCTGGTTGATTACCTGCTCATGGTAGCTTTGGGATGTGCCTCCTGCCTCTTTGGTTTCGGAGACCATTACTATTGCGGCTCCTATTGTCTGATCGGCAAGCTGATCCTATTAGCATCGGCATTCCTTTTTGGATATCTGGTTTGGAGAGATGTCAATAGGTTCAGAAAAGAGCATCAAAATGGCCAGGCCGAGTAAGTCAAGGAAAGTGGGTGACCCGCCGGCAATGAAAGGCTTTAAACCTTATGGGATGCCTGTGTTCGATGCTGAATCTGTTAAGTTGACTTTTGAAGAGTACGAGAGCATCAGGTTGGTAAATTACCGTATGCTGTCGCAGGATCAGGCGGCGGAAGAGATGAATGTTTCAAGGCCGACCCTTACAAGAGTTTACAATAAGGCACTCAGGGTGATTGCCAAGGCACTCATCGAAGGTAAAGTTTTAGAGATTGAAGGCGGCAATTATATCATGGAACGGGACTGGTACCGCTGCAAAAAGTGCTTTAAACTCATTGAAGGAATTGAGAACCACATTCGATGCAAAAACTGTACATTATTCAGCGACGAAGAGTTATTAAGGCTCAATCCCATCCGCACTCAGTAAATGTTGCTCTCCTGCAAGTAAGATCTTCAAGAGTACTGTAACTTCCAAGTCATAAATAAAGCATGCTGTAATAGGTCCCGGTTTTGAGGCCAATTACAGCATGACTCATTCAGAAAGGACAGATGTCGCTTTTGAAACCGTGTATTTAAATCAGTTTCTCAGCAATTTCCTCAAAGACTGAGATTACTCTTTGATTGGTTTGATTGAATATGCTCTGTCCCTTTTCGGCGGCCGCACCCACTTCGGCAACCAGGGGTATTTGACCTAACAGATCAGTGTTTAATTCTGCCGCTAGTATAGCGCCACCTCCTTTACCGAAGATATAGTAATTTTCTTCGGGGTGTGGTTCAGGCGTAAACCATGACATGTTTTCAACTACACCAAGAATGGGGACTTTCAAATCTTCATGGGTGAACATTGAAGCTGCTTTGCGTGCATCATTCAATGCAATCTCCTGAGGTGTTGTTACAATGATTGCGCCCTCTATATTCAGTTTTTGCATTGCCGTGAGTTGTATATCTCCGGTTCCCGGCGGGAAATCAACAATCAGATAATCAATATCGCCCCACTGCGTATTCTCAAAGAGCTGGGTTATTGCATTAGCTGCCATTGGTCCCCGCCATATCAACCCCTGGCTCTTTTCAATAAAAAAGCCTATCGACATGATTTTCACGCCAACTTTCTCGACAGGAAACATCATCTCAGTGTCACCAAATGCGGTCACATCCGGTTTTTCATCTTCGATCCCGAACATCTTGGGTATGGACGGGCCGTAAATATCAGCATCCACCAATGCAACACGGAATCCCTGACGGGCCAGAGTGACAGACAGGTTTGCCGAAACCATCGATTTCCCGACACCACCTTTCCCCGAGGCGACTACGATTATTTTCTTTACATCAGGCAATTCGATTTTCTCAAATCCATTCATATTACAACGATTTATGCATCATTTTTATCGAGATCATTTCGGCCGCCTTAATGAGCGGATAAGCAGCCGGAGAGGCTGTAAGACAGGGGTGTGTTCCGACCTGCATGGTAAGGAACGAATTCACCGACATCCTGTTTTGAATTGCCAATCCGATAACATTTGTCAGTTCTCCGGCTTCATGCCCTCCGATCACTTCGCCCCCGATAATTACCCCTGAATGCTGAGCGGCTATAAGTTTCACGGTTTGCTTGTGGCTGCCGGGCAAACTGCCCGGATGTCGGTCGACACCTTCGAACAATCCTGTCACAACAGCGATGCCTTCCTGCAATGCCTTCTGTTCGGTGACTCCAGCCGTTCCAAAACCAGTTTCACCGATTGCTGTTGAATATATGGCAATGGTTCCGCTGAAAGTTTTGACAACGTTCAGGTTAAAGAGGTTCATGCCGGCAATCCGGGCTTCAGCACATGCGGTGGATGCCAGCATCGTTGCCACCCTGCGACGGGTAACGAAGTCGCGCTTCTGAGCACAATCGCCAACCGCATAAACGTCAGATTCATGAGTACGCATATACTCGTCAACGGCAATGAAATCATCCTCATCAACATAAATATCCGAAGCCTTCGCCAAATCACTGTTCGGACGGTATCCCATCGACAGGATCACAGCGTCAGCAGCAAGCTTACGACCATCTTCAAGCTCTATCTCCTCCACTGTTCCGGCACCTGATACTTTACTGATGCCAGTTCCGGTAATCACATTAACATTTCTGGCAACAAGCATCTCCTCGATCTTCTCCGAAAGTTCTTTATCGAAAGCCAGGTTCAGAATATGCGGGAGTTTCTCGATCAGCGTTACATTGAAGCCCGCTTTGGCAAGTTCATCCGAAAACTCCACCCCGATAAAGCCTGCGCCGATCACAGCAATGTTTCGCGCTTTACTAAGTTTTCCCTTCATCTCGTCCAGATAATTTTTGTCTTTGGGGATGACAAAAACGTTTTCCAGATCCGCACCCTGAAGCCATTTCGGCTTCACAGGATTTGAGCCCGTGGCTATTACCAGCTTTTCATACCTTATCTCCATTCCGCTCGCAAAAGCAACAGTTTTATTCCTGGTATTAACTTTTGTCGCTTTATCAACCAGGGAACGAATCCCGCTTTTTTGCATCATCGCATCTACCGGCATCAGGTTTTTTTCACTTCCTTCAAGAGTACCGAAGATGTATGGAATTCCGCAGGGGACCATGACTTCCTTCTGCATCTTTACAAGTGCAAAGTCTTTATCAGGCCAATTGGCTTTTCCGGTTAAAGCCGTGACCATTCCGGCAGCGCTGCCGCCAACAATCAACACATCTGTTGTTTCCATAGTATTTATTTTTTAAACTGTTTCCAATCCCTGTTTTAAATCCTCAATAATATCTTCCACATCTTCAATGCCTACTGAGAACCTGACGAGGTCATCGGTAATTCCGGCAGCAAGTTTATTTTCCTTACTAACGGCTGCATGAGTCATAGAAGCCGGGTGCTGTATGAGGGTTTCAACGCCACCGAGAGAAACTGCCAGCAAAGCAAGATGTACATTATCCATCAATTTCTTTCCGGCTTCATACCCTCCTTTTAGCCCAAAACTCATCATCGAACCAAATCCTTTCATTTGTTTCTGAGCAAGATCATATTGCGGGTGTGATTTCAGCCCCGGATATTTGATCCATGCAACCTTGGGATGAGACTGGAGAAAGTTTGCCACCTTTAATGCATTCTCCTGAGCACGTTCAATACGTATTGCCAGAGTTTTTAACCCGCGAATGACCATAAAAGCCTGAGTCGGGTCCATATTGCATCCCAGATACACCATTGAATGCCGGATCTTTTTATAGGTCTCCTCTTCCTTTGCAATAATTACTCCGCCCACGATATCTGCATGGCCGTTGATGAATTTGGTGACCGAATGAAGTACAACGTCCGCTCCCAGGTCAAGAGGCTTTTGCAGGTAAGGCGAACTGAATGTATTGTCAACAACCAATATCAGATTATGCTCCTTTGCAATTCTTGAACAAGCTGCTATATCGGTTATCTCCATAGTCGGATTTGCCGGTGTTTCGATATACAGCACTTTGGTATTTGGCCTCAATGCATTGACTATGTTTTCCAGATTAGAAGTATTCACAAAGGTGGCTTCTACATTATAACGCGAAAAGTCTTGTTCCAGAATACCGCGGGCCGGCCCGTATACGGCATCCGAACTAACTATATGACTTCCGGCACTAAGCAGTGCCATATACACACTGCTGATAGCTCCCATCCCGGAACTGGTAGCAATACCATCGAAGCCGTTTTCCAGTTCTGCTATACTCTGTTCAAGAGCCCTGGTTGTAGGGTTACCGATTCTTGTATAGATGTAGCCGCTGCTTTTCCCCGAAAAGCAATCTGCACCATGTTGCGCACTTTTAAACTTAAAAGTCGATGTCTGATAGATCGGTACAGTTGCGCTTCCAAATTCATCCTCAAATGCACCTGCATGAATTAGTTTTGTACTGAAACCTTTGTCTTTTGTTTTCATTCTCTAACTGTTTTCTGTTGATTTATAATTATTTGTATTAAATACATTTAAGCACGTCAGGCATTTCAGGCCTCCCCAGATCTTCACCGTGCAGTCCCCTGTACTTTTCTTCCGGGTTGTAAGTAATGCCCAGTTTGTCAAGCAGGGGCTCTACCGATACCTGGTGCAGTTGAAGTCCGATATCCCAGGGATTGTATCCGAGTAGCAGCCCGGCAAGTTCTTCATAAGTAAGGACCGGTATCCCATAACCATTTTCGCCGTAGATTTTGCCCTCCATTTCAGCCAATACATACTGCCAGCGATCCAGGAAGAATGTGCAGCCCGGGCAGTTAGCAATTATTAAATCAGGGTGGTAAGGATACATCGACTCAAATTTTATTCTGGAGTTGCTAACTGAATACCCCCGGTTCGACTTCAATAAATACTGACGGAATCCGAAGCCACAGCAATGCCTGCGCTCCGGATAATCTACCTGCGCTCCGCCCCAACAGTCGATCATACCAGCCAGCACATAAGGAAATTCAGCACCTCCCACTCCTTTTTCAGGGAATATTTTGGCATAATGGCAACCGATATGATCCACCACTTTCAGCGGCAATAAGCTTGATTTGTTAACCAGTTTGAACAAAGCCCTGGCAGCAATCTCTGAGCGGAACTTGTATATCAGATCACTCGTATGGACAAGGTTTCTGGGAATCTCAAAGGTCATTCCTGTTGCCCTCCTCAGAGTATCCCTGGCCTCCTTCTCTTTTTCCGGGAAATGCTTCCATGTTTCCAATACCTCATTGTAAATACCAAAGGAAGTGACGCAGGAACAGACAAAATTTTCATAACCAGCTTCTGTCATAAGTGCGAACTGCCGGGCAACAACAGTCATTGTAGTTTCGAAGGGAATAATGCCCGAATGATAGGCAATGCCGGTACAGGTTGTTTGCCTTGCATCATCGAAGATATCTTTTCCAACTTCCTCTCTGATTATCTTCAGGAACAATTCTTCAGCAGCCGGAAAAAAATTTTGCCGGATACAACTGCGGGCAAAATAGTAGTTATCGTCGGCAATCTCTTTCTGGTATTCTTCCCAGTTTTTATTCACAGTTCTTTTCATACGACAAGGGATTATTCCTGACCATTATCACTTCTGGATTCATACTGATAATAAAAATAGCAGTCCTTCTCGGCGTTAAACTCAATGCCCATGGTTGCAGCCATGCGGGCAGAATAGCTCTCGATAAGCTCAAACCGATCTGTAGCGCCTGTTTCATCGAATATTTTCTTCAGATCATTCAACGATTGCGGGGAAGTTTGCCGCAGAGTTCCGCACTGATCTTTCCGATAACTTGTACCCAGCCTCTCAAGGACTTTTTCCTTATTCCGCTTCAACCAGTCCCATACCGGGCCTTGCTCCGGGTACATCTCCGAGTCGATTTCATCGACATATACGCAATAGCCGTACTTTAAGATATGATCGCCCACGGTGCGCTTAATTGCCAGTTGTCGTTGCCCTTGTTCACTTTTCATGAATAATCCGGTTTCAATTGAAAGTGCGCGCAATGCCTGTATCAGGTAGCCGGGAGTATTCCCCCTCGGGCATCGGGTCTTGCACGACAAGCATTCACCGCAAAACCAGATTGTGTCGCTTTTCAGAAGAAGTTCCAGTTCACACTCATCCTCCTGTTGCAATACATCCACAATGATTCTGGGGTCATATTCACTTACAGCAGCAGCAGGACAAACAGCCGTGCAGGTACCACAATTGATGCAGGCATTAAGCCCTTCAATAAAGCGATAGTCTTTTTTCAGTTGTTCAAATAATCTTGTCATCGTTTGTATCTCAGAATTCAATTCCTTTTCTGGCTGGAATTCCACTGGTGTAATAGTGCTTTATTTCTTTCATCTCAGTCACGAGGTCAGCAATCTCATATAGTTCAGCGGGAGCGTATCTCCCTGTCAGCACTATTTCCATCGACTCTGGTTTTTCACGGAGTATTTTCAACAATTCCTCCAATTCAAAAAGATGATAGTAGAGAGCAATACACACTTCGTCCAGGATAACCAGGTCATGCTTCCCTGCTTTTATAAGAACCGCCACCTCCTTTAGTCCGTATTGAGCAGCCTCGACATCTTTGGCAGCAGGCTCAGTTGCAATAAAGCAATCCCTTCCGTATTGCCTGACCTCAATCTCCGGGATGCGTAATAAAGCATCAAGTTCTGCATAGGGCATACCCTTGACGAACTGGGCGATGAATACTTTTCCCCCGGCGCCTGCAACCCGAAGGGCCAGCCCTAAAGCTGCCGTTGTTTTGCCCTTGCCATTACCGGTATATAACTGTAAAAATCCCCTATCTTTCTCCATCGATTATCCTTTTAAAAGCAGTTGTGATACCGGATGCAAAACCGGATTCCGGGGCCCACTCCATGATGCTTTTACACTGGACCATTGCTTCTACCACCTGAGGGTTGAAGGGAAATTTGCCGGCAAGAGCGATGCCCAACCCGTTGCATAACGCCTCAATCTGATCAGATATTCCGTTGTTTAGATCATATTTATTAATTATCACCCATACCTTCAGACGGAAAGCTGAGCACATCTCAATTGTTCTTTTCAGGTCATGAATGCCGGATATGGTGGGCTCCGTCACGATCACTGCATGATCGACCCCGGCAACAGTTGAAATTGCCGGACAACCAATACCCGGAGGGCCGTCAATAATGACGGCATCAATATCGTGAAGTCTGGCTAATTCCCTTGCTCTTTCCCTCACGAGATTCACCAGTTTGCCCGAATTCTCTTCTCCCGGTGCCAGATGGCCGGAGACCATCATTCCGTTTCGAAAGGTCCCGGAATATAACCTGCTCTTATCATTGGTTACGAGTGATATTGCAGAGTAAGGACAAATGCGTATGCACAACTGGCATCCGTCACATCTGATTTCCGAAATATTCACCCTGCCATTTTCCATCGAAATTGCATCAAAACGGCAATAGTCGATACAATACCCGCAGTTCCTGCAAGCCTGACCGTAAATCACTGCCTTTTTCCCACCTGCATAAGCTACAGCTTCTTCCCAGTCCGGATTAAAGATGAGATGCAGGTTGGCAGCATCCACGTCGCAATCGGCAAGAACAACCCTTTGAGCCTGTGTCGCAAAAGCAGCGCTCATGATACTTTTCCCTGTGCCTCCTTTACCGCTGATAACTGCTATTTCCATAGTATTCAACAATTTTCCCAAACATCGATGTGAAATTTCGTTCCATAACCGGCATGTACCTGACAGCCAACTCTCCCTTTGAATAATAGGATGCAATTGCTCTATCGTAGGGGATTTCCATCAGCAGCGGAATATTCTCTTCTTCCAGATATGCATATACAGCGTTGTCCCCTATCCCGGCACGGTTAACGATCACGCCACAAGTCTTATGCAAGGTTTTCAGCGTTTCTACCGACTGTTTCAGGTCACACAGCCCAAAAGGAGTGGGCTCAGTCACCAGAATGATATAATCGGCAGCAGCAGCAGTCTGAATAAAAGGGCATGAAGTACCCGGCGCTGAATCGATCAGGATGACTCCCTTTGAGTCCACTCTGGCGATGGCAGCTTTGATAACCGGTACAGGAGAATAGACTCCCACCTTCATTTCAGCTTCGAGGATTACAGATTTTTCCGAACAGATATAACGGTTTACAGTTCCCAGAGAGAGAACCTTTTCACTGATTGCACCGTACGAACAGGCAACAGAACATGCCCCGCAGCTATGGCACAGATCATCCATGACCCGGATTATCTTCAATGGAGATAAAAAAAAGATGGCATTGTAACTGCAGTATTCTTGGCATTTGCCACAGAACAAGCACCGACCTTCATCAATCACAGGAATCTTCTGCATAACTTCAACCGATTCCGTCCTCTTCCCCTCGAAGAAGAGGATATCATTCGGTTCTTCCGCATCGCAGTCCACCAGGGTGGTGTGATAGCCCGACGACTCTAAAACACGAAAGAGGTTGGTAGAAACAAGTGTTTTGCCGGTTCCGCCTTTACCGCTTGCAATGGCAATTCTAAGGTTCAGAGATTCATCCATTTTTAGCTGCATACATCCATCCTGCATTATCCTATCGCTTCATTAATTCAGGCAACGCCCCGGGCTTCGTATCCGGCAGCCCAAAGAAAATGCTTAATGGACGTAAGATGCTGGGCGGAAGTATCCTTTATTACGCATTTACCGATGACGAAGCTTTCACCAATCTCAACGCCGTTGTGTGCAGGATTTCCTTTGCAGCTTCCGGCACATTCATTCAGAAAGCCGATCTTGTATGTCTTCAACTTTTCAGTTGTCATTGCTCTTTTCCTTCCTAATGGAATATTTTGTTCGGGATATTAAGCGTCCAGCCCTTTATCGGTTTCTCCATGATGCTGGGACCGCCCTCTTCTTTATCGAGACAGAATTCGAAATACACTCTCCGCCGGTATTTTGCTGCTGTGGCCGGTACTGTTCCGGCATAAGTGGTCATTTTCCATTTTTTTCTACTGCTGTTGGCATACCACAAGGCTTCCTTTTTCGACTCCAATACGCTCGGCAATGACATCACATTTTACCATGAAAAGGAAAAAAATACGGGGATCGTGCTGGTTTATAAGTCCTTCCAGGTTTCCTTGCCCTTTGGATATTATGAGGTCAGCATTATTGTAAAGCTCCAGAAAAGCCGGGCTGCATTTCCCGAGTATCGTGGAAGAAGCGTCGAAGCCATTCGATATAACATCGGCAACCACATCCATTCCCACGGCATATGCATCCAATAATGTTGCGTCGTTTATGATTGGTCCGCTTCTGACAGCATACGTCACATAAGGATTTAGCATAGTCTCGATAAAAAGCTTGTCGAATACAATTTCACCGGCATTGTCGCCCAGATATAATATGCTGCCGGCTTCCATGACACGCTGCCTTAGCAACATTGAATCATCAGGTGTAAAATCTGAAGCCAGAGCTTTCGAGATGGTCTCATCCAGGTCAAATGTGTGATCGGCTGCGGCATAATCCATAATATTGCCGGCAATTGACAGCCGCAGAGCCATATCGAAAGGATTGTCCGACTCCATGACCCTGGGTTTCCATACATCATACAATTGCTCGGCAATGGCATTGCTGAAACGTTTTTCCTCAAGATAAGGATCAGCAATTCCACTTATCTCAGTAAGCTTGTGATGCAATTCCCTGTGGATGACCGGCGCAAATCCGTAAATGCCATCCCCCAACAGCCTGTTGATGAACTCGTCATAATCCCGCTCCTGTTCATCCGATAGTGCGTACTTCGCCGACAGTTTTCTGTAGCTGTTGGCTATGCATGATTTGCAGCGGCTATCAGTACTATTTGACTGATTAATGGCAGTTATGAACATGCTCGTGACCTTCTGACCCGTGGTCGCAATAGTTGGCGCTCAATTGAAGATTGCCACCTATAAAATCCTGAACCAGTATTTGAGGTTCGGCAACCGGAGCTCCAATGAAAACATTGATTCCTGCTTCGTTAAAGAGCGTGATAGCTTGTGGCCCCATTCCGCCGCCTATCACGTCAGTCGCACCATGGGCTGACACAAAACGGGGGAAAGTACCCGGTTGGTGTTCGGGCGGATCAATTATGCTAACATCAGTGATCAGATTGTCTTTTACATCCACAAAGGCAAAAGCCTGACAATGGCCAAAATGAGGGCAAAGCTTCCCATTTTCAACCGGGATGGCAATTCGTTTATTCATTACTGTTTCTTTAAGATTTTTCTTTCTATATCCTCTTTACTTATTGGTTTTGTGCAGAAAAACCAGTCGTAGCATTTCATGTTTTTCTTGTCTTCCATCCGTTCTTTTGCTACTCCGCACGAACCTGCCGTAGGAATAATCACTTCGTCTCCGGGCCGCCAATCAGCGGGTGTAGCGATTGAGAACTCATCGGCAGTTTGCATGGCAATCAACGCCCGGTATAATTCGTCAAAGTTTCTGCCCAGACTTAACGGATAGTAAATGATAGCACGGATAATCCCTTTAGGATCAACAAAAAATACTGCTCTTACAGCTTTGGTGCTACTTTCTCCCGGCATCATCATCCCGTACTTCCTGGCAACTTCCATAGTGATGTCCTCTATCAGCGGAAATCTGACTTCAACATCCCTCATCCCTTTGTACTCAATTTTTTCTTTTATAGTGCGCAGCCATGCAATATGGCTGTATAATCCGTCAACCGAAAGGCCTACCAGCTTGCAATTTGCTTCATTGAATTTTTTTTCAAGAGTGGCAAACGTCATGAATTCTGATGTACAGACAGGTGTAAAGTCCGCAGGATGACTGAAAAGGATTACCCAGCTACTATTATAATCTGACGGGAAATTAATTTCCCCCTGGGTTGTAACTGCTTTAAATTCGGGCGCTTTGTCACCGATACGGGGCAAAGCAATAATTTCGTTTTCCATATTTTTAGTTTTTAAAAGGGTTAAAACTTAATTTTTTTGAATTCTTCTCTCATTCTCCGGATATCATTTATCCAGTCTTCTATGTCGTTTTCATGTTCCAGTTCCTCATTCAGTATCTGGACTGCCATCTGGTGAGTTGAATGGTCTTTACCTGAAGTGTAGTCAGCTATGTCCTGGTATCTTTGAATTGCACACCTTTCACCTTTTAGGTTCTGCTCCAGAATAACCTCGATATAAGGATCGGAGGGCTCATCATAACTGCAACGTGCCAGTTTGGCCCATTCTGCCGGATTTATCACAGGTGTTCCTCCCAGTTGAATAATCCTGTTAACTACCAATACTGCATGTCCCAGTTCCTGGTCTGCATGAAGCAACAATTCAGGTTCTACCTCGCTCCTCATAGGGCCTTCCATGAGTCTGGCGCCAATCCAGTATTGATAATAAGCAAGCCATTCTTCCGAAAGGGCGGCGTTCAGCATAATGATCAGTTCGTTTATATCAACTGATGATACTTTGATTGCTTGTTTTCCCATTTTATTTTGATTGTTTGTTTTACAATATCCTGTAACAATTTTCTGCGTCAGCAAAGCGATAAAAACTCTTTCAGAACATCAGCTACTGAACAACCTGTTGGCAGAAAGCTTGTAGTTCCTCTTGCAGCCTAAGTTGTTCACAGGTTATTGGTATACTGATCAAGTGCCATCTTTAATGTCAGAACAGTTAATCGGGCACAATGAACTTTCTGTTCAGGCAAGGCTCCTAAATGATCGAGCAGATTGTTTTCATTCAGTTTCTTACATTCTTCCGGGGTTTTACCT
Organism: uncultured Lentimicrobiaceae bacterium; assembly: GCA_964544545.1. Classification (GTDB taxonomy): domain Bacteria; phylum Bacteroidota; class Bacteroidia; order Bacteroidales; family UBA4417; genus UBA4417. The sequence continues at coordinate 5,527 of CAZJCG010000009.1, read as the reverse complement.
TTTATTATTTCACAAAGCGCTGAGCCGGAAACAAACGATCCGGCGCATCCGATTGCCTGAAACCTGGCATCGGTAATTACTCCTGATATTTTCAGGAATATCTCCATTGTGTCTCCGCATGGCCCTGTATAGATGGCGTGCGCATCAGGGTTTTTAATGTTACCAACATGCAGGTGCGTCAGGTAATACTCAATGGCTCTTTCCGAGTAACCTGATATTTTCAGCAAATTTTCAACATCGCTCATCATTGCAGAAGCTAAATTATTGTAAACCTCCCCGGAAGCGATTTTATCTTCCCTGTCCAAACCCTCTGCCACCGCGGCCTCTTCCAAAGCCTCTCCCCCGGAAATTTTCAGGAATAATACCATCGGTGTTCTCTTTTGCTTCCTCATTGGTTTTATTATGGGTTCCACCAAAGTTGGTGCAACGTCCCATATTACGGCCTGTCATGCGACCTTGTCCCATAGGGCCGGTACGATCGAATCCTGGCATAATGACCTCCTCTTAATTTATACTGCGGCTGAACAGGATTACGAAATTTACTCTTCGCAACTTGCTCGGTATTACTGAATCTAATCAGCTTTGCTTCGCAAACCTGCCAAGATTCAGTATAATATTATGATTTACCGCTTTTTAAGCGTTTACCCGCACCTTTCCCACCGCCTGATCTTCGGCGTGCCCCCATCCCCTCTCCCAACTTCTGAAGCTTTTCCTCATTCGTTGAAAGATTGCATTTCCCCAGCTTTCGTCCTGTTCCAGAACCTTCGCCGTCAGGACCAGTTCCGTTAAGTTTTGGCATGGCTAATCGAATTAATGGTCTAACATATCGATTATGGATTTCACCATCTTGTCCGGATCCTTAATCATGATCATTTGGATCTTCAAACTATCCAGCAGTGGTTTTATCTTTAATCCGAATTCACCGGAAATTATTTTCGTGACGTTGCGCGATGCCACCAATTGAACAGAAGCCGGTCCGGCCCCATCTTCAGCATTCTTGTTCGGGTTTGGGATATATTCCACTGATTTGGTTTCGGAATCATATACCACAAAGTATGCACAGCGTCCGAATCGTTGATCAATAGTTGATTCAGGCGTATTACCAGTCGACGTGATCGCTACTTTCATATTTAATGGTTTTTGCATTTCCTTCTCATAGCAGAATTGCACCGGGGACAGGTTTCCTCGTTGCAACGGTTTCCAGGTGTGTGTACCTGCTCAAATCCACACTTTGGGCAAACACATACATCCGCTTCAGCATCTTCTTCAGTTTCTTCAAAAATGCCTTGATTATCGTAGACACTGAACTGTCTGCTGCCACATAGCGGGCATTCTCCCACTTCCTTATCCTTTTCCGGATTGTTGAAGTAGCACAAGCATCTTTCACATCGATACCAGTCACTATCGAAGTAGACTTTCCCTCCTTCAAAAAAAATCTGCCGCCCTTCAACAAAAGCATTTGCGATTTTTTTCCGGGCCGAAGCATAGATTCGGGTAAACGTAGGTCTTGATATACTCATGGCTTCCGATGCCTGGTGGTGATTTAGCAAGTCATAATCACACAGCCGCAAAGCCTCATACTCTTCAAATAACAGATTGACAGGCTCCTTTTGCACACTTTCCGCCCCGGGCCCATATGGCTTAAACCCTTTAACAATCGGTGGGTTTAATACCTTCCTCATTTTTTTTATTCTTGGCGACATAAATATAATGAGCATTTGTTCACTGCAAATTTAATGAACATTTGTTCATTTAGATTCTTTTTTTATAGATTTGTCCAAAAAAAAATGGATGACAGAACAATGATTCCTGAAACACGGCAATGCAAAATCGTTTCCCCCGGAACATTGAATGACCACAATACTTTATTTGGAGGGAATGCAATGCAGTGGATGGAAGAAGTTGCTTATATAACTGCGATTCGCTTCTCGAGGAAAAAAGTGGCTACTGAATCCATCGGAATAGCAAAATTCCTGAATCCCGTTAAGGCTGGCACAATTTCAGAAATTACCGGCCGGATCGTTAAAGCTTATGATGACAATATTGAGGTCCAGGTCGATTTACATACTGAAGAGTTCTTCACAGGTGAAAAGGAAAAAGCTATTGAGGTAATCTTCGTTTATAAAATCGTTGATCCGGAGTGTTGTTCTATAACATAAAATTTCAAAATTTGAGATACTTTCGCCGATTAATGGAAATGAACGGAACGGATGCTTATCGTTCAAAAGAATGATCGCCTGTGAGTATAGCAAGTTTAGCAACAGCGTCGGGGATAATGCTGCTATCACGCGGATCACCTTATAATTGGTCAATCACTAGAAATACAACAAATATCAATGAATTACAAAATGAAGATTGCTGTTCCTGTAACAGCCGACAAGCAGATTGATGATCATTTCGGTCATTGCGAGTATTATGGAGTGTATACCGTTGATAATACCAATGCAGTAGCGGAAGCTGAGATCATACCCTCACCACAGGGATGCGGATGCAAATCGGATATCGCCGGCGTGCTGGCCAGGCAGGGTGTTTCGGTGATGCTTGCCGGAGGTATTGGCGGCGGAGCCATCCAGGTGCTGAATCACTGGGGGATTGAAGTGATCAGAGGTTGCAGCGGTAACGCCAAAGATGCCGTTAAGGCTTTTGTTGATGGCAGTCTCACCGACAGTGGTGAAAGTTGCCGTCAACATGAGAATCATCACGGACAAGGTCACAGTTGCCAGAATTGACAGAAACAGTCCTGCTTGTTGCCCTCTGTGGTCCGGGATCATAAATCAATTGCCTTATTACGAGCTTTTCCCGGATGACTGCATTAGCAGCCATTCTGAACGGGATTATTACGTCCCGGCAAGAAAAAAGCCTTCTGTTTGATCATCTTACAGATAAATAGTTCTTATATTTACCCGTAATTCATCAATCCGGGTATTATAATCTATTCATTTTCGTATGGTATCTAGTCCTGTCAGCCGCTTTCCGGCATTTTTCGGAGGCATTCTTCTTCTTTTAATGATGATTGGTTGCGAATTCAGCCTCCATGAAGATAATTTTGTCGAAGTTCCTTATCCAACAGACTATCCCACAGTAAATATCTCGTTCAACGGCGGTTCTGATACGATCAGGATTTCAAAAGTTACTCAACTGAATTACAAACTCCTTGTTGAAAACGAACAGGATGTCTATGGCATTTTCAGGTTACAGAATCAGACCTGGAGAATTTATTCAGATTCTGGTAACTTTATAATTGATCCTTCGTTGCTGGAAGACGCGATCGACTCGCTCACGCTTGAAGTTTACGTGCCGACGCATTCAGGAAGCCTGGCCTCCAATCTGGAAAATGAATTCTATATACTTACCCGGAAATGGATCGTTATTGTTGACGATGCCATTCCCGCACCCATTACAGCCTGCCTGTCCAATACTCCGGAAGGATACCTGAAAGTGACCTGGCTTATGAGCGGTCACCTGAACTTCTCGAAGTATACCCTGAATATTTCCAGCGTAAATGGCGGCATGGGACGTACTTTGGATATTCTTGACCGGAACCAGCACTATTATATCGACAGCTGTTACATTGGCGGCCATTGTTCCTATGCTGTCCGGACCCAGGTCTATGGCTATTATAACCAGGATTTTGGAACCCCGGCAGTTGCCGATGAACCAAAACCTCAACTGAATTTCGTGGAGACAAGTCCCGACAGTATCCGGATCAGTTGGAACAGATTGCGTCAGCACGCTAAGTACACTCTCACAGAGCAATATCCCGAACTGCTTCTTGCCGACACCCGGGATACGAGTATCACTGTTGCGGCGCCAGGGTTCGGAAATTGGAAGACCTATATGATCGTTGCTTCACCACTGTGTTCCTCCTGCGGTACAGAATATAATCTGATGAACACTGAATCGTACGGGCTGGGAACATATATTTTACCGAACTGGCCAGCCTATTCCTACAACCGTGCCGACAACATGGTATATTCTAACCGTTACGAATATGTAATCGGCTACGATGCTGCCACGCAGGATACAACGGGTTATTCCCACCTGAATGGAGTCCTCTATGGCGGATTGAGTTCCTGCCCTACCAACTCATCCGCGATGGCTATCACGACCATGGATCAGATTGCGGTATATTCCGATAAGAGCCTGCAGAATCCGGTACTTATCCCCTATCCCTCAGCCGACTATCTGGATCACATTCAGTTTTGCGACAACAACACGATAGCCACGGCCAGGACGGGAGTTTACGAACAGATCGATCTGAGCAGCCAGCAGGTCAAATTAACCATGTCCATAGCCGATTACCCGGTTTACAGCAAATGGGCCTGTATTTCCACATCCCGGCTTGCCGAATATGTATCTGTCGTGACAAAGAATGGCGGCTCACTGTACAGGATATCAAACGATTATCCTATCCCTGAGTACAGTGATAACCGATGCTACCGCTCTTCATACTTCAATCCGGATCATGATGAGCTTCTGCAAACCTTCTTTGGAAATAATGTACTGGAATTTCGTGATCCCAATGGCTACAACCTGATCCGCACCCTGAACCTTCCTGCCCCCGACCTGGTGATCTGCAACATTGATCCCGTAACCGGTCACCTATTGCTCAGGGACTATACGGACCTCTACATCATTGATCTTGCAACAGGTTCAACCGTGCTGAAACTTAAAAGCTCTGACGGCAGACCAAAACTGTATGGGAATTTCATCTACGGTAATTGCGGAAGAACTTTCAATATCCAGAAATTTCTCAAGAAATGAAGTCATTCTACTATTTCATCCTCTCCGGACTGTTGCTGCCGCTGTTTTGTCCGGCACAAAACTTCAGGATTTCATTTCAGAGCGGATACGGAGTATACAAGCTGGCTGATCTGAAAGAATTCCAGCATCTGACAGCTGAAAATTCAATCCCCGGGGTCAAAGAAACTCAGACTTTTCCGGGCTGGTTCACCTATAGCGGCAGCATTGATTATCGTATTACCGGGAACCATGCATTTGGTTTGCAAGCCGGATATTTTACCACAGGCGCAAGAAACCACCTCAGGGATTATTCAGGGGAATATTACCTGAACATGCTGTTGAAAGGTTACCACGCGGGATTGCATTACAGGTATGAGAGCTGGAACCGGCACAATCTGCGGTTATCCGAACAAATCAAGTGCGATTATATTTTTACCCGGTTTAAAATGACCGAACAACTTGAGCTGGGTGAAAACAAGATCTTTTCAGAGAAAACCTCCCTTGAAAGCCACTCGGCCGGCATCGAACCTTCGGTGGAACTGGCTTACACACTTGCCGGGAAAATCGGGTTCAGCCTGGAAATTGGCTATATGCTCTATTTTGAAAGCAACCTGCATCTGCCCGGAAACAAAGATGCCTGTCTCTATTTCGATCAGCAGCGAAAAGTGAGGCTCGACTGGTCTGGTATGCGGTACGGGGCGGCTTGCTTCTTTATCTTGTAAATCAAGACAAAAGATAAAAGTAAAAAGATAAAAGATAAGATGAATTTGAGAATGTAAGAATT
>CAZJCG010000008.1:4041-99701 GCA_964544545.1 uncultured Lentimicrobiaceae bacterium | reverse complement strand
CACGTTCTTTGGAGACAGAATTAAAACTAGTGACACAGTTCAGTGAACACTCCCTACTATTGCTGGCACAATAGGTCAAGTTGGTGATGTCCCAGATTTTTTTCACAATATGAATCTTACAGAAAATGCAGCGAAAATTATTCTATTCAACACTGAAAAAGATTATTTAAAATTAATTCTTAGCTCAGACTTATGCCAAAACCAATTTATTCAAAGTACTAAAGGGATGGCACAGCCAAAACTTGCATTAAAAAGAATTGAGAATGCCATCATACCTATACCATGTTCAGAGGAGCAAAAGGAAATAGTAATAATAGTTAATCAACTGTTAACCTTTTGCGATGAATTAGAAAAGAAAATTGAAAAGCGAGATTCATATCAGGAAAGAATAATGCAGGCCGTGGTTAGACAAGCTTTTACAACAAAAATAGAAACCGTTTAAACCGTATAGCTATGTCAAGAAAAGCACGTTGCCATTATTTACTTGAAAAATCAGTGCAAGCTGCACTTTCGGCAATCGAGATATACAATAAACCCGATTTTAAATATCGTGAGGAAAGCTTTTCAATACTGATGGTAAATGCTTGGGAATTGCTTTTAAAAGCTAAAATCCTTCAAGACAATAACAACGACTTAAAATCGCTTTTTATCATAGACAAAGAACAGAAACGGAAAGACGGAACGGCATTCAAAACGCCAAAATATAAAACTAATCGTGCAGGCAACTTTTTAACTATCGAGATTACAAGAGCATTGAATTTACTGAGCTTAGAAGAACGATTAAAAGAAAATATCCTTTTACTTGTTGAAATCCGAGATAATGCCATTCACTTTTTTAACGACAGCAAATTGTTTGAAAAGAAAGTACTTGAAATAGGAACTGCAACCTTAAAAAGTTATGTGGAATCAGCAAAAGAATGGTTTGTTTACGATTTATCACAATACAACTTCTATTTGATGCCCCTTTCGTTTTACCACCCTCACGAATGGGAAAGCTATTCAATAAATCAGGAAGATACACAGCACCAGAATTTGCTGAAATATATTGCAGAAGTTGAGAAGAAATACCCTTCAGATATAAAGGAAAAACACAATATTAGTCTAATACTTGAAACTAAATTTGTAAAATCAAAATCAATTAATGCAATACCAGTAAGATATAGCAAAGAAGATGGAGCAATAACGATTTCGATAGATTCGGAAGAAAAATTTGCAAATAAGTATAAATGGACATTCCGTGATGATCTTGTCCCACAACTGAAAGGAAGATATTCTGATATTGCTTTTGACAGAAAATTCCGAAGTATTATTAATGAATTGGAAAAGAATCCAAATTATTGCGGTGAGAGATATCTTGACCTAAAAAACAAAAAGGGCATTAAGAAAAAATTTTACGACCCGAACATTGTTATAGAATTTGATAAACATTATACAAAGAAATGACAATTCATTTTGCAACTCACCATTCATTTCAACATAAGGCACATTGGCAAAACACACAGCCATCGCTTTGCCCCAATTTTGCCAAAGAGCCTTCCAGCCAGTCCCACACTAACACGCGATGTCCAAAACAGTGCAGCAAAAATGAAAGTTGAATTAACAAGAAAAACAAACAACGAAACGCTAATCGAGTATACGGCCTCGCCAGCAATCACTAACGGGGAGGGGATCATAAGCACAGAATTAAAGCATTATCGTAATGAACAGATTATACTCATTGATCGGAACCTTCATTTTTTGCAGTCTGATCATTTCTCATGTACATGCACAACAAAGCACTACCGGAAAATACAGGCCTGTAAATGTAAGCAAGGGAATAGTTTCAAAAAGAGCAACCAAAAGTCAGACTCTGATCAATAATGTTCCTTCCTATTTATGGCAGCATGGCTGTGGCCCGACGGCACTGGGAATGATAGTCGGTTATTATGATATGCTGGGTTTCCCGGATCTTATTGAAGGAGATGCTTCATCGCAGAATGATACTGTAAACAATGCCATCGCCAACACGGATCATTACAATGACTATTCTTTGCCTATCGACAGTTATCCTGATTTATTTCCGGACAAATCACAACTTGGCGGTGCACATATTTCCAATTGCATTGCTGATTATATGCAAACTTCCTGGAGCAGTGAAAACAACAGATATGGTTATAGCTGGAATACTATGGTAGGGAATGCTTTTATCGATTTTGTCAATCAACAAAATAGTGACTATCATACCGAAACCAGTTTAGAATACTTTTCTGAAAGTAGTTGGAGCATTTATTTGAATGAAATAAATAATGACCGTCCCGTTGTTTTGCTGGTTGATGTCAGTGGTGATGGCAGTACCGACCATTTTGTCACCGGGATAGGATACGACGTGAGTGATACAACTTTTGCCGTTTATGATACCTGGGACAACGATATTCACTGGTACCAGTGGCGTATAATATCAACTTCCTACAGTTGGGGGATAGCTTGTTTTAACATACTGAAGATTTATTTCAACATCAAGGCTGCTGCATATCCTGTCAACGGCGGTTCAGTCAGCGGAGCAGGAAACTACCTTTACGGACAAACTGCAAATTTAACGGCTGCCGCCGGAACAGGCTACAATTTTGCAAACTGGACAGAAAACGGAAGTATAGTCTCGACAAATGCAAACTACAGTTTTACAGCAACTAAGAACAGGTCACTTGTAGCAAATTTCAGCCCCGTTACTTCAATGCCGGAAGTACAGGTAAATTCATGCAGGGTCTTCCCAAATCCCGCATCGGATTATTTGAACGTTATCAATAACGGTAATATTGAAATACAGGAGATTGCGATATATAATACATTGGGAAAAAAGACATTATCAACCCAGGCAACAAATCAGATAAATATTTCAGGTCTGAAAAAAGGCATGTACTATGTCGTGCTCACCGATACAAAAGGAAATAAGGCAACTTATAAGCTGATCAAGGAATAAAACCTAAAATATGCACCGGTAATGGCAGGTAAAGCCACAAATATCAGGGTCTGTTGCCCATTCTGACTGCTTAGCTTTTGCAGTTAACTACAACGCAATCTGCCACTACTCATAAAGCTTAACGTTATGCACAATTCAACATCTTAAAAATATCCATTTGTAGGTAAGTAGAATTGGCGACCCAGAATAATTAACATGAATAATCAGGTATAGTAAAGATAATGTAATTAAAATACAGCTTATGAAAAGGTACTTAATAATTTTATTCTATTTAATTTCAAATTATTGTACAGCTCAAAAATATACTGACAATGATCAGAAATATTGGTTCTATGATTTTATTAATGACAGCACAATTAAAATGTATTTTAGTCAGATTGGAGTTACATCATGTAAAGCATGCGCTGAATTTTACCGGATCGCACAAATTGATAAACAGTATTTCATGTTTGTTGGAAATGTAAAAGATTATTATTTGGATTCCACGCTATTCTTTGAAGGATATATTGATAATACAGGATTTTATAATGGCAGGGCAAATTATTATTCCCGAAATGGCAATTTATTGGAAACAGGCATATATAAAAAGGGAATAAGAGATAGTATCTGGGAATATTATTATGAGAATGGGGAAATCAAACGAACCGTGGAATTTGATAATAATCAGGCCAGGTTGATTGACTTTTATAAAAGGAATGGGAAGCATACAGTAGTAAAAGGAAACGGAAAATATAAAGATGATTTAAGACTAGGATATCTTACAACTTATGCAACCACAGTTGATGGCTTAATTAAAGATGGAACCTTTGATGGCAAATGGACTTTTATAAATTCGTTTTATAAGACAACTGATGGTTTTGAATATTATGAAAATGGTCAATTTACTAAAGGTAAAAGTAGAACTATGAAAGGTTATATTATGTATAATGAACCTAAATTAACTTTTTTTGAGTTTATCCCCCAAGAAAATATATATCCTTATACGTATGTATTAGGTTGCCCGGGGTTCTCCTATAGTCAGCCAAGTTACAAAGGAGATTATGCACTAAGCAGCTCTTTCTTTGAAGAACTTATTAAAAGCATAGAAAATCAGGTTGATGTAACAAACACAGAAAATCAATGGTTTATGGTCTCATTTAATATTAACTCTAAAAAACAAATGAATAATTTTCAGATAAAATCATCTTTACACAACGATGCATTATCGAATTCCCTGACGAAAATTATAACCTCAATGACTGAATGGACAAAGGCAGGAACTTATAATAATAAAGTTATAAATTACCCATTATACATTGTAATCGCCTTTGAAAACGGAAAATTAATTATTCCGCAATACCATATGAGAAGAATTTAGAGATAATTAATGTGTCAAACATGCTATATCAGGCGCTGTCCTGGTGTTGCAAGCAAGAAAAATTGGTGCGTTTGGAACTAACTTCCATTTTTATATGCTTCAAGCACTACTGGCGCTTCACACCCTGCGATTAAATCCCAGATTAGCAACCAGAAGTCCGGCAGGATAATTCTGTAACCCATTGATACTATTTACCAAACCGAAATATTAAGAATGAGTGAGCAGGTCGCAAAACCAGGCCCCGGAACATTGGACACAATTTTGCCGTACTACCGATACATTGACAAGACATGAAAAAACGATAAAATGAAAAAATTTATTTCAACCGGATTATTACTGCTTCTGATAATAAAAGTTCATTGTCAGATAAACATTGCTGATTCATCTACACAAGTGATTTCATATTGGGATAAGAATGAGAAACAATCCTATTCAATCTCAAATGAAAAAATACGAATTAAAGGAAATGATACGATTTCCAGAGATTTTACAAAATATGAGGTAGACATTACAATACAAGATTCGACTGAGAATGGATATCTAATAAATTGGTTTTATCATGATTACGTAGTTGAAACAGATAACGAACTGATTAAAAAACTTTCTTCAATAATTGAGGATAATAATGTTCAAATAAAAACAGATGATTTGGGAGCATTCGTTGAAGTAGTTAATTGGGAGCAGATAAGAGGCTTTATTATTAAAAGTACTTCCATGCTTAAAGATGAGCTTAAAGATATTCCAAATATTGACCGGGTCATAGCACAAATAGAGAATATGTACAACTCAAAACAAGCGATTGAGGCGGCTACAATAAATGAAATTCTTCAATTCCATTATTTCCACGGATTAAAATATAAGTTATGGGAAGAAAATTCATATGATATGAAGATGGCAAATATGTTTGGGGGAGAGCCCTTTGATGCAAAAGTCAGCTTTTGGTTAGATGAAATAAATTACGACGATAATAATGCTGTTTATAAAATGAATCAATCAGTCGATTCAGTCCAGCTCACAAATGAAACTTTTAAATATCTGACGAATATGGCAGAAACCATGAAAGTTCCTGGTCCGAAAAGAGAAGAATTTCCATACTTTCATAATGAAATCCGGACTGCATCCCGGATATATGGTTCCGGATGGCCTTTATACTCGATACAGACAAAAGAGGTGACTGCAGAAAATGAAACTCAAATTGAGGAATGTATCATAGAATTAAAATAAAAACCTTGCCCGACACACAATATAAAAACGGCCGGGATTCAATGGCATGGGAGAGTCTGGTTCTGGTATAAGCGTTTTTTCCGGCAGATACGAACGCACTTCGAAAACTCAACCGATTCATACCACCAAATATTAGCGGCAATAAGAGTATGCAAAAAACATTATTATTATCCCTAATATTTACCTTCAGTGGATGTTCATTTATCCATTATCTTTCCATTTTAGATCAGAAAAAAGAAGAACCAGAAGAATATAATAGCTTTCTGACCGAAATGGGAGTTTCAACCAATTATTCTTATCAGATTAAATTTAGTTATAGAGATAGTTTATCAAAAAGTAAAAAGTATTGCCTAAACCTGTACAAATTTAAAACAGGTACAAACGCATCACCAGTTCAAATTCGCATGTATAATAAGGAAGGTGACTTACTTATGGGCTGGGAAAACTGTTATGGAGAATTAAAACAATTTAACTTATTCGATTCAATCCCTTTGAAAAGAATAAACTATTTACCAAATAATTATGAACTAAAATTGCAGAATGACCTAAACTTAATCGAGACAAATAATAATGATGTTGGTTTGACCGATTTCATTCAAAACCATCAATATGTCATAATTCTCTTTTATTCTAAATGGGCAGGATGGTATTCGAAGGATGCAATAAAAAGAGTAACTCAATATGTTAAAAATAACAAAAATATAGCATTAATATACTTAAACACTGCATGTTGAGAATAACGTACTGTCGCTAACCGCCCCAGGAACATTACCAGCAATGCAGCTAAATTCTAATATTCTTAAAAACAAGTCAGATGAAAACAATTACTTGTTTATCAATCTTCTTATTGCTCTCTGTTTCGGCAATCAAAGCACAACAGTATTTCCCGTTTGTGGAAGAATCCAAAATATGGTCTGAACTAAATATGTTCATGGAATATATTCCGCCTTATCCGTTGACTCTTACAACAATGTCATTTAAACTTGAAGGAGACACTTCCTGGAATGGATTAACCTATAAAAATCTTTACACTTGTGATTCTGACCCGACTACATCAGACTGGACAATAGGCTCTGATTATTTGTACAGAGAAGAAGCGGGGAAAGTATTAAGAGTCAATCTCTGGTCAGTACAGGAAGAGGTCGTATATGATTTTAACCTCAATGTCGGTGATTCAATATATGTAGATTCTGCCTATACACATGCCTATGCACATGTTACACTTGTTGACTCAATCATCATTGATGGAGCTTATCACAAGCAGATACATTTTGACTCACCGACTGACATATGGGTTGAAGGTTTGGGAAGTTTGCACTCCCCGTTTAACCCAATCCAATACGCATTTATTTATCCGACCGGATTTCAACTGCTCTGCGTTACCAATCAAAATGGAAATATTTACATGAACCCTTCCTATCACCAATGTTATATCGATACAACGTACATAACCGGGTTACCCATACAATCCCCTAGCAAGAGTAAACTAGTCGTGATCAGTAATCCGATGCATGCCTTTTCCCAGGTTAAAATTGAAGGGAAACCGGATCAATTCGAAAAATTCGTTCTTTTTAATTCACGGGGCAATATAATCAAGATTGGAAGTATCAAAGACAACACATTCATATTGAAGCGTGATAATCTGCCCTCAGGGATCTATATTCTCAAAGTATATAGCAAGCAAGATGTGTTGACTAATAAGTTAATAATGTACTAGTATAAATAGCACAGTCGCTGACAGGGGGCTGGCGACGGAAAGTAAGTGGTTATCAATTAATAAAAACATATATCATGAGAACAATTAATTTCATTTCCCTGATTATAATGGTAATTATTAGTTCTGAAGGTTTTTGTGAACAAGGAATTGATTCGATTACCATGATTCCAAAAAATCCAACAATAAATGATTCAATAACTTTTAAAATCTATGTTGCATTTCCTTCAATGGGATGTGTCCTTCAAAATCAAACCACAACTATCACCGACTCAACCATCGTTCATCTTTCACAGTATTGCTATGGTAATTTTATGATGGTTTGCCAGGACACAGACATTGTTAAATTGCCAATCCTGCCAAAGGGCCATTTTACATTTCATTACGTGTTAGAATCTGCCCTTTATTCTAAATGTTCACCTTATTGCCCGGATGATTCAGTTAACTACCAGTTCAATGTAGTGCAACCTTTCGGGCTATCCGAGAATAATCATATTACTACCAATCTTTTTGACTTGGTAAAAAATAATAACTTATACAGAATTAACATCAGAGATTTTATAAAACCAGCATTTCTTAAAATATATAACCTTCAAGGACAAGCTATTTTCAATGCAATTCTGAATGACAAAGAATCGGAAATAAATGTTGAATTGGACAATGGAATATTTCTTTTCGAAGTTGCATGTAATAACAGGAAGCAAACCATTAAAATAGCTAATATAAACAGTCGCTAGCACTGCCTTGGATGCCTGGCCTCTCTGTCCAATCACAATAGGCCAGCCGCACAAAAGTCCTGCGTCAATGCAGGGACTGTTCAACTGTCTGCTTCTGCTTATCAATCAGCTATTAATATACCGCGGCTCAACAGGAATAACAAATACCGGCGCCCGGCATGTAGCATAGCCAATAATGATTCCCATGGAATGCGAAGGCTTGCAGTACGCTTCAATGGTTTGTAAAATCCGACGGGTAATTTGCCCACAATCCCTTACTGGCCGTAATGTTATATGCTGTACGCCAAATCCCCTAAATTACTGAACAGATAATATTTAACTTTACCGGATGACAAATGAAATCCCGGTGAATTGAATAATCCGGACTAAACAGTGCCACAAATCCGGACGAAAGTGTGCCACCGATCCGGACCAAAGTGTGCCACAAATCCGGAGCAAAATGTGCCAAAAATATTTGACACAGTTATTCAACCGGAGGGGTAACGATGTTTTTTTATTTGTAAAAAACACCTGACAATCCGGCACAAAGTGTGCCACTTTCCGGCAAAGGAACATGGGTTAAGTTTGAAGGATAAAACCTTTAAACAATGGCAAATAAACCATTATCCATGTTAGTAATCAGAAGACTTTTACAACTCAAAGAACAAGGCACTTCCACGCGGAAGATTGCCCAGCTAATGCACGTATCCCGAAACGCGTTAAATACATATGTTCTACGTATAAATCGTTGTGGGATAAGCAATAGTGATCTTTTACAACTTAGTGATGAAAGGCTGGCAGAAATAGTTTTAACTGATTTAGTGAAGTCGGAAATAAGACGTGACAAGCGGGAGGATTTTGAACAAAGGTTAGAGTACTTTACTGATCAGCTAAAGAAGAAAAAGACCACCAAACAAATCTTGTGGGAAGAATATCACGAACAAGTTGCAGATGGATATAGCCGTTCTCAATTTTGTGATCTTCTCAAACGGCATGAAGACAGCAGGAGTGCAGTAATGCATTTTGAACACACGCCAGGGGAGCTGATGGAATTTGATTTTGCCGGCGATCCTTTAAGGTACACAGATCCAAAGACCGGGGAGGTTATATCCTGTCAGGTGTTGGTATGCCAATTGCCTTGTTCGGGGTATACATACATTGAAGCACTACCATCTGCACAGCGGGCTTACCTGATTGCAGCATTGGGAAGAGCTGTGCTATATTTTGGAGGAGTACCACATATGGTACGTACAGATAACCTTAAACAGGTGGTTATTAAAGCCAACCGATATGAGCCCACCTTTGAGGAATATTGTCAGCAGTGGTCCTTGCATTACAATACCACGCTCACAGCCACTCGTGTAGCAAAACCACGGGATAAAGCTTCGGTGGAAAGCAGTGTGAACACTGCCTACTGTCGTGTGTATGCACCATTGCGCAATGAGCACTTCTTTTCATTGCATCAGTTGAATAAAGCAATCCTGGAGAAGGCAGAGAAACACAATCACAACAAGTTCCAGGGCAAGGACTATAGTCGGTATGATAAGTTTATTAGCCTGGAGCAACCTTCTCTCAAACCCTTGCCAGATCATCCCTTCATTCCTAAATCGACCCGGACGGCAAAGGTTGCAAAGAACTACCACGTCATGTTAGGAGAAGACCGGCACTTTTATAGTGTTCCCTATCAGTACATTGGCAAACAAGTAAAGTTGGTTTATGATACTGACAATGTTGAGATCTACCTTGACCATCAACGAATAGCTTCTTATGCAAGGGATTTACGAAAGCATGGTTATACAACACTGGCAGAACACATGCCTTCTAATCACCGGTATTATCTGGAACAGAAAGGCTGGGATGAGGAGTACTTCCTTAAAAAATCCACAGCCATTGGCGAGAATACTGTGAAAGCTATACGGGAAGTTTTACAGCACAGAACCTTTATTGAACAGTCCTACAGGGCTTGTATCGGGATTTTACGTTTAGCTGACAAATACGGAAAACAACGACTGGATGCAGCCTGCGGCAGGGCATTGCTTGGCCATAAAGTAACTTATGGGATACTGAGCAAAATCCTGGAAAAGGGGCTTGATAAGCAAGTTTTACAAGTAAGCCTGAATTTTAGTCTGCCGGAACACCAGAATTTACGCGGAGCAGAGGCATATTCCTGAAAACCAAACATACCCCTTCTCCCGGACTCACCTTCCCACGGGCCCTCCCGCATCAAAATATAGTAGAATAATATTGTCTAACCTAAAAGATAAATCCATGATTAACACAGAGGCAACACTTGAGCAATTAGAACAGCTTAAACTTCTGGGCATGGCCCAGGCTTATCGGGGGGCACTGGCTATGCCTTCCCAAGAGCAGCTAACCGCAAATGAACTCCTGGCACGCCTGGTTGAAGCTGAGGGCCAGCACCGTTTAGGAATCCGCACCCAGATGTTCCTTAAACTGAGCAAACTTCGTTATGACGCAGTTCTGGAACAGGTCCAGTGCTCACCTTCCCGCAACCTCTCGCGCGATGAACTACTCTCACTCTCTGATTGCAGCTTCATTCAAAGAAGTGAAAATATCCTGATTACCGGGGCAACCGGCTGTGGGAAGAGTTACCTGGCATGTGCTTTAGGTAGACAAGCCTGTTCTCTTGGCTACAAGGTCTACTACCTGGGAATGAACCGCTTCATTGAACGACTGATCCTGGCCAGACTGGATGGGACATACATTAAACTCCTGAATCAACTGGAAAAAGTGCCACTGATTATCCTTGATGACTTCGGACTGGCTCCCCTGGATCATAATACAAAGCTCTCTCTGCTCCAACTCCTTGAAGACCGCTATGCAAAACGATCCACAATCATCACATCACAGCTTCCAGTAAAATCCTGGTATCAATACCTTGATGAACCAACTTTGGCTGATGCGATAATGGACAGATTGTCAGCTTCGGCTCATAAAATCGATCTTAAAGGTGAATCGTTAAGAAAGAAAACTCAATAAGAAAAATCGCTATTTTTAACATCCCATAGTTCCTTGCATACTGGCACACTTTCACCGGATTACTGGCACACTTTCGTCCGGATTTACTGGCACACTTTGTCCGGAATATTCAGTGAATCGTCTCAACACCGGAACTTGATATAATAACATGGAAAAACGAACCATTACAGAAACAATTATTGCCTTAGAGGTGGCAGCTCTCGATGCATGGCTTAATGGTAATCCTTCACCTTACCTTGAACTTTATTCGCAGGACTTTACCTATTTTGATCCGGTCCATGAAAGGCGAATTGACGGTTTGGACAAGATAAAAGCGTTGTATGAAAGCATACGGGGAAAGGTAAAAACGGACAAATTCGAAATAATAAATCCCGTTGTTCAACACACCGGTACAATGGCAGTCCTGACCTACAACCTGCAAACCTGTTCAGGTGAAACGCTCTGGGAAGAGAATTGTACGGAAGTATACAGGCTTGATGATAATAACGAATGGAAAATCATCCACAGCCACTGGTCGATGACCAAACCTTCTGTTGGTTAATTAAACCGTTGCTGTTTCATTTTGCGATCCGCCAGCTGGCGGACAGGATTGTACAACGCGGTATAAGTGAATCGGCCTGAATAAAACTTTGCAATTTCTTAGCGATTCAACATAATTTATTTTACAGTACTTATAATTTTGAATTTATTAGCTAAACTTCATTATCATGAAAAATTTAAAATCATTAGTATTCCTCATTTCGCTTGTTCTATTCAGTTCCGGCATCTGTAATTCTCAATCTTTTCAAATTAAAGTTGGTTTGAACTACTCATATCTGAGAAACTTCGATCAATATCGATCTTATAATGACGGGCTAATGCCCAAAATAGGATTTCATTTCGGAGGATGTTTGGAATTTCCATTGACAAAACATTTTTCATTTGAGCCCGGACTCCAATTCTCAAACATGGGTGAAAAGCATAAATATGTTGGTGCTCTTTCGGAGCCATTCACTAAAAAGATCGATATCATAAATTTGTATTACCTTGATCTTCCCATAAATGGAAAATTATCCTTCAATATTTCAAAAAGAAGATTTTTCGTTGCTGCTGGCCCATATGTAGGATTTGGACTATTTGGAAAGTATAATCAAAAGTTAACACCTTCTACAGATCTTAACACAAAATCAAATATCGATTGGGGTAATGACCCCTATAATAATGAATTCAGGAGACTAGATTATGGAGCATATGCAGCTGTTGGATTAAACCGGAAATCTTATAGTCTGAACATTTTCTACAATTATGGGATTGCAGATATTCAGGCATTTGACGCCAATAAATCCAGGACGAAAAACAGGGTTCTTGGGATCTCACTTGGTTACTCTTTAAATAAAAAGTAAGCTTGTTCCTAATCCAGCAGACGGCCCCGCCGGCAATCGATGACAGGGATCACCACAGGCAGCTTAGTTTTTTAGACGAACTAACATTACCAACCATACGAAGCTGTTTCAAAAGCATAAATCAGGAACAATTACTCTCTGTAACCCTCTGTGCGCCCTCCGTGAAGACTCTGTGAAACTATCATATAAGAATTTCACAGAGCTCCACAGAGCAAATTAAGAGTTGCACAGAGACTTTTGAGACAACCTCATATTATAGCCTATTTATTATTAAGTTCCCAAATTGGGAATTATTTAATATCTTTGCACATCAGAAGTTCAGGATGGAAAGAATCTTTGCCAAAAGCACCCTTAGAGAATTCTGGGAAAAGTACCCGGAATCAGAACAATACCTGAAAACCTGGTTTGACACTGTCAAAAACTCTGATTGGAAAAATCCTGCTGATGTTAAACAGACTTATGCAAACGCGAGCATAATGAGAGACAGCAGAATAGTCTTCAATATTAAAGGAAATGCTTTCAGGCTTGTGGCTAAGTTCAATTTCGAGAAACAATGGGTTTTTATCCGATTTATTGGAACCCATGAGCAATATGACAAAATTGATGTTTCAACAATTTAAGACCAGAAGAAATGACCCTTAAACCCATAAAATCCGACTCAGATTACAAACAGGCATTAAGCAGGCTTGAAAGAATCTTTGATGCTCCAACCGGCACATCCGAAAGTGATGAAGCAGATATTTTGGGATTGATGATCGACGAATATGAAAAAAAGCATTTCCCGATTGATGCACCCGATCCAATTGAAGCAATAAAGATCAGAATGGAAGAAATGCAATTAAAACAAGCCGATCTCATCGATGAATTTGGCGGAAAAAGCAGGGTATCAGAAATATTGAACAGGAAAAGAAAGCTAACAGTTGATATGATAAGGAGATTGACTATCCGGTTGAATCTGTCTCCAGAATTATTAATCAGTGATTATCAATTATCACGGTAGATTCCTACAGTTGGTAATCGAGTATAAAGCCCCCGACAGCAAATACTGACACAGAGCCCCTTGACTGCCTCAGTTCGGCAGGACTCACACCACTCGCGATAGTTCAGGAATAATTCCGGGACAGCCTTTACCCTACTCGCCTTTCTTTCTTTCGGCAAGTTTTTTCTCCCAGTTCCAGGCAGAAAGGGTCATGTCGTCCAGGGTCTTTTCGGCTTTCCAGCCCAGTTCCTTGTTGGCAAAAGAAGTATCAGCCCACACCTTTTCAATGTCACCCGGCCTGCGATCAATGATCTCGTAGTTCAGCTTTTGTCCGCTGGTCTTTTCAAAGGAACGGATCACTTCCAGTACCGAAAAGCCATTGCCGGTTCCCAGGTTGAAAATCTCCATGTTCGGTTTCGACCGGTTCGAGAGCATTCTTTCGATTGCTACCACATGAGCCTTTGCCAGGTCGACCACGTGAATATAATCCCTTATTGCTGTGCCGTCGGGCGTATCATAATCGCCACCGAAAACCTTCAGGCAATTCCGGATGCCCATCGCCGTCTGGGTAATGAATGGCATCAGATTGTTGGGAGTTCCTATCGGGAGTTCTCCGATCAGTGCCGACTCATGAGCACCGATGGGGTTGAAATAGCGCAAAGCGATGGAGTGGATGCCGCTGGCTTTCCCACTGAATTCAAGTATCTCTTCACTGATCTGTTTGGTGTTACCATAGGGCGACCAGGCTTTTCGTACAGGCGCCTCTTCGGTCACGGGGAGCACTTCCGGTTGCCCGTATACCGTGCAGGAGGATGAAAACACAAGGTTGCGGATACCCCTCGACTTCATTCCCTCCATGACGTTGATGAGGGAAAAGAGATTGTTATGATAATACTTCAGTGGCAGTTCCATCGATTCGCCAACAGCTTTCGAGGCTGCAAAATGGATAACCCCGTCAAGGTCAGGATGGCGGATAAAAAATTCCGCTGTCTCGGCCACATCCGCAAGGTCCAATTGTACGAATTCAGGTCGTATACCGGTAATATCGGTTATATGGTCGACTACTTCTTTTTTCGAATTAGACAGGTTATCGATGATCACAACGAGATATCCCTGCTTCTGCAGTTCAACCACAGTGTGTGAACCAATATAACCGGTTCCGCCGGTCACGAGTATTTTCTTCATTGTTGGCTAATTATCAGCAAATTAATAGTAGAGAATGAATCCGGCAATCAGGTGCGATTGTCATTCGTAGTCATTTCCGCCGGCTGGCGGATCATTCATAGTCATTCATAGTCTTTCAGGTTCTTTTATCTTTTTCCTTTTATCTTTTATCTTTCATTGTGGATTTTGTTTCTCGCAGATTTCGCAGAAAAGAACCGCAGATTTTCGCAGAAAGCAACAGACAATTTCCCCTTATTTATATTGTCGAATCAGCTAATCAGCTAATTGCCGAATCAGCTAATCCCTACATTCTTACATTTCTAAATTTCTAAATTCCCAAATTGCTCAATCAGCTAATCTGCTAATCAGCTAATTGGCCAATTGGCTAATTACCCAATCTTCTCCACTTTCCCGTTACTCAGCCTGTACCTTACATGGCTCTCGGGGCATTCGGCCAGGCCGTCCGCATCAAATCTGAGCTTATGGCCGTATTCGCTCATCCAGCCGGTCTGGCGGGCAGGATTCCCGATCACCAGGGCATAGGGCGGCACCGTCTTAGTGACTACGGCTCCGGCTCCGATGAAGCTGTACTCCCCTATCTCATTTCCACAGACGATGGTAGCGTTGGCGCCGATGGAGGCCCCTTTCCTTACCACTGTCCGGGCATATTCACTCTTGCGGTTCACTGCCGAACGCGGATTGATAACATTGGTGAAGACCATGGAAGGTCCCAGAAAAACATCATCTTCACAGATAACACCCGTGTAGATGGAAACATTGTTCTGGATCTTGACATTCCTGCCAAGTACAACACCGGGCGAAACGACGACGTTCTGCCCTATGTTGCAGTTCTCTCCTATCACACAATTGCTCATGATGTGTGAGAAGTGCCAGATCTTCGTCCCTTTGCCGATGGTGCAACCCTCGTCGATCACCGCGGTGGGGTGAGCAAAATATTCGGATTCCTTGTTCATTTTCCTCTGTTGAATGGTATCAGGTATGGAAGACTTATTTGTTCACGAATTCAAGCAACGATGAAGTTATGTAATTCAGTTGTTCTTCATCGAGTTCGGTGTGCATAGGCAGTGAAATGACATTCTGCGACAGTTGTTCGGTAACGGGGAAGTCGCCGGGTTTATAACGCGGATCGAGATAGGCTTTCTGCAGATGAATAGGAACAGGGTAATAGACCATGGCCGGGATCCCTTTTTCTGCGAGATGTTCAATCAAGGTTTTGCGGTCAACATCGTTCAGTACGATCGTATACTGGTGAAACACATGCGATGATTTGGCAAAGCGAAAAGGAATTTTGAGCCTGGGATTACCGGCAAATGCTTTATCGTAGGCATCTGCAGCCTTTTTCCTGGCAGCAGCATATTCGTCGAGATGAGCAAGTTTAATGTTAAGGATGGCAGCCTGCAGACTGTCGAGGCGGCTGTTTACGCCGATATCATCGTGATAGTACCGAACAGTCATGCCATGGTTTACCACAGACCGGAGCTTCTTAGCCAGCTCATCGTCGTTTGTGAAGATGGCGCCGCCGTCGCCGTAACAGCCCAGGTTTTTTGACGGGAAGAAGGATGTGCATCCGACATTCCCGATTGTTCCGGCTTTCACTGTCTTCCCGTCCGGGAACCTGTAATCGGAGCCAATTGCCTGGCACACATCTTCGATGACGAAGAGTTTATGCCTGTTGGCGATCTCCATGATGGCATCCATGTCGGCGCATTGACCGAAGAGATGAACCGGCACTACGGCGCGGGTTTTTGGGGTTATCGCCCTTTCAAAGGCATGAGGATCGATATTGAATGTATCCGGATCAACATCCACCAGAACCGGTGTAAATCCGAGCAGTGCAATGACTTCGGCTGTTGCGATAAAGGTGAATGACGGGGCGATCACCTCGTCGCCGGGTTTCAGTCCCAATGCCATCATCGAAACCTGCAGGGCATCGGTTCCATTCCCGCACGGGATAACATGCTTTACGCCGAGGTATTTTTCCAGGTCAGCCTGGAACTCTTTCACGGCAGGACCATTGATAAAAGCGGTGGAATTGATAACTCCCGCAATGGCTTCATCGATCTCCGGCTTTATCTTATCGTACTGGGCCTTGAGATCGACCATGGCTAATTTTCGCATATGCAGATTTTAAATTTGGTTAAAAGACGACAAAGATACGAAATACCGTGCTGCCCGATGTTACCGATATTTGTATCTTTGCATTGGTATTGAATTCCTTTACTCAGCACCCGGCATTATGAAATCCAGGTTGATATTTTGCATGTTTTTGTTGGCTTTCGTTCCCGGATTTCTTTCCAGGCATTCTGCATTTGCACAGGATAACACAACAACGGGCTCCGGCATGTCGATGTTTTATCCTTCCTATTCTTTCAATCTGCCCTGGGCCGATCTGAAAGACCGCTTTGGTTATTGTCATACCATCGGGGGCGGATACACGTATATGACCAGGAACCATTGGCTGATCACGGCTGAAGGCAATTTCATCTTCGGGAATCAGGTTAAGAACCGGGCATCGTTGCTTGATGGCATTCTTACCAACGACGGGTATGTGATCAATCAGGAGGGCACTTATGCCAATCTTGCCCTGACAGAGCGGGGTTACAGCTTCTGGCTGAAAGCCGGAAAACTGATCCCGATGGGCAAGGTGAATGACAAGACCGGAATGGTACTCTCCGCGGGTGCCGGCATGTTGCAGCACAAGATCCGGATCGATGTTTCGCAGAACGACACTCCGCAGCTCCGTAAAGATTACCGCAAGGGATATGACCGGTTGTGCAACGGACCGGCTTTAACCGAATATATCGGGTACCAGTACCTGGATGCAAACAAAAAGCTGAACTTCTTTTTCGGGCTGGAATTGACGCAGGCCTTCACCGAATCGCGCCGTATCTATTATTTCTCCGAAAATGCACGGCCCAATGAGAAGCGCATTGATCTGCTTACAGGCATCAAGATAGGCTGGATCGTCCCGTTGTACCGCAAAACAGGTCAGGAGTATTATTATTACTGATCCCATCAGCCTCAAACAAAAGTGTCATGTTTCGTTTCTACTCATTCGGAATCCTGTTGTATGGCCTTGCGATCCGCATTGCCGGGCTCGTGAATGAGAAGGCTGCGCTGTGGGTGAGAGGACGAAAAGCGCTCTTCCAGCAGTTGATCAATGCCCTGGGAGATCCGGCTCTCAGAAGGGACGAACGGAAACTTGCCTGGTTCCATTGCGCTTCCCTGGGTGAGTTTGAACAGGGACGCCCTTTGATGGAGGCGTTCCGGAAGCAGTATCCGGATACAATCATTTTACTTACCTTCTTCAGTCCGTCGGGATTTGAGAACAGAAAGACTTACACGGGAGCCGATCTGATCTTTTACCTCCCGCTCGACACCCGCAGGAATGCCCGGAGGTTCATCAACCTGGTCAGCCCTGATGTCGTATTCTTTGTGAAGTATGAGTTCTGGTTCAACTACCTCACGGTTTTGCAGGAACGCAGCACCCCCCACTATCTTGTTTCGGGGATTTTCCGTCCCGATCAGCACTTCTTCAAGTGGTACGGCGACTGGCCCAGGAGAGTGCTGAAGGGATTCACCCATATTTTTGTCCAAAATCAGACTTCCAGGGAATTGCTTGAATTTGTGGGCATCGACCAGGTATCGGTTACCGGCGACACCCGTTTTGACCGGGTAGCGGAGATAGCATCGCTGCACAAGGAGTTCCCGCTGATCAGCCTGTTCTGTCAGGGCAATCCGGTGATTGTTGCCGGCAGCACCTGGCCTCCTGATGATGAGTTTTTCGTACGGTTTTTCCAGGAATACCCCGGTCCGTTGCGACTGATCCTGGCTCCGCATGAGATCCGTGAAGAATCGATCATAGCCCTTCAGAATCGTATTGGGAGCAGCGCCGTTCGGAATTCGCAACTCAC
Source organism: uncultured Lentimicrobiaceae bacterium (assembly GCA_964544545.1). Classification (GTDB taxonomy): domain Bacteria; phylum Bacteroidota; class Bacteroidia; order Bacteroidales; family UBA4417; genus UBA4417. The sequence goes on along the minus strand of CAZJCG010000008.1, from coordinate 81,274 downwards.
GGAAGCCACAGCAGCTGAAGCCCGCGTATTGATCATTGACTCAATAGGAATGCTGGCCCACCTGTACCGTTATGGTCTCATAGCCTATGTTGGCGGGGGATTCGGGGCCGGGATACACAATACGCTGGAAGCGGCCGTTTTTGGCGTACCGGTGGTTTTCGGGCCTAATCACGGGAAATTCCATGAGGCCCTGGAACTGGTGGCCCATGGAGGAGGATTCCCGGTAAGGCAATACGCTGAATTTGATGAGATCATGCGTAAATTCCTTGCGGACAAAGAATTTCTGTCAAAAGCCTCTGCCGCCTCCAGAGAATATGTTGCATCCCATACGGGTGCAACCTCCACGATCCTGTCCAGGATCGGAAATCGTGACAGGTAGCTACCTTATTCCTTGTTGACTTATCGGAATTATCCGTTCTCCGGAAGTATCCTTTCGCGGAATTGCTGGTCTCTGAGTTGGGGAATAAAACCGGCTTCCCGGATGGCCCGCTGAATGCCCTCTTTATCAAACTCATTCCGGGCACCGGCAACTGAAACCACATTCTCTTCGATCATGATGGAGCCGAAGTCGTTGGCGCCGGCATACAGGCACAATTGCCCGGTTGCTTTACCCACGGTAAGCCAGGATGCCTGGATGTTAGGGATGTTGGGGAGCATCAACCGGCTGAGCGCCAGTGTCCGGATGTACTCATCAGAGGTTATACTGTTATGGATGCCCTGTTTTTTCAGTGCTGTACCTTCATCCTGGAAAGGCCAGGGAATGAATGAGATAAAACCTGCGGACCCTGCGGGCTTTTCTTCCTGGACCTGCCTGACTGCCAGCATGTGATCTATCCGCTCCTCCGGGGTTTCGATATGACCGAACATCATGGTGGCTGAAGTGGTCAGTCCAAGCTTGTGAGCTTCACGCATTACATCGAGCCATTGACCGGCTGTGCACTTTTTCTTCGAGATGAGGCTTCTTACCCTGTCGACAAGAATCTCTGCCCCGGCGCCCGGAAGGCTGTCGAGCCCGGCCTCAATAAGCTTCTCCAGGGTTTCGCGGTAGCTGATCCCTTCCATTTCCGCAATGTGAACCACCTCCGGAGGACCCAGGGCATGGAGTTTCAGCCTCGGCTCGATCTTTTTCAGGTTGCGGAAGAGGTCACAGTAAAAAGCCAGGCCGAGATCCGGGTGCATACCTCCCTGTAAAAGGAACTGGTCGCCGCCCAGGGCAAAGAGTTCATCGATCTTCCTTTTGTATTCCTCCGGAGTGGTGATGTAAGCCTCCCTGTGGTTTTTACCCCTGTAGAAGTTGCAGAACCGGCATCCCGAAATGCATACATTCGAATAATTCACGTTGCGATCAATCAGCCAGGTGACCGTATTGCCCGGATGAAGCTTCTTCCGAACCTCATGAGCAGCAAACATCAGTTGAGGAGTCGTTGCAGAAGTGTACAAGAGGTTTCCTTCCTCACGGCTAAGGAACTTCAGTTGGATGGCTGACTGCAAAACGGATTCGATGGACATATCCGGAGATTTGCCGCAAAAGTAATCATTCAGGACAGCATTTTTCATGGTCCGTCCTGGATAAAGAGACACAGCCTTCAGGACTGCTTCCTGAGCATCCTGAACAGCTGAATCAGGTTAAAAGCCAGGATGCTGAATATGGCCAGCAGGAATACCGGAGTGTAGAATACGCCCAATCCTTCCGCTTTCCCCATTGAAATCCGGATGGTTGCGATCAGCAGGAAAAGAATGGCCATCACAAGCAACAGTTTTAATTGTCGCAGCATCCGCCCGATCACGGGGAGCGCTTCTGTTGACAGCTTTTCTCCGGGGGCTACCAGCCTGATGAAAATCCAGATCATTGATAAAACAAGGTAGATCGCGGCACTGAAGACCGGCAGGCTCCAGAATATTTTCCTGCCGCTGAATTCATTGGGCTCTCCCCTGAAGTTGAAATGATTTGCTATCTGTGCAGGTAAGCGGTCGTAATAGCAAAAAGCCAGCACGAAGGTGAGAAGCACCAGAGCCAGCGTCAGAATCTCCTGTACGATAACCTTTTTGCTAGTCTTGAAAGGAAGTGATGGCATACCTGAATCAATGCGGCTTCGAATTTACAAAAGAAAGATTTTGACAGCTAATCTTCTGTTGGATCAAATGACGGGCATACGGCACAGCACAAGGCAGGTTGATAGCCGCTGAGGAACGATTGTCCGGCTGAAGTTATGTACTTTTGTGCTGATTCAAATCCTTAGAAAAAATGCTACCCGTCATAACTCTCCTGCGCCGGTCCCCGAAACCGGTCAACATTCTGATCCTTACCGACAGCCTTAAAGATCTGCCAGCGAAGTTTCTGACAGATGAGGAGGCGGCTTATGCCCGCAAACGCTTAGCCGGGAAAGGCAAAGAAATCGTGGCGATCAACCGTCTCGGTAAGCTGCTCTTCATTGCCAAAACTGAAAAGGGTAAAACGACGCCCGTGCGCCTCGAAAAGTGGCGCAGGACCGGCGAAAGCCTTCTGGGAGCGATCCATGAGCATTCACTGAGTCGTCTGACACTGATCGACCAGGGCAATCATCCTGAAGAAATGCTCGCGCTGGCAGAAGGTATTGTACTGGGGAATTATCAGTTCCTGAAATACCGGAAAGATGCTGCAGAAAAGGAATCCCCGTTGCAAACAATTGAGCTGGTATCGCGGGTGTTGAAAAAGGAAGAGGTCGACCGGCTGAACATCAGTTGTGAGGCGGTATACCGTTGCCGGTCACTCATCAACGAACCGTTATCAGCCCTCAACGCTGAAGGCCTCGCTGCAGAATTTGAAACGATGGGGCATACAGCCGGCCTGAAAGTGGAAGTCCTGAACAAACAAAAGATCGAAGCCTTGCGCATGGGCGGACTGCTTGCAGTAAACCGTGGCAGCATCGATCCTCCGACATTCACAATCATGGAATACCAGCCGGAGAAAGCTGTGAACAGTAAACCTCTTGTCCTGGTCGGAAAGGGTGTGGTCTACGATACCGGCGGGCTGAGTCTGAAACCCACCGGAAGCATGGACACCATGAAATCGGATATGGCAGGGGCAGCGGCGGCAGCCGGAGCGATATATGCCTTGGCGCAGTGCGGCATACCTTTACATACAATTGCCCTTATCCCCGCTACCGATAATCGCCCCGACGGCAATGCCACTGTTCCTGGAGACATCATCACGATGATGGACGGAACCACGGTGGAAGTGCTGAATACGGATGCAGAGGGCAGGCTGCTCCTTTCCGATGCTCTGGCATATGCGAAGAAATATGATCCGATGCTGGTGATTGATCTGGCTACACTGACCGGGGCAGCCCAGGCCGCTATCGGGAAGATCGGGATTGCAGCCATGCATAACCGGGCCGGCAGGTATATGAATATGCTGAAAGAAGCCGGTAACCAGGTGTATGAACGGATCGCCGAATTTCCGTTCTGGGATGAGTATGCCGACCTGCTCAGGAGCGAAAACGCTGATCTGAAAAATGTCGGAGGTCCGCATGCAGGCACCATAACCGCAGGTAAATTTCTCCAGCATTTTACCGATTACCCGTGGATACATCTTGATATCGCCGGCCCTGCGTACCTGGACAAGAAAGACGGATACCGGACTGCTGGAGCCACTGCCGTAGGACTGCGCCTGCTGGTCGGATTCGCACTAAAGCTGGTTGGCAAATAGCCGAGGCTGTCTAAAAAGTCTCTGTGAAACTCTATAATTTACTCCGTGTTTCCGATAGCCATCGGAACTGTGAAATTCTTAAATTATTGTTACACAGTCCCGACAGTTATCGGGATCACAGAGGAGGCACAGAGGGCCACAGAGTGAAATTGTATCCAATTTGAGCTTTTGAGACAGCCTCAATAGCCTGGCCTGCGCTGAAACGGTTCACGGTCCGGGTGCTCAGGATCTTTCCGTCAACAATCGGACTCCGTATCTTCCGGTCAGCGACTTCCTTTGGATTCGTATCATTGAGATGCAGTATAGCGTACAGATATTTCTTTGCTATATTTGTCGCTTCATGTCAACAGCGTGAAAAGGATTCTCTCCATCGTACTCCTGGCATTGCTTCTTTCGGGAACAGGCGGTACCTATGTCTTTTTCCGGATCGTCCGCTATGTCAACTTCGTTCAGATCCAGCATCAGCTGAACCGTGCAGAAGGTCTTCACATGCTTACCCTTATTGTGGTCAAGCCTGCTGAAGAATCGTTGTTACACTGGAAAAGTAACCACAAGGAATTCGAATACCGGGGGCAGTTGTATGATGTGGCATCTGTAAAGAAGGTCGCTAACGGCACCCGTTACTATTGTTACCATGATTTGAAGGAAAAAAGGTTACTGCTTGCGATGGCTGCAAAACGGAAAGCACAGGCCAGGCATAATAACCACATTCCCAAAGTTTTGAATATTTCAGTTATAATACCACCCGGATTTAAGTCACACACAGTGAAGGGGCGCTGGGTGGATCGAACCACCTTTTCGAAGCGTTATGCTGATAACGCAGTTGAGATACTCTCTCCCCCACCCAAATATCCCGTTATCTGATTTCTGATACCGGATGCCCATCATGCATCCGGAAGTTCCTGTTGCACAACCATGCGATCCCACTGACTCACCCATCCGCAGAGCCAACTCAGCCTTGCAGGGTGAAAAAGGAGCCGCCTGGTGTAAACAGGCAATAATTCATTTTTCATTTACTCAATTGGAAGATTCCTATGAAAAAAATTACCCTGCTTGTCCTTGCCCTGTTTACCATGGCAATGGTCAGAGCTCAACAGGCCGACAGCCTGAAAGTGATCAATATCAATACAGTGGTTATTACCGGCAACCGTTTGCCTGTATTCCTGAAACAGAATTCGGGGGCGGTTTCCTTTGTGAGTGCAAAAGAGCTCTCGTTGATGCCCAAAACGATCGGTGCCGAAGAAGCATTGCGGCTTGTCCCGGGAGTACGGATCGACAACCAGCACGACGGTGAGCGCGTACACCTCTCCATCCGTGGTCAGGGTATCCTTACAGAGCGCGGACTTCGCGGGATCGGTGTGATGCTTGACGGTATTCCCGTGAATGATCCCAGCGGATTTGCTCCGGATCTGTATGATGTTGACTGGGGAACAGTAAAAAACATTGAAGTCCTGCGCGGACCTGCAGCAGCACTTTATGGAGGAAGTGCCGCCGCCGGCATGATCAACATCACCACCAAATCGGGAGGCGAAAAGCCTCTGGGAGGTGAGATCTCCGAAACTTATGGCTCCAATGGCTTTAATAAAGCATCCATCCAGCTCGACGGCAGGAAAAACGACCTGGACTACAGGGCTTCCTATTCAAGGACAGATGGTGACGGTTACCGCGATCACCAGGCATTCTGGTCGAACAAACTGTACGAAAAGATCAACTTCACTCCTTCGGCCAAACTAAGGATCACGCAGATCATTTCTCACACCGATTATTTCCAGCAAAATCCTGAAGGGCTCAATATCATGCAGTTTGACAACCTCCGGCAGGCCAATCCCGATGCATGTCCTTTCAATGAATACCAGAAAACGAACCGCACCACCCTGGGAGCGATAGTCAATTATAACTTCAGTGCCATGCATGGCGTGCAGCTGTCTACCTACATGCGTAACTGGGATTACAAGGAAACCAGCAACAGATGCGCTGAATACCGCCATTATGTTGTTCCCGGGCTCAGTGCACAGTATAATCTGCATCTTGGGAACGGCATGCTCAAACATCACCTGAGCGCAGGCACCGACCTGAGGTGGCAGAACATCACGATGTACAAGCTGCAGAGCGGATCCGATCCCAACCGTGCAGAGAGTACCGACGAATTCAACATCGAACTCGACAGTTTGATGGCCAATCAGTTGATAAGCCAGAGCAGCATGGGCATTTTCGGCCTGTACCGCCTGGAATACGGTAAGTTCAACCTGTTCGGCAATATCCGCTACGATAACATGAAGAATGAGTTGACCAATAAGATGATGGGCGCCGATACAGCCACCACCCATAAGGATTTCTCCAAAACGACTCTCCGGATTGGCGCAAGCTATTCATTTGCTGATGCAGCAACGCTGTTCGCCAACTGGAGCCAGGGATTTATGCCGCCATCCACCGAAGAGCTTGCAAGCAACCCGACGGGTTACAGCGGTTTCAACACCCATCTTGTGCCTGCCACCTCATCCTGTGCCGAGATCGGACTCAGAGGGTCAGTGGGTAACTTTCTCTATTATGAAGCAGATGCTTTCTATATGAAGACTGAAGATGACTTCTTCCGGTTCAAACAAACAGGGAGGGGCAATCAGGAGGTATTTTACGGCAACGCCGGAAACAGCGAACGAAAAGGGATTGAACTCTCTCTCTCCTGCCATCCTGTCGATAATCTGAGCGTTCAGTTAGCCTATACCTATGCCGATTATAAATACACCTCCGCTACGATTGATCCGGTATATACGGACACATCCTATGTGCTGACCACTCCGCCTGCCGATGGGCAATGGCTTCCCAATTCTCCGAAGCATCAACTGTTTGCTGAAGTTGCCTATAATCTGACCAGCAACCTTACTCTCAGCCTGAGTACTGAAATGCAGTCGAAATGGGCCATCTATTCCGATGCAAAAGCTTACAGCGGACAGATGGATCCTGCCATCTATCAGAACTGGCAGGATGGTTTCAACCTGTTCCATGCCCGTGTGTCCTACAAATGGGAGCTCCGGGGTCTGAAAGGCGAACTCAGCCTGTATGCCAGAAATTTCACAGGCGTGAAGTACATGGCTTTCACCGAGCCTGATCCGGATGGTAACTCCTACCAGCCGGGACCACGTCAGGAATTCTTCGGCTCGGTAAAGTTCAGGTTCTAAATATTTTAAATCAGGACTGTCAACGGAAGCTGAAAAATCCTGAGGATCATCCGAACATGCATAAAACAACAGGAGGTTGCCGCAATGGCAACCTCCCGTCGTTTCAATCAACCGGATATTTTTACTTTTTTACAGGTGTTCCGGATTCCTTTACAGCTTTAACCTCTTTGACCTGGTTTACCGGTTTTTGGGCCGGTGCCTTTGTGGATTCAGATGACTGAAGAGCCGGTTTTGCTTTTCTGGCTTTATGAGTCTTTTGTAAGGATGCCGGATTTTTAGTCTTCATCGTGGGCTGTGCAGATACTGCCTTGGCCTCCGTTGCAGGAGCCTTGGTTTCTGCTTTAACTGCAGGTTTTTGTGCTTCTACCTTGGTAGTGGTAGTAGTTTTCTGGGGCTGCAATTTACTGGTTCCATTCTGGACAGATGCCAGTACCGTTGTGCTTGCTGCGAAGACAAGTACAGTGGCAAAAATCAGAATTCTTTTCATTTTCTTAAAGTTTAAGACTTAAATGTTAGGGTTGATTAAAGTGTGGCAAATGTATAACCGGCCTATCGTGTGTGGCGTTAACCAGTGTTAAACAATGTCAAGAAATGTTAAACGGTGAAAGATCTGAAAAGGGTTTAAACAATCTACTCTCATGACTGTTATTTAAGCCGGTAACCAGTTTATTATGAACCGTATATGAAAGCAGTTGAAGGCATCATTGAAAAATTCATTCTTTACAGCCGTTGGTTGCAGGCGCCGGTATACCTCGGATTGATCGTGGCATCGGTTGCGTATTCGGTACATTTCATTGTTGAGCTTGTCAAGGTGATACAGTCGTTCGGATTGTTTGACCAGACGACATTCATGCTTGCAGTGCTGGGTTTGATCGACATTTCCATGGTTCTGAACCTCCTGATTGTGGTGATCATCGGGGGGTACTGGACATTTGTGAGCAAGATCGAGTTATCAAGGCATGAGGACGAACTCGATTATCTGGGGAAAATGACAGCCAGTTCATTAAAAATCAAATTGATCGTATCCCTGGTGAGTATTTCGGGAGTTCATTTACTGGAGACCTTCATCAACATCAAACAATTCGCCACCGGGCAGGTCGTTCTGAAGATCGTGATTCATCTTGTATTCATCATATCTGCCTTGCTGCTGGCCCTTACCGATAAAATCCAGGTTAAAAAAACGACTGAGCAGGTTGTCAGAAACAGCTGACCGGCTGAATCCCGGTTACACTCTTGCTTAGCTCATAAAACGGTTGTATCTTTATTCTGGCAGAATAAAGTTCTTCCAGGAATCCTAGCTCTTGTGCACTCGTGGCTGCCGTATCCAAAACAGGAAATTCAACGGGTTTAACATCAGGATTCACATGAAAGCCATATTAAAGAACCTCTTCCCCGGGCTGGAAGATTCAGAATACATGATCCTCCGGACATTTCTGGTTGGATTGATCTTCGGGCTTACCGGAATGACCGGTTACCCGCTGACACTTGCCGGCGCCGGCGGCAGACTGATCTTCCTGGGATTTCTGATCTCGCTGGCATCCTTCATTTGCGGACTTTTCACCGGATTTCTGTTTGGCATGCCCAAACGAAATCCCCGGCAGGACAGCCTCTATTCCCTGAACAACAGTCTGGTTGAGATCTCCGACTGGCTCACCAAGATTATCGTTGGGCTGGGACTGGTCAATCTCGCCAGGATTCCCGGTCAATTGATGAGCATTGGGGAATTTGTCAGAAATACTTCCGGAATTACCGGAATGGCTGTAGAAGTTTATACGATTTGCCTGGTTTTGTTCTTTGGCATTTTCGGGTTGTACCACGGGTATAATTATATGCGCATGGTCCTTTCACGGAAATACAGGATCGCCGATGAATATATGCTCAGCAAGGAACTGGCTCAGGTTAAGACTCAGATGGCCATTCAGGAAGTGCAGAAAAACACGCTGATCGATGAAATAAATCAAAGCAAACGCCCGCTGGAAGAAACCCGGACATCCGTTATCCAGGGTGTGGTCGAAAAGAAACCTACGGTAGATGAAGCGGAGCTGAAGTCGGCTGTTGACAAAATGATTGACATGGCCAGGCAAAAGACTCAGAAAGGCCTGCTGGAGAAGAATAACGATCCGCAACTCGGACAATGGGGCGGGAGGTCTATTCGCAACAACAGGCAACTCACTGCATCTGTCAAAGACAAAGGCATTGGCTTGTTCCGTTTACATATCCGGGTTGCTTCTACCGATCCGGTGAATGATCCCATCCCGGATGGAGAGGTGATACTTTTCGCCCTGCACGACACTTTTGGCGATCCTCCTATCCGTCTGGTGAAGGCAGAGAACGGTACCGCAGATCTCAGCCTGATCTCCTACGGCTCTTTCACGGTAGGGGCAGCCCTCGACGGAGGGAACATCGAACTGGAACTGAACCTGGCCGATCTTCCGGGAGTATCCAACTATTTTAAGGAGCATTAATCCTTAGCGCAGAAAGGCTTTGAGCCCTGCCAGAACCGCAGAGCCGCTCATTCATCTTTCCGAAAGGATATCTTTCAGTTTCCCTGAACGGAAAAATGGAATAAGTTTGCAGGCCAAAACCGCAAGTTTATGGATTGGTTGTATGACCTGCTGTGGAAGGAATCGATCCCCCAGACCATTCTGCTTTACAGCTTCGTGATTGCCGTTGGAGTAGCCCTTGGGAAAGTGAAGGTCTACAACATTTCGCTCGGGATCACATTTGTTCTTTTCACGGGTATTGCTGTCGGTCATTTCGGTATGCGTGTCAATCACGAGATCCTTGACTTCGCTAAAGATTTTGGCCTGATCCTGTTTGTCTTTTCCATCGGCCTGCAACTCGGTCCGGGCTTTTTCTCCTCTTTCCGCAAAGGCGGATTGGTGCTGAATCTCCTGGCCATGTCGATAGTGCTGCTCGGTGCAGGCACAGCCGTTGTACTTCACTTTACCACCGGTGTTTCCATGCCAATGATGGTTGGCATCCTTTCAGGCGCTGTTACTAATACTCCCGGACTTGGAGCCGCCCAGCAGGCATTAAAAGAGGTTATGGCTTCGGGCGGCGCTTCCGGCGCCCCGAACATAGGACTGGGATATGCAGTTGCCTATCCTTTCGGTGTACTTGGCATCATCCTTACCATGTTGCTGATACGACGCATCACCCGTACGAATATTTCCGACGAACTGGAACGGTACAACAAACTTCAGCACCCGGAGGAATCCCTTCCTGAAAAGGTCAGCATCGTGGTCACCAATCCCGAATTTGCCGGCAAAAAGATCAGGGATTTGAGAGACTACCTCTCCCAGGATGCGGTGGTGTCGAGGATCTTCCAGAGCGGTGAGATAAAAATCGTACAGTGCGACACACAGATCAACGAAGGAGATGTTTTGCTGCTGGTTGCCCGGAAAGGTGATATTCCGGCCCTTGTCAGCCTGATCGGCCGCAAAAGCGACCTGGATCTCTCGGAACAACCCGGCAGGCTGATGTCGAAGCAGGTTCTGGTGACAAATACATCGGTTTCGGGCCACTCCCTGGAGTCGTTGAAACTCCGGACCCGTTTCGGGATCAACATCACCCGTGTCTACAGGGCAGGAATTGAGCTTGTCGCATCACCAAAGTTGCGTCTTCAGATCGGCGACAAGCTCACCATCGTCGGCGAAGAAGAATCCATCGAAAATGTAGCCCGGCTCCTTGGCAATTCGATCAAACGCCTGAATGAGCCCAATCTTTTCCCGATCTTCATCGGCATCCTTTGTGGCGTATTGCTGGGAAGCATCCCCTTCGCCATTCCCGGAGTTCCGACACCGGTGAAGCTGGGTCTTGCAGGCGGGCCGCTGATCATAGCCATTCTTCAGAGCAAGTTCGGATATAAGATATCGCTGACATCCTACACCACACCAAGCGCCAACCTGATGCTCAGGGAAGTCGGGATCGTACTGTTCCTCGCCAGCGTGGGAATAAAGGCCGGCGAGCAATTTATACCGACACTGGTTTCGGGTGAAGGGTTTATCTGGATGGGATACGGAGCCATCATAACCCTGGTGCCCATCCTGTTGATCGGATTCATCTCCAAGGTACTCCTGCACCGTGATTTCTTCGAGGTGAGTGGTTTATTGGCCGGAAGCATGACCGACCCTCCTGCCCTGGCCTTCGCCAATTCCATCACCCAGTCGGAAGCCCCGGCGGTTGCCTACGCTACCGTTTACCCGCTGGTGATGTTCCTTCGTATCCTTTCGGCACAACTGCTCGTAATGCTCTTTGCCTGAGATTTTTACTAAACAGATGGCCCTTGACTCATTCCACCCAGTCAGCAATGAAGAGGTTTGTGTAGCGGGTGCCGCCGTTATTCCGGTTGGAGGAAAAGATCAGCCTTTTGCCATCGTATGAAAACATGGGGAAGGCGTCGAACACCGGATCAGACGTGACCTGCTCCAAACCGCTTCCGTCGAGGTTTACCCTGTAGAGGTTAAAATTGAAACCATGACTGCCGGCATGGTTGGAAGAGAAGAGAATTTTCTTTCCTGAAGGTTCGAAGAAAGGAGCCCAGTTCGCCTTCCCAAGATGTGTCACCTGTTTCAGGTTGCTCCCGTCAACATTGCAGGTATAGATCTCCATGGCAGTCGGGGCAACCAGTCCTTCCGAAAGGAGTTGCTTATACTCACTTACTTCATCGGGCGTTTTCGGCCGTGACGCCCTGAACACCAGCATTTTCCCGTCAGGAGAAAAGAAAGCCCCGCCATCGTACCCCAGCTCATGGGTTACCTGTTTTACGCTGCTCCCGTCGATGTTGCAGGTATAGAGTTCAAGATCGCCGGAACGGTCGGAGGTGAAAACGATCCTGTCGCCCTGCGGCGATACGGTGGCTTCGGCGTCGTATCCCGGAGAACTTACCAGCGTATCGGTCAGATTTCCATGCAGGTCCGCAATATAGATATCGAAATCGCTATAGACGGGCCAGAGATACTTCCCGTCCGTGCGCCGTTGCGGTTCCGGGGGACAGGCATCACCGCCCGACCGGGTGGATGCGTAAAGGATGGTCGTGTCACCGGGCAAAAAATAGGAACAGGTTGTCCTTCCGACACCGTTGCTGATGAGTTGCGGAACATGTTCCAGCATATCACCGTCAGCAAAAGGGAAGCAATAGATCTGATCACATTTTGCACCCCAGTTGTTGCTCCGGGCCTGAAGGGTTATCATGGAATCGTCGAAGCTGAAATAGGCTTCAGCATAATCGCCGTCACGGGTAAGCTGGCGGATGTTCTTCAGGTGCTTCTCACCGGGATAAAGGAGGGAACTGTCGTTGCCGGAAGAGCTCAGCTGAGGCGGATCACCATGGGTAAAAGCTTTGGAATCCAGGTATATAAAGAAAAAGATGAACAGGATAACTCCGGAAAAAGTTGAAATTGAGCGCATGAGAATCTGGTTGTTTTAGTCAGTATTTATTTCAATAAACAGGACATCAGGCAAAATGGTTTATTCAGTCCGGTCCAAACGCATGGTGCAACGTCCGGCAGATCACTTTGCATGTTATGCACACCTTTTACCCTGTCATTTCACGCTGCTCGTTTCAAAAACGTATCTTTGCCCGGAATAATTCTTCCAGCGATGATCAGGACATCGGAGAACGAAAACCGCATTGTGGTCGGCATCAGTCATGGCGACATTAACAGCATCAGTTACGAGGTGATCATTAAGAGTTGCCTCGATCAACGGATCATCGAACTCTTCACACCCGTGGTTTACGGCCTGTCGAAAGTTGCATCTTACCACCGGAAGTTGCTCAACATCCCCGATTTCAGTTTCAACATCATTCACCGTGCCGATCAGGCAAACGTGAAACGGCCGAACCTGTTGAACCTGCATGAAAAAGAGATAAGGATCGACCTGGGTGAATCCACTCCCATTGCCGGCGAGCAGGCTTTGCTCTCGCTGAATACGGCCATCGAAGACCTGAAGAAAGGGTTGATCGATGTGCTGGTCACAGCGCCGGTCAACAAACAGAATATTCAGTCGGTGAGCACGGATCCTTTTACCGGGCATACCGATTATCTGGCAGCAAGGTTGGGCGGGGCGGAGCCTCTGATGCTGATGGTCAGCGATTCATTAAGGATTGGCATGGTCACAGGCCATATCCCGCTGGGAGATGTTGCCGGCGTTTTAAGCAACGAACTGGTATCAAAGAAGATCGCCATATTGGAAGCCTCCCTTAAGAAAGACTTTGCCGTCCGCAGACCCCGGATTGCCGTATTGGGACTTAATCCTCATGCCGGCGACAAAGGCCTGCTTGGCACACAGGAACAGGACATCCTGCAGCCTGCCATCAACAAGGCACAGAATGAAGGAAGCCTCGTTTTCGGCCCATTTCCGGCCGACGGATTTTTTGCCACACGGCAATACCAGGCCTTCGACGGCATCCTGGCCATGTACCACGACCAGGGCCTGATCCCGTTCAAAACGCTGGCTTTCGAGAGCGGTGTGAATTTTACGGCCGGACTCCCTTTTGTCCGTACCTCCCCCGACCACGGAACCGGATATGACATCGCCGGCAAGGACCAGGCTTCGCCCGACTCAATGCGTGCAGCCATGTACCTGGCCTGCGACATTTTCAACAACCGCCAGATGTGGCAGGAGATCAACCGGAATCCGCTTGCGATAGGCAAGATGGAAAAGGAAAGCTGAGACCGGACCTGTGTTATTATAACTTCATTTATGACAGATATACAGCATTCCATCGGAGAAATAGCCGCAATTGTTAAAGGAACCATGCTCCAGCAGGCAGACCCGGACTTACCGGTTGCTGACCTGCTGACCGACAGCCGACGGCTGGTTCAACCGGAAGGATGCCTGTTCTTTGCCCTCACCAGCAAAAGAAACGACGGACACCGGTTCATCGAAGGCCTTTACGAAAAAGGCGTCAGGAATTTTGTGGTCCAGAAAGAGCCCGATAATCTCCTCCTGCTTCCCGAAGCCAATATCGTGCTGGTGAAAGATACCCTTCATGCCCTGCAGATGCTGGCTGCAGCCCACCGGAAAAAGTATTGCATCCCGGTGATCGGCATTACCGGCAGCAACGGCAAAACGCTGGTGAAGGAATGGCTTTACCAGTTGATGTATGAGGATAAAAACATCGTCAGAAGCCCAAAGAGTTACAATTCTCAGGTTGGAGTTCCTCTTTCAGTATGGCAGATGAACGACAGTCATGAGCTGGCAATTTTCGAAGCCGGCATTTCCGAGCCCGACGAGATGGACCGTATCCAGCCCATCATCGCACCGACCATAGGCATTTTCACCAACCTAGGTCATGCTCACGACGAGAACTTCATCAACCGCAACCAGAAAGCAGGTGAGAAGCTGAAACTTTTCACGCGGGTTGAAACCCTGGTCTATTGTGCCGATCACAAGCAACTTCAGGAAGGTATTCTCAAATCCGGCATCCTTAAAAATATCCGCACATTCACCTGGAGCCGGAATGAAACCGCAGACCTGATGGTGAAATCCGTCATTCACGAATCGCATCATACGGTAATCAAAGCCGAATATGAGCAGGAACTGAACGAAATAGAGATCCCGTTTACCGATGATGCCTCGGTGGAAAATGCCATCCATTGCTGGGCGACCATGCTGTTGCTGGGCTATAGTCACGAAGTGATTGCCCGCAGGATGAAACAGTTGCAGCCGGTAGCCATGCGACTGGAAATGAAAGAGGGTATTAATAATTGCACAGTCATCAACGACAGCTATAACAGCGATATCGATTCCCTTTCCATTGCCCTCGACTTCCTGAACCAGCAGAAACAGCACCGAAAGAAGACTGTGATCCTCTCCGATATCCTTCAGAGCGGGCGCAGCGACAATTATCTGTATCACGAGATCGCCCAGTTGCTGGAGCTGAAGCACGTTGACAGGATCATCGGCATCGGTAAAGCGATCAGCAATCAGGCACAACTCTTTACCATCGAAAAACAGTTCTTTCCCGGAACGGCTGAATTTCTGGCGCAGTTCCCGATGGCCTCCTTCTCCAACGAGACCATCCTGCTGAAAGGGGCGCGAGTGTTTGAGTTCGAGCTGATAGGAGAAGCGCTACAGCAGAAGACGCACGAAACAGTACTGGAAATCAACCTGAACGCGCTGGTGCACAACCTGAACTATTACCGTTCCAGGTTGAAGCCGGGCGTGAAACTGATGGCCATGGTCAAGGCCTTTTCATACGGGAGCGGAAGTTATGAGATCGCCAACCTGCTGCAGTTCCACCGTGTGGACTATCTGACGGTTGCGTATGCCGATGAAGGAGTGGAACTGCGGAAGGCAGGCATCAATCTGCCTGTGATGGTGATGAATCCCGACCAGGAAAGTTTCGATTCGATGCTGAAGCACAACCTGGAACCTGAGGCATACAGTTTCCGCCTGTTAAGGTTGCTTGAAGAATCGATGGAGAAGCTCTCCGCCACTGCGACCATCGGCATCCATATCAAGATCGACACAGGGATGCGCCGGCTTGGTTTCGAACCTTCGGAAGTAGATCAGTTGATCAACCACCTGAAGGAAACACCCAGAATACGTATCAATTCCATTTTTTCACACCTTGCCGGGAGCGATGCCCCTGAACTGGATGAGTTTACACAGCGTCAGGTAAATGTTTTCCGGGAAGCCAGCGACAGGATCTGCCGGGCATTCGATTACCCTATCCTCCGGCATATCGACAACACCGCAGGTATCAGCCGGCTGCCGGAGGCACAGTTCGACATGGTCCGGCTGGGGATAGGCCTCTACGGCATCTCCCCCATCCCTTCGGAACAGCAGAACCTGCAGAATGTCAGCACGCTGAAATCCAGCATCTCCCAGATCAAGCAGGTTCCGGCAAACGAAACAGTTGGTTATAACAGGGCCTGGTCGACAAATGAAGATTCTACCATAGGGATCGTACCGATCGGCTATGCCGACGGACTAAGCCGCAGACTGAGCAACGGACGCGGACATGTGATGGTGAACGGGCAAAGAGTACCCATCGTAGGCAACGTATGCATGGACATGTGCATGGTC
Organism: uncultured Lentimicrobiaceae bacterium; assembly: GCA_964544545.1. Lineage (GTDB taxonomy): Bacteria > Bacteroidota > Bacteroidia > Bacteroidales > UBA4417 > UBA4417. The sequence goes on along the minus strand of CAZJCG010000008.1, from coordinate 65,371 downwards.
AATCTCACCGGCGTTCAGGCCCGTGAAGGCGACGAGGTGATCATCTTCGGCGACGGAATGCCTATCACTACGCTGGCCGAAGAGATGGATACCATCCCTTACGAAATCCTCACCGGCATCTCCCGGAGAGTGAAAAGGATCTATTTTGAGGAGTAAGGCAACCAAACCTTGCCGAGTCCGTGCCTATAGAATATTGTTCACTCCCTTTACTGCCAGCGCTTCCGTTTCTTAGGATTATTCAGTTTCAATAAACTTATATCAACGGCGTGTCAGTCGAAAATCCTTTCAGGTCTCCATCCTTTCTGATCAGCCTGCTGCTTGGCATTGGCATCGTCTTTTTCCGGTTCCTCATACCACCGCTCCATATTTTATCCTGGGATGTCTTCGGATATTATCTTTACCTGCCGGCAACCTTTATTTATCATGATCCGGGAATCCACGACCTGAGCTGGGTAAAACAGATTGCCGATGCCTACCAGACCTCCGATACCTTGTATCAGCTTTACCCGGCACCGTCGGGCGGATGGGTGATCAAGTACAGTCTGGGCATCGCGCTGCTCAACCTTCCGGCATTCTTCCTGGGACACCTTTATGCCCTGGCGACCGGATTTCCTGCCGACGGGTTCTCCCTTCCCTATCAGTACGCCTTTGCAATCAGCGGACTGGTTTTTGCTGTAACCGGGATCTTCATGCTCCGTAAAATCCTGCGTGAGTTTTTCAGTGAAACAGTAACATCCATCGTTCTGGTCATCATCGTCCTGGGAACCAACTATTTTCAACTGACGGCTTTCGAGGGAATGCTATCCCATAATTACCTTTTTACGCTGTACACCTTCATCGTATGGTTCACCCTGCGCTGGCACCGGGAACCAAAGGCTTCGACAGCGGCCTGGCTGGGATTGTTTCTGGGGCTCGCGATCCTGAGTCGCCCGTCGGAACTGGTCTGCCTCCTGATCCCGTTGCTATGGGGCATCTATAACCGCGACAGTCTCAGGCATAAATTGAAACTCATCAGTGAGCATCCCGGGCATCTCCTCCTGTTGGCCGGCTTGATGCTGCTGACCGGATTGCCCCAGTTGATCTACTGGAAACAGGTGACGGGTCATTGGCTGTATTACAGTTACAACAATCCCGGCGAAGGCTTCGACTTCTTCAGGCCTTACACCTGGCAGGTACTTTTCAGTTCCCGCAAGGGATGGCTGATCTACACCCCGGTCATGATATTTGCTTTGGCAGGATTCCGGACTTTGTACCGGAAACAGCCGGAACTTCTCCCGGCCATACTGACTTATTTTGTGATCAACCTCTGGGTGGTATCAAGCTGGACCTGCTGGTGGTATGCCGGGGGAAGCTACAGTCAGCGCGGATTGTTGCCTTCGTATGTTTTGCTGGCTATACCGTTGGGATACTTCATCGACGCCGCATTCAGTCGGAAGAAATCTTACAGGGGAATCCTGCTGGCAGTCTGCACAGCCCTGTTGTTGCTGAACCTCTTTCAGACCTGGCAATGGGTAAATGGTATCCTCGATAAGACCCGGATGACGCGGGAGTACTACTTTGCCATATTCGGCCGGACTACCGTAAGTGAATCCGATAAAAAACTGCTGCTGGTCGAACGGGGCAGTGTGGATGTGATCCCTGAAAATAAGGAACATCTGAAATACCGTTTGCTGGTAATAAACGATTATGAAGCAATAACGGAGAACGGTTCCGACACCAGCTATTCAGGAAAGCGGTCGTGCCGGCTCACGCCGCAGGCACCGTATGCAGCGGGCACAGATCTTCCATACAATCAGCTTACACAGCAGGACTACGCCTGGATAAGGGTCTCGGCCATGATCTATCCTCTCGGACCTCTTGCAGAGCCTTCCGCTTCGCTGGTAGCCAGCTTCGAGCATAAGGGTGAGCCCTATAAATATACGGCTGAATCAGTAGGGAAAGAGAAATATCATGTCGTCCCCGGGCAATGGAATCCGGTGAGCCTTGATTTCCTGACCCCGGAATTCCGTTCGCGCGACGACCGTCTGAAGGTCTATTTCTGGCTACAGGGCAGCTCACCCATGCTGATCGATGACCTGAAGGTGGAGATGTGGGAGCCGAAAAAATGAACGATTACGGGATATTCATTCTGAATCACTCCTGATACTATATTCCAAGAAGGACCTTTGTTGGATCATTTCCCCCGAACAACATCCAGGAAGGGTTTTCGAGCAGTTCTTTTACCTTAACAAGAAAACTCACCGATTCGCGTCCGTCGATTACCCGATGGTCGTAACTAAGGGCCAGGTACATCATGGGAGCGATCACAACCTGACCGTCACGGGCAACCGGCCGTTCGATGATGTTATGCATTCCCAGAATGGCGCTTTGCGGAGGATTCAGAATGGGTGTTGACATCATGGATCCAAACACCCCGCCGTTGGTGATCGTGAATGTCCCGCCACTCATCTCCTCCAGAGTGAGTTTATTGTCGCGGGCTTTGCCTGCCAGTTCCTTTATCCGCAGTTCAATCCCCGCCAGCGTTAACGATTCTGCATTACGGATCACAGGCACTACCAATCCTTTGGGCGCACTTACCGCAATTCCGATATCGGCATATTTGTGGAATATCAGGTCCTCGCCGTCGATCATGGCATTTACCTGCGGGTACTGTTCCAGGGCTACGGTCACTGCCTTGGTAAAGAATGACATAAATCCGATGCCTACGCCATACTTTTCTTTGAATGCATCGCTGAATTGCTTTTTCAATCCCAGGATGGCCGACATGTCCACTTCGTTGAAGGTGGTAAGCATGGCCGTTTCATTCTTCACCGCAACGAGACGCTTGCTGAGTTTTATCCGCAGGGTGCTCATCTTCCGGCGCTCTTCCTCTCTGGAACCGGCCGGACTGCTCAGCGAATCGTCCGGTTTCCCCTTCGACTTCTGTTCAGCAACTTCCAGCACATCCTTCCGGGTAATGCGGAAATATTCAAGCACGTCCCTCTCGCTCAGTTCTTTATCCTCCATGACCCTGCGGGCAAGAGGCGAAATATGCAGTTTGCTTTCCGCCACAGGAGCAGTTTTAATTGGTTCAGCAACCTTCTCCTGCACAGTTGCCTCAGCCGGCTGTTCAACCACTGTTGCTGCCTCAATTTGAGAAGGTTGTTTGTTCGGAGCAACCTGTGTATCAATCCGGGCAATCACCGATCCTACTGCCAGGGTAGCGCCGGCTTCCACGAGGATATTTATCTTACCGGCAGCTTCGGCATTCACCGTCAATGTGGCCTTATCGGAATCGATCTCTGCCAGCTCGGCATCCTTATCCACAAAATCGCCATCTTTCACCAACCAACTTGCCAGCTGGACTTCGGTAATACTCTCACCCGGGCTCGGGACTTTGATTTCTATCAGCATTGAATTAAAAGGTTAAGGATGAGTAGCATTGTATTTATTCGTTCATTGTTTCCGCTCATTGTCAAATCACTAAATCAGCCAATTCCCACATGTTCACATTCCCAAATCCCCCTATTGTTGAATTAGCTAATTAGTTAATTAGCTAATTATCAAATTTTTAAATTCTCACATTCCCATTTTCCCAAATTTCATTGTCAAATTGGCTAATTGTCGAATTAGCTAATTGGCTAATTGGCTAATTATCAAATTTTTAAATTCTCACATTCCCATTTTCCCAAATTTCATTGTCAAATTGGCTAATTGTCGAATTAGCTAATTGGCTAATTATCAAATTTTTAAATTTTCACATTCCCAAATTCCATTACCGAATCACCGAATCAGCTAATTCTTACATTTCTAAATTCCTACATTTCTACATTTCTAAATCTCCCAATCGTCTAATCAGCTAATTGGCTAATCAGCTAATTAGCTAATTGTCTAATTATCACATTCTCTCACTTCTCCACCAACTGCCATTCCCGGGGTGCACAAAGCATCTTGCAGGTCTTGTTCCGGTTTTCGCAGGTGCAATCACCGAAAGCCTTGTCGATGATCTTAGCCTGGCGTAACGCGTGCAGTTTGGAGGAGCCGGTGGCAGGACTTCCGCTTTCGGGGCGTGCAACCAGCAAGAGTTTCACCTCCTTAAAGTTTCGGAGAATGAAGGACCAGGCTCCCATATTGGCAGGTTCTTCCTGCACCCAGGCGAACATGGTGGCTTTACTGTATTTCCGTATGATTGCCTTCATCTGTTCTACCGGCAAGGGGTACAGCTGTTCGATCCGTACAAACGCCACCTCGCGGTGTCCCCTTTTCTCCCTTTCCGCCAGCAAATCGTAATATATTTTTCCGGAGCAGAAATCCACCCGTGTCACTTCTTCCGGATCTACCTGAGGATCGTCAATCACCTCCTGAAACCGTCCGGATGACAACTCTTCCAATGGTGAAACACAGAGCGGGTGACGGAGTAAACTCTTCGGAGTGAAGACCACCAGGGGTTTCCGGAAGTCACGGCGCACCTGCCGGCGCAAAAGATGGAAGAAGTTGGCCGGGGTTGTACAGTTGGCGACCTGGATATTGTTCTCGGCACACAGCTGGAGGAATCGCTCAACGCGTCCGCTCGAATGTTCGGGCCCCTGCCCTTCGTATCCGTGAGGAAGCAGCAACACCAGCGAGTTCATTACCTTCCATTTTTCTTCGGCGCTGCTCAGGTACTGGTCAATCACTATCTGTGCGCCATTGAAGAAGTCACCGAACTGGGCTTCCCAGATGGTCAGGGCATAAGGAGATGCCAGAGAGTAACCGTATTCAAATGCCAGAACGCCATATTCGGACAGCGGTGAGTTAAATACTTCGAAAGATGCCTGATCCGGGCTTAAATGCTTCAGAGGGATGTACTTCTCCTCCGAGTCCTCCATGGTCAGCACGGCGTGCCGGTGCGAGAAGGTGCCCCGTTGCGAATCCTGTCCGCTCAACCTGACCGGGATGCCCTCGGTAACCAGCGTGCCATAGGCCATCAGTTCAGCCATAGCCCAGTCGAACTGGCCCTGCTCCAACACCATCCGCCTTCGGTCACCGGTGAGTTTCTCCAGTTTCTTAAAGAAGGGTTTCCCTTCCGGCAGATGGGTGATTTTCAGGGCCAGATCACTCAGCACCTCTTTATCTACCCCGGTATCCACGGAACTCGTCCAGTCATCGGCTGTAGCAAAGCGCAACTTATGCCAGGCTGTTTCCAGGAAGCTCATGACGCGTGCCTTCTCATCCTCGTGTGAGGCTTCAAGTTCCGATTCAAGATCTTCCATGAACCGCTTTTCAACGACTTCGGCATCCTCCCGGGTCAAGGCTCCCTCTTCAATGAGCTTAGCGGTATAGAGAGTCTTCGGATCCGGGTGTTTCTCGATGATCTTGTACAGAATGGGCTGGGTAAACCGGGGCTCGTCGCCTTCGTTATGACCGTATTTCCGGTATCCGAGCAGGTCGATGAACACGTCCTTGTGAAACTTCTGCCTGAATTCAATTGCCAGTTCCATGACGAAGACCACCTCTTCAACCGCATCCGCATTTACATGAAAGATCGGGCATTGCGTTGTTTTAGCAACATCTGTGCAATACACCGAACTGCGTGCCTCCAGATAGTTGGTCGTAAATCCTATCTGGTTGTTTACCACAAGATGGATAGTGCCACCGGTTGTGTATCCCGGAAGCTCCGACATCTGCAGGGTTTCATACACCACTCCCTGTCCGGCAACGGATGCATCACCGTGTATCACCACAGGAAGCACACGGGAATTATCGTTGCCGTATTCATGATCAATCTTGCAACGGGCTATCCCTTCCACAACTGGTCCAACGGCTTCCAGGTGTGACGGATTGGGCGCCAGTGAAACGCTGACAGTATTTCCGTCAGCTGTTTTGCGGACAGAGGAGAATCCCAGGTGGTATTTTACATCACCCAGCAGGTATTCATCTTCAAACTCCTTGCCCTGAAACTCGTTGAAAATATCCTGGTAGTGCTTGCCGAGGATGTTGGCCAGCACGTTCAGCCTTCCCCGGTGCGGCATACCGATGATCACTTCACGGGTCCCCGTTTCTGATCCTTTCTCAATCAGGGCATCGAGTGCAGGGATCAGGGATTCACAGCCCTCAAGTGAAAACCGTTTCTGACCGGTAAATTTCTTATGCAGGAACTTCTCGAAAAGCACAGCTTTACTGAGTTGTTCAAGGATGGCTTTCTTTCTGGCTCCGCTGAACACAGGTGTATTACGGCTGCTTTCCATTTTATGCTTCAGCCAGCTGTATATCTCCGGACGACGGATGTAGGCGTATTCCACACCGATCGACTGGCAGTAGGTCTGATTGAGGTGAGCCAGAATGTCCCGCAGGCTTGATTTCCCAATACCGATCTCTTCACCGGCCTCATACAGTTCATCGAGATTAGCCTCCGATAGGCTATAATTCTCCAGATCAAGAGTGGGAGAATAGCTGCGGCGCGTTCGTACCGGATTGGTTTTGGTAAAGAGATGCCCCCGTTTCCGGTAGTCTTCGATCAGCTCCATTACCCTGAATTCAGATGGCCGGAACGCTGCTTCAGGCTGAGCGGTAAGCTTTCCGGAAAACTCGAAACCTTCGAAGAAGCGTCTCCAACCAGAATCTACGGATGCAGGATCCAGTTTGTATTGCCTGTATAAGTCCTCAATGGCCTCCCCTTCAGCATTATTAAGGTAGGATAATGGATCCATAGTATTTACGGTATGTGGGCGAATCAAGTTCGAGGTATAGCATCAAACGCCTGGAAAATTACTTTGTTTGATCAAAGATAAGAAATTCGCCGGATGGTTCAAATTCCAGATCAGAGCAGCAAAAGGGAATTCCGGCAGATTTTATAACTTCGCTGCCCTGAAATCGCCCCTTCCGCTTGTGACTAATTGCGGCCTGGCTTAAATGCAGTAGTGATGGATCTGCTAGAGGATTCCCTTTTTAATTTTTTTGACGGTTTTAACTGTGCACAAGCCGTTTTTGCTGCGGTAGCGGAACAACACGATCTCGACCGGGGAACTGCCCTGAGGATCGCATCCGGTTTCGGAGGAGGAATGAGCCGGTTGCAGAAGACCTGCGGTGCGGTAACAGGAGCCATCATGGCCATCGGTTACCTGAAGGGATATCAGGAACCGGAAGCTACGGAACAGAAAGAGGAGACCTATGCGCTCGTCCGGGAATTCGTCGAACGATTCAGGAATTTACACCACTCCACTGAATGCATCGAGCTATTGGGTTACAGCCTGACGACAGAAGAAGGGAGAGCGCGTATCAGAGAACTCAATCTTGTAGAAAAGGTTTGTGAACGCTGCGTAAAGGATGCCGCAACAATCCTGGAAGAGCTGATGCCCGGATCTTTTGTGTAGCAGACTACCGGGTCATCCGCAATAAAGGTTTTTATCCTTCCCCGAAGAGGAATACCTCCTCGATCGGCAAGCCAAAAACCATAGCAATATCATGAGCCAGTTTCAATGAGGGATTGTATTTCCCTTGCTCCAGAAACACAATGGTCTCCCTGCGGACGCCGGTTTTACGGGCTAAGTCATCCTGCGTGAGGTTTTCGCGTGCCCTCAGCTCCCTGATGCGATTATTCATTCCGAATTCCCCTGAAATTGTAATACAACCAGCTGAGTGCAAACACAACGGCCATTCCCACAATGCCATAGCCAAACATGACATCGTGGGGTTCTGAAGTTCTGTCGCCGAGATAACTGATCAACAGCCACATATAAAGCGAAATATAGTAGGAGAGCGCTGCCGCCTTCTGCACTATTTTCCTGGAATATTCATCTTCGGCAGGCTGACCCCTCCGCGAACTCTTTATGCGGCGGTATGCCATCAAAAGTGCAAATGCTGCCAGCAGGAAGACCACAACAGACTGCAGGATCTCTTTCAGATTAACCTGACGGGCGCTTCCCATCCAGATTAGGACGGCAATAACCATCAACACGGAAATAATGATTGCAAGTACAGACTTTTTCATGGCTTTCTGAAGTTGTGTTATATTTTTCTAACACAAAGTTAGATATTTCTAACATGATTTGTTCAAAAGCATGAAAATAAATTCAGGAAGGAGAGAAGAAAATTTACTTAACACAATGATTATCCTTGAATTAAAGATAAAAGATAAAAGTAAAAAGATAAAAGATAAAAGTAAAAAGATAAAAGAACCTTAATGACTAAGAATGACAACTTTCTCCCTGCCCCCAGCCCTATGCTCTCCGCATTTGAAAGACAAAGGTGGCAAGTGGGCCAGAGGTTTTTTTCCCTGGTTTAGATTTCTTAACAAAATAATTCAGGTATTCAGGTACATGATTTTGAAATTATATGTATCTTTCACCCACAGCATTTTTTGCCGAAGCAATCAAACCCGGAATCGATTAATTAACCTTTCATTACGGAGGATCTTATTATGACCGACCTTTCGACTACCTACATGGGCCTGAAACTCAAAAATCCCATCATTGCCGGAGCCAGTAATATGTCGGCCGACCTGAACCAGCTGAAGTTGCTGGAACAGTCAGGAGTGGCAGCGATCGTTTACAAAACACTTTTCGAGGAGCAGATAAACCTCGAGAGCGCCCGTATGGAAGATGATCTGGTGGCCTACAGCGATCTGCATGCTGAAATGACCAGCCTGCATCCAAAACTGGAACATGCGGGAGCCGGGTTCCATCTCGTCAGTTTCCGGAAAGCCAAGGAAAACCTCTCAATCCCGTTGATTGCCAGCCTGAATTGTACAGAAGACGCTACCTGGCTGGAGTACGCCCGTTTGCTTGAAAAAGCCGGCGCCGACGGGCTGGAACTTAACTTCTTTTACGTACCGAAAGAATTTGAAACCGACGGGCACAGCATTGAAGAACACCAGCTCGACATCCTACGCCAGGTGAAGAACAAAGTCACCATCCCGGTAAGTGTTAAACTCAGCTCATTTTATTCCAATCCGCTGAATGTCGTCTCCCGTTTCGACAAAACAGGAGCTGCAGGAATAGTACTGTTCAACAAGCTTTTCGAGCCAGATATCAATACCAGTGGCATCAAACATGTAGCTCCTTTCAACCTCAGCCATGAAGGCGACTACCGTCTGGCCCTTCGCTATGCCGGCCTTCTTTATAAACAGCTTTCAGCGTCGGTATGTGCCAACACTGGTATCTATACGGGTAACGACGTTATAAAACTCCTTCTGGCCGGGGCTGACTGCGTCCAGGTGGTAAGCACCTTATACAAGCACCGCCCGGAGTATGTCGCAACCATGCTGGCCGACATGGAAGCCTGGATGGAGAGCAAAGGTTTCAGTTCACTGAATGAGTTCAGGGGTAAACTTTCGCGCTCAACAGTTAAAGATCCGTTCATTTACAAACGGGCTCAGTACATCGATCTGATCCTGGGATCGGAACAATTCTTCAAATAACTATTGAGCTTGCCTGTTCATTTTTCTATCTTTGGATAGTTTCTAAAATCCAACGATAATGAATAAGGTAAGCTATTTAGTTTTTTCACTGACAGTTGCGCTTATTCTTCTCAGTGCACAAACGTCAAAGGCCCAGTTTTATGTCTGGCTCCCTTCTGAACCACTCACCGATTCATCAGCCGACAATACCAATCCCTGCCTGGTCTGGTACATCGGTAATGCCTGGAATGAGAACACGATTCTCTTCTGGGAAAGAGCAGATGATTCTACCCAAACAGCCATCTGGTACCGCTCCCTTGATGACCCCACCCCGCTTCCCCAGGTACTGCTTTCGGTTCCGGGAGTACACTTCACACATCCGGTCATAATGCAACCGGATGATGGATACCCGCCAGATACAGTTTTTACATTGCTATATGAAACAGATGCCTCCGGCAACAAGGATATCTGGTATATCCGCTATCATTCCAACGGGTCTTTCTCCGAACCCCGGCTTCTCGCGGGCGAACCTGGTGACGACTGTAACCTTTGTGTAGCCAGTGGCTGGCCCGGCTATATAAGCTGGGAAAATGAAGGAAAGATCCTTACGAGCAGTTGGGATTTTTCCACCAATTCCTTTACTCCTGCTACCACCTTGGTATATGAAAACGGGAGCAATGCCCGGGTCGATGAGTATATGCTCACATTTCTGCTTCAGGAGGATGACAGTTCCAAAGTAATGTACTTTGAACGGGAGAATCATAACGGAGTTTACTCGTTTACCGGACCAAACGAACTATTTGTCCAGGGAGAAAACAGTTCCATTGAGAACTGCAAAGGATTCAAAGGATGGGGGGGATCGGTGCCCGGCCAATATGTCTGGCAGAACCGCCAGTCCGGAGAGCCCTGGGGCATAGTATACGCCCAATTCTTAGGTTTGGACACATACATAACCAAAAACAGCTCTCCCCTTTATAATTATCATTCACCGGATCTTTTCGATTTTCCTATTATCATCAAGTCCCCGACCATCCTGACCTTTGTTACTGATTCAACCGGAAATGACGAGGTGATGACAAGTGATCCGACCGGTTTCTACGGAATCGAAAATCAATCCGACTATCCCGGTCCGGACCGGAATCCTCACTTTTTCTCTTCCTCGCAGAATTGTGTTTACCAGATACAACTCCTTTGGGAATCGTACCGGAACGGGCATTGGACAATATATCGCTCACATTACGACATGATCTTCGGAGGAGATGACCCGGCAACCGCTTCCGGTATTACAGCCTATCCAAATCCCTTTCATGATCGGTTGAATATCAGTACGCAGAATTCATCCGGCAACAAAGCCATTATTTTCAACCAGCTTAGCCAACCTGTCAGAACATTGAATGGGGCTGCTGCAGGTCCGGACGGGAGCAGCGAATTCATCTGGGACGGACTTGATGACTCGGGCAGACCGTTGCCGGCCGGAATATATATTATCCGGATTCAATCATCCCATGGCCCGGAATACCAGAAAGTGATCAAACGCTGATTGACGAAAGCATGCTCTCCGACTCCTTTAAAAAGCATTTCTGAAGACATTCAGAATATCGTCTCTACGAACAATATCACCGTAAAGTAAAAGGCCGACGAAGATTCGCCGGCCTTTTTGCAGAGTGATGGAGGAGAATTATCTTATTTCAGCTCTTCCAGAAGCTTTTTAGCATCCTTCTGATGAAAGTTATCAGGATTGCTGGCTATCTGGCTGAACTGCTTAACAGCTTTCTGAATCTGGTTTTCTTTCAGGTAGGTGAGGCCCAGGTACCATTCGGCGTGCTCTACATAGAGGTTTTCGTTATCCGCTAGGATACGGTTGAACGCATTTTCGGCCTGATCGTAGCTTTCAGTTTCGATGCTTGATATCCCATAATAGAACCAGCAGGCGATATTATCGGAATCTTTATCGAGAATTTGCCTGAAAAGCCGGGCTGACAGATTGTAGTCTTTTTCCTGGAATTTAATGACAGCCTCAACAATGTTGGCATCGCCGGCGCGGGTAACATCGATCAGGTTATCGGAAGTATAATATTCCTTGAACAGTGTTTCGTTTGAACTGCCGGAAGGCATTGACAGGTATAAGGTAGTTCCGAGAGCAGCAAGAATTATAACGGAAGCAGCAGCGTACCAGAATCTGCGCAGGTGCATGCTGACTACCGGCACTTCGTTCTTTACTTTCCGGTTTTCTTTATAAGCAGCCAGCAGTTTCTTCCTGAAATCAAGGATATCATCTCTTTGGAGAGCGGCATCAATGCTCCTGGAAAGAAACAATTCCTGCGTGAGCTCCTGATTGGAAGCCGCTTCATGTTCGAAGTTCTCCCTCTCAGCAGGCAGCATCTCGCCGGACAGATACTGCTCAACACTGGCCGAATGTTTGAAACTAGTCTTCATATCTGAAATATTTCTGACACCTTGGGTCATTGGCTATCCTTTTCTTGAGTTCTTCCTTACACAGATACTTTCTTGTTTTAGCGTATTTCTCGGTCTTGAATCCCATGATCGTGGCAATCTCCCGGAGTGGTACATCTTTCATGAAGAGCCTCAGTACTTTCTGGCAATCTTCATGCAACGAAAGAAAATGTACCTGGACCAGACGATGCATTTCGATCTGCTCATTGGTCACCTCTTTCATAATATCAGCCGGAAGGTCAAGGTAATCTTCCACATCCGACAATTTATCGAATATGGCTTTCCGTTTGTTGAGTTTCTGAAGCCAGAGGTTCCTGCAAACCGAGTATAAAAACGTTTTAAAAGAACTGGTAAGCGTAAGCTGGTTTTCGCTGATTTTCTTATACAAGATTATGAGACCATCCTGAAAAACATCCTCTGCGTCCTCATCCGAACCAGTATTTTCATTTACAAGGTATTTGATCAATGGGAAATACTCCCTGTAAACGAAACTGATAATGTAGTCGCTACGCAGTCTAAGTCCTTCAACTATAGCTTCATCAGAGTAGTGGATCATCAGACGTATATTATCCAGTTTTCGAAAAAAGGTAATACGGTTTTACAACTTTTTTTCAACAATTTTTCGGGCATTTATTAGCTTGTTTTTCAATTCATTACAGAATATACCCTGAGATTTCGTTGTTCACACGCATCAGTTAATAACTTTCCGGGTAAAAGGAAATATTCAAAATCTCATTTTTTTTAATTGCATGCTGCTTCTTAGCCGATGCCGTCAGACGTTTCAAAAACTGACAATCTCTGCCGTTGCTTTTCATTTAATGAAACAATCGATGAAGAATACAACGGCATAACTATAAATGTGAGACTATAGCTTCGAGCCAACGCTTTCCTCCGAAGGAGCGTCTTGTGCCTTCGGACCTTTGGGGTAGTTTCATCCAGATAGCGTATACTTTCGAAAAAAAACTCGAAAGCATATTACCTTTTATGAATAATTGGATAAAGGTAATAAAATAGGTCTAATATTTCATGCCTGTAAACCGGAATATCGCTCCCAAATAAGTCCATGCGGAATTCCTCTACGATACACCAAACAAGCAAATTAATTACCTAATAGTCAAAGTGAATTACCTAACCTAACAAGCAAAGTGAATTAATTAAAAAAAAACATGAAAACTCTTCTGTCAACAGTACTCGCGATCTTCCTTGCGCTGTCAATCCAGGCAGGAAATTTGTCGGGAGTGGTTTTGTACCAAGGCGACTCCACGCGCCCAATTAACCAGGTTGTTGTCACATTGAAAAGTCTCGACAACAACTTTTTCGCTACTTATACTACCGGACCAAACGGGTATTATGAATTCCTGAATGTGCCGGCGGGAACTTATCAACTGAAAGGGATAAAGACCACTTCCGGAAACGGAGTGAATATGATGGATGCCCTGATGGTCTTGTTTCACATTCACAAGCTCTTACCCTTTACCGAAATCCAGGAATTAGCCGCGGATGTTACCGGCGATGGTGAGATCAGCATGGGGGACTTCAACCTGATCACCCGGCACGTACTTCGCAACACTCCATTCCCGGTTGGTGAATGGGTATTTCTGAATGAGATCATCACCGTTTCAAATCTTAAAGATAGCAATCCTGGCGGACTGACTGGCTCATCTGCCGGCGATGTCGGAGGAATCTTTGTTCCCGGCACCAGGGGATTGGAAGCCTATCCCATGGCAAAAGCCGGAACTGTGCAGATCTCAGAAAACGAACCTTTCACTGTTCCTATCCAGACCGGTTCAGATCTTTCGCTGAGCGGAGCCGGACTGATCATCAATTATCCCGGCAACCTGGTAAAAGTTGAATCGGTTGACTTCCCGATGGCCGGATTTGAGTATGAGATCTACGACAACCAGATCAGACTTATCTGGGGTGATCCGGATGGCGCAGTCCTCAGCCTGGAAAAGGGCGCTGCACTCGTGACGCTGCATTGTACCTCAACCGCTGCTTTCACCGAAGGAATGAAAGCAAAATTCACTCTTGAAGGCACCAGCACACTCATCAGCACAACCTGCACCGAAATCACCGATGCCGGACTTCAGGCTCCGGAAATCGAATATACGATGCCTTCGTTTAGGCTGAGTAATTATCCGAATCCTTTTACTTCTTCCACCAAACTGGCTTATTACCTGCCCGACGCAGGAACCGTCACCATCCTGTTGTACGATTGCAACGGACGTTTAATGCAGGAATATAACCAGGGTGAGTTAGCAAAAGGATACCACTCATTTACACTTGAAGGAAGCGGACTGACCCCGGGAAGCTACACCTGCAAACTCCTTGTTTCAGGCAGCAACTCACAAACCATCAGAATTCTGAAAACGAACTAGAAAAAAAAGAATCTGAAAAGGGGGCAATTAGCCCCCTTTTTTATTCTATATCTCCCATAATTTTCAGGTATCTTTGCATCAGGCAAATTGAACGAAGTTGGTGGATCTTCCCAAAACAGCCGTCAACATTGCAATCCGGAGCAGGTCAATGCACGTGTATTGCATAATATGGTTTCTGCTCATTTGCAGTTCCATTCTTTTTTTCTCCCGGTGTAATCCGCCCTCACAACAAAAAGGGGCCTCTCAAGGACCTGGCAGCTATCAGCTTGCCGAAAGTTGCAGACAACGCGGGTCATACGACAGCGCTATCGTATACTACAATTCCGCTATCGAAGAGAGTTTCCGGACTTCATCGTGGCAGGAATGGGGACGGGGCATCAATGGAATGATCGACAGTTACCGCGCTAAAGGTGAAGTCGATAGCGCACTGCATGAGCTTGACAGATGGGACAGTCTCACCAAAGGGAAGATCAGGATCAACAGTAACGAATATGCCGGATTGCTTCATAAACGGGCGGTACTGTATACAGACCTGCGCAGATATGCAGAGTCGATCGAACTGCTGAAAAAGAGCATCTCCATACGAAACAAACTGGGACTCAGTCGGGATACGGCCACAGCGCTTGCCTACAATGGTCTTGGCAATAATTATCTGTATCTCGAAAAGTATGAGGATGCCCTGCAATATTACTCCAGAGCCATTCATAATTATGACAGCCTGGGAATGAAGAGTTCTCCCGATTATGCCATGTTCAACCAGAATGCAGGGATCATCTGTGCCATAAAAGGTGATTACGGGAAGGCCCAGGAGTACTTCGAACTGGCATTATCCATCAACAAAGAGATTCTTGACAGGAACGATCCCAAACTGGCGCTGGTATACCTGAATCTGGGCCGTTTCTTCAGCCTGACCGGAAATGATGAAAAAGCGCTTGAACTGCTGACACAATCCGAAAATATCTTCAAGTCCACCGACCCGAAATCCCCCAAACTGGTACCTCTCTATGTCAATATCGGTTCCATCTTTGTCGTAAAGGCGAATTACGAAAAAGCATTGTCCTACTATAACAAAGCCCTGGCATTGCTGCAATCCGCTAATGCCGGTAACCAGTCGGACCTGCTCACCGTAATGCTCAACCTGGGATTTATCAACGAAAAGAAAGGCGATTTTGAACGGGCAAAAAAATATTACCTCGAAGGAATCAACCAGGGAGACAAATACCAGAACTCCGTCAAGGTGCTCAGGGGGCTTGCCAACATCAGCTATATCCAGGGGAGAAAACAGGAAGCCATCCAGTATTATGAGCATGCCCTCAGGAATAGCGTCGAGATGTTCGGACAGCAGCATCCGGAAACGGCGCTTACCTACTTCAAGTACGGAGATTTCTGTTCAGTGAGCGGTGATAAGGCCAGAGCGCTTGAATACTATACGCGTGGATTGGAAATCTACCGCAAAGCTTATGGCGAAAAGAACAGGGATGTCGGCAACGCCTATCTATACATAGCAAATTTCTTTGAACGGAATAAAGAATACGGCCGCTCACTCGATTACTTTCAGAAGGCCCTGGTTGCCGGCTTCAGCAATTTCAACAGCTTGGATGTATCGCAGAATCCTGTTCCCGATAAGAATAAACTGAGCTACATTCAGCTCAATATGGTCTCCGGGAAAGCCTCTGTGCTTCAATACCTTTACCGGCAGCAACCTTCCCGCATCGATTATCTGAAAGCGAGTGCCGCAGCTTATGCTCTGGCCCTGAACATGATTGAGATGTTGCGCTCAACCTATCAGGAAGACGACAGCAAACTCCTGATAGCCGGAAACGAGAAAAACACCCTGGTAAATGCCATCCGCACTCAGGTGGAACTCTACAAAAGAGATGGCAATCCTGATGATCTGGAGAAAGCATTCGCCATTTCGGAAAAAGGAAAATCCTCGGTATTGTTATCCTACCTCAGGGATCTGGAAGCCAAGGACCTGGGCAAAATCCCGGATAATCTCCGCAAACTGGATAACAGCCTGAAATCAGAAATAGCCTTTTACAATAAACTGTTGTATGAGGAATCAATCCGCAGCTCAGCGAATCAATCGAAAATAAACCGCTGGAATACAACGCTGTTTGAACTGAGCCGGAAGCATGACAGCCTGATCCGTGTCATCGAGACCAATTATCCCGCTTATTACAACCTGAAATACGACAACTCCGTCATCTCGCTGCAGAAAACAAGCAAGAGTCTTAACGACAGGCAGGCACTCGTGGAATACACCCTTTCGGATTCGATTCTGTACATTTTTGCTGTTACAAAAAAGGAGCATAAGTTATACATCGAACCCATTGATCAGTCGTTTTACAACGACCTGAAAACGATCCGTGAGATGCTGACCGGTAAGTCATTCAACAATTACTCCCCTGCCGATCTGCACGCGTTTACCCATTCCTCCTATGATTTATTCAGGACGCTTCTGGAGCCTGCCTGGCCGATGATCAAAGGCAAGGAGCTTATTGTTGTGCCGGATGCGGACCTCGGCTATTTGTCATTTGATATCCTCCTGACGCGTCCTGCCGATCCCAAAGCAAAAGGATATCGCGGGCTTCCTTATCTGATCAAGGAATCGATGATCAGCTATACACCTTCAGCCACAGCACTTTTCGAAGGATTAAAAAAGACAGAGAAACATACAAACCACGAAGTACTGGCATTTGCCCCTTCGTATGAGAACATCAAAGGGGTCAGGGCCGACAATCTCCTGGAAGGAGTTGCACAGCGCGATTACCTGCTTCCTATACCGGGAGCGCAGATTGAGGTCAAAAACCTTCGTTCGATATTCCGCAGCAAGGTATTTGACGGTTCAAAGGCCACAGAGCAGAAATTCAAGAAAAAGGCCGGCGATTATTCGATCCTGCACCTGGCTATGCATACCATCATCAACAACAACAATCCGATGTATTCGAAACTGGTCTTTTTCCACAACCAGGATACGATTGAAGATGGCCTGCTCAATACCTCTGAATTGTTCGGTATGCAGCTCAATGCCGACCTGGCTGTGCTGAGCGCCTGTAATACCGGTACCGGAAAGCTGGAACAGGGCGAAGGGATCATGAGCCTGTCGCGCGGTTTCTTTTATGCCGGTGTGCCCAGTATCATCATGACAGCCTGGGCGGTGGAAGATCTTTCAGGTTCCGAACTGATGACCTCTTTCTATAAGTATCTTTCAGAAGGAAAACCCAAAAATGAAGCACTGAGGCTTGCCAAGATTGATTATCTCGAAAACTCCGACCAGCTTAAGGCGCATCCCCATTACTGGGCAGCCTATATGAATATCGGCGATATCAGCCCGATCAGGCATCTCCGGAAACCAATCCCCTCCTTCTGCTATTACCTCAGCAGCGGACTGGCTATCCTGGCCATCGCATTTCTGATCCTTTTCCGCATCCGGAAGCAGCGGAGACTCTCCTGATCACTTTTTCCTACTTTTGCAGCAAAAATCGAACGTGTCATCAGGTACGCAGTTAGAGGAAAAAATCGGGTTCACCCTGATCCGCAGCCTGCTGGAAGGCTATTGTCTGGGATCACCGGGCAGGGAGCATGTTGCATCCGTCAGCTTTAGCAGTGATTTCAGGACGTTGAGCGAAGAACTGGCTTCCACCGACGAGTTCCGCGTAATGATGATGACGATTCCCGGCTTCCCGTCGGAAGAGTACATTGACCTTCGTCCCGACCTGGTCCAGTTGCGTATCCCAGGTTCTTTCCTGCCTGTTGAGCAGATGATGCTGCTTAAGCTTTCCTATTTCTTCTTCAGCGACTGCATCCGGTTCATCCGCAACACCGATCCGACCCATTTCCCGCATCTGCATGCCCTGCTCACCGGATTTTTCCAGGATGAACGGATAACAGCAGAGATCAACCGCATTCTCGATGAAAAAGGGGAAGTCAGGGACAATGCCTCGCCGGAGCTTCTCCGGATCAGAAAATCAATAGCATCGCAGCTGCAACAGGTTGATAAACGCATTGCCAGCATGCTGACACAGGCCAAGCTGCAGAAATGGGTGAACGCTGATGTGGAAATAGCGGTAAGAAATGGCAGGCTGGTGATCCCGGTTCCTGCATCGAACAAACGCAAGATCGGCGGAGTGATCCATGACGAATCTGCTACGGGGCAAACAGTCTATATCGAACCGACAGAGGTCTTTGAGCTGAACAATGTGATCCGGGAACTTGAATTGGCAGAGAAACGGGAGATCATCCGCATCCTTACCGCCTTCGCCGATTTCCTTCGTCCCCGCCTCGATGAGCTTATCCATATTTACGAAATTCTGGGAAGGATTGATTTCCTGAGGGCTAAGACGCTGTTTGCCTTTTCTGTTGGCGCCACCCTGCCCCTGATTTCCGACAGGCAGGGATTTAATTGGCTCGAAGCCAGACATCCGCTGCTTTATCTTTCGCATTCGAAACAAAACAAAACAGTTGTTCCGCTCGATATCGAACTTGACGAGGCTAACCGGATACTGATCATCTCCGGGCCCAATGCCGGCGGAAAATCCGTATGCCTGAAGACCGTCGGATTGCTGCAATACATGCTTCAGTGCGGGCTGCTCGTCCCGATGCGGGAGACCTCAGAAGCGGGAATCTTTTCAGGGATCTTTATGGATATCGGCGACCAGCAATCGATCGAAGATGACCTGAGCACTTACAGCAGCCATCTGGTAAACATCAAACGGCTGATCGAAGAAGCAGGTCCTGAGACTCTTTTCCTGATAGATGAGTTTGGTTCGGGAACAGAGCCGCAATCGGGAGGCGCTATCGCCGAAGCAGTCCTGGAAACACTGAATGAAAAGAAAGCATACGGTGTGGTGACCACGCACTATGCCAACCTCAAGGTGCTTGCTTCGCAGGGAAACGGATTTTCGAATGGCGCTATGCTCTTCGACACTCATAAGATGAAGCCCTTGTTCAGGCTGAAGATTGGCAAGCCCGGAAGTTCGTTCGCCTTTGAGATCGCCGGAAATATTGATTTCCCCAAAGAGGTACTCGAAAAGGCAGGTGAAAAGCTTGGTCACGCCAAACTGGACTTCGACAGGCAGGTTCAGGAACTGGAAACTGAACGTGCTGAGATCCTGTTAAAGGAAAAGCAACTGAAACAGGCTGATGATATGCTTTCGTCGGTCATGGAAAGATATAAAAGCCTTACGGAGGACCTGCAAAACCAGAAGAAGGAGATCATAGAAAAAGCCCGCTCGGAAGCCCGGCGAATGCTTGAAGAGTCGAACCGGATCATTGAAAAAACGGTCCGGGAAATCCGGCAGAATGAGGCTGAAAAGGTGAAAACCAGGAAACTCAGGGAAGAATTAAAGAATTTTGCCGAAGCGATTGAGTTGCCGGTTGAAAGTGAACCCAGCATATTGCCGGAACCGGAACCGGAGCCGCAGGCGCCATTGTCGGTAAAGGTGGATCCCGCACGGCTGAGGCTCGGCGACCTGGTGATTATGGAAGGCCAGCATGAACCGGGAGAGATAATTGAGCTAACCGCACATGATGCTCTGGTTGCCTTCCGCACCGTGAAACTACGGGTAAAGACCAGTAAACTTGAGCTTGTGACCCAGCCCCGGCAGAAAACCACCATACACCGCAACCTTGCATACAACAATCTGGTAAACGACCTGAATGCCCGGATCGCGAATTTCCGTCTTTCGATCGATGTAAGAGGCAACAGGGCGGAAGAGGCTCTTGCCCTTGTCCAGAAATACATCGACGAATGCGTGATGTTACGCGTCGGTGAAGTGACCATCCTCCATGGCAAGGGTAACGGCATTCTGCGGCAAACGATACGCAACTACCTCCAGAGCGTTCCGGAAGTGAAACAATTTTCGGATGAGAAACTGGAACTGGGCGGTGCAGGAATTACCGTTGTCAGGTTCAGGTAATGTCAGGTAACTATACTTTTACTTCTATGAAAACGATCATCCGCCTTGCCTCCCTGTTGCTTTTATGCGTGTGCACCCTGAACGCCTGTGATCAGTCGGAAAAAAAAGAAACGACAGAAAACGTTATCACCTTGAACAGCAACAACTTCGACAATGAAATACGATCAGGGGTAATACTGGTGGATTTCTGGGCAGGCTGGTGCAGGCCGTGCAAAGCAATGGCGCCGGTGCTGGAAGAGGTTGCCATCACGATGAAGGGTAAGGCCAGGATCGGAAAGGTAGATGTGGATGTAAACGAAGACCTGGCACACCGTTTTGGCATCCAGGCTATCCCCTGCTTCATCCTCTTTAAAGATGGAAACAAAGTGGAATCGCTGGTGGGCATTCAATCGAAGGAAGCGATACTTGAAATGATAAAGAGTAATCTTCCGGAATAGCCATTACTCCTCAGTCTGCTCCTGATAGCCGGGCACGTTCGCGGGCTGGCAGTGACGAAAGTACCAGATCATAGGAATCGTCAATCCATTGCAGCAGCAGCGTGTCACCGACAGTACCGTCGATCAGCACTGTATTCCAGTACTTTTTGTTCATGTGATAACCCAGGGTGACACAGGCAAAGGCCTCCCGTATTTCCGGGGCCTTGGCAGGATCACACTTAACAGTCATACTCAGCCGGTCTTCCAGGTCAGTGAGCAGGAACATCTTTCCGCCCACTTTAAAGACCAGCGTTGTTTCATCAAAAGGCAAACATTCCTCCACACCGGGTTTCGACAAACAATAATCCCGCAATGATTCAATGTCCATTTGTTTAATATTTCTTTAAATTTACGAATCATTTACATTCAATCCATATCCGGAGTGATTCTTTGTCTTGCTCTTTGTTACAACGCTGGCTTGCACCCTGCTATGTGCAGCATATCTGGTAATCCAATCCTGCATAAATGAACTTCATTTATCCATCACGCTCCACCCACTGCAACTGCCATCGCGACCTGTTTCGAAGGATTCGCCCTCATCTTTTGGTCCTGTTGCTTCTGATTCTGACAGTTTCAGGAAAATCAAGTGAAATTGACAGTCTGAAAAAGGTCATCGGGAGCCGGCAAAAGGCCAATGACCGGATAAGTTCCATGTTTGCACTTGGAAAAGCCTATTACAATGCATCCGATTATCGCAATGCGCTGGAGACCGACCGGAATTTGCTTGAACTGATCCGGACGGATGGCAACCGGGCTGATTCAGCCAAGGCTTTCCGTCATATCGGGCTGGTCCTGATGGAGATGTCGTGGTATGACGAATCCCTCAACTACCTGATGCAATCGCAACACCTGTATAAGGAAATGAATGATACACTCCGGCAGGCAACCTGCCTGATGAATATCGGTATCGTTCACGACATGATGGGGAATCTGCCCATGTCGCTTTCCTATTACAATCAGGCATTGTCCTTTTTTAAGATGGTGAAGGATGATCCCGGGATTGCCAATTGCCGGCTCAACATAGGAATTCTCCTTACGAAACAGAACAAGCTGGATCAAGCCATAGAATATTTCCGGGAGGCGGCCAACATTTACAGCAAAACGAACAACCAGGCATACCTGGCGGCATCTTATCTGAATATGGGGCTTGCTTTCAAACGCCAGAAGCTGTTTGATGAAGCAATGGATTTCCATACCAGATCCTATGAAATTTACCGGCAGTTGAACGACCGGTATCATATCTGCTTTTTCCATCTCAACATGGGTGAGTTGTTAATGCAGATGAACCGCATAGCAGAAGCAAAGCCCCACCTGGATTCAGCACGCGTACTTGCCGGGGAGATGGGAGTAATGGATCTTTCGGTGAAGGCATACGAGTTCCTCTCGGACTATTATGTCAGGAAACGCAATTACGAAGAGGCATACAACTGCCTGCTTCACTCGAAGCAACTGAACGACAGCATCCTGAATGCCGAGACGCTGAAGAAGGTTTCCCAGGTCCAATATCAGTATGAGATTGCCAAACGGGAATCGGAAAAGAACCGTCTGATTCATGAAAACATGCGAAATGAGTGGAAACTATCGACGCGCACAACCATTCTGTATGTAGTTACGGGCATTCTGATCCTGATCATCCTTTATACCATTCTGCTGTATCTCTGGTATCGATCGAAGCATAAAGCCAATCAGGAACTCGAAGCCAGAAACAAGCTGATCGAAGCGCAGAAAGATGAACTGATCAAACTGAATGCGTCGAAGGATAAATTCCTCTCTATCCTGGCACATGACATCAAGAATCCGCTAAGCGCTATCTTAGGGTTCAGCGATATACTCAGCTCCGACTACCAGGATCTTTCGGATGAGGAAAGGGTAAATTTCAGCCGTGACATCTTCACCTCTGCCTCCAACCTTTTCGAGATCGTCAACACGCTGCTGAACTGGTCTATCTCACAGAACGGACTGATCTCCTACCAGCCTAAGAACTTCAGCATTGGTGAACTGTGTCAGGGCTCGGTAAATAAACTTCAGCCCATAGCAAAACTGAAAGATATCAGTCTTTCCGTTTCACTCGAAGATGACCTGGTTGTTTTCGCCGACGATAATATGATCCAGTCGGTAGTGCACAACCTCCTGAGCAACGCGATCAAGTACTCATTCAGGGGAGGCAATATCATACTCAAAACGAAGCAGAAGGACAGCATTTCGGAGATTTCGATCATCGATGAAGGAACAGGTATATCCAAGGATGACCTGGTAAAGCTCTTCCGTTACGACCAATCGTTCAGGAGCCGGGGAACAGCCGGTGAGCTAGGAACCGGTATAGGCTTGCTGCTATGCAAGGATTTCGTGGAAAGGAACCTCGGCACCATCAGTGTGGAAAGTGAAACCAATAAGGGTAGTATATTCACCTTTACCCTGCCGCTTGCAAAATCCTGATCCTGTTGCACTTAGTCGGAATAGCCGGAAATGCAGGTAATGGAAGTCATGCTGAGACAAGCAAATGGAGAATTTTAAGAAATTTTAAGAATTCGAAAGGGGTATCCAGCAGACTATAAATCAAGGAATAAGAATCCATTATCAGGCAGGGCAAGAGCTATCAACAAGCGGGAAAAACCGATTTATGTGATTATATTTGTATTTTCGCCTGCTTCTGTACTTCTAAGGAGCACGATAATCGATTGTAAACAAAACACATCATTATGTCGTTAAGCCAAAAATCATCCGATTTGAAGCGCAGGATGCGTGAAGCCTTGCGTGGAGGAGGTGAAAAAGCCATTGAGAAACAAAAAGCAACCGGCAAGCTGACCGCGCGTGAACGTATCATCGCGTTGCTGGATTCAAAGTCATTCCACGAATATGATCTTTTCGTAGAGCATGCCGGACGCGATTTCGACATGAGTGACAAGTACCTCCCGGGCGACGGAGTTGTTACCGGGACCGGAACCATCAACGGATACGCGGTTTGTGTATTTGCGCAGGATTTTACCGTTGCAGGCGGCTCCCTTGGTTACATGCATGCCAAGAAGATCACCAAGATCATGGATCATGCAATGAAACTGAAAGTTCCCCTGATCGGTATCAACGATTCAGGAGGAGCCCGTATTCAGGAAGGCGTCAACTCACTGGCAGGGTATGGCGAGATCTTTTACAGGAACACCCAGGCATCAGGCGTTATCCCTCAGATATCCGTGATATTGGGACCATGCGCCGGCGGAGCCGTTTACTCACCTGCCCTCACCGATTTCGTGTTCGTTGTCGATAAGATCTCCAAGATGTTTATCACGGGTCCTGAAGTTATCAAGACTGTGCTGGGTGAAGAGATCTCCATGGAAGAGCTGGGAGGCGCCAAGGTTCAGGCTGAAGTGACCGGTAATGCTCACTTCTATGCCGAGAATGAGATCGAATGCTTTGAACAGATCAAACAACTATGCAGCTATATACCCTGGAACAATACCAAGAAAGCTGATTCTTTCCCCAAAAAGCCGCCCCGCACAAGGCAGTTCAACATCGATAAGATCTTCCCGACCAATTCTCGTCAGCCTTACGATGTGAAAGATATTATCCGGGCTGTCAGCGACGACTCCGAATTCTTTGAAGTCCATGAACGCTGGGCCGAGAATATCGTTGTCGGATTTGCCCGCCTGAGCGGAAATACCGTCGGATTTGTAGCCAACCAGCCTCTCGTTCTGGCCGGCGTTCTGGATGTGGACTCGTCGGACAAGGCAGCCCGATTTATCCGGTATTGTGATGCTTTCAACATCCCGCTGGTTACGCTGGTTGACCTGCCCGGTTACCTGCCCGGTATCGACCAGGAACATGCAGGCGTTATCCGTCACGGCGCCAAGGTCCTTTATGCATACAGCGAAGCTACGGTACCCAAAGTAACGGTCATTACCCGTAAAGCTTATGGAGGAGGATATATTGCCATGTGCTCCAGCCATCTGCGTGCCGATTTCGTATTTGCATGGCCGACCGCCGAGATTGCCGTTATGGGGCCCGAAGGCGCTGCCAATATTATCTTCCGTAACGAGATCAAAGCCGCCGAAAACCCGGATGAGATGCGTAAACTCAAAGTGAAGGAATACAAGGATAAGTTCGCAAATCCTTACGTAGCTGCTGCATACGGATACATCGATGCAGTAATTGAGCCGGAAGAGACCCGCGACATGGTGATCCATGCACTGCACATCTCTTCGGATAAACACATTGTCCCGCCAACCAAAAAGCACGGAATCCCTCCGTTCTGATGCTTGTTTTTCTTTCTGTAATTTAACGGTTACCCGTCGATTAGTTAATTTCACCGGAATCAACAATCAGAAAATAAATGGAAGAAAACAAAAGAACCGAAAATGGCGGCCAACCTGCTCCTGAGGAAAAGGAACCGGAGGTTTATCAGACAATCATCATCGAGGATGTCAAATACAAGACAAGGCTGAATAAAAAGTATATTGCCCGGAAACGTTATCAACCGGCTGATCCCAAAAAGATCCAGTCATTCATCCCGGGCACAGTCGTTAACGTTTATGTGAAGAAGGGCAAAAAGGTGAAGGCAGGCGAGAAACTACTGGAACTGGAAGCCATGAAAATGGTCAACACGATCTTTGCCGAGTTTGATGCTACAATCCTCGACGTAATGATCAAACCGGGTGAATCTGTTTCCAAGAACCAGTTGCTCCTGCAATTCAAGTAGAAGATCAGGACTTGTCCTGACCCAATAAACCGGCATAGTTGCGATTGGTCTCATCGATGAAACTCAGCAATTCCATTTTGCCGGCTCCGGTCTGTGAAGAAGTGATGAATATGGGAGGAAGTTCCTCCCATTTCTTTTTCAGTTCATCCTGAAATGCCCCGATGGTAAAAGGGAGCTTGTTTTTCGACAGCTTATCTGTTTTGGTGAATACCAGGCAAAACGGAAGTCCTTTTGCACCCAGCCAATCGATGAACTGCAGGTCCTTGGCCTGGGGTTCCAGCCTGGCATCTACCAGGAGGAAAGTATAAAAGAGCGCGTCACGGCTCTCAAGGTATTCACGCACCATAGCATCCCACCCTTTCCGCTTGCTCATTGCAATGCGTGCATAACCATAACCGGGCAGGTCAACCAGGTACCAGCTGCTGTCGATCAGAAAATAGTTGATCAGCCTCGTTTTACCCGGCTCCGAAGAGGTCCTGGCCAGGTTTTTCGTACCCGTCAGCATATTAATGAGTGACGATTTGCCCACATTCGAACGCCCCACGAAGGCGTACTCCGGATACACTGCCGGCGGACAACCACCCAGGTTTGGAGCGCTCATTGAAAATACAGCATTCCGGATGATCATTTTCTGGCAATGGGTTAAAATCGGAAAACCAGTTTCTCCGAAGATGATTGCGAAGGCAGCAGCCTGTTTGTTAACGGGCAGGAGTATTGATATGCCTTTCTATTTTGAAATCATAGATGTCGTCGATGGTGACCAGAATTCCGGTCTCTTCCACATCGCCGAAATAAGGATTCAGCGAGGTGCCGAAGCAAAGCATCGTGGATGAAAGATTCATGTATGCATTCACGAGCGGCGGAATGTTCTCCTTGTGTTTGCGGACGTTCTGAACCAGCAGCCGGTAATCTTTTTCAAAAGAGCCCCCGGTGAAAATACTCTGCAATTCATGACGGGAAGTCCGGATGGTGAAAGCCTTTTTCGGATAAACCAGTTTCTCCTTGTCACCGAAATACATTTCCATGAAATAGATGATCATGTCCCTGGCCTTGATATTAAAGTGGGGATACATGGTGATCTTGCCAAAGAAGTACTTCACGTCCGGATTCTGGACGATAATGGCGCCCAGGCCATTCCACACATTATCGAGTGCATACATGCCCTTGCGCAGGTCAACGGTAGGCTGATATGCCGGCTGAATGAATGAACGCCCCAGTTCAATGGTCAGGGGAAGATATTCCTTCACAAACTTGTCGGAAAGCATGAACAGCTCGGTGGTAGGCGTGTCGACCTGGCCATCCTCGCATATCCTCAGATTTTTACCATGGATGAAGCGGTAACCGCCAATGATCTCCTGCTCCCTTGGATTCCACACGAGCAACTGCTTGAATGCGGTTTCTCCTGTGTCATACTCATCCAGGTCACAATCCTTACCGGTGCCACCACCGGCATCCCGGAAAGTGATCTCCCGGAGACGGCCTATTTCCCTGGTCACATTGGGCGAATCGTGCCAGGTAACGATATAGATCTCATTACCTCCGCTGTTCGTCTTTTTCACGAACTTATCGGGAGTCAGTTCCTTTGCCAGAAGTTCCTTATCAACAGGAGGAATGATTTCTTGATTCATTTTTGTAGAGGAGTTTTAGTATCGGGTGAAAAAATTGCGTCGGGTTCATGCTTCAGCCTGTAAACGTGTTGTTTAAGTTGCTGCGACCAGGCCAGATCCGGCATTCGTTTATCGAAGATCGTATAGGAAACAGGTTTGCCAAAACGGATATATAAATCCTTGTTCTTTTGCCTGAACATCTCGTCAACCAGGTAAAGCATCTCAATATTCGCCTTAATTCCAAGCCTGTTCCTCCACCTGGAGAGATTGTAGAACCATTCGGAATTCCGCCCGTCGATGTATACCGGAATGATGTCGCGGTGATGAGCCTTCGATTTGGTAACAACACTCTTCTTCCACTCCAGGTCAAATATTCCGCCTTTCTTCTTCCGCGAACAAAGCCCCGCAGGGAAATAAAGGATCAGTTTCTCTGAAGCATAGGTCTGGTCGATCGTCCTTACGTTCCCGGCATTGCTGCCATGCTTGTTGATGGGAATGAACAGGTCCTTCAGGTTTTCAATATAAAGCAATATGTCGTTGACCGGGAAAACCAGGTCTTTTCGCACCTGGCCTGCAGCCCACATGAGAGCCATACCGTCAAGTCCTCCAAGCGGATGGTTGGCCACCACAGTATATCTTCCCAACGGGGGCAGGTTTTCCAATCCCTCTACGTGGATCCTTACCCCGAATTTCTTCAGGATCGCATCCAGGAATTCAAATCCCTGCAGATCATGGAATTCCCTGAGTGCCTGGTTGATTTCATCCTGATGGATCACCTTCTTTAAATAGGAGATGATAAACCGGGGCAAAACCTTAAGCAAACGGGGGTTCTTCCCGCTAATGACCCGCTCGAGGTTAATAAAATCTTCAGGCATCTTGCAGAATTGAGCTTGTTCTCATCTTGGATTCCAACGTCCCATCCACACTTCCGTATGGATTTATGCAAAATTACGAAATTCCTTTGAGTGTCTAAGGATTGTTGCCAACAGTTCTACGGCGGCTGAACAGCTCAACAAAATACATTTTCGGAACATCCTCAGTATCACTGACTCTAATGAGCTTTGCTTTGAAAACCCGCTAAGATTCAGCATTATTCAATCAATACCTGAAGCAGCCTTTTACACCTCTTTTATCAGATATACTCAGAAAGACATTTTTAAAAGCCTTTATCCATCGGTATTTCGTGCTCAATTAATCATACACCCATTATCTAACAATATGTGTGAGTATTGTTAATAAAAAAATGTGGTAGCGAGTGAGAAAAAGTGGGAATCTTGAACTATTTTTACACGGTTTTAGATTCACAGCATGATATCTCTGATTGCAGGCAATGATTGTACGCTGGATGCCAAAGGCAGAGTCCTTCTGCCCGGGGCTTTGCGTAAGCAACTCGAGTCTGTCCTGAGCCAGGGATTTATTATCAAAAGAAGCATGTTCCAGCCCTGTCTGGAGGTTTATCCGATGCCAGCCTGGGAAAAACAGATGAAGCAGATTGGAAAGCTCAACCGTTTCATCAAAAAGAACAACGATTTCGTCCGTCTTTTCATGGCAGGGGTACATCAGGTAGAACTTGACAAGGTAGGACGCCTTCAGGTTCCCCGCGACCTGGTGCTTTTTGCCGGACTCAAGACCGATATTGTAGTCTCGTCACTCACGGAAGTGCTGGAGATCTGGGACAAACAGAAATATGAAACGCATTTCAGCGCAAGTGAAACGATCGATAAAGAGGCATTAGCCGAGGATGTAATGGGCAACATCCCGGTTGATGAAGACTAAAGGTGACCGGGTATGAGTGCCGCTTCGGCAGGTATACCAACAGCGCAGGATTATCTTCAATATACAGTAGTCAATCACGGAACCGGACATGTACCACAACCCTGTCATGCTTGCCGAATCAATGGAAGGACTTGCCATCAGGCCCGATGGCGTTTATGTGGACCTTACGTTCGGCGGAGGTGGTCATTCAGGGCGTATACTCGAACTGCTCAATGAAAGAGGGCGATTGATCGCTTTCGATCAGGATGAAGATGCCCGGCAGAATTGCCCGGATGATCCGCGATTCACCCTGGTAGATCAGAATTTTCGCTACATGATCCATTTCCTCCGGTATTACAAAGCCTTTCCGGCTGATGGTATACTGGCTGATCTGGGGATTAGCTCGCACCATATTGATGATCCGGCACGCGGATTTGCTACCCGGTTCAACGGACCGCTGGATATGCGCATGAACAGGAGTCAGGAACTGACTGCGGCCAGGATCATACAGACCTATAGTGAAGAACGGCTGAAGCAGCTCTTTGCAGGTTACGGCGAGATCGGCAATGCCGGTCAGCTGGCTTCCTGCCTGGTGAATGCCCGGAGCCGGAATCTTGAGACGGTTGAGCAGTTCAAAGAGGTGATATCCTCTCTGGTACCGCAGAAGATCGAGCATAAATATCTCGCCCAGGTTTTTCAGGCTCTGCGGATAGAGGTGAATGACGAGATCGGGGCGCTAAAGGCCATGCTGAAGCAGGTCCCTGAAGCATTGAAGGAAGGCGGCAGGCTGGTGGTCATTTCCTACCACTCGCTGGAAGACCGGCTGGTGAAAAACTTCATGCGTACAGGGAACTGCGAGGGCTTGCTGGAAAAGGACTTTTACGGGAATGTACTCACTAAAATGGAACCGGTAGGCAGAAAGGCAATGACTCCCGGACCGGCAGAACTGGAACAGAATCCGCGTTCGAGGTCGGCTAAACTCAGAATTGCTGCTAAGAAATAAGATGGAAGAACTGCACAATACGCTGAAAGATCAGGAAACGCCGCCTTTACAGGAGGAACCTGCACCCGAGCCTAAGAAAAGGAAGCGGAACAGGCTGCGCATTGTGTTGGAAGGCTCCTTCCTGACGCGCGAAAGGGTCATCCGACAACTGCCTTTCCTGGTGCTGCTCACCGTGATCGGCGTAGCTTACATCTTCAATTCAAATTTTGCCGACAAAACGACTATCCAGATCAGCAAAACCAAAAAAGAACTCGAAGAACTGAGGTTTAACTATATCAATACAAAGTCCAAGCTGATGCAGGGTTCCAGGCAGTCGGAACTGGTGCGCAGGCTTGAACCGAGAGGAGTCAGGGAATCCAAGACCCCTCCAAGGAAGATCATCATCGAAGAGACCAAAGAATAAAAGGCAACAGTACCAACATGGAAAGCAGAAAAGACATACTCTGGAGGGTTTATGTGGTGTACGCCTTTATATTCCTCTTTTCCCTCGCGATCCTTGGCAAAATAATCTACATACAGTTTGTTGAAGGCGACATGTGGCGGGAGAAAGCGGACAAACTCTCACTCAGGTATCTCAACATAGAAGCGACCCGCGGCAATGTGTACGATGCCAATGGTGAGTTCCTGGCCACTTCTGTCCCGATTTTTGAAGTACGCATGGATGTAGCTTCTCCGCTCATCGCCGACAGTACTTTTAACGATAATGTCGACTCTCTGGCCATCTGCCTTTCCAACTTCTTTCAGGATAAAAGCCGCAGGGAATATAAAAGTCTCCTGCTGAAGGCCCGACGTGACAAGAACCGTTTCCTGCTGCTGAAACGGACAGTTAACTATGACCAGGTCAAGATACTCCGGACCTTCCCGATTTTCCGGAACGGCAAAAACGCCGGCGGGCTGATTGCCAATGCCCGCAGCAGAAGGGTACTGCCCTATCAGCAGTTGGCTTTCAGGACCATTGGCTGGGACAAGGAAGGAAGGAAAAACGATCTGGGACTGGAAGGCGCTTACAGTGCTTCACTCGAAGGCATCAGCGGTAAAAGGCTCTACCAGCGGATCGCAAATGGCAACTGGCGTCCACTGAACAACGAGAATGAGATTGATCCCCAAAACGGACAGGATATCGTCAGCACCATCGACATTCATTTACAGGATGTTGCAGAAGAAGCCCTGCTCAGGCAACTGGAGGCCAATGAAGCCAATCATGGCTGTGCCATCCTTATGGAAGTAAAAACAGGGAATATCAAGGCAATTGCCAACCTCGGGAAAAACAAGGAGGGCTTTTACGAAGAAAAGTACAACTATGCAATTGGCGAGAGCACAGAACCCGGATCCACCTTCAAGTTATTTTCCCTGCTGGCAGCACTGGAAGACAAAAAGGTTTCCCTGGATGACAAAGTGGATGTTACCGGCGGGATAACTCATTTTGCCAACCGCACCATGCGTGACTCCCACCTCGGTGGCGGAGTGATGACCGTGCAGCAGGCATTTGAGAAATCGTCAAATGTCGGGATCTCCAAGATCATCTATCAGCACTATGCAAATAATCCGCAGGCTTTCATCGACCGCCTCCATAGTTTCTCGATAGCAAGTCCGCTCGGACTGGAGATACCGGGTGAAGGCAGACCCAGCATCAAAGGGACGGAATCGAGAACCTGGTCAAAAGTATCACTTCCCTGGAAGTCGATTGGCTATGAGGTAGCTCTGACACCGTTGCAGATACTTACCTTTTATAATGCAGTTGCCAATGACGGGGTGATGGTGAAACCCCATTTCGTGAAAGAGATCCGTCAGGGCGGGATGCCGGTGAAGGTGATCGAACCGGAGATCATTAACAGGAAGATTGCTTCGAAGGAAGCAATAGCCCTGGCAAAAGTAATGCTGGAAGGTGTGGTGGAACACGGAACCGGATCGGCCCTTAAGAATCCGATCTATAAGGTGGCCGGAAAAACAGGCACTGCTCAGATTGCCCAGAACGCCGGCGGGTATAATAAATCGGACTATAAGGCTTCGTTCGTGGGGTATTTCCCGGCCGAAAATCCAAAGTATTCCTGCATCGTCGTGATAAACAATCCTTCGAAGGGAGTGTACTACGGCGGAGCCATTTCGGCACCAGTATTCAGGGAAATTGCAGACCGTGTGTATGCCACTGACCCGGAAATGGGCCTGAACTGGTCTGATTCCATCCGGACGGTATACCCAATCCCTGTAAAGAACGGACTGGTCAGCGATCTCGAGTACCTATCCAGATGGCTGGGGATCAGATTCCCTTCTCTTCCTTCTGCAACCTATGCCAGGAACCTGGCCGACAGTACAGGCCAGAAATATATAACGCTTAATACGTCCCTGCATTCCATGCCGGACCTTTCCGGGATGGGTGCGCGTGATGCCGTCTACCTGCTTGAAAAGATGGGACTCCGGGTAAGGATCAGCGGATACGGTCTCGTCAGAAAACAATCGATAGCCCCCGGCAGTCCTGCCAGGGAGGGCGAAGTAATATCCCTTGAACTGGGAGTTTAACTTAATGCAAACACTGCGATGAAAACGCTGCATGAACTGATGAAAGGTGTTGAGATCCTCGGGAGCCAGGGCAGCCTGGACCTGAAGGTCAGCGGGATCACGTTTGATTCAAGGAACGTACCTGCCGGCAGCCTGTTCATTGCTGTCCGGGGGGTGACCCACGACGGTCATCAGTATATCAGGCAGTCTGCTGAGGCCGGCGCTATCGCCGTGCTGTGTGAAGAGATACCCACTCCCTGTCCGGACATAACCTTCATCAGAGTTGCCGACAGCAGTAAGGCATTGGGCATCGTGGCCTCCAACTGGTTCGATAATCCTTCGTCGAAACTGAAACTGGTTGGCATTACCGGTACGAACGGCAAAACAACGACCGTTACGTTGCTGCACCGTCTTTTCCGTCGCCTGGGATACCATGCAGGGCTTCTGTCAACCATCAAAAACCGGATCGACGAAGAAGACATTCCCTCCACGCACACTACCCCCGATGCCATCCGGTTGAACAGCCTGCTGGCCCGTATGGTTGAGATTGGCTGCGATTATTGTTTCATGGAGGTAAGTTCCCATTCCGTGGTACAGAATCGTATTGCCGGTTTACATTTCTCCGGAGCCATCTTCTCCAACATCACCCACGATCACCTGGATTTCCATAAGACATTCGAAGAATACCTGAAAGCCAAGAAGCGCTTTTTCGACGAGCTTCCTGCCTCCGCTTTTGCGCTGACAAACATTGACGACAGGAACGGTCTGGTTATGACCCAGAATACAAAAGCGCTCAGGAAGACATACAGTTTGCAGGGAATGGCCGATTTCAAAGGAAGGATCATTGAAGCTCCGCTCGACGGCCTCCATATTAACATCGACGGGAAAGATACCTGGTGTAAACTGGTTGGACATTTTAACGGATACAACCTGCTGGCTGTATATGCATCAGCTGTCCTGCTAGGTCAGGATAAAACGGAAGTACTCACTGTACTGAGCAACCTGGAGTCGGTGGAAGGCCGCTTCGACTATCTGAAATCATCTGAAGGCACTATCGCCATTGTGGATTATGCTCATACTCCTGATGCCCTCAAGAATGTGCTGGAAACCATCACCGAACTGCGTTCCGGAAATGAAACCCTCATCACAGTAGTAGGGTGCGGAGGCGACCGCGACAGGACCAAGCGCCCGGTAATGGCTCAGATTGCCTGCAGGATGAGCAATAAGGTGATCCTCACCTCCGATAATCCCCGCTCTGAAGATCCTGATGAGATCATCCGGGAAATGGCAGCAGGACTGGATCCGGAAATGAAGAAGAAAACCCTGATTATCACCGACCGCAAAGAAGCCATCCGGACAGCAGTATTTCTCAGCCGGCCGGGTGATGTGATCCTGGTGGCAGGAAAAGGCCATGAAAAATACCAGGAGATATCCGGTGTAAAACATCCTTTTGATGACAAGCAGATCCTGTCGGATTTGTTCGGACTGTAATAATGATAATGCAAACAAATAAACGATAACCGCCTAATGCTTTACTACCTCTTTACCTTTCTGGATAAAGCGTACGATATACCCGGGGCAGGTATGTTCCAGTATATCACATTCAGGGCAGCCTTATCTACCATACTTTCTCTCTTCATCTCCCTGATCTATGGCAAGAGGATCATAAAGTACTTGCAGAAAAAGCAGATAGGTGAAACCATCCGTGAACTTGGCCTGCAGGGGCAGAATGAAAAAGCCGGCACACCGACCATGGGCGGAATTATCATACTGGGCGCTATTCTGATCCCCACCTTGTTATTTGCCAAGCTCAACAATGTCTACATCCTGCTGATGCTCTTTGTTACGATCTGGCTGGGACTTATCGGTTTTCTCGATGATTATATCAAGGTTTTCAGGAAAAATAAAGAAGGATTAGCCGGCAAGTTCAAGATCCTGGGACAGGTCATCGCCGGGCTTGTGGTAGCACTGACGCTTTACTACAGTCCAGGTGTGGTGATCCGCGAGAAACTCCCGGAAAACAAAGTCGAGGTGAAGGCCGGTCAGCTTACCCCGTTTGAACAGGTGAAGGACCACAATGTGAAGTTCAATCCCAGGGCGGTGCATTCAACCAAGACCACCATCCCGTTCTTCAAAAACAACGAATTTGATTACCAGATCCTTATCTCCTGGCTTGGCGAAGGTTATCAGAAGTACACCTGGCTGCTTCTGGCCTGCATTATCATTTTGATCATTACGGCAGTATCAAACGGAGCGAATCTGACCGACGGCATGGATGGCCTGGCGACAGGCACTTCAGCCATAATCGGCCTGACGCTGGGCATACTGGCATGGGTAAGTGGCAATATTGTATTCGCCGATTACCTGAATATCATGTATATCCCGAATACAGGTGAGCTGGTGGTCTATATCAGCGCATTTGTAGGAGCATGTGTCGGGTTCCTCTGGTACAATTCATTTCCGGCGCAAGTCTTTATGGGCGATACCGGCAGTCTTGCCCTCGGTGGCGCCATTGCCGCTTTCGCCATCATGATCAGAAAAGAGTTGCTGATTCCTGTACTATGCGGAATCTTCCTGGTTGAAAACCTCTCGGTAGTCCTTCAGGTCAGCTACTTCAAACGCACAAAACGCAGATACGGCGAAGGCAGGCGAATTTTCCTCATGGCACCGCTGCATCATCATTATCAGAAAAAAGGATACCCGGAACCAAAAATAGTCATGCGATTCCTGATCATCGGGATTGCACTGGCCTTATTGACCATCATAACCCTCAAGATCAGGTAAAACGAAATGAGCCGGAAGATCGCCATACTGGGAGCAGGTGAAAGCGGAACAGGGGCAGCAATACTGGCTAAACAGAAAGGATTTGAAGTTTTTGTTTCGGACAGAGGGACGATAAAGGAAAAATACAGGAACGTTCTTTTACAGACTGGAATTGCATTCGAAGAAGGAAGACACTCGGAAGAGCGAATACTTGGAAGCGATGAAGTGATCAAGAGCCCGGGCATTCCCGATACGGCTCCGCTGGTTGTAAAACTTTACAGGCAAGGTTGCCCGGTGATCTCGGAAATTGAGTTCGCCGCCCGGTATACCAGGGCCCGAAAGATCTGCATCACCGGCAGCAACGGGAAAACTACCACAACACTCCTCACCTGGCACATCCTGAATCAGGCCGGTATCAACGCAGGATTAGCAGGGAATGTGGGAAGGAGTTTCGCCTGGCAGGTATCGGAGAGGGAATTCGACTGGTATGTTTTGGAAATCAGTTCATTCCAACTTGATAACATGTACGATTTCAAAGCCGATATAGCGATCCTCACCAACATTACACCGGATCACCTGGACCGCTACGATCATTGCTTCGCCAACTATGTCGACTCCAAGTTCAGGATCACCCGGAATCAGACATCCACAGATGCCTTCATCTACTGTATGGACGACGAAACGACGGCAGAGGAGATGAACAGGAGAAACGTGGTTGCCCGCCGGTTTCCGTTTACTTACCGCGACGACCTCCCCAAATCGGCTGCATTCCGGCACGACAATAAGTTAATTATTAATCCAGATAACGACCCATTTATCATGACTTTGGAAGAATTAGCCCTACAGGGACGACACAATGTTTACAACTCAATGGCTGCAGGAATTGCAGCCCGGCTGATTGATATCCGCAAGGAAAGTATCCGCCAGTCGCTGAGCGATTTTCAGAATGTAGAGCACCGTCTGGAATATGTTGCGACAATCCATGGCGTGGAGTTCATTAACGATTCCAAAGCTACCAATGTCAACAGCACCTGGTTTGCTCTGGAAAGCATGGTCAAACCGGTCATCTGGATTGCCGGGGGCATTGACAAGGGAAATGATTATTCCCGCCTGTTCGACCTTGTGAGTAAGAAAGTGAAAGCGATCGTCTGTATGGGATCCGACAACCGGCTTATCATTGATGCATTCCGCGATAAGGTTGAATCCATCTATGAAACCCGGTCGGCAGAACAGGCGGTTGTATTGTCGAATACGATCTCGAAACCCGGAGATGTGGTGCTTCTGTCGCCGGCATGTGCCAGTTTCGACCTTTTTGAGAATTATGAGGACCGTGGCGACCAGTTCAAGCAGGCCATCAAAGGGCTTTAGCTAAGATTGTGAATTGACAATGTACAGGAAAGGAGTAAAGGGATGACGCAATTGTTTCCGAAAATCAAAGGTGACCGGGTGATCTGGGGGGTGGTGATCATCCTTTCGGTGTTTTCGATTCTTGCCGTCTACAGCTCCACTACCACGCTGGCCTACCGGTTCAAACAGGGTAACACGGAATATTACCTGATCAAGCACATGAGCATTCTGCTTTTCGGATTTTTCCTCATGTATGTGGCTCACAAGATCAAGTATGTGTACTATGCCCGTATTTCACAGGTTGCCGTCATCATCTCCATTCCCCTGCTGCTGTATACGCTAATCTTCGGAGCTTCCATCAACGATGCATCGCGCTGGACCACGCTTCCGGGAGTGAATATCATGTTCCAGCCGTCGGATTTCGCGAAACTGGCGCTGATTATGTTCGTTGCGCGGATGCTGGCTAAGAAACAGGATCATATCAAAGACTTCCGCCAGGCGTTTCTTCCCATCCTGATGCCTATCCTTGGTATCTGTTTCCTGATCCTTCCGGCCAACTTCTCAACTGCTGCCATCCTCTTTGTTACCTGCTTCGTGCTGATGTTCATCGGAAGGGTTAATCTGAAATACCTGTTCGGAATGGCCGGCATTGGTGTTGTGTTTCTGGCCCTGTTCATCACTTTCCTGGCTGTATCGCCCAAATCAAGCGGAAGGTTGGGGACCTGGCAGAACAGGATCGAGAACTTCGTCCATGGCGACAGCGAAGAGAATTACCAGGTAGAGCAGTCAAAAATCGCCATTGCACGGGGAGGCATTGTCGGGAAACTACCCGGCAACAGCATGCAGAAGAACTTCCTGCCAAATCCCTTCAACGATTTCATTTATGCGATCATCACTGAAGAATACGGGCTGGTGGGAGCGATAATTATCCTGCTCATGTACCTGATCCTGCTTTACAGGGGAATCATCATTGTATCGAAGGCCCCTGGCAACTATGGGGCATTCCTGGCGATCGGGGTAACGTTCAGCCTGGTATTCCAGGCGATGATCAATATGGCGGTGGCGGTAAATCTTATGCCTGTCACAGGCCAGCCTCTGCCTCTTGTAAGCATGGGCGGCACAAGCATCTGGTTCACAAGCATTGCCCTTGGAATCATCCTTAGCGTCAGTAAAGAACTAGAGTCGAACCAACCCGAAAACGATCCGAACTATGCCACAACCTGAAAAATTACGGGTAATCCTCAGCGGAGGTGGTACAGGCGGGCATATTTTCCCTGCCATAGCCATTGCGAACGCTATCCGGCAACAGCACCCTGACTGTGAGATCCTGTTTGTCGGTGCGAAAGGCCGCATGGAGATGGAAAAGGTGCCGGCAGCCGGTTATCGCATTGAGGGATTGTGGATCAGCGGATTCCAGCGTCGTTTGACACTCAGTAACCTGTCGTTCCCTTTCAAAGTTCTCAGCAGCCTGTTCAGGGCAAGGAAGATCATCCGGTCGTTCCGGCCCGACCTCGTGATCGGCACCGGCGGTTATGCTTCCGGTCCAACGCTCAGGGCAGCATCAGCCATGGGTATCCCGACCCTTATCCAGGAACAGAACTCCTTTCCCGGAATAACCAATAAGATGCTGGCAAAGAGGGTAAATGCCATCTGTGTTGCTTACGAAGGAATGGAAAAATTCTTCCCGAAATCAAAGATCAGGCTTACCGGAAATCCGATCCGGCAGGATATTTCCTCTAATCAGATTTCCAGGGACGAAGCAGTCAGAGCATTTGGCCTGGCCCCTGAACGTCCGGTCCTTTTAGCCGTTGGTGGGAGTCTTGGCGCAAGGACAATCAACCAGAGCATTCATGCCGGGCTTACAACTCTTACCGATCATTCGATCCAGCTTATCTGGCAAACCGGGAAAGGATATGCAGCTGAAGCCGCTGAAGCCGTGAAACCGTTTGCCGGTAAAGGAATAATCACCCTGCCTTTTATCGCCCGCATGGATCAGGCTTATGCCGCGGCCGATATAGTGATCTCCCGATCGGGGGCGATTGCTATCTCGGAACTTTGCGCTGCCGGTAAACCCAGTATCCTTGTACCGTCACCCAATGTGACCGACGACCATCAGACCAAAAACACTGTCGCCCTCACAAGCCGGGATGCAGCCATCATGGTCAGGGATGCCGAAGCACCTGCTTCACTTATCCAAACCGTGATTGATCTTGCTTCTGACAGGAAAAGACAGGAAGAATTAAAAGAAAATATCCTCAGGATGTCGCACCCCGATGCTGCCGCTGCCATTGCAACTGAGGCACTCAAGCTGTTAAAGAACCGATAACTCAATAATAAGTAATAAAAACCATGTTAACACTTCCAGATAAAGGTACCATTTACTTCCTCGGCATTGGAGGTATCGGTATGAGCGCCCTCGCCAGGTATTTCGTGGCGAAAGGCTGGAAGGTGCATGGCTATGACCGGACCCGGACAACGCTTACCAATCAGCTTTCAGCTGAAGGTATGATCATTCATTATAAAGAGGATATTTCCTTCATCCCCCGAAAGGTGGATCTTGTTGTATACACTCCGGCCGTTCCGGTGGAGCATGCAGAGTACAGGCATTTCATCGATCAGAAGATCACGGTAGTAAAAAGGGCAGAACTCCTTGGCCTCATTTCGGACCATTACAAAACCATCGCAATCGCCGGAACTCACGGCAAGACAACAACCACAACTTTAACAGCACATCTGCTGAATCAATCCAAAGTAGGCTGTCAGGCATTTCTTGGAGGCATCAGCAGAAATTTCAACAGCAACCTGCTACTTTCACCGGCTTCGGAGTACCTGGTTGCAGAAGCAGATGAGTTCGACCGCTCCTTTCTTCACCTTCACCCCTATCTGGCTGTGATCACCAGCACCGATGCGGATCATCTGGACATATACGGTTCACACCGGAATCTACTGGAGACATTCACGGCTTTTACCGGCAATATCCGGGAACAAGGCACATTGCTCCTGAAAGAAGGCCTGAACCTGCCGTTAAACCTTAAATCCGGGTGCAGGGTACTACGCTATGGCATGCAAGGACCTGCGGATTTCCATGCATCCGGTATCAGCCTGCAAAATGAACTTTACCGTTTTGATTTCCATTATCCGGGAGGAGTGCTGAAAGATATGGTTCTGGGCATTCCCGGTTTGTATAATGTTGAGAATGCTGTTGCCTCGCTGGCGCTTGCCTGGATGAGCGGCGTGCAGGAGGAAGAGATGCGTAGTGCGCTGGCATCCTTTAAAGGAGTCAGCCGAAGGTTCGATATCCGGTTCCGGAATGAACGCGTGGTTTATATCGACGACTATGCCCACCACCCGGCCGAGCTTGCTGCCTGCATTACTTCTGCAAGAAAACTATTTGCAGACCGGAAACTCACAGGGATTTTTCAACCGCATCTGTATACCCGTACCAGGGATTTTGCTGATGAATTTGCCAGAAGCCTCGAATTGCTCGACGAGATCATCCTGCTCCCGATCTATCCGGCCCGTGAAGAACCTATTCCCGGCATTGATTCACAAATGCTGCTTGATAAAATAAACTCGTCAGATAAAAAACTATTAAATAAACAGGATATTCCGGCCTGCCTGCATCCAGACTCCCTGGAAGTCCTGATAACCCTGGGTGCCGGTGATATTGACACCCTGATCGTGCCCATCGAAAAATATCTCAAAAACAACGCCTGAACCCGGAATGAAGCTGGTATTAAAAATATTGCTCATCGTACTCTGGATCGGCCTGGCAGCCGGAGCCGGGATTCTGATGGGATTTGCCAACCAGAACCACGACAGGAAGCCCTGTACAGGTTTGGATATCTGTGTAGACTATGCAGGGAAGGAACCGTTGATTACCTCATACGATCTGAAACAACAACTCAGTCACCGGTTCGGCCCCTTTCAGAAGAAGATGCTGGATGAACTGGACATTGAAGCGGTACTTGCCTTTTTGAAGAATATCCCTGTCATAGGGCAGGCTGACGCCCATGCTACTATTGAAGGTAAACTGGTCATCGAGGTTAAGCAATGCAATCCGCTTGTCCGGCTGATCACTTTAACCGGGGAAAACTACTACCTGGATGATAAGGGGAAAGTGCTTCCCGTCAATCCGAATTACCCGTCGCGTGTGGTGGTAGCCAATGGATTTATTGATGTTCCGCTTAAGGCTGGAAAATCTCTCTTCCAGGCTGAGACGAAAAAATCAACGGCTTCGATGAAGGCGCTTTATGAGATCCATTCCCTCGCCACCCTGATCGCTGCCGACAGTCTCCTTTCTGCCCTGATCGAGCAACTGTACATCAGGCCGGATGGCTCTATCCTGCTTGCAACCAAGGCCGGATCACATACCATCATTTTTGGCGACAGTACACGGGCTGCCGAGAAATTCAGCAACCTCAAGGCTTTTTATAAACACGGCCTCCCGAAAACCGGCTGGAACAAATACCGCACTATCAACCTCACTTATAAAAATCAAGTAGTCTGCACTAAATAATGAGTTATGCAATCGGAAATCATAGTCGGGCTTGACATTGGAACCACCAAAATAGCCGCCATTGTAGGCCGCCGTAATGAACTGGGAAAAATCGAAGTCCTGGGGTACGGACGTACTGAGTCAATCGGAGTTCGCCGTGGAGTGATCACCAACATCGAGAATACCGTTCAGTCGATACAAGCCGCAATTAAGGAGGCCGAGAACCGGTCGGGTGTGAATATCCGTACCGTTAACGTTGGTATCGCCGGTCAGCATATCCGCAGCCTGCAGCATCGCGGGAACATGATCCGGAGGAACCCGGATGTGGAGATCAGCCAGGAAGACCTCGACACCCTTACCTCCAGCATGTACAATCTTGCAATGAGCCCCGGCGAAAAGATCATCGATGTGATTCCCCAGGAATATACGATTGACGGAGAATCGGGTGTAAAGGAGCCCAAAGGACAGATGGGCCATCAGATTGAAGCCAATTTCCATATCATTACCGGGCAGACTTCAGCAGCGATGAACATTTTTAAATGTGTTCAGAAGGCCGGGTACAATGTTGAGAATATGATCCTGGAGCCGCTGGCATCTTCCGAATCGGTGCTCAGTGACGATGAGAAGGAAGCCGGGGTTGTGCTGGTCGACATCGGCGGTGGCACTACCGATATTGCCATCTTCCTCGACGGCATCATCCGCCATACGGCAGTAATTCCTTTTGGCGGCGATATCATAACTGAAGACATCAAGACAGGTTGCAGCATTATTAAGAAACATGCCGAAGACCTGAAGGTGAAGTTCGGATCGGCGCTGGCGCGTGAAAACAAGAATGAAGAGGTTGTGGCAATACCCGGGCTTCGCGGAAGGCCACCCAAAGAGATCACGCTGAAGAACCTGGCCAGCATCATCCAGGCCCGCATGGAAGAGATTATCGAATATGTATACCAGGAAATCAAATCCACCGGACTGGAGAAGAGATTGATCGGCGGCATCGTTCTTACCGGCGGAGGGGCTATGCTCAAACATATCGAACAGCTCACCCAGTTCATGACGGCTATGGATACCCGCATCGGCTATCCGAATGAACACCTTGCCAGCACAGTCCCTGACGAGGTAACCAGTCCCATGTATGCCACAGGCGTAGGCCTTGTAATGCTGGGCCTCCAGCGGAACGAGAAATTTGGCACATTACCGCAACAGGAAAAGGAAACCGAAGAAGAAAAGGATAAACCCCAGAAACCATCGAAGAAATCCGGTAAGGGCTTAATGGATTGGTTCAATAAGTTTTTTGAGGAAGGAATTAATTGAAAGATAAAAGATAAAAGGAAAAAGATAAAAGACAGTATGAGAATGTGAAAATTTAGGAATTTATGAATTTGAGAATTAGTTAATTAGTTAATTCGACAATTCGATGATTCGATGATTAGCTGATTAGCTGATTAGTCAACAAAAGCAGAATAGCCAGGTACTTCTGCGGAAATCTGCGGTTCTTTTCTGCGGGATCTGCGAGAAACAAAGCTAAAGGAAGATAAAAGATAAAAGGAAAAAGATAAAAGATAAAAGATAAAAGATAAAAGGCCAGAAGCCTGATACACTGAGTGACTACGAATGATCCGCCAGCCGGCGGAAATGACCATGAATGACAACTCACAACTTCCCAGCCCTAAGCCCTTCGCTCTATGCAACAAAAGATAAAAGACAAAAGGCCTGGTTAATAATTAACAACCATTTTGTTAGTAACTATCAATAGTAGCAAATAACACAGGAATAATAATCCCATAATTTTAGGAGGAGAAAAATGTTAGAAATGCTGAAATTCGACTTGCCCAAAGAACAGGCTTCCATTATTAAAGTTATCGGAGTCGGCGGCGGTGGTAGCAACGCCGTAACTCACATGTTCAAGCAAGGTATCAAGGGAGTTGATTTTTACATCTGCAACACCGATGTTCAGTCCTTATCATTGAGTCCCGTACCCAATAAGATATCACTGGGTGCCACGGGTCTCGGGGCCGGCTCTATTCCTTCGGTCGGCCGTGATTCTGCCCTTCAACGGGAGGCTGATATCCGCGCCATTCTCGAGCAGAACACATCGATGCTTTTCGTGACGGCCGGAATGGGCGGTGGTACAGGAACCGGCGCAGCCCCCGTCATTGCAAAGATTGCCCGCGAAATGGGAATTCTTACCGTGGGTATTGTTACCAAGCCCTTTGGTTTCGAAGGTCGTAAAAGGCTGCAACAGGCCGATGCCGGCATCGAAGAACTGAAGAAGTATGTAGATACCATCCTGGTTATCTGCAACGATAAGCTTCTTGACCTCCAGGGCGACCTCAAACTCAGCCAGGCTTTCGGCAAGGCCGATGATGTGCTTACTATAGCCGCCAAAGGCATAGCCGAAATCATTACCGTTACAGGACGTATCAATGTTGACTTTGAAGATGTCAAGACGGTGATGAGCAACAGCGGAAAAGCCATCATGGGCGCCGGTATCGCCAGCGGTCCCGACAGGGCTATTGAAGCCGTTCAGCATGCACTTACTTCTCCCCTCCTGGATGATACAGATATCAAAGGCGCCGACCATGTGCTGCTTTATATCACTTCAGGCAAGAATGAGATCTCACTGGAAGAACTGAACGAAATCACCGCATACATCACCTCACAGGCAGGTGAAAATGCCAATGTTTTCTGGGGCGACGGCATTGATGAATCGCTTGATGATGAAATCGCCATAACCCTCATAGCCACAGGCTTTGACAAGAAGAATAAGATCGTTCACAAAATGGATGAAGGGCAGCAGAACACTTTTCAATCACCTTCTGCTGTCGTTCAACCGGAACCAGTGAATGAAGTCACGCTGATTGATAAAACCGTCCCGCAACCTGCTCCCAGAGTGGAAGAACCGGTCCGGATCGTTCCGGAGATCAAGGTCGAAGCTCCTCCTACCCTTTTCGAACTGACACCGAAACCACAAATGGCGGAAGAACCCAGGGCTGAAATCATCCAGAAAGCCCCGGAAACTGTTGAATTCCATTTTGAGATGAAAGAACCGGAGCTTGAAATAGTCAACCGGGTTCAGCAGGATCCTCCCCGCGAAACCATCGCCACAAAGCCTCTGGTATTTCCAAACCAGCGGGAACAGGAATCTCAGCGGGCCGACAGGGTCAGCAAACTCAAGGATCTGAGCATCAACAAACCAAAGAATCCGGGAAGTCTCGAAGAACTCGAACGTCAGCCTG
This sequence comes from uncultured Lentimicrobiaceae bacterium, assembly GCA_964544545.1. Taxonomy (GTDB): domain Bacteria; phylum Bacteroidota; class Bacteroidia; order Bacteroidales; family UBA4417; genus UBA4417. The sequence goes on along the minus strand of CAZJCG010000008.1, from coordinate 21,392 downwards.
CCTATATGCGCAGAAATATTGAACTTGACAACGTGAATTCTTCCTCTGAGTCGAACATATCACGCTATACCCTGAATTCCGAACCCGGTTCAAAGAGCATTTTAAGGGAAAATAATCCTTATCTGCACGACAACGTTGACTGATCGTTCGATATGCATCAACGGATAATCTGATAGCAATGGAACTGGAAAAACTCATCAATGAAGACATCAAGCAGGCCATGCTGAGCAGGGACAAAGAGAAGCTTGAAGCCCTCCGGGCCATCAAGGCGGCTCTTCTGCTTGAAAAAACCGGTAAAGATGTCAGCAGCGGCGAGATACCCGACACTGTTGAACTGAAGCTTTTACAAAAACTGGTAAAGCAGCGCCGTGAAAGTGCCGAGGTATTCAAATCGCAAAACCGGCCCGATCTGGCAGAAACCGAGCTGTTTCAGGCATCCATAATTGAAAAATACCTCCCCGCTCAGATGGGCGAGGATGAGATTCGTGCTATCCTCTCGCGTATTGTTGCCGAAACCGGAGCACAGAGTGTGAAGGATATGGGAAAAGTGATGGGATTAGCCACCAAAGAACTGGCCGGAAAGGCCGATAATAAGACCGTTGCCGATATCATCAGGCAACTATTAGCATCCTGACTTGTCTGCTCGTTTTATACTGTAAAAGCCACGCCTCATAGCGTGGCTTTTCATTTTTACTTAGGCTGATCCTGTTGATCTTCCTTACAGACTGCGATGTCTGGCGGACGACCTTTTATGATCCATACAGGCGAATATAGACAGGCATTCTCAAGAAGAATCCATCCAAACAAAAAATCCCGCCGTTAAGGCAGGATTTCTTGATTTGAATGCAGTATGCAATTAAGCGCCGAGCTGCAATCTGTGGAACTTTGTCACCGTAAGGTCTTTGTTAGCCTTGGTGATATAGTCGCGGATGGACAGCTTGCTGTCGTTGATGAATTCCTGATTCATCAGGGTGCTTTCCTTGTAGAATTTGTTCAATTTACCAAGAGCGATCTTTTCGACCATTTCTTCCGGTTTGCCTTCAGCACGTGCCTGGTCTTTGCCGATCTCGATTTCACGCTCGATAATATCCTTGGGAACATCATCCTTGTCGATAGCCACCGGGCTCATGGCTGCTACCTGCATGGCAACAAACTTTCCGACTTCATCCAGCGTTTCAACCGAATCGAGGTTGAAACCAAGGATAGTGGCCAGTCTGTTTCCGAAATGGTTGTATGCAATCACGCGCGGAGCCTCAACATATTCATAATGAGCCAGTGCCATTTTTTCACCGGTTTTGCCGGTAAGATCCGTTACACCTTCTGCAATAGTACGACCATCGATGGTAATTGCTTTCAGGTCTTCCAGAGATTTACATTTCTGTGAAACGGCGATATCGAGGACCTTCTTTGCATAGTCAATGAATTCTTCATTCTTGGCAACAAAGTCGGTTTCGCAATTCAGCATAATGATTCCGGCAAATTTCCTGTCATCATCGGTCTTTGCGATAACGATTCCCTGGTTTGCATCACGGTCGGCACGTTTGAGGGCCAGTTTCTGACCTTTTTTACGGAGGATGTCGATTGCCTTTTCGATGTCGCCTTCCGACTCCACCAGTGCATTTTTGCAATCCATCATTCCGGCGCCTGTAAGCTGGCGCAATTTATTAACTTCAGCAGCAGTAATTGTAGCCATATATATTCTTTTATTTTCATCCCGGGCCCTGTCAGAACTACTCCCGACAAAGCTCTGATGAGTAACTGTTTACTAATTTCCTGATTTTCTGATTACGGGCGCGGTTTTCTCGGAGCTCCGCCACCAGGTTTACGTGCGACGACTTTACGCGGACGTTTTGCACGCTCTTCGCTGCTTTCTTCGCCATCGGCAACGCGTTTTTTACGGGCAGCTTCACGATCGGCATCCGTTTCATCCTCATCGATATCTTCGATGTTGATGCGAACACCATTTTCGTCGAATTCTTCGTGATCCTCGTCGGAGGCACGTTTTTCACGGTCGAACTTCCGTTCATTGAGTCCCTCTTCAATAGCCTCGACAACTTTCTTCACAACCAGAGCTATGGATTTTGAAGCATCGTCGTTGGCGGGGATTGGGAAGTCAACCAGGTTCGGATCACTGTTGGTATCAACGATAGCGAATGTGGGGATGTTGAGTTTGCGGGCTTCAGCAATTGCAATATGCTCTTTCATGATGTCAACCACGAAAATGGCAGCCGGAAGTTTATTGAGATCAGCGATTGAACCCAGGTTCTTTTCCAGTTTAGCACGTTCACGGGTGATCTGAAGGCGCTCACGTTTCGAAATATTGGTGAAACTGGGGCTGCTCATCAGCTTATCAAGGGAAGCCATTTTTTTCACCGCTTTGCGGATGGTAGCGAAGTTGGTAAGCATTCCGCCAGGCCAGCGCTCGGTAACGTAAGGCATATTTACAGGTTTTACCAGCTCAGAGACGAGAGCTTTTGCCTGTTTTTTAGTTGCAACAAAAAGCACCTTTTTACCCGATTTGGATATCTGCTTCAGTGCCGAAGCTGCTTCGTCGATCTTGGCGACGGTTTTGTAAAGGTCAATGATGTGGATTCCGTTACGCTCCATGAAAATATAGGGAGCCATGTTGGGATTCCATTTACGGCGGAGGTGGCCAAAGTGCGCACCTGCATCCAGTAATTCTTCAAAAGTTGTTCTTGCCATTGTATTGATTCCTGATTTAGTTTACATTCCATTACTTAAGCAATTGCCAGGTAGCCCCGGTCGATCGGAGGTCCTGGCAATTTAGATACTAAACTACCTTCACGCACATTCCTATCGCTTACTGAACTGGAAGCGTTTACGGGCTTTTTTCTGGCCGAATTTCTTACGTTCAACCATACGGGGATCGCGACGCATGATACCCTTAACCTTAAGGGAGGGACGCACTTCCGGGTTGATTTCGCAAAGTATGCGGGCAATTCCAAGGCGGAGAGCTTCAGCCTGACCTTTTACACCCCCACCGTCGATATTGGCAATAACATCATATTTACCAAGATTCTCGGTGATCTGAAACGGTTGTTCGATCGTAGCCTGCAATATGGCCATCGGGAAATATTCTTTAAAGTCGCGGCCGTTAACGGTGATCACGCCGTTTCCTTCCTTGAGGTAAACCCTGGCAATAGCAGTCTTACGACGACCGACGGCATTCATATTCTCCATGTGATTTATTTGATTTCGTGAATGTTGATCAATCTGGGTTTCTGGGCTTCGTGTTCATGTTCACTGCCTGCAAACACACGAAGGTTACGGAACAGCTCGGCACCGAGGCGGTTCTTCGGAAGCATACCGCGGATAGCTTCTTCCACGATATATTCAGGTTTCTTGCGCAGAACTTCCTTGGGGGTAGCCAGTTTCTGGCCGCCCGGATAGCCCGAATAATGAACATATTCCTTATCGCTCATCTTCGACCCGGTAAAACGCACCTTTTCAGCGTTAATTACGATCACGTTGTCGCCACAATCGATATGCGGGCTGAAGTTGGTTTTGTATTTGCCGCGGAGCAAGGCAGCAACCTTGGTAGCCAGTCGGCCAACCACCTCGTTTTCGGCATCCACCAGCAGCCACTCCTTGGTAATCTGATCGGCCTTCGGGGTCTGCGTTCTGTAACTTAATGTATTCATGTTGATTGTAATAGGCTATTAATCAAAAATTACCCTTTTTGTCCTAAAAGGGGTGCAAAGGTAAAACGATTTTTTGCAATCACCAAAAATTGCTAACAATATTTTGTTGATAGTCACAGCGACAAAATTACTAAACGCTTTCAATCATGGATACACCGAACGGAAAAACCTCCCGTTTTCCCGTAACTGTCGCGATACAAATATGCATAATCCCAGCCCAGTCCATAAAACCATGACTGCTCAGGGCCCGTCTCCGAGACCATCCAGAACAAGCCATACATTCCAAGAACCGTGTAATTTCCGGAAACATCCGAATAGCCACCCGGTAAGCCTGTAAATCCGCTCTCATTGGTTGCGCCGGTATTGGGAAATTGCCAGTGCAACGTACCGGCCTCCTTCATCTTTCCTCCTGCTACAGAGGTTCCTCCCAGGTAATCTGCCAATGTATTGCATTCGGCATAGGTAGGCAAATGCCACCCATTCGGGCATATCCCCTTCAGATTACCGGTTGGCGCCGGATCCCACGAAGTGCTGTTCCCTGCACCATTGTAATATTGTACAATCTCCCCCCATTGATAAAGCGCTCCATAAACATCGCAGTTCAATTCATTGTCCAGATAACAGTACTTTTCTGTCTGGCTATTATCAGATTGCGCCAGGCCCAGACTGATACGGGAGCCGTAATTCAGGTTTTCAGCCATCCAGCACTGCGTTCCAATCTGCACGGTATTATATACCTGGCCGTCGCGTCCGTCGGTCAACTGATTGCCGCATGGAAAGGTGGAGACAATATAACCATCGCCAAACCCCAGTTCCTTCCATAAATATTCACCTCCGATAAAAATGTAGAGTTTCCTGTCGGTCGTGCAATAAACCAACAGGCCGTCAGCGGGATTGGAGATTGCCATCACCTGACTGTGGGTCAGCCGGGGGAGTAAAACACCCTTGGAGGTAGACTTAACATCCAACATGGCTGAAGAATCAGGCAGACTACCGTCAGTATTAACGGCTATCTGGCAAAATAGCGGTTCTGCAAATATCATGATCCATGCAGTCAGAATAAGGTTAAGGATAAGATGTTTCATCGCTCTAATAATTAATTTGTTAAATCATCTATTTATTTATGCAATATATGTCATTTTATTCGATTTTAAAACATATAAGAAAATTTTTCGTGCCTCCTGTCACTCGATTGATTTAAGCATTAACTTTGCATCTCAAAGTACTTTAATCCTATCGGTATGGAATCGCAGGAAGACTATAAGCAGACCTTGACTGACATACGCAACCTCATGGCTCATTCAGCCAGATTTCATTCTCTCAGCGGACTGGCCGGGATCAGTTCCGGGATCTTTGCGCTGGCGGGAGTAACGATCTTCTGTCTGCGATTTGGCTTTGGTCTTTTTGATCCTTTGTTCAATGTAAGTCACGATGCTGTTTCGTTCCTGCTATGGGACGGGCTGGTCGTCCTGCTCTGCTCCCTGCTGTCAGCTTTTTGGTTCACGCGGCGCAATGCGGCAAAAAACGGAGAGAAACTGTGGACTCCGTTATTTAGAAGGATATTACTCTACTGGTCGCTCCCGATGATAGCCGGAGGTATACTTCTCCTCGCCTTTTTCGGCGGAAATGAAGCTATACAGTTGCCAACTGCCATAGCACTTACGCTGGTGTTTTACGGTCTCGCACTGGTTAATGCCAGCCGTTTCAGCCTTGATGAGCTCTTCCGGATGGGTATCTTACAACTCACCCTGGGACTGATCGCTTTCTTTCTCTGGCAGTACAGCCTCGTCTTCTGGGCTGCAGGCTTTGGATTTGTTAACCTGATTTACGGGATCATCCTTTTCTCAAAGTATGAACGAAACAGGTCTAAAAAGGAATCATGATAACCGGTCCGTGTTGTAACCAAAGTGCAGGCAGTTAAACATGAATCGTTCATAGTTAAGCGCCTGACCCAAAATCTAAATCAAATACCCTATCAAAGACTTTTTCTTAACCCTCAACATCTGACTGCCCAAACAAAACTCAACATCCCAAATTAACTGCCATACCATGCCAAATCCAATCCGCCAGCTCAACAAAGCCTTCGACAGCCGTATCCGTCTCGGGATCATGGCGCTGCTGATGGTGAATGAGAAGGTGGATTTCAACACCCTGAAGAGTACCCTGGAGGTCACTGACGGCAACCTTGCAAGCCACCTGTCGGCTCTGGAACAACTCGGACTGATCCGTTTTCAGAAGCAGTTTATCGGTAAGAAACCTAACACCACATACAGCGCAACTGATGAAGGGAAAGAGGCTTTCAGGCTACATATTGAAGGATTGGGAACGATCATTGGAATTTAAAATAATGTTAACCTTTAGCCACAGGATATGATTGATCACAGATCAGATAATACAAACAAAACTGCCGACCGGAATCTTACTGGTGTAACAATGAAAACCCGGTCAAACCACAATTGCTGTTAGTCAAAGCTTCTTTTTTTTCCTCATTTACTTTGTTTTTCAAAGTTCTTTTAATTTAAAACAGATGAAAACACAACTCCTTCGCCTTTTGGCATTGATAACAGGAATCGTAATTTTCGATTTCCTGTATTACCAACAATCACCCGGGATCAACATGCTGTTGTTCTCATTCCTGGTAATATTACTGGTCCGGCTCTCCGGAAGGGAAATATTCAGCAGCAACAGGTCAGGAATTGCCGCTGCCGGAATGCTCGTCGCGGGGTTGTCGGGTGCTTTATACGGATCCTTCCTAAGCTTTGCAGCATTTTTCGGCGCCTTCTTGGTATTTCTGGGTTTCAGCTTTGAGCCGGCATTGAAGTCCCTTTTGACCGCATCCTTCCATACCGGCCTGAATTATATCATGGCTCCTTTCAGCCTGATCTCTGAAGCTTCGGGGCTCTTCAGGTTAAACAAATACATGCCCGGCTTGCTGAAGTTCTTTAAACTGTTGATCCTGCCGCTCGTTGTTCTGGCTGTATTCATCACGCTGTTCCGGTTTGCCAATCCGCTTTTCAACCGTTACTTCCATGAGCTGGACAGCTTATTGGACCATTTCCTTGTCTGGCTGAAGCAGTATTTCGTGATCAGTCACCTGCTGTTCCTGGCCGTTGCCGGATTTGTCATTACCGGCATCGTTTACAGGAGTGAGCGCGTTGCCCGCATCCGGCCCGAAATAGATAAGTCCGATACATTGCTGAGAGCCAGGAAGCAAAGGATTAGTCATTTTCTGAAACCGGACAGGATCATTGCTCTGAAGGACGAATACAGGATGGGGGTGATCCTGTTCTGGATGCTGAATGTGCTTCTGTTCATAATGAATATCACCGAACTGGTCTGGTTGAACGGCGAATACCGCACCCTGACGGCAGCTGACATGGCAACGAATCTTCATGAAGGGACCAATTTGCTGATCCTGAGCATTATCCTGTCGATAGTCGTGATTCTGATCTTTTTCCGCCGGAACCTGAACTTCTACCCCCGGTCACGCCTGGTCGGGCTGGCTTCTGCATGGATTCTGCAGAACATGGTCCTTGGTATCAGTGTTATCCTGTTAAACTGGTTTTATATCAGTCAGTACGGGCTCACATACAGGAGAATTGGGGTTTACTTTTTCCTGGTGCTGGTGATGGCCGGATTGGTATTCATCCGGATCAAGGTACGGAATAAAAAGACCAACTGGTACCTGATTAAGATGAATGCCTGGGTGTTTTACTTCGCCTTCCTGGTTTTGAGTCTGGTAAACTGGGATTACCTGATCATCCGGTATAACCTGAGGCCCTCGGCTCCTTCGGTGGATTATGCCTTTATCCTGGATCTCCCTGAAAGGAACATCGGTTATCTCCTCGAATACAAAGAGCCACTCATCAAAGCTGTACCCGACAAGTCCGATTTCGACAGTGGGATGAATGAAAGAATCAAGACATTTCTGAACAGTCAGCAGGAGAAAGACTGGCAATCGATGAACGTTGTGTCATACAAGGCACTGCAATATCTCAGGAAGCATGCGGCTTCCCAAGATCGTCCAGGCAACAGTCATTGAGTCATTCAATAGACATTCCATAGTAACTCAATCGCCACACCATTGCTACGCCCGACCACGAGTCACGTTAATATCATTTTCACATGACTGTATGTCATCTGATTGACAATCTGGAAGAACAATGTTGAGATAATTGACACTTCCGGTCTATTGTTACCGGTAGGTCAGATTACAGTTTTAAATCAATCCTCATTATCTTCGTAAAAAGCACATCCAATGAAAAAAAATCGCAGCATTTGGTTGACCGTCATAATTTTTGCGATAGCCATGGGCCTGCTGGAAGCAGTTGTAGTTATTTACCTGCGGGAGTTGTATTACCCCGAAGGCTTCAGCTTCCCGCTGAAGGTAATGGATGCTTCCATAGCGACTACCGAATTGCTCCGGGAACTTGCCACTCTTGTGATGCTATCGGGTATTGCCATACTGGCCGGTAAGAACGGGATTACCCGCTTTGCCTGGTTCCTGTTAACCTTCGCGATATGGGATATTTTCTACTATGTTTTTCTCAAATTGCTGATTGGCTGGCCGGAATCGTTGCTCACCTGGGATGTCCTGTTCCTGATACCTACTACCTGGGTTGGGCCGGTTGTGGCTCCTCTAATCAATTCAATGACTATGATCCTGTTAGCCTATCTGCTTCTGACCTGTCAGCAGGAATCTCAGCCAAGGCTCCGGCGCATGGATTGGATCCTTCTCATCTCAGGGTCCCTGCTGGTTCTCCTTTCCTATATGAAGGAATATACAGCATTCATGCTGGAGCGGTTCTCGCTGTCCGAAATGTTTGAGCCATCCCTGAGCAGCGCCCTGATGAATAACGCTTCTGCATACGTGCCGGTACGGTTCCCATGGCTGATCTACCTGGCAGGTGTCGTGATGCATCTTGCCGTGATAGCGGCTATAATTTTCAGAAAAATAAACCTCAGCAGGAAATCACCGGTGAACAGCACCAGGTTGCAAGAGTCGGAAGAGTGAAACCCGCAAATTCACAGTAATAAAGATTGGTAATCCTGCCCCGGCCTGGTAATGATAGCCGGATCAACCTGCTGATCCTTGTGATTGTCTTCGTTGAGCATTCCTGACGATTTATCAACGATTCATTTCTACCTTTGCAGTTTCAAAGCCGAATGGATTATGTCGATCAAAACAACGGATATTACTAAGTATTACGACACACAGCTTGTGCTGGACAAGATCAACATCGAGGTTAAGAAAGGAGAAGTGGTGGGGTTGCTGGGGCCAAACGGTGCAGGTAAATCCACGCTGATGAAGATCATCACCTGTTTCCTGACGCCCAATCAGGGAAACGTTTGGGTTGACGGACTGGATATCTTTACACAGACAGAGGAAGCTAAGAAACGGATAGGTTACCTCCCTGAAAATAATCCGCTTTACCCCGAGATGTATATCCGTGAATACCTGGAATTTGTTGCAGGAATTCATAAACTTGGAAAAGGAACCCGCAAGCGGGTGGAAGAAATCATCGATCTCACTGGACTTGGTCCTGAACAAAACAAGAAGATCGGCATGCTTTCGAAGGGCTACAGGCAGCGGGTCGGCCTGGCTCAGGCTCTGATCCACAATCCGGAGGTGCTGATCCTCGATGAACCCACCTCAGGCCTGGACCCGAACCAGCTTATTGAAATCCGCAATCTTATCAGGGAAGTAGGAAAGCAAAAGGCTGTGATGCTTTCCACACACATCATGCAGGAAGTTGAAGCCATCTGCAGTCGTGTGATCATCATTCACCAGGGCAAACTGGTTGCCGATGATCTTACCTCCCATCTTTCCACCAGTCAGTCGAAAGATATTATTACAGTTGAGTTCGGAAACATAGTAAAAGAAAAACTGCTTCGTTCGATTCCCGGAGTGACCGCTGTTACCCGCGTGAATGATACTACCTGGAGGCTGCAGTCGACTCCGGGCCAGGATATACGCCCTCAGATCAACCGTATGGCTGTTGAAAACAACCTGATCCTCCTTGGATTGCATCGTGAGGAACAGCGGCTGGAGGAAGTATTCCAGCAACTGACCAGACAATAGTCTTTTTTGGATGATGGAGTACTTCGTCCGGAAGGATCATTAATAAAGTATAATGATCCAGGCCTGGCCAGAGCATTACACCAGGGATTTCCATTGTTTCTTCAGAGAACAGCTACCGGGTCTTTCAGTGAGCGGAGGAAAAATCCATTCCTATTTCCGGTTACAAATGATATTAATTTCTACCTTTGCGCCGTTCTTCGTGGAAAGATTTGATTGATTGCAACCACAGAAAAAAATGCTAAAGCAATATTTCTCTTCTCAATCATCAACTTTTCCGGGCATGATTTGTTAACCTCTTAAATCTAAAGAGATGGGATATTTATTTACATCCGAAAGCGTTTCGGAAGGACATCCTGATAAAGTAGCCGACCAGATTTCGGATGCTTTGCTTGATGAGTTTCTCCGTTTTGACCCTGATTCAAAAGTTGCCTGTGAAACCCTGGTTACAACGGGTCTTGCAGTATGCAGTGGCGAGGTCAGGACCAGCGGATTTGTTGACATTCAAAAAGTTGTACGAAATACAATTGAAAAGATCGGCTATACACAGGCTGAGTACCGTTTCGATAACAACTCCTGCGGTGTTATCTCGACGATTCATGAGCAGTCGGACGACATTTACCAGGGTGTGGCACATCAGAAACCTGAAGATCAGGGTGCCGGCGATCAGGGAATGATGTTCGGCTATGCCAACAATGAAATGGACAACCTTATGCCTATGCCGGTCGAATTGGCGCATATCCTGCTTCAGGAACTTGCATCCATCCGGAAGGAAGGTAAAAAGATGAAATACCTCCGTCCCGACAGCAAATCGCAGGTCACGGTGGAATACGACGACCGCAACAGGCCTGTCAGGATCGACACAATCGTTATTTCGACCCAGCATGATGAGTTTGTTCTGCCCAAAGGCAACTCGGAAAAAGAATCAAAAATTGCCGAGAAAGCGATGCAGGACAAGATCCGTGAGGATGTGCTGAATATTCTGATCCCCAGGGTAAAAAGAACGCTACCCAACCGGGTGAAGAAACTTTTCAAAGGAGATTTCAAACTCTTTGTAAACCCGACGGGTAAATTCGTCATCGGTGGCCCTCACGGTGATACCGGTCTCACGGGCCGTAAGATCATTGTGGATACTTATGGCGGTAAAGGTGCTCATGGCGGAGGAGCCTTCTCAGGAAAAGATCCTTCCAAGGTTGACCGTTCGGCTGCATATGCTGCCCGTCATATTGCCAAGAATCTGGTAGCTGCCGGCGTTGCCGGTGAAGTACTCGTGCAGGTTGCATATGCCATCGGAATCGCTGAACCGGTAGGTCTGTATGTAAACACTTACGGAACCGGCAAAGTACGGGACGATAACGGTAAAAAACTGACCGACGGACAGATCGCCGAAAAAGTAAAGAATCTCTTCGATATGAGGCCTTATGCCATCATCCAGCGCTTCGGTCTGAAGAACCCTATCTTTGAACGGACAGCCTCCTATGGACACTTCGGAAGAGATCATTATATGGCCGAGGTGGAAGTGTATTATGCGAACGGCTCCACACGCACCGAAAAGGTAAACGGGGTCGAAAAACACTTCAAGGAAGTCCAGTTCTTTGGCTGGGAAAAGCTCGATTATGTTGATAAGGTTAAGAAAGAGTTCGGACTCTGATCAACAGGATAATCCTAACAAAAAAAGAGGCCACTGTCGTAACGGTGGCCTCTTTTTTAATTTTCAACAGCATCAATGACGCACTACCAGTTTTTTGGTGAAGCTAACAGAACCGTCGATCACGAGGGAATACAGGTAAATACCCGAAGGCAGGTCTGCGGTGTTCAGAACAGCCTTGCCCGATTCGCGGTCGAGCATCACGGATTGAACCTCGGCACCAGCCATATTGCGAACGCTCAGGAAGGCACTACGGGTTGAGGCCGGCAGTTCATAGGTAAACGTAGTGAATGATCCAGCCGGATTCGGATTCGGGCCGTCGAATAGCATGGTAGTATTCTCGGGAATTCCCACTCCGCTCAGGGTAAACTCTATGGTAACACTGGCTGTAACCGGTGAACCCAGTGTGGTAAGATCGAAAAACTCATATGTGAGAGAGGTCGTTCCTGCCTGTCCGGCCGGTGTGTAGTCGGCAACAAAACTTGAATCGGTGGTACCGCCGGGAATGCTGACTACCACGAAGGATGTATCGACGAATGGCGGATAGCATACTCCGTAGCAGAAGGTATTGGTCGTTCCGGCGACGGCGGCATTGGTTATACGACGTGCATACATGAATAGTTCAGCGCTGGTATTGTTTTTCACTTTCACCCTTGCATCCAGATAGGCTGCAGAGCTGGTGTCGGTAGTCCTGACACTTATGGCGGCGTTATTCACCAGGTTCCCTTCCTCATCGAATAAATCAAGCACATCTGCAACAGCATAGAGTACTGTGACACTGGCAGCGATCTTACTACCCGTTGTGGTATTATCGAAGAATTCGTAGGTCACGGAAGAAATCCCGCGACCACCGGGATAATAATCACCCAGGAACGAAGTATTGATGGTACCCGGATCGATGTGCGTTACATCGGTGGATGTATCAGTTGAAGGCGGATAGCAGTTGATACCGAAACAGAAAGAGTTGGTCGACCCTGCAACAACAGTGTTATTGATCCTGCGGACATACACATCAAGTCCGGTGGTGCCGGAATTCCATACCTTAATATGCGATTCGAGGGTTTCAGCCGACGGATTGCTGGAGTATACCGTGATGGTCTTTCCGGTAATGTCGTTGTCATACTGGTCGAGCAGGGTGATAGCCGATTCGGAATACCCTGCAAGGAAAAAGAACAATGCAACGAGTGTGAGTAGCTGTTGTTTCATGCGTGGAAGAAATTTAGGGATTGAAAGCAAAGGATGAATTCATGACCATGAGGAACATAGTTCATTCCGGCTGGGCAAAGATAATATCTATTGAATTATCATCTCTTACTTAGGAAATTTATTTACAAAGTGCTCTAAAATATGGCTGCGCATAAAATAAGATCGATTTTTAGCAGATATTTGTATCCCTCAAAACTCAATCCGGAGCCCTATGAAAAGAATCATTACCCTCTGCTTGCTGGGATTGCTTGTCCTTGCAGGATACGGACAATCGCAGCGATACGTTGTATTTGAAGAATTCACGAATGCCAGCTGCGGTCCATGTGCCTCGCAGAATCCAGGCTTTCAGGCGCTGATGGCGGCCAACACTTCCAAGTGTACGTACATTACCTATCACTGGAACTTTCCGGGCGCCAACGATCCGATGTACCTTGCAAACCCTACCGATATGCAGACAAGGATCGGTTATTATGGTTTTAACTTCGTACCCTCCTGCGTGATGGACGGGGTGACCATACCTTCCTGCAGCGGAGGCTATGCAGGCGCTCCTGCCTGTATCACGCAATCGATGATCAATACCGAATATGCGGTTCCTTCACCGTTTCAGTTAACCATTAGCCAGCAGCTTTCGCCGAATAACGACTCTATCTATGTAACGGTACAGGGATTATGCACCGAAGCCGTGAGCGGTTCACTGGTTTGCCATCTGGTGGTTGTCGAGAAACATATCCATTATAACAATGCACCAGGCAACAACGGTGAAAAGGACTTTTACAACGTAATGCGCAAGATGTTGCCTTCGGCTGACGGCACTCCGCTGGCTTCTTCTTTCCAGCCGGGTGGCTACTTTGTTTACCGGGAAGCATGGAAGCTTTCAAACATCACCACCCTGAGCGAATTGAACGTGATCGGATTTGTTCAGAATAACATGTCGAAGGCTGTGCAACAGGCCGCAATAGCTATCGCAACTCCCATTACAGGATTATATGCAAACGATGTAGAAATAACCGGTTTAGGAAGCCTGCTTCCGGAATATTGCGTCAACAATATAGCTCCGGTAGTTCACTTCAGGAATACCGGATCAGAACCTGTTACTTCAATCAACTTTCATTATAAGGTCAATTCAGGGGATGTTGCCGACTATCCGTGGACGGGTAATCTGAACTTCCTGGATGAGGCAACGATCCAACTGCCGGCTTACACCTTCGGACTGGAGAATTCAAACCTGCTGACTGTTTATGCTGACGGTATCAATGGTGTGAACGACGATTATCCCAGGAATGATACGATCAGGACCAGTTTTGAAGCTGCAAAGCAAACTGGCGAAGAGGTATTCCTGAGCATCAAGACTGACAACTACCCGGAGGAAACCACCTGGAATATCACGGATGTGGCTGGCAATACGCTGACCTCGGGAGGACCTTACAATGAAAACCTGCACACTTATACCTACACGATTCCTGTGGCATTCGGCACCTGTTACCAGTTTAACATTTACGATTCAGGTGGAAACGGCATCTGCTGCGGTACTTCCGGACTTGGCCGTTACCAGTTAAAGAGCGGTTCCGGAATAATCAAAGGGGGCGCTGCTTTTGGGTCAGAAGATCATGTTCAGTTCTATTCCGGTGCCGGAGTGGGAATACCGGAAGCAGCCTACCCGTTTGCTTTCAGCATTTATCCCAATCCAACAACCAGCATGGCTACTCTGACGATTGAGAACTCCGCTCCTGCCAATCTGGAAGTCAGGGTGCTGAACATGCAGGGCAGCGAGCTGCAGCGTATTCCGGCCAAGGCATATGATGCCGGCAGTCACGAGATACTGCTGGATTGTTCGGATCTCCCGGCCGGTTTATATACGGTACAGTTAAATACCGGCGATAAGACATACAGCCGGAAGCTGGCAGTAAGCAGATAATACCTAATTTTATCCGGAAACGATAGCTTGCATGGTCTGCTCCCTCCCTGCTCGCAGGGAGGGTCGGGGAGGGTACAGATTTTAAAATGATAATCAATCTCTTTAAATTCGGCACAATGCAGACAGAGATATGAGAGTCTGTCTCAAAAGTCTCTGTGTAACTCTTTAATTTGCTCCGTGTTTCCGATAACCATCGGAACTGTGAAATTCTTAAATTATTGTTACACAGAGAGACACAGAGGTAGCACAGAGAGACACAGAGTATACTGTTACCTAATTTGAACTTTTGAGACAGCCTTTTAAGGGGTATTTACCGGATCCTGTCAGACTCTATTAAAAAAGACCCTCCAGCAGCCTATCCTCTACCAGGTTCGGGAAAGTCACTTTCAAAGAAGGCTCTTCTTTCATTGCCCGCCGGATGGCAAACATGGCGCCCTCGTTGCGCGCCCAACTCCTGCGGGCGATACCATTGTTCACATCCCAGTAAAGCATGCTTTTCAATCTGCGGTCGGCATCAGCACTCCCGTCGAGCAACATTCCAAATCCACCGTTGATCACTTCTCCCCAGCCAACGCCGCCTCCATTATGGATGCTTACCCATGTGGCACCGCGGAACCCGTCGCCAATAACATTCTGGATGGCCATATCGGCTGTAAAACGCGAACCGTCATAAATATTGGAAGTTTCCCTGTAAGGAGAATCCGTCCCGGATACATCATGATGGTCGCGGCCAAGCACCACCGGAGCCGATAATTTCCCTTCGCGGATAGCCTTGTTGAATGCTTCAGCGATACGGGTACGGCCCAGACAATCCGCATAAAGAATGCGCGCCTGCGATCCGACGACCAGTTTATTCTGCTTGGCTTCGCGTATCCACCGGATATTGTCCTGCATCTGCTGCATGATCTCGGCAGGTGAATCCTGAGCCAGCTTGTCCAACACCTCCATGGCAATCTGATCGGTCAGATCAAGGTCCTTGGAATTACCGGAAGTACAGACCCACCGGAAGGGACCAAAACCGTAATCGAAACACATCGGCCCCATGATATCCTGAACATAGGAAGGATAACGGAAATTACCGTCCTCCTTAAGGATATCCGCACCGGCCCGTGATGATTCCAGCAGGAAAGCATTCCCATAATCAAAGAAATACATACCACGCGCAGTGAGCTTGTTGATTGCTTCCACCTGCCGCCGCAGTGAAGCCTTGACTTTTTCCCTGAACTTATCCGGCTCCTCAGCCATCATTCTTTTCGACTCTTCAAAACTCAGGTCGGCAGGGTAATACCCACCGGCCCAGGGATTATGCAACGAGGTCTGATCAGAGCCCAATTCTATGGTAATATCTTCTGCAGCCAGCCTCTCCCAGAGATCGACAATATTCCCCTGATAAGCCAGCGAAACAGCTTCTTTATCGGTTTTTGCCCTGCGGATCCGTGACACCAACGAATCGAGATCAGTGAAAACCTCATCCACCCATCCCTGTGAATGACGGGTGTGAACCGCTTTCGGATTTATTTCAGCGATCACCCCGATTGCGCCGGCGATCACCGCAGCCTTTGGCTGAGCGCCCGACATACCTCCCAGTCCTGAACTGATAAACAACTTCCCGGCAAGTCCCTCACCTGATTTCTGAATCTTCCTTCCTGCATTCAGAACCGTGATGGTCGTTCCGTGTACAATACCCTGCGGTCCGATATACATGTATGAACCTGCCGTCATCTGCCCGTACTGCGAAACGCCCAGAGCATTGAACCGTTCCCAGTCATCGGGTTTTGAATAGTTGGGGATGACCATACCATTCGTAACCACAACCCTTGGTGCATCTTTATGAGAAGGGAATAAGCCCATCGGGTGCCCAGAGTACATGGCCAGCGTTTGTTCATCGGTCATCCCGGCGAGGTATTTCATGGTCAGCAGGTACTGTGCCCAGTTCTGGAAAACTGCCCCATTCCCTCCATAGGTGATCAGCTCATGCGGGTGCTGCGCAACTGCCGGATCCAGATTGTTCTGGATCATCAGCATGATTGCGGCCGCCTGCCTGCACTTTGCCGGATATTCATCAATTGGCCGTGCATACATGGGATAAGCCGGACGAAAACGGTACATATAGATACGGCCGTACTTTCGCAACTCTTCGGCAAACTCAGGTGCCAGAACGGCATGATGCTTTTTGTCAAAGTACCGCAAAGCATTTCTTACCGCCAGCTTCTTTTCCCGTTCATTCAGGATATCCTTCCTGACCGGGGCATGGTTCACATCGGGATCATAGACTGCCGGTGCCGGTAATTCATCCGGTATTCCCTGTAAAAGGGTATTTTGGAATTCGCTTAAAGCCATTATCTTTTAATTAATTGGTTATCAGACCTTTTATTTATATCCAACTAAAAGCAAAATTAGCAATTCCGGGAATATGAAGATAAAAGATAAAAGTAAAAAGGCAAAAGTTAAATGTCAATAAATAAAGATAATGTAATGAGAAAAAGAGGTTCTCGCAGATTACGCTGATGTTTACGCAGATGAGCGCAGATTTTCGAATAAAGTATCAACCGATCTGCGATAATCTGCGGACTTTTTCTGCGAAATCTGCGAGAAACAAGGCCAGGCAACAACAAGACAAAAGACAAAAGGAAAAAGATAAAAGATGATAAACCTGCTTTCCCCCTGCTCTAAGCTCTAAGCCCTTAGCCCTTTGCATTACCAGGATAAAAGACAAAAGTAAAAAGATAAAAGATGATAAACCTGCTTTCCCCATGCTCTCTGCCCTTAGCCCTTTGCATTACCAAGATAAAAGACAAAAGTAAAAAGATAAAAGATGATAAACCTGCTTTCCCCCTGCTC
>CAZJCG010000008.1:0-3941 GCA_964544545.1 uncultured Lentimicrobiaceae bacterium | reverse complement strand
TACCAGGATAAAAGACAAAAGTAAAAAGATAAAAGATGATAAACCTGCTTTCCCCCTGCTCTAAGCTCTAAGCCCTTAGCCCTTTGCATTACCAGGATAAAAGACAAAAGTAAAAAGATAAAAGGCAGACAGGAATCTACTATGAATGACCATGAATGACTATTAATGACCATGAATGACTATCTATGGCCATGTATGACTATGAATGACTATCATTGGCCATGTATGACCATGAGTCACCATGAATGATCAGAACAGGAAGCCGATCGACAGCTTGAGTGCCAGGTTTTCCTTCCAGGCGGGCAATGAATAATAACCGTACCTGTAAAAAGCTCCGATACCTATGTTGGAGACTCCCAGATTGAGAATCTTATTAATAAGCAGTCCTGATTCAAAATAACCTTTTTCATATCCTTTCACATCAAGATCAAGATGGTTTTCAGGATGTTGCAGGCTGCCGAAAGCGATTCCGGTTACCAGGACCGGTTGTGGATTGAAGTATTTGGATCTGAATAGCAGTTTCCCGAAATCATGACTTACAAACAAGGAAGCAAACCTGTCGGCAGCAAATTCATTCATTCGCATAGTAGAGAAACTGTTGGGCGAATAGAGCGAGAAGGCATCGTAACTGCTCAATCCGTTGAAAAGATAAGGATACGGCACATCCCGGTCAATTATGCCCGAAAGAAGGGATATCGAGGTCTTTCCAAGGTATTTGAATGAAAAAGTCTTCTGGACTTTCAGGCAAAACCTGTTAAAATCATACTCACCTCCGGCCAGATCATTCATTCCTTTCGAGTAGCTGAACCAGATGACAGGATAGTTAGTCCCCATAGAAACCAGAGAACGTGAGTTGCTCAGGAATTTCTCCCCGTAAGCGTACCTGACTAATAAAGAAGCTTCGGTACTATAGAATTCGGAAGATGTTACCTGAATTCCTTCCGACTTCCCTGTAACATACCTGTAGTTATATTGAGGTTGCGTGAGCGTCCGGGTTAAAGAGGCTTCCAGTGTAGCATACCTGAACAAACGCCTTCCGATCGAAACCTGGTGCTGTTCAAACCGGTCCATTCTGCTTACCAGTATCTGCCGGTACCGGGAAGGATCCAGCGGATTGTAACCTTCCTGGAAAGGATCGTTTATCCCGGCTTCATCCACATCTTTTCTGTAACGAACCCCCAGACTGAATTCATGCAGCCTGTCGAAGATCACCCGCGCATTACCACCATATTTAAAGCCCTTGTCTTTGAAACCATATGCTCCATAGCCACCCAGCTGCAGGAAACCCGAGAACTTGTCGTTGGTATGAACCCCAGCTCCGAGCCGCAATCCTTCATAATCGTTCACCCGTATGATCTTGTCGAGTTCCAGGTCAAGTGGTCCTATCGGTATCTTGCCGCTGATCAGGGCATCCATTTTATACCCTATACGGTCGAAATTGTTGGCCTTGCCCAGACTGTCGATCACATGATAGGTGTTCTTGTCGCGGGCGCTTAGACTGTCGACACGATGCTGGTTCCAGACAGTTTCCGGCATGTGGTAGGCATTGGGCTGGACATCGAGCTCTACAAATCCGAACTGGCTTCTTTTCATGGGAGGATTCAGCCGTATATCCGAAATATAGCTCTTACCCCGTCCCACCATATCTCTTCTTGTCGAATCGGTAAAACCTGATCCTACGCCAATCGCGATTCCCCCTTTCCCGATTGCACCCTGAAAGATGATATCGGTATTCAGCTGGAGCGGGAACCAATGCTCATTCTGTACAAAGTCATATAACTGCTGGATCTTGATGGTCATGGTGCTGAACACCCTTGACGGCTGCGCGATCACATTCCGGATGGCAAAGCCGTTCGTGCTGATGGAGATCACACCTTTGAGGCCGTCGAAGTTGGTGTTCATCAACGGCCGGAATGATATTATAAAAGTGGTATCGTAAGGATAAGGTTCTATCAGCGTATCCTGTATCTCAAAATAATACTTCGAAAATGTACCGTTACTGATGGGATTGATATAATCCTTGTCGGCGATCTTAATAGCCTCCTGGTAAAACGAAGTAGACTGTAATTGTGACATCAGGAATACAAACAATGGATCGCCGAAACCGGATACCCTGGAGGCGACCACCTTGTTATAATTCTTGTCGGGATACATGAATTGCCGCTCAGTAATGCTCTCCATCAGGAAGAGATGCTGTTTTTCAAACATCCCCCTTAACCAGAGCATAGATGTATCGCTAGCCAACGAATCAGGCAGGATCAGCGTATCATTCTCAGGGCCAAAGGTGGTTTTTTCATAGGTTGTGTAAGAAAATGATTCCATCTTCTCATAATCATTCAGCATCCTGTTTTCCAATACATTCCGGATGATGCGATGGGCAGGATTAATGCCCGGCTTGATCACGACTTCCGCCAGTTCAATTTGCTTCTTCTGAAGCCGGATCAGTTGCTCCTTTACATCCGGATCAACAGTTACCGTTGCCGGGAAGTATCCGACGTAACTGATCTTCAGGAACCGGACCGGTGTGGTTGCATGAATGGAAAATTTCCCGTCGATATCGGTTGCACCACCTGCCGGACCATCGTTTGCCAGAATATTGACAAAGGCTAACGGTTCGCGGGTTTCAGCATCTACGACACGACCTTTTACCTGAAATCCCTGACCAGCGGCATATAGAGATAATAGAAAACAAAGGGATGCAATGAGCGTCCTGAGGGATGAAGTTCGAAACATATAAAGAATGAATTGAAAAGTAACCTTATGAACGTTCAATAATGAAACATTGTTACAGCACAATAAAGTTATAATTTATTCCGGAGTTTGCTGTTGTTCTTATGCCGTTCACTATCACGAATTGTCTTCTTGGTAAGATTTCGTTGGAGGGCTTCTTCCAGATCCACACCCGTTTGGTTGGCCAGGCATATCAACACAAAAAGGACATCCGCCATTTCATCGGCCAAATCGGTGCCCTTATCCGACTCCTTCTCCGATTGTTCACCATACCTTCGTGCCATGATGCGGGCCACCTCTCCTACTTCCTCCATCAGGATCGCAGTGTTGGTGAGTTCATTGAAATAACGGACCCCGGTGGTCCGGATCCATTGGTCAATCGTTGTCTGTGCTTCAGTAATCGTCATTGCTTTTTGGTTTGGATGTAGTATTCTCCCGGGAAACGATCAGAAAATCAGAAAATAAAAGCTGACATTGGTCTGTCCCCTCTAAGAATAAAAGTTCAAATCTCGGCAATACTTAACACATGATGCGGATAAATTATAGCACTAATATCGTCATTATGATCTCTTATATTAAAAACCTCATCTATACCACCTTTTCCTGAATATCTGCTACTTCCTCCCAGGAAACAAATAACGCCAACAAATTCACCAGAAATAGTAATTACTCAAATCTTTCCCCCGGCGCCACTATAATCGCCAATTCAACATCCGGAGTAAGCCAGAAGCTCACTTTTATCTTTATCCTTTTGTCTTTTATCTTGGTAAGGCGAAGAGCTTAGGGCAGAGAGCTTGGGATAAATTTGAAATTCAATCATCGAATTGGCTAATCACCGAATTAACTAATTTTCACATTCTTAAATTTTCAAATTCCCCAATTCTTGTTTTTTGTTTCTCGCAGATCCCGCAGAAAAACACCGCAGATTTCCGCAGAAGTACATGGCTCATCAGCGTTTATTGACTAATCAGCTAATCGCCGAATTGTCGAATTAACTAATTCTCAAATTCCTAAATTTTCACATTCTCATTCTGTCTTTTATCTCTAATGAGCGAAGGGCACAGGGCATAGGGCATAGAGCATAGGAGCACAAATGAAAATCAATCGTCGAATTGTCGAATTGCCGAATTGTCGAATTAATTAATTCTCAAATTCTTAAATTTTCACATTCTCATTCTGTCTTTTATCTTTATCCTTTTATCTTTTATCTT
>CAZJCG010000007.1:87820-103034 GCA_964544545.1 uncultured Lentimicrobiaceae bacterium | reverse complement strand
AAAAATACGATAGTTTCCTTTGAATTCAAACCGGAAGCCGAAACCATCAGGGTCTTCCTGCCATCAGGCAACTTTTTCCGTCGGAGTGGTCAGAACTAAATAACAAGTTAAACAGTTGATCCAATAAAAAACAAGGATAAAAAGGTCAGAATAAACCCGCTGGTAACCCCGGAGGAATATGCCGAATTGCAAAAAATAAAGGAATATCGCGGTATTTCGATACCTAGAGATGTTACGGGACGAAAAAGTGTTTTTAATTCATTACTATAACAACTGGTGCTCTTAAGGCATAGCCCGCCGCGTATCATATCCAGCGTTGGTGGGTAACTTGTCGGGGTTTTGATATTTCTCCGGGTGAACCCTGCCCTGATCCTTTTAGGCAAGGTTTATTCTTACCGTTCCGCTCTGGTTCTGTTTTTTATATATTTGTGCCACATGAATATTAACTAATAATTTATACAGCTATGGACTTCAAAGATCAATTAAAACAACTCAGCGATCGTGTAATAAAATTAAAGGATCAAACCCTGACTGAGGAAGCCACAAAAAATGCCTTTATCTTACCGTTTATTCAGAGTCTGGGCTATGACGTTTTTAATCCTACTGAGGTAGTACCCGAATTTGTTGCAGATATTGGACTGAAAAAAGGTGAAAAGATTGACTACGCCATTTTCAGGGAAAACAAGGTTGCAATATTAATTGAATGTAAGCACTGGGCGCAAAACCTTGATTTGCACGACGGGCAATTACTACGTTATTTTCATACTTCTAAATCCCGTTTCGGGTTACTTACTAATGGGATAACCTACCGATTCTATACAGATTTGGTTGCACCAAATAAAATGGATGAAAAACCTTTCCTTGAATTTGATATAACGGAAATCAAGGATAACCAGATTGAGGAATTGAAGAAGTTCCATAAGTCCTATTATAACGAGGAAAGTATATTAAACACAGCGGCGGAACTTAAATACACAATTGAATTGAAAGCCCTGATCAATCAGGAATTGAACAATCCGTCACCCGAATTTGTAAAACTTTTTGCAAAGCAGGTTTATCCGTCTGTTATTACGGCTAAGATTTTGGAACAGTTCACAGCTTTAACTAAAAAATCCGTTCAACAATACATTTCCGACCTGATTACAGAACGTTTCAAATCCGCTATAAACAAGGAAACCGAGGCGGGAAAAGAGGCAGTTAAACCAGCCGAGCAGACAGAACAAATCCCCGAAACAGATAGTAAAGTAATAACCACGGAGGAGGAACTTGAAGGCTTTATGGTAATAAAATCAATTCTCCGCCAACAAGTACCAGTTAATAGAATATTTTACCGTGACGGACAAACTTACTTTTCTGTCCTGTTAGATGATAACAACCGTAAACCAGTTTGCAGATTATATCTAAATGGGAATAAAAAATATCTAGGATTGTTCGACGAGGCAAAAAAGGAAGCCAAGAACGAAATAACCAGCCTTGACGATGTTTATAACTACTCAGAGGCGTTATTGAACACGGTACAAGGGTACAATAAATAAAATAAGCCCCAACAAAAAGATCGGGGCGGTGTTAACATGAACAATAAAAAAAGGGACTGAAACAGCCCCTTTTTTTATTATTCGTACAAAATTCGTTAAAAATCTTTTCAGTCGTTTGTAATTGACTGATTTTGTACTCCATTTTGTAACCTCCATCGGAGTGGTCAGACTTCCGCCTGAGGCGGACAGGCTCCCTGACGACCACTTGCTGAAGAGTTGAGAATGAGAAACAAAAAAAGGCTGCCAAAGGCAACCTTTTTTGTCGGAGTGGTCAGACTCGAACTGACGACCACTTGCACCCCATGCAAGTACGCTAGCCAACTGCGCCACACCCCGAACAACTATTTTTATTTTAAAGAACTTTCATTTTCAGATCGATAATGAACTGACGACCATCCGCCAGCCGGCGGATACGCTAGCCAATCTCGTCACGGGTGACGAGACCACACCCCGAACTCTTGTGACTGCAAAGTTAAAAACAATTTCAGGAGATTTCCAAATCCTTGAATAAACTATCTTTGAAATGATATCCCATAATCCTTTCATCATGAAAAACCTTTTTCTTCTGCTCATCATCTTTGCGGTCGTGAGCTCCTGCCAAAAAAGTACTATGAAAAATAAAGCGTACTCCTGGCCCGATGTTAAGGCGCCTGTCTGTGAAAAACACCCTAAAACCCTTACCGCACACGGCGATACCCGGGTAGATGATTACTACTGGCTCGATTCCTATTTCCGCAAAGGTCCCGACAGTACCAAAGTGGTCGATTATCTGAAAGCCGAAAACGCCTATCTCGATACCATGATGGGAGGCCTGCGCGGTTTCAGGGAAGATCTTTACAAAGAAATGAAAGCCCGAATCAAGGAAAAAGATGAAAGTGTTCCCTGGCTTAAGAACGGTTACTACTATTATACCCGCATGGTGGAAGGCAAGGAGTATTACCTTTTCTGCCGGAAGAAAGGAGATCTCCAGGCAGCTGAAGAGGTGCTGCTCGACGTGAATACGATGGCTGAAGGTCATGAATACTATTCAGCAACGGGATTCGATATCAGCCCCGACAATAATCTGCTTGCGTTTGGCGTGGATACAGTATCCCGAAGGCAGTATTCCATTTATGTCAAAGATCTTCGGACAGGTGCGGTAACCCTCCAGGTATCTGCCTGCAGCAGCGGAAATCCTGTCTGGGCCCTGGACAACAAAACGTTCTTCTATGTAAAAAACAATCCACAGACGCTTTTATCGGAAAAGATCGTCCGGCATGCCACCGGGACGCCCGAAAATTCTGATAAAGTGGTCTATACCGAGAAAGATCCGTCGAACTATATCAGTATCTGGAGATGCAAATCCGATCAGTTCATCTTTATCAATTCTGAAGCGACACTCTCTTCTGAAACAAGGTTCATCCCTGCCGCTAAGCCGGAATCGGAGTTTATAGTCTTCCAGCCTCGTATGAAAAATGTGCTTTACAATGTCGACCATCTCAACGATAAATTCATCATCGTTACCAATATGGATGCCTTGAATTTCAGGCTGATGGAGACTGCACTTGACAAAACCGGAAAAGAAAACTGGAAAGATCTTATCCCGCATCGTTCGGATGTACTGATCGAAGGCGCCGAGCCTTTCCGCAATTACCTAGTGGTGACCGAGCGAAAGAATGGTCTGAAACAATTCCGTATCCGGGATCTCAAGACAGGCAAGGACACCTACCTCCCGTTTGACGAACCGGCTTACCAGGCTTCTGTCGGACAGAATGCAGAGTATAACTCCGAGATCCTGCGGTATAACTATACTTCGCTCACCACTCCTTCGTCGGTTTACGACTTCAGCATGCGGAGCGGAGAAAAGAAACTCATGAAACAGCAGGAAGTACTGGGCGATTTCCGGAGTTCCGACTACGTAACCGAGCGGCTGTACGCTACCGCATCCGACGGCAAGCAAGTACCGATCTCGCTGGTTTATAAAAAAGGATTCAGGAAAAACGGCAGGGCTCCTCTGCTGCTCTACGGTTACGGCTCCTATGGTTACAGCATGGACGCCAGTTTCAGCTCCTCGCGGCTCAGCCTCCTGAACCGTGGATTCGTATATGCCATTGCCCATGTGCGGGGTGGACAGGAATTGGGAAGGGCCTGGTATGAAGACGGCAAACTGATGAAAAAGATGAACACCTTTACCGACTTCATAGCCTGCGCCGAGTTCCTGGTAAAAGAAAAGTTCACATCATCTGAACACCTGTATGCCATGGGCGGCAGTGCAGGAGGATTGCTGATGGGTGCCATTACCAACCTCCGGCCCGACCTCTGGCACGGCGTGATCGCTCAGGTGCCGTTCGTCGATGTCGTCACTACCATGAGCGATCCTTCTATCCCTCTTACAACCAACGAGTATGACGAATGGGGTAACCCTGCCGACAAAGATGCATATTTCTATATGAAATCATACTCGCCATACGATAACGTAGCCAGGAAAGCATATCCCAATATGCTGGTGATGACCGGCCTGCATGATTCTCAGGTACAATACTTTGAACCTGCCAAATGGGTGGCCCGTCTGAGAGAAATGAAAACCGACCATAACGTTTTGTTGCTGCACACCGACATGGAAGTCGGACATGGTGGCGCTTCGGGCCGGTTTAAATACCTGAAGGATGTTGCCCTGGAGTATTCATTCCTCTTCGCCCTCGAAGGGATAACGGATTGATCCTTCGGATCCGGATGTAAAAAACTGACCGTCCTTACCCCTTCCGGCCTTAAAAATGAGTACCTTTATGATTCTCATTTTTGATGGCAAAAAGCTGAAACAGCTTGGATTGACCATATTCCGACCGATTATAAAAACGTCAGAGATCAGTGTGCCCGCCAGCCGGCGGATCTGATCTCCGAAAATAAAATTACTAAAGGATGAAAACGAAATCATTACAACTGGTACGGGCCTGCCTGGCCTGCCTGATCCTGGTAATCTGCCTCCCTTTGCAGGCTCAGGAGAAAAAAGGAACTCCTTCAGGTTCCGAATTCTGCTATTACATTGCCAATGAGGTCCGGTCGGGTTCCCAGTTGGAATTTGACCTGCTGCTTGTGAACCTCAATCCATCGATAACTTTTGAGTTGGGAACCGTCCAGGCAGGAATCTTAGTTAATCCTGCCATCTGTAACGGAGGGACACTCA
Organism: uncultured Lentimicrobiaceae bacterium; assembly: GCA_964544545.1. Lineage (GTDB taxonomy): Bacteria > Bacteroidota > Bacteroidia > Bacteroidales > UBA4417 > UBA4417. The sequence goes on along the minus strand of CAZJCG010000007.1, from coordinate 98,336 downwards.
AAGCATCGGTCGTTCCGGGTTCTTCACAACTGAATACTTCCCAGGCTCCTGCAAGCATCCAGTTCCAGCAGAACAAACATGTGATAAAACTTGCATCCAGAACTCCTCCCGGCCTTGGTTCAGGAACTGTCATCTCGGCCGATCCAAAGTACCCGACCCGCATCTGCAGGATCCGGCTCAACAATTCAACCTCTTTTACAAACGGACCTGCCGACCTGCATTTCTGTTTCACTACAAAGCCCTATCCTACCAAAATATCCAGGTACGATTCCGGCAACGGTATGAATGTCATGCTTACCATTCCCAACACCAACTGTGCCGCAGCATTCCAGGGGATAACCAGGGAGATCAGCGATAAAGGCAATGCCGGAACGGCGCAGGACCGCTTACAGGTATATCCCAACCCGAATAATGGCACTTTTAACCTTACCATCAACACTACTGCAGCCGAAACCTTTGAATTGCGCATTACCAATGACCTCGGCGCAGTGGTCTACCGGAAAGCCGATCTGTATGTCGATGGCACCCAAACAGAAGCTATCAATCTTGACGGCATCGCTGACGGGAGTTACACCATAACGCTGGTAAGCAAGCAGGAGCAACTAAGCAGGAAATTCGTGGTGAAGAAATAAATATTGAGAATTCTATAAAGAAATCGTGGTTGACCCATAAGGCGTGGTCAACATCGACTTCACCCAGTCGCACCATTGAAAATCAACATTCTGTCAGATCGAGCGAAGACGAGATTCTGACAGAATGTTGATTTTGAGACAGCCAGGATTTCTGAAATGCAGCTGCGGGATCAAAGCTGTTTGATCCGGAAATTGAAGGTTTACGCCTGATCTTGAGCGAATAGATGTTGCTTATTTCAGCTGATCCATGTTAAACCGGATCACTTCAATCCCTTCTTTCTGCCGGGATACAATAATATACATCATGCCGTCCCTGATGAATGTAGAAGGGTATCCATACTGTCCTTCCTTGTATCTCCCTTCGGACCGTCGTTCGTAAGGCTGGTCGGCAATAATATAATGATCGGTGAAGGAGTATCCGTCGGTCGAAATAGATAGCACAAGCGGGCAACGCCTTCCCCTGGGAAATGACACAGGACAGCCGACATAGTAATACAGGCCGTTCCATTGTCCGAAATGGAATTTGTGATCGTTATCGGTAAATTTCGTGGCAACCGGCCTGGACCAGCTTTTACCGTCATCCCGGCTTTCGGTCAGCCACAGGTAGCCGTTGAACGTCTCTCCAGCCGACCGGAGGAGCATGTGGATCACTCCGTCACCGGTCTGAAAGTAAGAACCCTCGCACAAACTCACAGGCAGGCCCATTCCTTTGCTGATCTTCCAGAAACTCCACGGGTTGTCGCTGACCCGGCCCATCTCCTGCGGATAAAATCCCGTCATCTGCCACCCGTTGAGGCCATCGGAATTATCGCTGTATGGGAAGGAAAAGTTCCCGCAGATGATCAGTCTTCCATTTCTCAAACGTGAAGGCCCGTGGTTGGGGATCACTGGCAAACCAAGATCAATGGCATCGCTCCAGTCATAACCATTGACAGTGGTCTTTGCAAACAGCTTTGTTTCCGTCCGGTTCCGGCTGTATGAACCATAATATGCAATCAGTTTGCCTTCGTGCTCGTAAAAACCGGCAGCGGTAAGGATTGCGGGTTCTCCGGATTCATCATTATCAGGTTCAGCCAGGCTTACCGGCTCCGTCCAATGAAAGAAATCAGTTGAGTAAGATATGGCAATCCGCTGACCCGGATCGTCTTCATCCTTCATCCCGTTGGACCAGATGGCCAGATAGACACCGTTGAAATAAGTCAGGTAGGGATGATGCGAATACATATAAGAGTGAGCGGGTGTATATACCATCTGCCGCTCAATCTGCAGCCGGGGATAACTGGCAAGTGAATCAAACGATGTGGATATGGGTTGACCGTAAATCTCTGAGAATATCAGGAGGAGCAAAAGTATGGATAGCAGGCTTTTCATCGTGTCAGTCCGGAGAACAGTTGATAAGACATTTTACAGAAAGTGCCGTTACAGACTCTCATCCGAAACCTGATGCAGAGGAGTCTTCCGGTAAGGGATGGAGAAAAAGAATGTAGAGCCTTTCCCGGGCTCGGAATCGGCCCACATGCTGCCTCCCAGCAATTCAACGAACTTCTGGGCAACGGTGAGACCAAGCCCTAAACCGCCGTATTGCCTTGTCTGGCTCTCATCCAGCTGACGGAAACGTTGGAAAATGACTTCCAGCTTGTCCTTCGAAAATCCGATTCCCTCATCTTTCACAAAGAACTCGATCATCGAATTGCTGCCGAAACGGTATCCGATCTCAATGAAACCCTCTGTACTGTATTTCAGGGCATTATCAGCAAGGTGATTCAGCGTCCTTCGCAGCTTGTATGCATCGGAATAAATAATAAAATCATTATCCTTGTTACCCCTGACCAATCTGACCTGAAGGAACTCCTTCCCGGACCCTGCTTTTTCGAGGTTAAGCCAGGTCTGCACCGAAGACAACACCTCATTTACCTTCACAGGCTCATCTTCAATATGGGTGATCCCGGCTTCCACCTGTGAAATATCGAAGATATCATTCACGACCTCCAGAAGAGAATCCACATTCTGGTTGATAACATTGGCATATTTCACCTTTTCGCTGTCGGTAATGCTGCTGTTGGCTATTAACCCGCAAAAGCCCATGATCGCATGCAAGGGCGTACGGATTTCGTGCGACATATTGCACAGAAAAGCCGACTTCAGCCGGTCCGACTCTCCAGCCTTTTCCCGGTTGATATGCAATTCGTTTTTAACACGATCCAATTCATCAATAAGGGCCTCATTTTCAACAACAAGGCGTCTGTGATCCTTAACCGCTTTTTGCCGGAGCAGGGCCAGGATCACCAGGCCAGCCAGCAATACTATCACGGCAAGTATTAAAATCCAGGTTATCGTTGTGAAGCTACCCATAAACAAAGGATTTCGGGAATTGTACAGCGGATATAACCCGCCAGATCGTCTTTATGCAAAGGTAAGCAAGCACAGGGGCAGATATACAGCAGGCAGGTATATTCTTCAATATATACGCTTAGTGCAGTCGATCCGGCAAATACAATGCCTTCAGGCCACCAGCCGGTGAACGCCAACAGGGTATTCCTTCATGATCATACCGACCAGTTTTTCGTAATCGCCCGGATTGGCAACAAAATCAAGATGGTTCGTATCGATTAGCAGTATTCTCATTCCTTTCTGCTGCCTGATGTAATCAAAATACCCTTCCTGGATCTTTGCCAGATAATCATCCTGGATGTTCTGCTCGTACGAACGTCCCCGTTTCCGGATATTCATTTGTAAGCGATTGATATTCAGGTATAGATACACCAGAAGGTCGGGTTTTGGCAATGCATTGTCGATGATGGCAAACAAACGCGCATAAAGGGCAAATTCCTGGTCGTTCAAGGTTTTGCGGGCAAAGATCAGGGACTTATGAATGAAATAATCCGCGATGGTCAGCGGATGGAACATATCCTGAATGGTGAGTGTATTCTTGAGTTGCTGGTAACGGTCGGCCAGAAATGATAATTCCAGTGGAAAGGCATACCGCTCCGGATCTTCATAGAATTTGGGCAGGAATGAATTATCCTCAAACTGCTCGAGTATCAACCGGGTGCTGAACTGCTCCGACAATTTTGTAGCCAGGGTCGTTTTCCCTGCACCTATATTTCCTTCAATGGCAATGTAATTATAGGGGAAATCCATGCAATATGAATGATTATGAAGTTGTACGTCCTCCGGTCACGATGGAAATCAGGTCCGGTGTTCCCTAAAGTGTTGTGCGGCTTCTTTACTGCCGAGAAATCCGGTTACCCTGGTTTCGTCGCTGCAATTGAGCAACAAACTACTGATTGATTGTCCAAGCAATGGATGAATAAAGTCAGGCGCAATTTCGTTCAAAGGTACCAGAATGAAGCGCCGTTCATGCAGACGGGGATGAGGGACATCCAACCGGTCCGTATGCAGAATCCGGTCCCCGTAAAACAGGATATCTAGATCGATGCAGCGCGAATGATACCCTGGTTCTTTCCGCAGCCTTCCCATTCCGGCTTCGATCTCCAGCATGAGGCTCATAAGTTGATCAGCCGGCAAAAGTGTATTTAACCTGATCACCTGGTTCAGGAAGTTTGTTTCCGCCTTAAAGCCCCAGGGCTCGGTTTCATAAATGGAAGAAATTGCCTCCACCCTGCCCGCCGATTCAGTTAACTTCCAATAGGCTGTTGCCAACGACCGAAGCCTGTCGCCTTCATTGCTGCCGACCGAAAGGAAAACCTGAATCATACCTAATCTCTGACTGATTCAAAGGTACAAACTGGGCAGAAATGCCCAAGATACTGCCGGGAAAATGAAAAAGAAGTTTTCAACAATAATGAAGATCTAATTTCGCCTTCCGGCCACAAAATTTGTAACTTCGTCTGAAGAATGACGTCCATATTCGAAATTTAATAGACAACCTATGAAAGAGTTCTTCAAATTCATGTTTGCTTCCATGCTGGGATTCGTGCTAGCCAGCCTGGTAGTTTTCCTGATCATTTTTATCATCGCCGTCTCTGCACTGTCGTTCACAAAGAAAGAAACGGTGGTCGTTCCTCAGAAAACAGTACTTCAGCTTAGCCTCGACACACAGGTGAGTGACCGTAAACCGGAGAATCCGTTCATGTTCAACTTTGGCGACATGGGAGCAAACCGTGCGATGGGTCTTAACGAAATACTCACTGCCATCAAGAATGCATCCAAGGATGATAATGTCAAGGGCATCTGGATGGACCTGTCGGTTGTCCCCACCGGCATTGCAACGGTTGAAGAAATACGGAACGCCCTGCTGGATTTCAGGAAATCCGGTAAATTTATCCTTAGCTATTCTGAAGGATATACACAGCAAACCTATTACCTGGCCAGCGTTTCGGATAAGATCTACCTGAATCCGGCAGGAAGTATGGAGTTTAAAGGCCTGGCCGGTAATGTGATGTTTTTCAAGGGAATGCTGGAAAAACTGGATATTGAGGCACAGGTAATCCGTCATGGCAAATTCAAGAGTGCCGTGGAGCCCTTCATTCTTGACAGCATGAGCCCCGCCAGCGAGCAACAGACTTTTGCCTATGTTTCAGCACTATGGCAACACATGCTGAAAGGAATCTCGGAAACAAGAAAGATCCCTGTCGACCAGCTGATGGCCATTGCCGACGGGCTTAAGGTACAGGATCCCCGGGAAGCCGTAAACCTGAAATTCGTTGACCGGCTCATTTACAAGGATGAATTCCTGGAAGAACTCCGCTTGAAGGTTGGGGAAGCCTCCATAAAGGATATCAAGGTGATGAAGTTCAGCAAGTACCTGGATGCTCCCGTCAATGCACCGGATAAGAAAATAGGCGGCGACAGGATTGCTGTGGTTTACGCATCCGGAAATATCATCAGCGGTGAAGGCAACGATGAAACCATCGGTTCCGAACGGATCTCGAAGGCTATCCGCAAGGCCAGGCTCGACGATAAGGTGAAAGCCATCGTGCTCCGGGTGAACTCCCCGGGTGGAAGCGCCCTGGCATCGGATGTGATCTGGAGGGAAGTTTCTCTTGCCAAAAAAGCAAAACCAGTCGTTGTCTCAATGGGCGATGTGGCAGCTTCGGGCGGTTACTACATTTCGTGCGCAGCCACCAAGGTTTACGCCAACCCCAATACCCTTACCGGCTCGATTGGCGTCTTCGGGATCATTCCCAATACGGAGAAATTTTTTGAGAAAAACCTCGGCATTACCTTCGACGGTGTTAAGACCAACCCCTATGCGGATTATATCCCCGTTACCCGTCCCATGACCGGCGAAGAAAAGAAATTCCTGACACACGATATTGAAACGATCTATAGCACCTTCGTAGGCCATGTGGCTGAGGGAAGGAGAATGAGCACAGCTGATGTCGACAGCATCGGACAGGGTCGTGTATGGAGCGGGACTGATGCCAAGCGTATCGGACTGATCGATGAATTCGGCGGATTGACCGATGCCATCCGCGAGGCTGCCCGGCTTGCCAAGGTGAAGGACTACAGCATCACCAACCTGCCGGCACAAAAGGATCCTTTTACCCGGATCATGGAAACACTAAGTGGCGATAACTCATTCGTCTGGGTAAAGAAACAGCTCGGATCGGCTTATCCCTATTATTCCTACCTGATGAACATGTCAAGGCTGCAGGGAGTCCAGGCTCTGATGCCATTTGAGATCATTGTGGAATAGAGAAGGCACTTCTCCGATGTTGATCCTCATAGGATCGTCATAAAAAAAAAGCCGGGTCCTGAAACGAACCCGGCTTTTTAATTATTCTGTCCTGATTACTTGGTGTAATCCATTTCGGCCAGACGCTTGTATGAATTATACCTTCTCTTGGCATTCTCTTCAGCAGCTTCAAACAATTCAGCAGCCTGAGCAGGGAATGATTTCATCAGTGAGGTATAACGTACTTCCGACTTGAGGAAATCCTGGAACTTTGAGAAGTCAGGTTCTTTGGAATCAAGCTGGAACGGATTCTTGCCTTCCAGTTCGAGAGCCGGATTGTAGCGGTAGTTTGCCCAATATCCAGCCTGAACGGCCTTGTCCTGCTGATCCTGCGACTTGTCCATACCTGAGTGCAGCCCGTGGTTGATACAGGTTGAATAGGCAATGATCAACGATGGTCCGGGATAAGCTTCAGCTTCGCGGAGAGCTTTCAGGTATTGCGACTGGTTCGATCCCATAGCAACCTGTGCAACGTAAACATAGCCATAACTCATGGCCATCATGCCCAGGTCTTTTTTCCTGACTCTCTTGCCGGAGGCGGCAAACTTGGCTACTGCACCAACCGGGGTCGATTTCGAGGCCTGTCCGCCTGTATTGGAATAAACTTCTGTATCAAGAACAAGGACATTCACGTCTTCTCCCGATGCCAGCACATGGTCGAGACCACCGTAACCGATATCATAGGCCCAACCGTCGCCACCGAACATCCATACTGACTTCTTGATGAAATATTGCTTCAGTGCAACCAACTCCTTGCAGACGTCGCTGTTTTCCTTTTCAAGCAACGGCAGCACCTTGGCGCTGGCTTCCTTCGATTGAGCTGCATTATCCTTGCCAGCGATCCATTCGCGGCAAGCCTGCTTCAATTCTTCATTGTAATCGCCGTTCAGGATAATTCCCATACGTTCAGCGATACGGCTGCGCATCTTCCCGACACCCAGAGCCATACCGAGGCCGTATTCGGCATTGTCTTCAAACAATGAGTTTGCCCAGGCCGGTCCACAACCTTCTGCATTTTTTGTATAAGGAGTGGAAGGAGCCGAACCGCCATAAATGGAGGAGCATCCGGTAGCATTGGCAACCATCATCCTTTCGCCGAAAAGCTGGGTAATAAGCTTAACGTAAGGGGTTTCACCGCATCCTGCGCATGCACCCGAGAACTCAAACAACGGCTGAGCAAACTGGCTGTTCTTAACATTCTGATCCTTGGGAGCCAGCTTGTCCTTGTAAGTAACATTATTGGCGATGTAATCCCAACGTTCGATCTGGTCGCGCTGCGAATCAAGAGGCTTCATGACGAGAGCCTTCACCTTGGCCGGACATACGTCGGCGCAGTTGCCGCAACCTGTGCAATCGAGCGGACTGACCTGGATTCGGAATTGAAGACCGTCGAAGGTTTTGGGAATAGCCTTCAGAGTAGCTGTATCAGCCGGAAGACCTTTCATCTCATCTTCATTCATCAGGAAGGGACGAATGGCAGCATGAGGACAAACAAATGAACACTGGTTGCACTGGATGCAATTCTCAGAGATCCATTCAGGGACATTCACGGCAATACCGCGCTTTTCGTAAGCAGTGGTGCCGGCCGGGAATGTACCGTCTTCACGACCAAGGAATGCACTTACTGGCAGGTCATCCCCTTTCATTGAATTGATGGGCTCCACAACATTCCTGATGAAATCGGGAATTGAGCGGGAATCCTTTTCTTCGGTGACTACAATATTCTTCCATTCAACAGGGACTTCCACCTTTTCAACCTCAGCGCCCTTTTCAATGGCCTGGATGTTCATCTTCACTACCTCTTCACCCTTACGTCCAAAGGATTTCTTAACCGCATTCTTCATCTCGGTGAGGGCGGTTTCGTATGGGATAACTCCGGAGATCTTGAAGAAGGCAGCCTGGGTGATGGTATTCGTACGGTTTCCAAGGCCTATTTCTTCAGCAATTCTGGTAGCATTGATGATATAGAAGTTGATCTCATTCTCTGCCAGATATTTCTTCATGCCGTCCGGAAGACGCTTCCTGGTTTCTTCTGCATCCCAGATGCTGTTAAGAAGGAAAGTCCCTCCTTTCTTAAGCCCTTTGAGCAGATCGTATTTCGTAAGATAGGCAGGTACATGGCAGGCGACAAAGTCAGGAGTGTTTACCAGGTAAGGTGAACGGATCGGGCTGTCGCCAAAGCGCAGGTGAGAAGTAGTAACACCACCTGATTTCTTTGAATCGTATGCAAAATATGCCTGGGCGTATTTATCGGTTGTGTCACCAATGATCTTGATGGAGTTCTTGTTGGCACCTACTGTTCCGTCGGAACCAATGCCGTAGAACTTGGCCTGGAAGGTTCCCTTGTTTGCCAGGTCGATTTCCGGAAGTACCGGAAGGGAAGTGAAGGTCACATCGTCAACGATACCTACCGTAAAGTGATCCTTCGGCTCATTCATCTTCAGGTTGTTGAACACCGAAAGAACCATGGCCGGGGTGGTATCCTTGGAGCTGAGTCCGTAACGGCCACCAACGATCAGAGGTCTGGATTCGTGGGTATAATAAATATCCTTTACATCCAGGTAGAGTGGTTCTCCTGTTGCACCGGGTTCTTTGGTGCGGTCGAGAACACAAATACGCTTAACCGATTTCGGCATCACGTTAAAGAAATACTTCGGTGAGAAGGGACGGTACAGGTGAACGCTCACCAGGCCCAGTTTTTCTCCCCTGGCATTCTGATAGTCAATTACTTCCTTAATGGTATCGGTGATCGATCCCATGGCAACGATAACATTCTCAGCATCTTTTGCACCATAATAGGTGAAAGGATGGTATTCGCGACCGGTCAGTTTGCTGATCTCCTGCATGTATTCCTCAACGATGTCGGGAACTTTCATGTAGAACGGATTTGCAGCTTCCCTGCTCTGGAAATAGATATCAGGGTTCTGAGCAGTTCCGCGGGTTACGGGGTGTTCAGGATTGAGAGCCCTGTCACGGTAACTCTTCAGGGCATTCCAGTCCAGCAACTTTGCCATATCCTCGTTGGTGGGGAATTCCACTTTCTGGATCTCGTGGGATGTACGGAATCCGTCGAAGAAATGCATGAAAGGTACGCGTGAGCGGATAGCAGCCAGGTGGGCAACACCGGCAATATCCATGATTTCCTGAACGCTTCCGGTTGCCAGCATGGCAAAACCGGTCTGCCGTGTCGAATAGATATCACTGTGGTCTCCGAAAATGGAAAGAGCCTGAGCGGCCAGCGAACGGGCTGAAACGTGGAATACGGCCGGAAGAAGTTCACCGGCGATCTTATACATGTTAGGGATCATGAGCAGTAAGCCCTGGGAAGCAGTATACGTGGTTGTAAGTGCTCCGGCCTGCAGTGATCCATGGACAGCACCCGAAGCGCCGCCTTCGCTCTGCATCTCAACAACACGGACCGTCTCTCCAAAAATGTTCTTCCTGCCGTTAGCCGACCATTCGTCAACATACTCGGCCATTGTTGAAGAAGGAGTGATGGGATAGATGGCAGCTACTTCGCTGAACATGTAGGCAATGTGAGCGGCTGCATAGTTACCGTCACAAGTCAGAAATTTGTCTTTACTCGCCATTATAATTGAGTTTAAATTAACTTCAGAAATTTTTTTATAAAGTGACCTTTATGGCGGTGCAAAATTACTTATTAAAAATGAAAGCTAGGCGACGATTCAGATTGAATTGTCCGGCTGATAGTAATTTAAATTCATTATAGATTAGTCGAAATCAACAGGATGGAGAAATGAAGGCACTTATTAAAGACAAAAGATAAAAGGGAAAAGATAAAAGAAATTTGATCTGTTCTTCCCCAGCACTAAGCCCTGCGCTCTCTGCTGTCCACAAGATAAAAGATAAAAGATAAAAGGTAAAAGATAAAAGAAATAATTTGAGAATGCAAGAATGTAAGAATTTATGAATGTGAGAATTATTAATTAGTTAATTAGCTAATTCGCCGATTCGATGATTGAATTTCAATTGTACCTCATGCTCTCTGCCCTTAGCTCTGAGCTCTACGCTTTCTATAAGATAAAAGATAAAAGGAAAAAGATAAAAGATATAATTTGAGAATGCAAGAATTTATGAATTTGATAATTAGTTAATTAGCTAATTAGGCGATTCGATGATTGAATTTCAATTGTACCTCATGCTCTCTGCCCTTAGCTCTGAG
>CAZJCG010000007.1:0-87557 GCA_964544545.1 uncultured Lentimicrobiaceae bacterium | reverse complement strand
TTTCAAAAAGATAAAAGACAAAAGTATAAAGATAAAAGTATTTACTATGAATGACAACTGAATCTCTATCGAATGGCAACTGAATTACTATTGAATAACAATTGAATTTCTATCGAATGACAACCTACTCTCTGCCCTAAGCTCTCTAACATCAGCCCTACGCTCTGTGCTTTCAAAAAGATAAAAGACAAAAGTATAAAGATAAAAGTATTTACTATGAATGACTACTGAATCACTATTGAGTGACTATGAATGACTATGAATGACTATGAATGGCTATGAATGTCTATGAATGACAACCTACCCCTTCGCTCTTCGCCCTATGCTCTTCGCCTTCCTAAAACAGGTGCCTGAAAGGCAGCAGCATCCATCCCAGCATCTTCTCGAAACGGGGACGGCGCTGCCAGGCTGCCTGATCGAACTCGAGACAGTCGGCCAGGGTCAGGCTTATGTGGTTTCGTACCTCTTCCACAATGCCCTTGTGTTTACCGAAAAGCATGATCTCATGCTGGTACCTGAAACTGCGGTAATCAACGTTGGGAGATCCGATACCGAAGATTTCCCCATCGATCAGTATAACTTTGGCATGCAGGTTATTGGGCGCATAAAACACAATCTTGATATTGTTTTTATAATAGAAACCCATATACTTGTTTCGCAACAGGTCCACCGCCCTGACATCGGAATTCTGAGGCAGGATCACCGTTATATTTACCCCCTTCATGGCCACTGCCGCCATGATCTTACGCAGTTTGTGCCCCGGCAGGAAATACGGAGTTTCGATCAGCACTTCTCTCCGGGCCTTACTCATCAGTTTCTCCAGCTTGTTCTTGATCTGTTGCCGGTAAATGGAAGGATTATCCTGAACAATCTCGAAATCGTAATAATGAATGATCTTCTTGAACGAAAACTTGTTGAAAATGTACTTGTTATAAATTTTGAAACTTTCGATAAAGGTCTTCTTAAGCACTTCGGCAATTCCGCCTGTCATACGGAGTACCGACTCCCGCCAGTCATGCGAATAACCTGTGATATTGGCTGATCCGATATAGCTTATCTGATCATCGATGATGAGCAATTTGCGATGATTCCTTTTATGGTTCTTGGTAAAGAAATCGAAAGTGAGTTTTATCTTCTTGAAAAATCTCACTTCCCCGCCATAGAGGGTCAGCTCGCTGAAGAAATCTTCTTTATAGGAAACGCCCCATGAATCCACGATCAGCCTGACCTTAACGCCCTCTTTTGCCTTTTGGGTCAGAAGGTTCCTGAATTCAAGGCCGGTTGCATCGTTCCCGAACTTGTATGTTTCCAGATAAATATATTTTGAAGCCCGGCTGATGTCGTCAAGCATCGACCGGTAAAACAGGGGCGGTTTATCAAACAGCCGGTGCCCGGTAATATGTTCAATGGGACGTGCGATCGTTCACTATGTTTTGTCAGGTAAAAATAAGGAGAAGTTCGCTGCCGGCGTAGTACCTGTTAAAAAAACCGGCCTTTCCGGAACCCTGCCCTGACAAGAATCGTATCTTTGAGGCGCTTAAAAGAAGGATATGATAAAGTCGATGACCGGTTACGGTAAGGCATCCGCAGAAACTGACGGTAAAACCATATCAGTGGAAGTCAGGACGCTGAATTCGAAACAGTTGGATATCAATGCACGGATACCCCAGGTATTTCGCGAGAAGGAACTGGAGATACGGATTGCGATCGGCAGAGTACTGGAACGGGGAAAGGTTGATTTCAACCTGACTTCCGACAGCGATGCGGAGATTTCAGGATCAAGCATCAACAAGGCGCTGGCCAGGCAATACCACCGGGAGATCCTGGAATTGGCCGAAGAGCTGAAGGCTCCTGTTGGCGACGACCTGATCTCCTCCATCCTGAAGATGCCGGATGTACTGCGGTCGGATAAGGAAAGCCTGGGTGATGAAGAATGGACAGCTGTTAAAGAAGCTATCGATGAAGCACTTTCGCAGGCTGACCGGTTCCGGATGGAAGAAGGACAACTGCTGGAAGCCGATATGCAGAAGCGAATCGGATTGATCCTAGGTCTGCTCGAATCGGTGGGGCCTTTTGAACAGGCACGCATCCGCAACCTGCGGGAACGTTTCGAACGGAACAGCTCGGAATTTATCGCCACCAGGCCCGGAATGGAAAACTTCGACGAGAACCGCTTCGAACAGGAGATCTTCTGGTACCTTGAAAGGCTGGACATCACGGAAGAAAAGGTCCGGCTGAAAAAACACTGCGACTACTTCCTCGAAACCCTGAAAGGGAACGAATCAAACGGGCGGAAACTGGGATTCATCACCCAGGAGATCGGCAGAGAGATCAACACGCTGGGATCCAAAGCCAGTGATGCCGAAATTCAGCAGATCGTCGTCAGGATGAAGGACGAACTGGAAAAGATCAAGGAACAGCTGGGCAATATCCTCTGAAAGGGCATCAGTCAGGAAAGTTACGCAATCCTCCTCACGAAAATATATATCGTATGAAGCACGACCGGATGATCATCGTTTCGGCACCTTCGGGAGCAGGCAAAAGCACCATCGTCAGGCATTTGCTGGAAGCCGGGCTGGGACTTGAGTTCTCCGTTTCTGCTACCAGTCGTCCCCTGCGCCCGGGGGAACAGGACGGCCGGGAATATTATTTCATTACGTCGGATGAATTCCGGAAACGCATCGATGCAGGCGAATTGCTGGAATGGCAGGAGGTTTATCCGGGTAGTTACTATGGGACATTGCGCTCGGAAGTGACAAGGATCCATGCCAATGGTCACTCTCCGGTTTTTGATGTAGATGTTGTCGGAGGGATCAATATTAAAAAGATGTATGGCGATCAGGCCCTGGCGCTGTTCATCCGGCCGCCATCATTCGAGGTATTGGAGGCACGCCTGCGCAACCGCGGGACCGATTCGGAAGCAAGTCTTCAGAAACGCCTCGATAAGGTCAGGTGGGAACTTGAATTTGCAGATAAATTTGACTGCATAATCCTTAACGACAAACTGGAAGATGCCCTTGCCGAGTCAGAAAGAGTAGTACGAGAATTCCTGCGAGGCTGATCCATCGTAACATCAAATCACCGAATCAGCTAATTATAACATTCTCACGTTCTCAAATCACTGTTGTCCGGAAAATATCACAAAGTTATTGATAATCAGGCCATACCTCACCCCAACCCCTCTCCTGAAGGAGATGGGCTTAATCTGCTGATCATCTATATCTTATGCACGTTAGGTCAGTATTGACCGGACAATAGTGATTAGCAAATTATCACATTCTTAAATTCTTAAATTCTCACATTCTCAAATTCCCAAATTCTCCTCTCCCATCGCCGAATCAGCTAATCAGCTAATTATCACATTTTAAATTCTTAAATTCCTAAATTCTTGAATTCCCACATTCATCCTTCATCTTTTACCTCTAAATCATCTTCTAAAGACTATTATCTTTTATCTTTAGCCTTTTATCTTTTATCTTGCTACCACTATGTCCGGCATGAAGAAAACAGGTCTGTTGTTTGGCTCTTTCAACCCGATCCACATCGGGCACCTTATCATTGCCAGTTACATGCTGGAGTTCAGCGACCTCGAGGAATTATGGTTCGTCGTTTCTCCGCAAAATCCGCTGAAAGAGCGAAGCAGTCTGCTGGCCGATCATCACAGAATGATGATGGTGAACATAGCCATCGAAGATGATTACAGGTTCAGGTCGTCGAATATCGAGTTTGACCTGCCGCGTCCGTCATACACCATCCATACGCTTACATACCTCCAGGAACGATACCCTAACCGGGAGTTTGTGCTGGTTACCGGCACCGACATTTTCCCGACCTTCCACAAATGGAAAAACTGGGAACAGCTGCTGGAATTCTATAAGTTCTATGCTTATCCGCGTCCGGGAAGCGAAGACCATGAACTGGTCCGGCATCCTTCTGTCACATTGTATAATGCACCGATGATTGAGATATCGGCAACGTTTATCCGGCAATCGATCCTTGAAGGAAAAAATATGGTGTACTATCTGCCTGAGAAAGTATACCAGTACATCCGGGAGATGCACTTTTACGAAAAATAGAATCACCGATTCCGGTTCAGATCAGTAGAGGTCCGGCAGACCGCTCAGTCAGGTCATTTCCCATAACATTTGGCAGTAAAATGACGGACTGTCTGCAATGTCGTTTCAGGAGCTTCAATAAAGCCCATGTGGCCAACATTATCAAGGATCAGCGTTTCCGAATGAGCCGGGATCACGGCCTGAGCAAGGAGCTGGTTATAAGGAATCCGGGGATCCTGCTTTCCGACAATAAACAATACCGGCCTGTTGGTGGTCATCAGAAACGCAAGCCCTCCTTCACGGTCGCGCATTCCTGACAAAGCAGCAATTACGCCTTCGGCGCTCATTTTCGACGACTCGTCTATCAGCTCACTGATTTGGGAACTGTACTTTTCCACATGATTCTGGTCGAAAAGGTCCGGGACGAACTGCCGGATGAAACCCGTCTTGTTTTGTTTCACGATGTTGATGGTACGCCTGCGGTTTTCCTTTGCCTCCGGGCTATCGGGCATGCCATGCGAATGAAACAGCACGATCCCGTTTACTTTCTCCGGGAACAACCTGCCAAATTCCAATGTTATGTAGCCTCCCATGCTATGACCCACGATCACGGCAGATCCGGCACCGGCATCTTCCATCACGGCTTTCACCGATTCGGCCATCAGGGACATAGAATGGATCTCAGCCACCACTTCGCTCCTTCCATGTCCCGGCAGATCAATCGTAAGTACCATGAATTCCTGCGACAGGGTCTCTGAAAATGTTTTCCAGATACTCCCCGACTCCATAAATCCATGGAGGAAGACGATGGCATCGCCGCTCCCGCAACAGGTATAGCAAATCTTTTTCCCTTGAAACAATACTGACTTCTCCATACCCGTCTCCCTTACATCCCCATGGTAGCCTCAACGTCGGCAACTGTTTTGGGTATCGGCTTGCCGAGAACGCGGGAACCGTCGGCTGTAACCAGGATATCATCCTCAATCCTGATCCCGCCAAAGTCCAGATACTCCATCACTTTGTTATAGTTGATGAATTCGGTGAACTTGTTTTCTGATTTCCAGATGTTGATGAGTTCCGGAATAAAATAGATCCCCGGTTCGTTGGTAATAACGAAGCCCGGCTGTAACCGGCGTCCCATCCTCAGGTAAGCGGTACCGAAGAGGTTGCTGGGTTGAATTTCATCATCATATCCGACGTATATCTGTCCAAGCCCTTCCATATCATGAACATCCATGCCCAACATGTGACCCAGCCCGTGTGGCATGAACAAAGCATGAGCACCGGCAGCGACGGCTTCTTTCACATCCCCTTTCATAATGCCCAGGTCTTTCAGTCCCGAAGCGATGGTTTCGCAAGCGATATCATGACATTGACGATAGAAGACACCGGGTTTGGTGGCCGGGATGGCGTTCAGATTGGCATTGAGAACGATCTCATAGATCTCTTTCTGTTTCTGATTGAATTTTCCGCCTACCGGCACCGAACGGGTAATATCGCTGGCATACAGCAACTCCGTTTCGGTTCCTCCGTCCATAACCAACATCCGGCCTTCGCGAAGCAGGTTCCCATGGTGGTGGTTATGCAGGGTTTGTCCGTTGATGCTCAGGATGATCGGGAACGAAACGGGACGTCCGTGTGCCACGGAGATTCCTTCCATAGCGCCTACTATTTCCTGTTCCTTCACTCCCGGCTTGGCCATCTTCATACCCGTAGTGAACATAAGCCAGGCAATGTCGACGGCTTTTTCAATCTCTGCAATCTCCTCCTGGCTTTTAACTGAACGCAGCTTCACGATCGCTTTGATCAGCGGAAGAGAAACAGCATCTTTCAGCCTTGCCGGAACAATTCCCAGCAGATCGCTTAACTGGATCACTGTTTCACCACGGTAAGTTGGCGCAAAATGGATCGGACGTCCTTTTTGGATCAGATTGATGATAAATGCCGGCAATTGTCCGAGAGGAGCCGTATTCTTCACTCCCGCTTTCAGGGCAAGATCGCTTATCGAAGGCTGAGGGCCCATCCAGATAATGTCGTCGATATCAACATCGTTTCCGAAGATATAGTCGACGCCGTTATCAACATCCAGCACCCCAAAAAGATCCGGATGATCCAGTCCGAAGAAATAGGAGAAGTTGCTGTCCTGACGGAAGGTATATTGGTTTGCAGGATAGTTGTAAGCGGCGTCGGTGTTACCGGGGAGCAGGATGATCCCGCTCTGCATTTCTTTCCGCAGTGAATTGCGGCGGTTGGTATAAGTTTCAGGAGCGAACATATAGATAAGTTTTTTGGATTATTCTGATTTAAAGGGTAGCCGCAGTTCAGGCTTCGGGCAACAAAAGTAGGCAAGGACAGTTGAGTCCGGAAAATGCCGGGCTACCATAAGGGTAAATAATATCAGATCTTGCTGTTGTCTATTCTTCTCCGCTATCAATAATTTGAACCGCGTATTCCGGAATAGTGGCCGGCAGCATCCCCACAAAATTAGCAGAATATAAGTTTCGGTTGATCGTGCCTTGGCTAATGTTTCATAAATTTGACCAAACATTAATTGTGTGCATCATGAAGAAGTTGATTGGATTTATAGGCATTTTCCTTTTTGTTTCCTTGCTGGCAACCGGTCAGACTGCCAAAGAATGGAACAAGCAGGGATTGGACCATTTCAAGAAATTGGAGTATAAGCAGGCATTTGAGTGCTTTACAAAAGCTATTGACCAGGATGCCCGTTATGCCGAAGCTTACTTCAACCGCGCCAATACCTGGTTTCAGCTTCCTGCGAATACTTACCCCGATTACGACGGCTGCAACGACCTGAAGAAAGCAAAGGAACTGGGCTTTAAGAAAGCCGATGATAAGATGAAAGAATTCGGATGCAGCTAGAAAGCCCGGAGCATATTGAATATGCTGAAGGCGTCAGGCGGGCATTATGTTGTGAATCCTTATAACTGCCAGGGACTTCAGGAAGCAGGTGGTGCAACTCTGTAAGGATCTCCCGTTGTTTTTCTGAGAAATATTTCTTGCCGTAACTTTTTCGTTTGATACGACCGATTAAGGCTCGCACAGACGGAAACAGTCAAATCAGTGACTCATTCATAGCCGACTGCCAATCATACTTTCTTGGTCATCCATTAAGCCAGGCCGGAAGGCTTATCTCTTCTCAGGATCTGATCTTGTTTCCCCGCTGATCACGCAGGAAATAGCGCAGATCATCAAAGATCAAACAGGATTGGGAACTCATCTGCCAGAAATCCTTTATACCACGAATACACGAATTGAATCCGAAATTATTCCCGGAAAATTTACCCAATTCAGCCAATCGCCGAATCAGCTAATTACCGAATCAGCTAATTCCTACATTCCCACATTTTTAAATTTCTAAATTCCCCAATCGTCGAATCAGCTAATCAGCTAATTATCCCATTCCCTCCCTCTTTTATCTTTTTCCTTTTATCTTTTATCTTTTATCTTGTTCCTTACCTTCTCATCAACTCTTCGATCTCATCCGGTTCAACGGGGATGGAGGCCATCAGGTTGACAGGGACATCGTCCACCATCACATCATTCTCGAGGCGGATACCGATGCCTTCTTCAGGAATATAGATACCGGGTTCACAGGTTAACACCATACCTTTGCGGAATACTTCCTGCCGGCTTCCCACGTCATGTACGTCCAGTCCCAGGAAATGGCCCGAACCGTGCATATAGTATTTGAAAAAGACCGGATTGGCCGGATCCTGTTTCTTTACATCCTCCTCTGTGATCAATCCAAGTCCGATCAATTCCTGCTCCATCAGCTTGCAGATCTCACCGTGCCATTTCTCATTGGTAATACCGGGCACCAGCAGGGCCATTCCGGCTTTCAGCAACCTTAAAACAGCCTCGTACACCTGACGCTGACGCGGAGTGAATTTTCCGTTTACGGGAATGGTCCTTGACATGTCGGCACAATAATTCCCGTATTCGGCACCGACATCGAGCAGCAGCAGATCGCCGTCCTGGCAGGGCTTATCATTGCTGATATAATGCAGCACACAGGCATTCTTACCGGAGGCTACAATGGGCAGGTAGGCATGTCCTCCCCCTTTTCGCGTGAATTCATGGGTGAAAGCTGCTTCCACCTCATATTCCATCACTCCAGGTCTCACAAAATCGAGGATCCTTCTGAAGCCTTCCTCTGTCAGGTCACAGGCCTTCCTCATCTGAATGATCTCTTCCGGTTCCTTTACCATTCGAAGATCCGTGATGAGCGGAGCCAACCTTTCGTAGGCATGAACCGGGTAGTCGGCCTTCATCTTTGCGGCAAAACGGACATCCCGGGATGGCACTTCCGTAGTGAATTTCACATATTCGTTCTGGTTCAGGTAAACGGTCTGAACCCGGGTGAGCTGGTCGCGCACGGTCATCTCAAAATCGTCCAGCCATTTGATATTCTTGATCCCGGAAACCTGTCTGGCTTCTTCCATCGTATACTTATACCCATACCAGGTAACCATCAGGTCATTCGTCTTCACGATAAAGGCCACCTCCCGCAATGCTTCAACCGGATGATCCGGGCACAGAGTCAGGATGGTTTTTTCCTGATCCAGCCCTGTGAGATAGAAGAGGTCTGAATTCTGCCGGAAGTAGAACGTCTGGTCTCCGCTTCTGGGCATTTCATCATTCGAATTGACAATGGCCAGTGATCCCGGCTTCATTTTGGCAACCAGTTTTGCCCGGTTCCGGATGTACAATTCGGCAGGCAGTGATTGATATCGCATAATGCTGTATGTTAAATTATTTAGAATACTTTGTTGATTTCATGCTGTTTTAAGAGTGGTCCCGAATGCCTCTGATCGTTAAAAAAAAAGTCCGATCCTTTTGAACGAAGCAAATATTGTTATTTTTGTTAGTAGAGACTCCTTTTCAAAAGTAGAAATTATTCATAAACGCTCCTGTTTTTTCGGACGTTCCTGAAATTCACCCTGCCATGAGAAATATCGTGTTGTTTTATTCTTCCATTACCAAGAAAGTGGTCATGGCTTTCGCCGGCCTTTTCCTGATAACATTCCTGGTAGTCCATCTGGCCATCAACCTCCTGTTGCTTCGCGGCGATGGAGGAGAATATTACAAAGTGGCCGTTATATTCATGACCACCAATCCCCTGATCAAGATCATGGAAGTTTTCCTGTTCGGTGGATTTTTGATCCATATTATTCTGGGTGTGATCATCCAGATCTATAACTGGATGGCCCGGCCGGTGCGATACAGGATTGAAGGATATTCCCATACCTCCTTCTTCTCCAAATACATGATCCATACCGGCGCCATCATCCTGACTTTCCTGATCATTCATTTCAGTAATTTCTACTTTGTGAAGCTGGGCTGGGTCCAACCACCTGCCGGGCTGGAACGGGAAGACTTCTATCAGATGGCCAACCTTTTATTTTCCAGCAGGTTTTACTGCATACTATACATGGTTCTCATGGTTTTTCTGGCTTTCCACCTGAACCACGCCTTTCAGTCGGCCTTCCAGACTCTTGGCCTGAACCACAACAAATACACTCCTTTCATCAAGTTTGTCGGTACTCTGTACTCCATCCTGGTTCCTCTTGGTTTTGCCCTGATCCCGGCCTATTATCTCTTTATCAAATAAACAACCGTTAGCAATGAGCAAGCTCAATTCCAAAATACCTTCAGGTCCCCTGTCACAGAAATGGTCAAATTACAAGGATCATATCAATCTTGTGAATCCGGCCAACAAGCGCAAACTGGATATCATCGTTGTCGGTACAGGCCTTGCCGGAGCTTCGGCTGCTGCATCCCTCGGTGCCCTCGGTTTCAGGGTAAAAGCCTTCTGTTACCAGGACAGTCCCCGCAGGGCTCACAGCATCGCTGCACAGGGCGGCATCAATGCTGCAAAGAACTATCAGAATGACGGCGACAGTGTTTATCGTCTCTTTTACGACACTATCAAGGGGGGCGACTATCGTGCCCGTGAGGGCAATGTTTACCGCCTTGCTGAAGTAAGCGGCAACATCATTGATCAGAGCGTTGCCCTGGGGGTGCCCTTTGCCCGGGAATATGGCGGATTACTCGACAACCGTTCGTTTGGCGGTGCCCAGGTTTCAAGGACATTTTACGCCCGCGGACAGACCGGGCAGCAGCTATTGCTTGGAGCCTACAGCGCCATGAGCAGGCAGATCAAGCTGGGCAACGTCGAACTGTTCCCGCGGCATGAAATGCTTGACATAGTACTGATTGACGGAAGAGCCAGGGGGATTATCACCCGGAACCTGGTTGACGGAAAGATAGAACGGTTTGCGGCTCACACAGTCGTGCTGGCTACCGGCGGCTACGGCAACGTTTTCTTCCTTTCTACCAACGCCATGGGATCCAATGCCACGGCGATCTGGAAGGCATATAAGCGCGGGGCTTTCTTCGGCAATCCCTGCTTTACCCAGATACACCCTACCTGCATCCCGGTTCACGGCGACTACCAGAGCAAGCTGACCCTGATGAGTGAAAGCCTCCGCAACGACGGACGAATCTGGGTTCCAAAAAAGAAAGAGGACAGCGAAGCGCTCAGGTATGGAAAGAAAAGACCTTCTGATATAAAGGAAGAAGACCGTGACTATTATCTTGAGCGGCGCTACCCGGCATTCGGGAACCTGGTACCCAGGGACGTTGCATCCAGAGCAGCAAAAGAGCGGTGCGATGCAGGTTACGGCGTTGGCGACACAGGCCTTGCCGTTTACCTCGATTTCGCAGATGCCATCAAACGACTTGGCAGAAATGTGATTGAAGAGCGTTACGGAAACCTTTTCCAGATGTATTTCAAGATCGTGAATGAGGATCCGTATGAAAATCCAATGATGATATATCCCGCTGTCCATTATACCATGGGCGGACTTTGGGTGGACTACGAGCTGATGTCAACCATTCCCGGCCTGTTTGTCGCAGGCGAAGCCAACTTCAGCGATCATGGCGCCAACCGCCTGGGTGCCTCCGCACTCATGCAGGGCCTTGCCGACGGTTACTTCGTCCTGCCTTACACGATGCAGAATTACCTGGCCGACCAGATCAACGTCCCGCGGTTCAGCACCGACCGGCCTGAGTTTGAAGCAGTGGAGAACGATGTGAGAGAGCGCATCCAAAAGCTGATGAACGTCAGAGGAAACAAAACGGTAGACCACTTCCACAAACAGCTTGGCAAAATCATGTGGGAGCATGTTGGAATGGGCCGCAAAAAGGAAGGGCTGCAAAAAGCCGTCGAAATGATCCGGAAAGTCCGGACTGACTTCTGGAAAGAAGTCAAAATCCCCGGCGATACCGACGGACTGAACCCCGAACTCGAAAAAGCCGGCAGGGTTGCCGACTTTCTTGAACTCGGAGAGCTCATTGCACTCGATGCCCTGAACAGGAAAGAATCATGCGGCGGTCATTTCCGGGAAGAATATCAAACCCCTGAAGGTGAAGCCCTCCGCAACGACGAGGACTTCAGGTACGTTGCTGCCTGGGAATATAAAGGTGACGACAACACCCCTGAACTGCATAAAGAATCGCTGGATTACGAGTTCATTGAAATCAAACAACGCAACTATAAATAAGACAGGATCAACATACTGTTACGGTAAATGGATTCATCACGATGAAGATAAGGGTGCGGACACCGATGACGTTTGTGCAACGAAAGTTCAGAAAATGCTGATCCCGGATTACCTGAAAGTCCTTACCAGCAATGCCCTTAACCTGAATTTTGAAAAATGGATTCAAACCGGCCGTAAATCAATCCTGACTTATTGTCACTGCAGTAAAAAATGATAAAACCATGAATTTTGTACTCAAAATATGGCGTCAGAAGAACGCTAAAGCCAAAGGCAAATTCGTCACTTACAAGATCTCGGATATATCGCCGAACTGTTCATTCCTGGAAATGCTTGATATCCTGAACGAACAGCTTGTTTTGAAAGGAGAAGAACCCGTAGCGTTCGACCATGACTGCCGGGAAGGGATCTGTGGTGCCTGCAGCCTTTATATTAACGGGCGACCGCATGGGCCCGATGATGCCATTACCACATGCCAGCTTCACATGCGCAAGTTCAAAGACAACGATACCATTATCGTGGAGCCCTGGCGGGCCAGGCCCTTCCCGGTGATCAAGGATCTGATCGTGAACCGGAATGCCCTTGACCAGATCATCCAGGCAGGGGGATTCATCTCGGTGAACACCGGAGGGATACCGGACGCCAATGCCATCCTCATTCCCAAAGAAGCAGCTGATTACTCGATGGATGCTGCAGCCTGCATTGGTTGCGGTGCCTGCGTGGCTGCGTGTAAAAATGCTTCGGCCATGCTGTTTGTGGCTGCCAAAGTATCGCATCTTGCCTTGCTTCCGCAGGGAAAAGCCGAAGCCACCGAACGCGTCCAGGCGATGGTGAAGAAAATGGACGAACTTGGCTTCGGGAACTGCACAAATACCGGTGCATGTGAGGCCGAATGCCCCAAACAGATATCCATTACCAATATTGCAAGGATGAACCGCGAATTCCTCAGCGCTAAGGTCGGAGCCCCCAAAAAACGGGTTTCTGTAGGCGGAGGTTTCTGATCCGGAATTATCAATCAGCTGCTTCAACCTACTCCCTGCCAGGATTCAGATAACATTGGCTCCATGCTCCTAAACAAGAAAACCTCTCTACTGCTCATTGCACTTGTTGCCATGGGCAGTTTTGCTTTTACGCAGACCCGGCAAATACAGGAAACTCCGTCATTGAAAACCATTAAGGTGCCGGGACCAACCAAGCAGCCCGGACTGCAGTATCCCGACTACCCTGTGCTTGAACTTCCGGATGCTTATCGCCACAAAGACCTGCCCGCTGTTGTCGACAACTCATCACAGCCTTACCTTAGGCCCATATTCACTCAGCAGGGAGCCTCGTGCGGACAGTCAGCCAGCGTAGCCTATAATTTTTGTTACGAGATCGACCGGGCACGTGAAGTTGCTGCCGATACATCCATAAATCAGTACCCCAGTCATTTTACCTGGAATTTCATGAACGCCTCAGAGTATTATGGCATAGGGGTCAGCTATTTCCACAGCTTTGAAGTCCTGCGCACCCTTGGCTGCCCGAATGAAGCAGTCTATGGCCCGATCACCCTTTATAATCCATTTTACTGGATGTCGGGGTATGACAAATACCTGCACGCGATGCACAACCGGATCAGTGGAGTCCGCTCCATCAATCTTGCAACACCTGACGGTTTACTAACCCTCAAGCATTGGCTTAATGACCACCTGGACGGGTCAGCTGTCGGGGGAACGGCAAATTTCTATACCGGCATAACCACTTACACATTCCTGCCTTCCAATTCACCGGAAGCCGGTAAAGGCGTTATCATCGACTGGTACACCCAGGCGACTCACGCGCTTACCATTGTAGGTTACAATGATTCGATCCGTTATGATCTGAACCATGACGGGAAGTACACCAACAATCTGGACATTGATGCTGACGGATTAGTTACCATTCGCGACTGGGAGATCGGGGGGATCAAGTTCGTCAACAGTTACGGAACCAACTGGGGCAACGACGGGTTCTGCTATGCCTTATACAGCACACTGGCAAAGCAGTACGGCCAGGGCGGAATCTGGAACAATGCTGCTCACATTATTACCGTCGATCCTCAATACAGTCCGTTGTTGACTCTGAAAGCAACGGTGAATCATACCATGAGGGGCAGGTTACGTATCCGGGCAGGCGTGAACGCCGATACCAGCGCATCGTTACCTTCCGTGATCCTGGACTTGCCGGTGTTCGATTATCAGGGTGGTGATTACTACATGCAGGGCGGATATACTGAAGCCGATAAAGACATTGAAATCGGTCTGGATATTACGCCATTGGCAGGGGCTATGGAAAGCGGGAAGCCGGCCCGGTTTTTCCTGATGGTGGATGAAAATGACCCGAAAAATCAGGCCAGTGGCTCCATAAAGCAATTTTCAGTGATCAGTTACCCTGGTGATACTGTTGAATACGGTTGCATTGATGCGCCCTGTTCCATTGCAGAAAACGACCGGACTTACCTTTCTATAACCGTCCCGGGTAACTTTCCCATTCCTGAGATTGATCCCTCTCACCTGCCTCCTGCTATGACCGGGCAGCCATATTCCTGCCAACTCAACGCCTCCTCGGGATATCCGCCTTATCAATGGAACATTCTTCAGCCCTATGCAATTCAACCCTCACAGAAAGCATTCTCAGCCGGTGAAGGATCAATGCTGAATTTCGGTACCACTCAATGCAGCTTAACTCCCTGTGCATTACCTTTCCATTTTTCATTCTACGGCAAGGAATACGATACTGTTTACGTTCACACCGACGGATATCTGATGCTGGAGAAGATGACGGCTCCCTACCCTTACCTTAAGGATCAGGCACTCTACCTCTCACAGATCAGGTCTGTTGCACCTTACCTGAATGATGAGCAACAACTCTACGGCAGTGAAGCCGGTGTTTGGTTCCAGGCCGATTCAGGGCAGGCCGTCTTTACCTGGATACTCGCCGGAACTGATACTGAAACCGGAGGCTATAACCGGTTTAAAGCAACCCTGTTCCCCGATGGCAGGATCACTTATGCTTATGGAGCTATGGAGGCAAAGTGTGATTTAGCAGGAGTAACAGGAGTTTCGAATGGCGATGGTCTGAACTATCAATACTGCGAGCCTGATCAGGTTGCTGATTCACGTACCCTGAATCTCCACCCTTGCCGGTTGCCGGACGGTTTAAACATCAGTCAGGACGGATTGATCTCTGCCGATACCATTACCGGAGACTTTACTTCTGACCTTCATGTGTGCCTGACCGATAGCAGGCGCATCCGGAAGATAAAGCAGTATAACCTGACAACCGGTCCTGAAGTTGCCATTACAGTTGCATCAGGCGATGATGTGGAGATCGAAGCAGGAGAAACTGCCAGCCTTTCTGCCGAACTCCTGAGTGCTTTACCGGACACCCTACAGACAGTATCCCTGAAGCTCCGGTCCCTTTCGCCCCATATTGTCGTGACGGATTCCGTTGCTGAAGGTTCGGAGCTGATGCCCGGGCAGTCGTTGCTCCTTTCCGACGCCTTCCGCTTCAGCGTTCCAGGCACATACAGCGAAAACAGAGAACTGAACTTCATACTGATCGTTAACTGGGATGGCCATTCAGCCGAAAAGACAATTTCCTTCCCGGTAATTCTGAAGGAATACCGCCTTTCTTCGCCTTTCATTGTGGATCAGGACAATAACATGCTCGATGCCGGTGAGACCAGCCTCTTTCAGGTCAGGCTTTCACTCGGAGGCGCAGCCCCGGCTGACACATTCAATGTCAGATTGCAATGTGAGGATCCCTATATTTCTGTCCTGGAACCTTCGGTAACACAATTCCGGAATACACCGGCAAACAGGTATGCGCAGGCTGAATGGATGGTTCATGCCAATCCGTCCACACCCCGGGGAAGAATTGTACAATTCGCCCTGGAAGCCATATCAACCCGGAACGATACACTAAGAGAAACGTTACCCCTGATCGTTGGCAAGCCTTCGATCATGCTGGTCGACCTGGATAAAAACTATAACTCCGGGTGGCATATTATTGCCGCCCTTAAAAAGCTTCATGTCAGCGCCGATGAGCAACCGATACTCGATACCAACATATTCCAGTATGATCAGCTGTTCCTTTGCCTGGGTACAAGACCATTGAACTATACACTCGATCAGGATGAGGGCAATTTACTGGACACATTCCTGGAAATGGGCAGAAATGTCTATCTGGAAGGCGGTTCAGCCTTTGGAGGGGATCCTCATCTCCCCGTTCATGAACGGTTCATGGTGGAGGGCAGCAAACAGTCGTGGCAGATGCCTGCCGACACTCTGACCGGTAACAGTGACTCGTTCGGAAAGGGGCTGACCTTCGATTACAAAGGGGAGCATGTGATGCAGTATTGCCTGCTGCCCGTTCCTCCTGCCAATATTATCTTCACGGACAAGAATTCCGGTTTCCATTTTGTGGTCAGCAGCGACTCAGCATCTTACCGGACCATTGCCTCATCTGTTGAGTTCGGAGGGATATTCCCGTATGGAACAACCACCTGGCAAGAGATCATTCGTCGCTATCTGCGTTTCATGCGTTATGATCCCGAGCCGCTTGCTGCAAATTTCACAGCAGGAAAATATGAAGGATGCACGGGATCGATCCTGGAATTCAGCCCCAATTGTGCCGGCTCTCCCGGAACTTACCACTGGATCTTCGAGAATGGCAATCCGGCTGAATCCTTTGAACAAACGGCACAGGTGAGTT
This sequence comes from uncultured Lentimicrobiaceae bacterium, assembly GCA_964544545.1. Lineage (GTDB taxonomy): Bacteria > Bacteroidota > Bacteroidia > Bacteroidales > UBA4417 > UBA4417. Next base: position 71,185 of record CAZJCG010000007.1, on the reverse strand, counting down.
GGCAGGATTCCGGAGTGTATTCGGTAAGCCTGATCGTATCCGACTCCACGACCAGCGATACCCTGACCCGTCACGACCTGGTACGGATCGTGGATTGCAGTGGCATCGAGCCCGGGCTGGACGCAGAAGATCTGTGGATATTCCCAAACCCTGCTACAGAGAAAATATTCTTTCGTCTGACAGCGGATCAGCCTGGAAAATGCCCGGCTTCCCTGATTGACGCTGCCGGCCGGTTGGTTCGCACTCAGGAATTCGTGATACCATCCGGCTTTTCGCAGCAACAGTTTGATCTTCATGGGCTGGGAAAAGGATTCTATATTTTACACGTCAGGTTCGGGAACAGTACCTTCAGCCGGAAGATACTCATCCGATAATAGCCGCATCCCCCGCCTTCATCCGCAGCCCGTTGGCCAACGGGCTCTCATGACTGTAATCGCGGGGAGAAACAGGAAAATTATACCTTTGCATCAAATCGAGCCATGCAATTCAGCGACATACCCGGACAACATGCAATCAAGCAACGCCTTATCCAGTCGGTAAAGGATAATCGGGTCAGCCATGCCCAGTTATTTCTTGGACCTGAAGGATCAGGCAAGCTGGCATTGGCCGTTGCATATGCCCAGTATATCAATTGCCGTAACCGGACTCCGGAGGACTCCTGCGGGGTATGCCCTTCCTGCAACAAATACAATAAACTCATCCACCCGGATCTGCATTTCCTCTATCCTGTGAACAAAACCAAGGAGGTGGACGAAAAGAAAGTGGTGAGCCTCGACTTCATCCTTCCATGGAGAGAATTCCTGCTATCCAACGGTTTATATGTAACCTTACCCGATTGGTATGATAAAATTGGCATCGAGAAGAAACAGGGATTCATAAGCGCAGATGATGCCGACAGTGTGAACCGCACCCTTGCATACAAGGCCTACGAAGCCGAATACAAGGTCATGATCATCTGGATGGTGGAAAAAATGAATACCACCGCGGCCAATAAGCTACTGAAAAACCTCGAAGAACCTCCTGACAAAACCCTGTTCATCCTGGTTTCGGAGGACCACGACCAGGTTATCAGCACGATAATCTCCAGGACGCAGTTGATCAAAATTCCACGGGTGGATGATGAATCCATGGCTTCCCGGATTCAAAGCCGGTTCGAGCTGGATCCGGAACGGGCAATCGCTATCGCCAGGTTGTCGGAAGGTAACTACCGTACGGCTCTCGATCAGATCGAAAAGTTATCGGGTGATCCGTCATTCCCTGATCCTGAAAAAGACAGGTTTATCCTGCTCCGCGACTGGATGCGAAAGATCTATGTATTTGGCGCTAAGATGAGAGAGTATGATCAATTGCAGGAAATTATCACCCGGATCATCGGTGACGGAAGCCGCGAAAAGCAAAAGGAGTTTCTGGCATACAGCCTTCGTATTCTCAGGCTCTGCCTTCAATACCATGTCGGGAATCAGCATCTGGTAAGGTATTCAGGGGAAGAACTCGAGTTCATCTCCAAGTTCTCTGCTTTTATCCATCCCAGGAACATTTCACGGATCGATGAGGAGATCAACCGCGCCATCAATCATATCGAACGAAATGCAAACGCCAATTTCGTTCTTACAGATCTTTCCCACATCCTCACGCGACTGCTGAAAATTCCTGCAGTAGCCCAATCCAAAAAAATGTAATTTTGTAAGCGATGCAGAGGCTGCGCTTCGTTCAATATTAATCGCAGGAACAACCCGGCAATGCTGTAATACAAAGCCTTTGGGATGACATCCATGCTTTGTATCCATGTCATATGTCACATTCCTGCGGTTTAGGGTTTAACGATGCCATTCGCCGTCTGACATCATAAAAATGCAAATATGCCGTTCTTAACCCGGCATCTTGATCATGACCGGGTCAACCGGCAAATTACAGGCTATGCACCCAGAAAAGACTCCCGATATACCCAACGATTCTCTTTTTGCCCGTGGCTGTTGCCGTCAGGTATCCGAAGGCGATGCCGCCGAGCTGCAGTTCAGGCATTCCTGTGCCAAGCTTGATGCATTCGACTGGATGCAGGGTATTCCATTACCGGAAGGACAGCCCGCATTCGACTGCGTGGAGATCCGTTTCAAGAACAATCGCAAGGATTTCTTCCGCTGCCCAGAAAATTTCTCCGTTCATGCCGGGGATATCGTTGCAGTGGAAGCATCGCCCGGTCACGACATCGGTGTAGTCAGCCTTACCGGCGAACTGGTCCGGCTGCAAATGCGCAGAAGAAATGTCAACCCGAACAAGGAAGACATTCGCAAGGTTTACCGAAAAGCAAGGCAGGCTGATATTGAGAAATGGATGAGCGCCATTGCCCGCGAAAATGGAGCTATTATCAAATGCCGTGTTTTTGCCTCCAACCTGGGGCTGAAAATGAAGGTGAACGATGTTGAATTCCAGGGGGATGAAACCAAAGCCATTTTCAATTACACCGCCGAAGAACGGGTCGATTTCCGGGAACTGATCAAGATTCTGGCCGAAGAGTTTAAAGTCAGGATTGAAATGCGCCAGATCGGTGTAAGGCAGGAAGCCAGCCGCCTGGGCGGACTTGGTTCCTGTGGACGTGAACTATGCTGCAGCACCTGGCTCACGAGTTTCCATTCCGTTTCAACAGCCGCTGCCCGGGTACAGCAAATGTCGCTGAACCCTCAAAAACTGGCCGGCCAGTGCTCCAAACTCAAATGTTGCCTGAACTACGAATTTGAAGCCTACCAGGATGCCCTCAAGGAATTCCCGGATGAGAACATCGTCCTGAAAACCAGAAAGGGTGAGGCTACCGTACAGAAGATCGATGTATTTGCCGGCATTCTTTGGTTGTCGTATAAAACCAACGACGGAGAACTTTATGCTATCCCCATCCAGCAGGTGAAAGAGATCATCCAGATGAACAAGAACGGAAAACAACCCGAAAAGCTGGAGGACTTCGCACGCAAACAGGAGAAAAAGGTAGTACTCGATATGGTTACCAGTACCGAAGATCTTCACCGGTTCGATAAAAAATAATCTCTTATCCGGAAGTTTTACTATGTCGATAGCGATCCATCAGCACAAGTTTCGAAAATACCTGGTCCGGAGTATGGCTCTGACCGCAGCATTATCGGTCGCACTGATCATTGCCTCGTGCAACAAATCGGTTTTGTATGAAGATGTGCAGCACATCGATAACGCTACCTGGAAAGCCACCGACACCCTTTTCTACCGGTTCACTGTCGCCGATTCGCTTCAGGCCTGCGACTTCAGTTTTCTCGTCAGAAACACCACCTCGTACGGTTATCAGAATCTCTATCTTTTCCTGACAGCCTGGTACCCTGACGGCACCTGGTCGCGCGACACCGCCGAATGCATACTTGCTGCTCCCGATGGCCGCTGGTATGGAAAAGGAATGGGAAAGATCAAGGAATCACAGTTTATGTTCCGTAAGGCCGTGCATTTCCGCCGGTCCGGATCCTTTACCATCGCTGTGAATCAGGCAATGAGGACCGAAGAACTGACAGGTATCTCCGATATTGGCATACGGATCGTGAAATCAGAAAAATAGTATCCAGATGAAAAAGAATCTGAATGAAGACGACTGGATCAAACGGTTCTGGGTAACTTTTACCTGCTCACTCGTATTCATCGCCTTATTCTTCACTGCATTATCTCTTGGATGGCTGGGATTTATGCCTTCCTTCCAGGAACTGGAAAATCCAAAGAGCTACCTGGCTTCCGAAGTGATCTCCGCCGACCAGAAAGTATTGGGCTCCTTTTTTATTGAAAACCGCTCGAACGTCCATTATTATGAACTTTCACCCTGGGTGGTGAAAGCCCTGATAGCCACCGAAGACGCCCGATTCGAGAAACATTCCGGTATCGACGGAAAAGCATTGATGCGTGTTCTTTTCGGCATGGTCACCAACACCGATCAGGGCGGAGGAAGCACGATCACACAGCAGCTTGCAAAGAACCTCTTCCCAAGGCACAACTACAGTACGATCCTTGGAACAGGCTATGCCAAACTCCGGGAATGGATCACCGCAATCAAACTGGAACGAAATTATACCAAAGAAGAGATCGCTGCTCTCTATCTGAATACCGTTGAATTCGGAAGCCAGTCGTTTGGGATCAAGGCAGCCGCGCGTACCTATTTCGACAAGTCTCCCGCCGAACTGAACATGCAGGAATCCGCGCTTCTGATCGGCATTCTAAAGGCGCCATCCTGGTTCCACCCGGTACGGAATAAGGAACGAGCCACCAAGCGCAGGGAAGTGGTGCTTCACCAGATGATGAAATACAAGTACATCACCGAACAGGAATACGATTCGGTCAAGGCTATTCCGATCGACATGTCGCATTACACAGTTCAGGATCATAATGCCGGTCCCGCAACCTATTTCCGCGAGTACCTGAGGCTGATGCTGATGGCCGAAAAACCTGACCGGGACGATTATGAAGATCCGGCCGACTTCAAAGCAGACTCAATCCGTTGGGAACGTGATCCTGCTTATGGCTGGATCCATAAGTTCAGGGATTCGGAAGGGAAATCCTACAACCTTTACAAGGACGGACTAAAGATATATACGACCATCAATTCAAGGATGCAAAAATATGCCGAAGAGGCTGTTGCGGAGCACCTTTCGGATGACCTTCAACCGGCTTTTTACAGCCACTGGAAAGGAAACAAGCACGCCCCCTTCGACCTCACAGATAAGAATGAGATCAATAAACTCATGCTGGCTTCCAAGAGAAGGTCCGACCGGTATATCAGCCTTAAGAAAGCAGGAGTGTCGAACGATTCAATCGACAGAAGCTTCAATACGCCCATCCCGATGCGGATCTTCAGCTGGAAAGGCGAGATTGACACGCTGATGAGCCCGATGGACTCCATCAAATACCATAAGTGGTTCCTTCAGGCAGGTGTGATGTCGATGGAACCGCAGACCGGATACGTAAGAGCTTATGTGGGCGGCATCAACTTTAAACATTTCAAATACGACCACGTGGTAGTAGGCCGCAGGCAGGTCGGCTCCACCTTTAAACCATTTGTTTACACGGTTGCCATGCAGGACGGAGAACTCTCTCCCTGTTCGCAGGTACCGAATGTGCAGGTGAGTATTGAAAACAACGGAACAATCTGGGCGCCGTCCAATTCGGGTCACTACAAGGAAGGCCAGATGGTTACCCTGAAGGAAGCCCTTGCCAACTCGATCAACTGGATTTCGGCCTACCTCATCAAACGTTTCTCGCCTCAGGCTGTGGTACAGATAGCCCGCAAAATGGGTATCGTTAGCCCGCTGCCTGCAGTTCCCTCTATATGCCTCGGCACACCCGACATCACACTTTATGAGATGACCGGCGCTGTGGACACCTATGCCAACAAAGGACTTTTTATCCAGCCCATCTTCATAACCCGTATCGAAGATAAACACGGGAATGTGCTCGCTGAATTCACTCCCCGTCAGGAAGAAGCCATGAGTGAAGAAACAGCCTACCTGATGCTGGTGCTCATGAAAGGCGTGGTTGAAAGCGGCACGGGAGCCAGGCTGAGAGGTAAATACGGCCTTACCAATCCTATCGCCGGCAAAACCGGAACAACACAAAGCAACTCCGACGGCTGGTTTATGGGACTCACACCGGATCTTGTGACCGGCGTTTGGGTAGGAGGTGATGACCGATCCATCCGTTTCCGGTCCACTTCGCTGGGTCAGGGCGCCAACATGGCACTGCCGATCTGGGCATTGTATATGAAGAAAGTATACGCCGATGCATCCCTGCAGATATCCAAAGGCGATTTCGAACGGCCTGAATCTCCCCTTTCGGTAGATATCAACTGCGCGACATTCAATAATAGCAGCGAGGACTCCGAAAGCCCGGATGAGGATAAGTACTGATCTTCAGATCAGGGCTCCAGTTTATGCACATTGAGTTCGCAGGTCCCTCCCTGCAACGATTTCTTTACTACATTCCCATAGTGCTTCCATGTCCAGGAATCACTGTACCAGCAAGGATCCCAGTTATACAGCAGGGACATCCGGATATTCAGGTAAGAGAAGAATACAGCCAATACGATGAATGCTCCTTTCCGGATCAGCCGGCCGGAAGGCATAAGCCTTTCAAGCAATAAGGCCATCGGTATCGCGAAAAGGGAATAATACTCGATGAGGCTTCGGTAACCGAAAGCACAGTCGAAAGTATAGCACCACCAGCTTGCATTCAGATAGAGGATCACCAGGAAAACCGCCAGGATCGCCAGCGACGGGGCCTGCTTCCGGATCAGCATCCATATCAGTCCGGCCGCAAACAATAGCATCACCGGGGAATAGACAAACCATCCCGATACTACGCCGAACAATACCTTGAACAGTTTCGGATTGTTCCAGTAGATGAAAGTTTCGCTGCCGGCGGGTGAAAACTGATACGAATACACGAACCATCTCCCGGTGGTCAGATGCCAGTATGTCATCTGCGGAATGAATACCACAATTGCAATCGCCGCCATCAGCAACAGCATGGGCCAGTGCGAAAAGAAGAACCTGAACCTTGCTCCGAGTGCTTTCAGACTACCAACACCGAAAAGCAAGGGGTACAGGATGACCACCAGGTTGGTGGGACGGATCAGGACAGCAATGGCCAGCGGAATGCCAATCCACAAAGCGCTGCGGATTCCCGGCCTCTCAAGCAGGTCAGGCGTTTTATAGACTATGAGCGCCAGCAGAAAGAACGAATACACATGCGACATGGCCGGCTCGCTGACCGTGTAATAGAGCAGGTTGGTGGCAAAATAGATAATGAGTACCGTGAACAAGGCCACGATACGGCTGGCATACCTCCTGAGCGACAGAAATACCAGCATCAGCGCCAGAAATGCATAGATGAGGGCGCCCAGTGCAATGAAAAATCCATATACCGGCGTATAACCGGTGGCCGGGAGACCTGCAAGGTTCGAATAGGCATGAGCGGCCCAGAAAAAAGGCGCCTGCATATAGGCAGTTCCCCAGGTATATTTGTTAAACTTCCTGCCATCGGGGAGGGTGATGGAATAGTTCATCGACCGGTCCAGATCATGATTTATAAACCAGGCAGGCAAGTACTGGTAGTAGCCCAGTCCGTCACTCTTAAATACAAATTTATAGCTTACTTTATAAAAATCGTTATTGCTCAGACTAAGGTTCATCCAGAAGAAGATCAATGCTGCCAGGGCGATCAGCATCGTCCTGATCTTCCCGCTGATCACATTGTTTCCTTTATGAGGAGAAGATGGTTTGTCGCCCTTCTTCGGCTGAATCCCATACTTTAAAATGCAATAAAGTGCCCGGAACCCGTCCTTCCAGTTGATCTTTTTCCCTTCCTCATAGGTACGGCCATAATAGGAGATCCCTACTTCATATATCCGGATGCCATTGATCCTGGAAAGCTTCTGGGTGACTTCAGGTTCAAAGCCAAAACGATTTTCCTGCAATGGTATTCCTTTGATTACTTCGCTCCGGAACAGCTTGTAGCAGGTCTCCATATCGCTCAGATTCAGGTTGGAGAACATATTGCTCAGGAAGGTAAGCAGCCGGTTACCGATAGTGTGCCAGAAGAACAGAATGCGATGCGGATTACCACCCATGAAGCGGGAGCCATAAACGGCATCGGCCATACCGCTCAGTATAGGCTTAAGCAGAATGTTGTATTCCTCCGGATCATACTCAAGGTCAGCATCCTGGATAATGAGAAAATCGCCGGTAGCTTCCCTGATCCCCGTGTGCAATGCAGCTCCTTTGCCCCGATTGACCGGGTGGGCAAAATACCGGATGTTGAAATCCGGATGCTCACCCATATACCGTTTGATAGCCTCTTCGGTGGCATCTGTCGAACAATCGTTTACGATGATCACTTCCTTGCCCAGGCCGGCTGTCAATTCGACGGCCCTCACTTTATCAAGGATAAGATGAATAGTCTTCGCTTCGTTATAGGCCGGAATTATGATCGAGAGAACGGGCATATGCTGTGGTTTAAGCAACAATAATACGAATTTTTATGCGAGCACGACTCTGATACGCCTTCTTCAATGCCCCATTGCGGATAAATATGCGGGAGGATTCCCCGATCAAAACTTCAGTTTGCTTACTTTTACCACCAAATAGCTAGAAAACTTCGCATCCGGCATGAATGAAAAGCGTGAACCCTTTTATCGCGATCCCTCTAAAGCAGTCTGCTGGCTGATCATTCTCACCGTCATTGGTTTCACGTTCTTCAAGAGCCTCTGGACACAGCCCGACAAGATCTTCCACGACGACATCAACCATTACTATTCTTACCTCCCGGCCACATTCATCCATCATGACCTGAGCCTGAACTTCATCTATGATGACGTGGTGAGGCACGCCAAACATTTCTGGCCGCTGAAAAGCCCGGGCGGAAACTGGGTGATCGTCACAACCATGGGGCTGTCGCTGATGTATCTGCCCTTCTTCCTCATCATCCACTATCCCCTTACCTGGATGGGTGTCCACTCCGACGGCTTCACAGCGCCTTACCAGCTCGCTCTCATCCTTAGCTCGGTATTTTACTTTGCTGTCGGTTTGATTTTCCTGCGACGCATCCTGGCCCGTTATTTCTCCCGGACAACAACGGCAATAACCCTTTTTGCAGTGGTGATGGCCACGAACCTGTTCTACTACGTAACCGATGAACCGGCGATGTCGCATGTGTACAACTTTGCACTGATCACCCTGTTCCTCTATCAAACCATCCGCTGGCATGAGAAACCATCCCTGCTTTCATCCGTCTACCTCGGCCTGATCGCAGGATTGATCGCATTGATCCGCCCGACCAATATCCTCGTTGTCATTGTTTTCCTCTTCTGGAATGTCGACTCCTTCGGATCATTGAAGAGCAAATTCAGCCTGCTTGTCTCAAAATACCGTATACTGCTCATCATGATCGCGGCGACAATACTGGTATGGCTTCCGCAGATGATTTACTGGAAATACGTTACCGGACAGTTCCTCTATTTCTCTTATGGCGATAAGGGTAAGTTCTTCTTTACCAATCCGCAGGTGATCAATACACTGTTCAGCTACCGGAAAGGCTGGCTTCTCTATACGCCGGTGATGATCTTCTCGTTCATCGGGTTTTATTTCCTCTGGAAGAAATACCGGCATCTTTTCTGGCCGGTGCTGACGTTTACTCTGGTCAACATATGGGTCATCTCATCATGGTGGCTCTGGTGGTATGGGGGCAGTTACGGATTGAGGGCTTATATCGATTCATACAGCATTGCTGCCCTTCCTTTTGCTGCCTTTGTTGCCTGGGCTTATGAAAAACGGCACCTGCTCCTGAAATCAGGGATTCTTCTTCTCCTTTCGCTGTTTACCGCGCATAATTTCTTCCAGATCGAACAATACCATACCGGCTCCATCGACTACGTCAGCATGACCAAAGAAGCTTACTGGGCTTCCTTCGGACATATCAAACAGGTGCCCGGTTTACAATACCTGCTCTCCTACCCGGATTATAAAAGCGCTGAAAAAGGGATCTATCCCAAACCTGTCCTAGACCCGCTGTATACGGGAAAGCTGACGCGCAGTCAGGGAATAAAACGGATTGAGAAGGATCTCCGGGCTTCCCCGGAACAGGCGGAGTCAATCCGTCAGAAAGCGGCTGACAGAGGCGTACCGGTCGACTCGATGTTCTTTATAGATGCTCAGTACATATACGACCTGAAGGTGTCGAACGGAACCATCCAACCTGCCGATGAGCCTGAGAAATAATCATATACTCCTGACAATCATCCCATGACAGATATTTCCACTTATTCTATCATAATTCCGGCATACAATGAGGAGGCCGGCATCGGTGCCTTACTCGACCAGATGGTAAAAACGGGCTTCTGCGAAAAATATGAGGTGATCGTGGTCGACGACGGATCAACGGATCATACTGCCGACATCGTAAAGCAGTATCCCGTTAAACTACTCAGGCACGAAACCAATAAAGGGTACGGCGCATCACTCAAGACCGGGATCCGGAAAGCTTCAGGAACCAAAGTTCTGATGCTCGACAGCGACGGACAGCATGATCCGTCCTATCTCGTGAAAGCAATTGAACTGCTCGATGAATACGATATGGTTATCGGAGAGAGAAGCAGCGACTCATTCCAGGTAACGAACCGGAAAGGCGGGAAAAGGCTCATCCGAAAAGTGGGAGAATTCCTGGTGGACCAGAAACTGCCGGACTTCAACTCCGGTTTCCGCGGATTCGACCGGAAACTTATCCTTGCAATGCTTCATATCATGCCCAACGGATTCAGCTTCTCCACCACCTCCACCCTGGCCTTCCTGAAAGAAGGATACTCTATCGGTACTTTTCCGATCAGGGTAACAGGAAGAGTCGGCCGGGCAAGCAATGTGAGGTTCCTGAAGGACGGCTCCAAAACCATGCTGTTGCTTTTCCGCATCATCATGCTCTTCAACCCGCTGAAGGTCTTTTTCCCGGCCAGCCTGCTGTTCACAGTCATCGGGGCCGTATGGGGAATCCACGGCTATCTCGTGTATGAACGGTTCTCCAATTCCGCCATCATCCTGATAACACTGGGTATGTTCCTGCTTTTCTTCGGACTGCTTGCCGACCAGATAGCCATCCTCAACCGAAAGAAATGACCAGGCTGTTCGAGTCATTAACTACTGCTGTAAACAACACTTTTAACCCTAAAAACCGACTACCGGATGTATAACCGTAACCCCTGGACCGATGCTGACGTGGAAGCGCACTGGGATGCGGTGGCACATCGTTATATAACTGAAAATGAACGGGTGAAACAGACCCATGATCAGCGATTCCTGTTCAGCATCCCTCAACTCGACTTGTATTGCAATGCCAGGGTACTGAACATCAGCAGCCGCGACTGCGAAGCAGCAGTCTGCATTGCCGGGGTGGAACCTTCGGTGGAGGTCACCAATGCGGAGATATCCCAAAAGCTTATCGGGGTAGCCGCCGCACTCCATCCGTCACTTACACAGGTCAAGATCAGCACTTACTCACATCTGCCATTCAGCAACGGGCAGTTTGATCGCATCCTGACCCTGGAAACGCTGGAACATGTTGAAGATCCGCTGGCATTTCTAAGGGAACTGCACCGGGTCTCAATTCCCGATGCCCGTATGGTGCTGAGCTGCCCGCCTGCCACATCCGAATTGCCGTATCGAATCTATACCGCTCTTTTCGGAGGGCATGGCGAAGGCCCTCACCGCTTCCCGCCATCCCGGGAGGTGAAGCAATGGCTGAAGGAAACGGGATGGGACCTGATCCTCCACAAAGGAACGGTGCTCCTGCCGGTAGGCCCCCGCTGGATGAAAAATATGGGTGAAACCCTCATCGGCAGGATGCAGGGCACCTTCGTTGCCGAACTGGGAATCCGACAATTCTATGTCTGCAAAAAGTATTGAGAACCTCCGCTCCGTGATCCGTCACAACCTCTGCAACCGTTGCGGCACCTGCGTCGGATTGTCGGGAGGCGCCATTGTATTCAGCGACAGAACCGGCAAATGTCTTCCGAAGATAGTTACAGAACCGGAGGATAAGCTGACAGATCTGATATGGAATGCCTGTCCGGGCAAGGAGTTCAGCTTTCCTTCGTACCGGAAGGCCATCTATCCCGATTCCACACCTTTCCATGTTTACACCGGACCTTACCTTCAGATAGGCATCGGCTATTCTGCGGATGAATCCATACGGATGGCTTCGGCAAGCGGTGGTATCCTTACGGCGATTCTCTGCTGGCTCCTCGAGAAAAAGATAATCGATGGCGCAGTGGTGACGGGCATGTCGGAACAGGAACCCTGGCACCCAAGATCCTTTATTGCCACAACCAGGGAAGAACTGATCGCAGCATCGCAGAGTAAATATGTGATCACATCCGTCAACGAGATCCTGCCTGAAATGGAGCGATTCAACGGAAAGCTGGCCTATGTGGGCCTTCCCGGACAGGTGCAGTCGATCCGTAAGTTGCAGGCGCTCAACCATCCCTCAGTAAAGAATATCCGGTATATCTTCGGCCCTTTCTACGGCAATACACTTCATTTCTCTTCCATCAGCAGTTTCCTTAAATCATACGGCGAGAAGGATTACCGGAAGATCTCGAAACTCTATTTCAGATATGGTGAGTGGCCCGGCAGCATGCGTGTCGAAATGCAGGGCGGCAGGGTTATCGAGTTGCCGAAATTCCATGCCAACTACCTGATCCCATTCCATATCCTGAAGAACAGCCTGCTCTGCACGGACCTTACCAATGAGTTTACCGACATATCCGGCGGCGACGCCTGGGCGCCCGTTTACGAAGAGCGAGGCAAAGGCTTTTCCATGATCATCGCCCGTTCCGCGCAAGGGACAGATATTCTGCGCAGGATGCAGGAAGAGGGATACATCGACCTTCAGCCGGTCCCGTTGAACGAAGCCATCACCATGCACTCGCATGGTTATGACCTGAAAAAAAGAGGAAGCTTTATCCGTATCCGTCTGCGCAAACTTTTCGGCCTGCCGGTTCCCGATTACGGTTACACGCTTAAAGGTTTCCCACTCAGCAGGTACCTGATGGAAATCGTCATACTTTCTTTATTTTTGGTACTTGGTACCCGGCCGGCCCGTTTCATCATCGAACAATTCCCGCCTTCTCTGGTTGGAAGGCTGTTCGAACGTTCCCGGAAGGTCTGGAAAAAATCCACTTACTCTATTAAGCGCAACAACCTCGATTCATGAAGAAGAAGACAATCTCCACAATCGTCAAAGCCATTGTTACGCTTGCCATCCTGGCTTTCCTGTTCCTGAAAGTAGAGTTCAACCTCAGCGGATTCCGGTCGACTTTAATGAGTGTTGACCTCCCCGTTTACCTGTTTTCGCTGTTCGGCGTGATCATCGTACTCGGGATTAAAAGCTACCGCTGGAAAATGCTGGTCGACAATGAAGGCGTCAACTTCAGATCATCCAGGGCATTCGGCGCCTATATGGCAAGCGACGCCATCGGCATTATAACTCCCGGCCGCATTGGTGAGATCGCACGCTTGTATTACGTCAGGCAGGAATCTTCTATTTCTTTTTTCAAGGCCTTCAAGACCATCGTTTCCGACCGCATCTTCGACTTTACCATGCTGGGATGGTTCGGTGCGTCGGGGATGACGTACTATTTCAAATCCTTCGGACCGTTGCCCGGTTACATATATGTGCTGATTATCCTGGGAATGATCTTACTGGGTTATGTTGCCGGAATTGCCTTTCTGCGATTGATCGTGAAACGTAACTGGTTCCCGCGCTGGCAAATTCCGCAATTTGCTTATGAATGCTTCACGGCTGTAATCGGGAAAAAGTCCTTCTTTCTCTGGACTATTACCATTGTTGCCTATTTGGCCTATTTCTTCTTCTCCTGGCTCATCATGCATTCGCTGCAGGTCAGGACTGGTGTTGTGGACGTCGCCTTCATCATGAGCATCATGAGCCTGTCGACCATTATTCCCATTTCCATAGCCGGTTTTGGCACCCGCGAAGCAACACTGGTAGCCCTTTTTTCCTATTACGCTCTTTCGCCGGAAATTGCCGTCTCCTTCTCCCTCCTGCACTTTTCAGCCTTTTTCCTCTGGGGCGGACTCATCGGGCTGGTATTCTGGCTGGTGATGCCGATATCACTCAAACAGGTGAAAGACGACTCACTCCTGCTGGTCAGGCTTTTCAAAGTACAGCCTGAAAATGTCGCCGAAACCATCGAAGGCTGAGTATCGCTGATCACAGCACGGCTTACTCCATATTGCAAGTCAAGTTTTCATGGCGGCCCTTTTGCTTAAGCCTCAACTTTCTCCTACCTTTGCCCACTTTAACGTAATACGATTCAACCTCCTGGCATGGTCTTCAGCAGCAGCATTTTCATCCTCTATTTCCTCCCTGCCTTCCTGCTGATCTATTACCTGCTGCCGGGAAAATTCAAGAATTACTTTACCCTCCTCGCCAGCATCCTCTTCTATTCCTGGGGGGCGCCTCGTTTTATCTTCGTGATCCTCGGCACCACCTTCATCGACTTTCACCTGGTACAGTGGATGGCCGCCACCAAAACAAAGCTGCACAGGCAGTTGATGCTTACATTGTCGGTTTCCATCAACCTTGGACTGCTCTTCTACTTTAAGTACTCCAATTTTTTTGTCGAGAATGTCAATGCCTTCCTCTCCCTTTTCGGGATGACAGGCATCCATTGGACCAAGCTGGTTCTGCCTATCGGAATTTCATTCTATACCTTCGAGACAATCACTTATGTGGTCGATGTGTACCGGAAGATCCACAAACCCCTCAGGAACTTCTGGGACTATCAGCTCTATATCATCCTTTTCCCCAAGCTGATTGCCGGTCCTATTATCCGCTACCACCAGCTTGCCGATCAGATCACCGACCGCTCGGCCAATGAGACTATCGACGATAAACTGATCGGCTTTTACCGCTTCGCAATCGGACTGGCCAAAAAGGTGATCATCGCCAACCACATAGGCCAGCAGGCAGATGCCATTTTTGCGCTGGACTATACCCATCTGGACAGCTTAACAGCATGGATCGGGATACTGGCTTATACATTCCAGATCTATTTTGACTTTTCCGGTTACTCCGATATGGCTATCGGGATTGCCAGGATGATCGGATTCCGGTTCCCGGAGAACTTTAACAACCCCTATATCTCACAAAGCATAACCGAATTCTGGCGACGCTGGCATATGAGCCTTGGCGCATGGATGCGGAATTACCTGTACATACCTCTGGGTGGTAACCGCGTATCCAGCAAATGGAGGCTCTACTTTAACCTCTGGTTCGTCTTCCTGGCTTCCGGATTATGGCACGGCGCCTCCTGGAGCTTTGTTCTCTGGGGCGCTTACCACGGCCTGTTCCTGGTGCTGGAGCGTATTTTCCTGCTCAAGGTCTACGATAAAGCAGGAAAGTTTATCAGCACCGCCTTTACCTTCCTCGTCGTTATCGTCGGCTGGGTCTTTTTCCGGGTCGAAGAACTGCCCCAGGCCTTCCTGTTCCTGGAACGCATGTTTGCCTTCCAGCCGGGAACCACCCTTACCCTGTTCAACGGCATCTGGTTCTATTTTGCACTCGCTTTCATCTTCGCCTTCTTCGTTTACACGAAATGGGGACAGAAAATTCAGGATGCAGTATATTTCAACGACTATACAACCTCCAGGCACCTGGCTGTAACTATGATTTCGGTGCTGCTCCTGCTGGTTTGTGTCAGCTCCATAACGGCTTTCGGCTTTAATCCCTTTATATACTTCAGATTCTGAGAATGAAGACCACCCGGTACATATTGTTCATTTTGCTGATCACCCTACTGGTCCTACCGGCCATTCAGCAATATACCGGATTCATTCCCGAAAAGCCGCTAAAGGGTGCTATCGTTACTCCCCAACGGCCTGAACTCAGCGTGAAAAGCTGGTTCAATGACTCCTTCCAGGAAAAATACGACGACTATCTGGAACAGGGTATTGGCTTCAGGCCTACCCTCATCCGGGTCAACAATCAGATCGCCTTTTCCCTTTTCGACACCGCCCTCGCCAACAGCGTGATCATCGGTAAAAAAAACTACCTCTACGAACTGAACTATATCAAGGCATACGAGGGCACCGACTTTGTCGGGAATGTACAGATCGGCGACCAGGTGAACAAGGCAAAATTCCTGCAGGATAAACTGGAGTCGATGGGCAAGCATTTCCTAATCATCTTTGCACCCGGAAAGGCCTCCTTTTTCCCTGAATACATCCCTGACAAATACCGTCAGCCCAAACGAGGGATCACTAACTATGAAACTTATATAACCGACTGCTCCGCCAAAGGTGTCCGTTACATCGACTTCAACCGTTGGTTTGTCAGCATGAAGGACACAAGCAGGTATCCGCTCTACTCCAGGACCGGTATCCATTGGAGCCTATACGGAGTAGCCCTGGCTGTGGATTCGCTTGTGAAATATATGGAGCAGACTGCCAACATCGACATGGTGGATTTCGGCTGGGACGGGATTGAACTGTCGGATGACCCCCGCGACACGGATAATGACATCTCTGAAGGCATGAACCTGTTGTTCCCGATCAGGACCGGGAAGCTGGCCTATCCCAATATTCGTTTCAATGACTCCCCTGCTAAAAAACGGCCGGATGTACTGGTGATCGGCGACAGCTATTACTGGAATATCATGGGTTCGGGGATCAGCGCCAGGCTATTTGATGATAATAATTTCTGGTTCTACAACCAGGAAGCGCATAATCCACAATGGTCCGCACCTAAACAGGTCAGCTCACTCAACATCCGTGAAGAGATTGAAAAACAAGATTTTGTGATCCTGATTTCAACAGAGGCCAACCTGTTCAAGTTTCCCTTCGGGTTTCTCGACGAGGCGGTAAAAGCATACACAAATCCTACGGCTGCAGAAAAGATGACGCCGGCAGCCAGAGAGGATAAGATCCGTGAGATCATGGACGGAATCCGAAAGGACATGAAATACTCAGCTATGATCCGCGACAAGGCCTCGAAAAAGAAAGTCTCCTTCGAACAGATGCTCAGGCTGGATGCCGAATGGATTTTTGATCAGCAATACGGGAATAAATAAGTAAACCAAAAGATCCTTTCATAAAGACATAAGGTAAATTTATCCGCTCATGGCCAAGAAGATATTGCTCAATGCAGCATTGTTCATCCTCCCGCTGACATTTCTCATCATCGGCCTGAACTTTCATCGCACCTGGTTCAGCGGCGACCCCGAATATGCCTATCTCCTCAACGGGATCAATATCGGCACCTTGCATTCCGTAGGGCATACCGACAATCCCGGTACACCCACCCAGATGTACAGTGCGGTAGTCCTTAGAGCAGCGCATCTCCTGAAGTTCTCCGAAAAGAGCGATCTTCAGACTGATGTCCTGCAGCATCCCGACGAATACGTGGAACTGGAACGCAGGATCTCTGTCATTCTGAATGCCCTGATGATGTTGCTGCTGGGAATTCTTTCTTTCAGGATCCTCCGGAATCCGTGGTTCAGCCTGATCCTTCAGGCAACTCCCTTTATCTCATCCAATCTGCTGGAAGCGGCATTCACCAAAGTTTCGCCGGAGCCGATGCTCATCTTTACCGTGATGCTGCTGGCACTGGTATTAATGAAGTACTACCGTGATTTTGACAAACCTTCGGGAGCCTATCCCTGGATCTTTTCACTGATCAGCGGTTTCGGGCTGGCAACCAAGGCAACCTTCCTCCCCCTGGCTGTACTGCCGCTTTTCCTGCTGAAAGGGATAAAAAATAAACTGAAGTATGCCCTGGGATGCATCCCTGCCTTCGTTCTCTTCACAGCCCCTGCCATCCCCGAATATCCTCACATGGCCAAATGGTTCCTCGGACTCTCATCCCATACCGGCACCTATGGACAGGGAGGAGAGGGCATCATTGACTTTTCAACCTATTTTACCAACCTGCCGGCAATTGCCACTAACAACATGGCGATGTCAGTCTCAATACTGGCAGCGGTGATCCTCGCAGGCGTGCTCTTATTCAGGGGTAAGAATAAACAAAACGGCAAGTTAATTCCCTTCAGGTTTATGTCGGCTATCGTGATCGTGCAATTGCTGGGTATACTCATGGTTGCCAAACATTACCATGCCAACCATTACCTGATCCCCGACATCAGCCTCACCGGAGCCCTGTGGGTGTTCATGATCCTCTCGATCAGGGATCTCCCGCGTCCCGGTCTGATCAAGATCAGTCCCTATCTGGCACCGGCAGTGTTGATCATCCTCCTGTCGTTCGGCATTTCGAACCGTTCCTACCTGAAAGCTGCCAATCATGGCTATATCATTACGAATGAAGAATATACCCAGGTTGAGAAACGACTGAATACCGAATTTGCCGGTTACGCCAAAGCCTATTACTATCCGATATCCATCAACCCCTGTTCGGCACTCCGGTGGGGAAGCGTTTACTCGAAACAATTGCATCTGGAAGCCCTGCGGACCTTATACCCCGACGGACTCTTCTACGACATCCGTATCAACAGGTTTCAGCTCTGGGAAACCACTCTCCCGGCCGAAGATCTCATCAGCGACTGGGGCGGAAAGATCCTGCTGGTCGGCGGTCCTATAACTGAAGCCGAAAAGAAACAGGTAACCGATGGCGGACTTGCCATCCGCGAGATCTATCATGGACGCACTCAGGCCATTTACGAGGTGGATACAGCCGCTTCCCTGATCTTTAAAGGGATAAACCGGAAACCCGTATGGACCGTGAACTGCAGCGCCGATTCTCTCAGTAGCGATGGTAAATACTTTCTCGCCGCAGAAGGCTTTTCGTTTGAGAACAACCAGAACCAGTCTGCCGAAGCATCACGCACAGGGAAACATTCGGTGAAGCTGCCGTTCAAAGATTCCTATGCAATGGCGATCCTGCTCGACAGCATACGTCCCGGACAACAGTACCGGTTCTCTGCCTGGCGGAAAGGAGGTGAAGGCAAAGCATTCCTGGTGGCAGCATCGGAAAAGCAAAATGAATTTTATCTGCAGAACTGTGAATACCTGAAAGCCGATAAACATGGATGGAAAAAGGTGATACTCGAGGTGACGATCCCGGAGAATTATTCCTCAGGAACCATCAAGTTCTACCTTTGGAACAGCGGGGATGCTCCTGCCTGGTTCGACGACTTTACCCTGACCCGGATCTTGTAAAGCGAGATCTGTCAGGACCTGAATCGAAAGCAAACATGCAACTGTTCAAACGGCACGCCTTCACCTTAAAGCACCTTCCGGCAGATGAAGAAATGTTGAACAGAAAACGAAGAAAACCGGAAAAAGACAGACCAGTAAATAATGGTCAACCAAGTATATAATAAGTAGAAAAGAGAATTCAGAAAATGATTAATGGTAAAAAGCTGGTGATCGTCCTGCCGGCATACAATGCAGAACAAACCCTTGAGCAGACTTACAATGAGATCCCTTTCGATATAGTGGACGAAGTAGTTCTTGTCGATGACCTCAGCCGCGACAATACGGTGGAAAAAGCCCGGTCGCTTGGGATCAATCATGTGATCCGTCATGAGAAAAACAAAGGCTACGGCGGGAACCAGAAGACCTGCTACGATACGGCCCTGAAACTTGGCGCCGACATCGTGATCATGCTGCATCCCGATTATCAGTACACTCCGAAGCTGATCCACAGCATGGCTTATCTTATCGCCAATGATGTGTTTCCCGTGGTGCTGGGTTCCCGCATCCTGGGCAACGGCGCCCTGAAAGGCGGCATGCCACTGATCAAGTATATTGCAAACCGTGGCCTAACCCTTATCCAGAATCTGCTCATCAATCAGAAGCTTTCGGAATACCACACAGGCTACCGCGCCTTCTCGAAGGAAGTACTCGAAGCCATCGATTACCATGTGAACAGCGATGATTTCGTGTTCGATAACCAGATGATGTCGCAGATCATTTATGCCGACTTCCCGGTAGCTGAGATCACCTGCCCTACCAAGTATTTCAAGGAAGCATCCTCCATTAATCTGCGTCGCAGCACGATTTATGCTTTCGGGGTCATGGGCACCTCCATTGAACATTTCTTCAACAGGATCGGACTGATCAGGACTACCCGGTACAGGACTATCCAAAAGCATAAGCAGTAAGAAATATCTCCAATTACAGCCCCGGTCAGAATGTCGCTTGTTTTTATCCTGGTAAACCCTGCCGTCCCCGGCAATGTAGGCTCAGCAGCCCGTGCCATGAAGACCATGGGCTTTGGCGAAATGAGGCTTGTCAATCCCTGCGACCACCTGAGTACTGAAGCCCGGATGCTGGCCCACGCCTCCAATGAGGTATTGGAAAATGCGACCATCTATGGAAGCCTGAAGTCCGCTATCGCTGATATCGACCTGGTAATCGGAACAACTTCCCGCCGGAGAACCATCCGCAACCGCTTTACCCTGCTGGGCGAACTGCCTGGTATCATCCTCGATAAAGCAAACACCGTAAAAAAAGTGGCCGTCGTATTCGGCAGCGAAGAGAGCGGCCTCAGCAATGAGGACGCAAACCTTTGCCATATTCTTTCCACCGTCCCGATGGCAATCAAGTACCCTTCGCTGAACCTGGCCCAGGCAGTGATGGTTTATGCCTACGAGCTTTCAGAACTGGCCGGACGCAAAACCCGGAAGGCTAAAGCCGGCAAGGACGAAGAGAGTTGGAAGATACTGCATGAAAAAACCGCGCAGCTTCTCGACCGTCTCGGAATGCCCGAAGGTGACCTGATCCGGCATAAGTTGCTCGAACGGATGGCCCTCCTGGGTGAAAAGGATGTGTACCTCCTCCACTCAATTGCCGGAAAAATCTCATACCGGATCAACGACTAGCTGGCTGAAAAACCGGTTAACATCGGAATGAGGATTCTGCAGTAATCCACTCCCGGGCCTCCGGTTTTGAATTCCTGAACAATAGGATTATTACTTTTCTTCTCACTGCTAAAAGGAAAGTTGAGATTTTATCAGGGTCATTCGCGCCGATGAAAGGACTTCTGGAGCATTACTCATAAAGAACCCCTCTAAGAATTCAGGCATCCAGCATCATTATTCTTACCTTTGTGCTGTTAATAGGTTATTCCATGAGAAAGCAGTATGACTTCCTGGTGATCGGAAGCGGGATAGCAGGACTAAGTTTTGCGCTTAAAGCAGCCACATACGGGAAGGTTTGCATAGTTACCAAAGGAAAAGCGGAAGAATCCGCCACAAAATACGCTCAGGGAGGGATTGCAGCAGTTACTTATACTCCTGACTCCTACGAAAAACATATCCGCGATACGCTCATTGCAGGCGATGACCTGAATGATGAGAAAATCGTCCGGATGACGATCACTGAAGCACCCGACAGGATTAAAGAACTGGTTGAGTATGGGGTGGAATTCGACCGGAATGAGAGTGGGAAATACGACCTGGCCAAGGAAGGCGGCCACTCAGAATTCAGGGTACTCCATCATAAAGACCAGACCGGACTGGAAATAGAACGGATATTGCTGACCAGGGTACATGAGAACCAAAACATTGAGATCCTGGAGAACCATTTCACCGTTGAACTTATCACCCAGCACCATTTGGGAATAGAAGTAAACAGGCGCACTCCCAACATAACCTGCTACGGGGCTTATGTGCTCAACAACAAGAGCAAACAGATCGACACTATCCTGGCCAAAACCACGCTCATGGCAACCGGTGGCGCCGGTAACGTTTACGCCACCACTACCAATCCTCCCATTGCCACGGGCGACGGCATTGCAATGGTGCATCGCGCCAAAGGGATCATCGAAAAAATGGAATTCATCCAGTTCCATCCCACTTCCCTTTACTACCCTGCCGAGAAGCCTTCATTCCTGATCACGGAAGCGCTCAGGGGATTTGGTGCTATCCTGAAAGATATTCATGGCAATGAGTTCATGCATAAATACGACAGCAGGCTTTCGCTTGCTCCGCGTGATATTGTTGCCCGGGCGATCGACAACGAACTGAAGATCAGTGGAGAAGATCATCTTTACCTGGATGCCCGCCATATCCCGAAAGAGGATCTGATGAGCCACTTCCCGGGTGTTTATGCCAAATGCCTGAGCATAGGCATCGATATCTGCCGCGATATGATCCCCGTTGTTCCTGCTGCCCATTACACCTGCGGCGGCATCAAAGTGGACGAATGGGGCCAAAGCTCAATTGTTAACCTTTATGCTGCCGGAGAATGCTCCTCTACCGGACTTCACGGAGCCAACAGGTTAGCATCCAACTCACTGCTCGAATCGCTGGTATTTTCACACCGGGCAGCCATGGATGCCAAGGACAAGATTCATGAGATAGAATACTGTGACGACATCCCCGACTGGAACGCCGAAGGTACCGTCATGAATGAGGAAATGGTACTTATCACCCAGACCCTCAAGGAACTACAGGGTATCATGACCAATTATGTCGGGATTGTCCGATCGAATCTCCGCCTCCAGCGGGCTTCCGACCGCCTGGATATCCTCAACCGGGAAACTGAAATGCTGTACAAGAAGTCCATCCTCATCGAAAAGATCTGCGAAGTCAGGAACCTGATCAAAGTTGCCGATCTCATCATCCGGATGGCGAAAGAACGAAAAGAGAGCCGCGGGCTGCATTTCTCCATCGACTACCCCAAATCAGAGGAAAAAGGGACCATCTATGTAATCCCGGAAGACTGATGAACATTCTGTACGGAGAACAGTTTTTCTGTACACGAATCATTCAGTTCAGGAATCAACCTAACTTTCGTTACCAATGCCACTGATCCGTTCCGTAAAAGGTATCCATCCCAAGATCGGCAGGAATTGCTACATAGCCGAGAATGCAACCATCGTAGGGGATGTTGAAATGGGCGATAACTGCAGCGTATGGTTCAATGCGGTAATCCGCGGAGATGTACACTACATCCATATTGGCAACAATGTAAATATTCAGGATGGTGCGATCATCCACTGCACCTACCAGAAAGCTCCCGTCAGTATTGGCAACAATGTATCAATCGCTCATGCAGCCATCGTACATGGCTGTACGATTCACGACAACGTGCTTGTAGGTATGGGAGCAATCCTGATGGATGGCGTAGTGGTAGAAAGCAATTCTATCATAGCTGCCGGCGCTGTTGTATCGCAGGGTACCGTGATTGAATCCGGCTCCGTTTATGCCGGTGTACCTGCCCGCAAAATCAAAACAATCGATCAATCCCTCCTCGAAGGCCAGGTAAACCGGATTGCCAGAAGCTATACAACTTATGCCAGCTGGCATGATCCGTCCATCACCCCGGTGGCCGAGATATAATATCAGATACATTTCTTGTGAATGAGCAGAGCAACAGCTCCTCTGCCATTTTGTCAACCCTTCAGGAGATGGCAAACAATTTGAGTATTTGCCAACAAACGAAAACGAACATGTACATACTCCTGTTTATTGTATTCATGGGCCTCAGCTTACTGGTAAGCCAGACCCTCAAAGTCAAATTCCGCAAATACTCACAGGTCCCGGTAAACCTGGGCCTGACTGGTCGGGATATAGCACAGAAAATGCTTCGCGAAAACGGCATCTATGATGTCCAGGTGGTCTCCGTCGAGGGTCAGCTCACCGATCATTATAATCCGCAAACCAGGACGGTTAACCTGAGCCCGGAGGTTTACAACAACAGCAGCATCGCTGCAGCAGCCGTGGCAGCTCATGAATGCGGCCATGCTGTTCAGCACGCGCAGGCATACAGCTTTCTTCAGATGCGCAGCGCCCTGGTGCCAGTCGTAAGCTTTGCCAGTAACTGGATTCAATGGGTATTGCTTGCCGGCGTATTGCTTGTGAACACTTTTCCGGGTCTCCTGCTGGCCGGTATCGTGCTTTTCGCACTTACCACCCTGTTCAGCTTTATCACCCTGCCGGTTGAGATCAATGCCAGTCAGAGGGCTCTGGCCTGGCTTACCACCAGTGGCATCACCACAAGCGATTCCCACGATTATGCTAAAGATGCGCTGAAATGGGCCGCTTATACTTACGTGATCGCAGCACTCTCTTCCCTGGCAACACTGTTGTATTATATTTCAATCTTTACCGGACGAAGAGATTGATTCATTCTTTCAAAAAAAAACTCCGGTTGAATGCCGGAGTTTTTTTTTACTGAATAGATTCTTATTGGATCCCCATTTTCTTCTTTACCAGGGGCATGATGTCTTCACCGCCTTCATTATACAGGAGGAAACCTTCCACATTGTTGAAAATGTATGTGAATCCGTTCTCCTTGGCTACATCCTGAATGGCTTTCTTTGCTTTTTCAATGAAAGGAGTGGTCAGCTTTGTTTCCTGGTCTGAAATATCCTGCTGGGCCGACTGTTGAAAAGCTTCCATTCGTGACTGCAGATCAGCGATCTCTTTTTCCTTGGTCTGCTTGATAATGGCCGACATGGTTTCCTTGTTACGGGTGTACTCATCTATCTTGGTCTGGAGTTCGGTCTGCATCGAAGCGAATTGATCCTGTAAAGTCTGGGTATACCTGTTCATAGCAGTCTTCACCGTATCCTGACCCGGCATCTGCTCGATCAATTTACCGAAATCAATGTGCCCGAATTTGGTACCTTTCTGTGCCTGAACTGTGCAGGCTCCAGTAATAAGAATGACTACAGCAATGAATTTTACTAAGTTCTTCATCATGATTATGATTCTATTGGTTTATTTATAAGGGGAGGCGCAAAGGTAAACAATTTGGTATCAAATGAAAAACTACCTTCCGACCGCCAGGATTTATTTTTTACCGCCTGACTCTTCAGAACGGCCGCCTTTGGGCAGGTTCTCTTTCTTGTAGGTATATCCCATCTTGTCAAGGACCTGTTCACTGATATCGTACTTCGGATTTGAGAAGATAAGAGTGGCATTATTGGCTTTGTCAAACACAACAGCGTAATTATCATCGTTCGCGATATCCTGGATTGCCGTATAGATCTTATCCTGGATAGGTTTCACAAGCTCCTGCCGTTTTTTGAATAAGTCGCCGTCTTTCCCGAAACGCTTCTTCTGCAGATCTTTAGCTTCTTTCTCTTTCTTGATGATCTCATCCTCCCGCTTTTTCTTCATATCTTCCGGCAGGAGGACTGCCTCGTTTTGAAATGCTTTGTACATCTTATCAATCTCGGCAAACCTGGCTTCAATTTCTTTCTGCCAGTTCACCGACAATTCATCAAGGGTCGTTTGTGCATCGGCATACTCCGGTATGTTGTCAAGGATATAATCCGTATCGACATAAGCGAATTTCTGTGCCAGGGCAAAAACACCGCTCAGGGCAATGAACAGGGTGGTCAGAACGATTTTTTTCATTGGGAATCCTCCCGGATTTTAGGGTTAAGAAATAATTACGAAACCGCGTTTTCAGTCAAAAATCTTGCCAATTCCTTCCAGTAAACTAAACCCGAATGAGCCGCTGATGCCATCGGGCTCCCGGAATTAATCGATGGATGAATTGATCGAGAAGTGGAACTGTCCCTTGTTGGCGCTCGGAACCCCCGGTATCTCATCAAATCCATACCCCCAGTCAAGACCCAGCAAACCAAACATGGGCAGGAAGACCCTGACACCAACACCTGCCGAACGTTTCAGGTCAAAGGGATTGAACTCTTTGAATTTCAACCAGGAATCGCCGGCTTCCACGAAGACCAAACCGAAAATAGTCGAGTTGGGATTCAGTGAAAGCGGGTACCGCAGTTCGAGCGTATTCTTGTTGTAAATGGTTGCTCCCGTGGGTGATGAGAGATACGAATTCGGGGTCATGCTCTCGTTGGTATATCCTCTGAATCCAACCAGCTGCCTTCCATCAATCGCAGAGTAGCCAGTCATGCCGTCCCCACCCATGAAATACCTGTTGAAAGGAGTCACTTCGAGATCGTTGTTGTACTTGCCCAAAAAGCCCATCTTGGTACGCGCCATTAAAACCAGATCACCTACAATCTGCTTGTAGAATGTCCCCATAAACTTCCACTGATGGAATTCCACCAACCGGTATTTGTCAGTTTCCGCCATCGTACTGTATTTATCTGCAGCCAGCAGCGAATAGGGCGGCGTCAGTTCAAGCGAGAGACTTACTTCAGATCCTGAACGGGCATAGATGGCAGCATCCGTCGAAAATCTGCCGAGAGATATCGTATACGAAAGGTTATGGTAGTTGCCGTCACCACTGATCGTTGAACCCAGCGAGGTATAATTCTTAAGCTTATATCGCTGGTATCCGATGCTGTTCGACAGGGTAAAATAGTTATCCGGCCAGTTCAGACGGCGTGAGAAAATGAACGAGAGACCTGTGATGTTATACGAATAATAACTTGAAGAAGAGGAAGAGTAACCGTTATTGAATGCCGAAACATAAGCCGAAACGCTGAATTGCTGTGGCCGCTTGCCACCTAGCCAGGGTTCGGTGAACGATGTGCTGAAACTAAGATATCCTTTACCATACGATTGCATGCGGATCGAGAGCTTTTGCCCGTCGCCCGAAGGCACCGGCATCCATGCATTCTTTTTGAACAAGTTACGGGCAGAGAAATTGTTGAACGACACCCCGAGAGTACCGATCAGCCTGCCATAGCCCCAACCGCCGCTCAACTCCAGCTGGTCCGAAGAGGTCTCTTCCACACTGTAGAGCACATCAACCGTCCCGTCATCGGGATTCACATTCTGCGGCTGAATGTTGATCTTTTCCGAGTCGAAATACTTCATCTGTGCCAGCGAGGTCTGACTGCGGATGATATCCGAGCGGCTGAAAAGCCTTCCGGGTACGGAATACAACTCACGTATGATCACATGGTCGTTGGTACGTGTATTCCCTTTAACAATAACCTGATTGATTGTCATCTGACGCCCTTCCCGGATCCTGATCTGGATATCAATGGAGTCATTCTCCACATTCATTTCCACTGGTTCGATCTGGCAGGTCAGATAACCATCATCCATAAACAGGCTCATCAGGTCGATCCCATTCGGATTGTAAGAAATTGCGGCATCCAGCTGATCCTGCCGGAAGACGTCCCCTTTACGGATCCCCAACAGCAGATTCAGCTCGTCGGAGGTGTATTTCGTGTTCCCGACAAAGGATACCGACCGGTAAAAGAACTTATGGCCCTCAACAACATCCAGATCGATATTGATGCGGCCCGGTCCGACCTTGTAAATGCTATCCTTCAGAAGGATGGCATCACGATAACCATTGTCGTTGAATTTCTTGATCAGGTTGCGTTTATCTTCAGCATAATCCTCTTCAATGAATTTGGAGGACTTGAAAATACGGAACCTGAAATTATTATCCAGGGTCTCTTTCAGATACGCCGGATACTCCCTGGCCTTCCCCGTGAAGCCATACTCAAAAGCGCCGAAGAATGCATCCTGAACAAGAGACATGATTTTATAGGCACCGCGCTCCTTCGTTTTCTTCATCGAACTTTTCAGCGCCGAAACCGGCACGTCATGGTTACCGGTAATATTGATATTATCAATCCTGACCCTTTCATTCTTGTCGATATCGAACTTCAGGATCATGAAGTTTGCACGGGAAGTGTCAGGTATCTGGCGGACATTCACGTCAGCATCAAAGTAGCCCTTGCTTATATAATGCTTCTTGATGATATTCTTCGATCGTACCAGCAGATTATCGGTCACAACATCACCCGAAACCAGTTTGATCTTATCCCGCAGGTCATCGGCTTCGCCTTTACGGATGCCGGAAAAGCTGAACTTGGAGAGGCGAGGCCGCTCCGACAATCTGATATCCAGAAACGCCTGGTTGTCCTGAATACGGGTCAGACTGACCTTTATATCATCAAACAAGCCCTGCTCCCAGAGCTTCTGAATAGCATTGTGGATCTTTTCACCCGGGATCTCCACTTTATCACCAACGCGTAGTCCCGAAACCGTCGCCAGTACAGAGTTGTCCAGGTACTGAACCCCGGTAACCGTAATGCCTCCGATGATATAGGTCTTTGGTGCCCCGTAATCCACATCCGGCAATTCTTCTCCAATCGATATTTGTCCGGCAACCGGTAAAGAAAGCGATAATGAAAAGGTCAGGAGGGAAAGAAAGATGTTTAAAGTACGTGTCATTCCTGGTCTTGTGTTATTTGTTCGCTTGTTTTGCCGAATCGTCTTTCCCGTTGCTGGTAATCAACAATAGCTTTATATAAATCGTTTTTGCGGAAGTCGGGCCACAAGGTCTGCGTGAAATAGAGCTCCGTATAGGCTGTCTGCCACATCAGAAAATTACTGGTCCTGTATTCACCGCTGGTCCGGATCAACAGTTCAGGATCCGGGATATCGGGCAGATTCATGTAGGATGAGAACATTTTTTCGCCTATCTGATCCTCCGTCAGCTTGCCGCTTTTCACCTGTCGGGCGATTGCCTTCACCGCTTCGATGATCTCCCATCTGCCACTGTAACTAAGCGCCAGGATAAGATCCATCCTGGAGTTGTGAGCCGTCATGTCCATTGCTTCCTGAAGTTCCTGCCTCACTTTGACATCAAGCGAATCAAGATCACCAATTGCCCGAAGCCTGATATTATTGTTGTTTAATGTTCCGATCTCATTGTTGATAGTAACCACCAACAGTTGCATCAGGGCATTGATCTCATCCTGCGGCCGGTTCCAGTTTTCGGTGGAAAAAGCATATAGCGTGAGGAAACGAACACCAAGTTCAGCTGCTGCCTCCGAAATTTCCCTTACCGACTGGACGCCATTCTGGTGCCCGAAAACCCTGAGTTCACCCCGTTGCTGAGCCCATCTGCCATTACCGTCCATAATGACGGCAATATGGCCAGGAAGCCTGCTATTGTCAATTTTTTCAAGCCAATTGTTCACTTTTTCCATTATTGGCAAATATAGGGCATAGTTCTATGTAGCTCACGTAACTCCTTGTTAATTATTCTTAATGGCAGATTCCCAGGGTTTCCCGCTATCCGTTCAGAGGCGCCGGATCAATTCGGGATGCCTCAATAGCCCTCCCGCTGATGGTCAAGGCATCGTTCTTTACTCAACATCCTGATTTTTACAACCACGTTGATTCCGGCAAACGAATACCAATCCTTGTTCTTTGAATTCCCGCGTTGCATCCCTGAATTATGACCAAGAGTAGGATCAGATGCATACTGAGCCGGAGAAACCTGGGCAGGATTCTTGCCAACAAGGTCGAGATAGTACGTCTTGCTCACATCATCCAGGTAATCAGTTGTTGTCTTGCGCATTCCCCACTCTGCCCCCACCCCGATCAGCTTGCTCACGCTGAATTTCAGCCCTATGCCAAAAGGCATGCTGAATGCATACAGGTGGTAAGGATCACGGTCAGGATACACGGCACTTCCCTGTCCTTCAGTCGCCAATGGCCTGAGCTCTACATCCGATCCGTTCACATTTCCCTGTGGCTTGAAGAAGAAAACAGAACCTCCGCCGAAGATGTAAGGCGTCCACCAGTGCATTTTACTCCCGATGAAATACTCAAAAAAGTTGACTTCAAATTGTAACCCGGCTTCATCAATGGGAGAATAGAAATTCAGGTTTCGGGTAAGATCGGTTTTGCTCTTTGCATCGCTTCCCTCCACTTTCCCATGCAAATAGTGGGCTTGGATTGAAAGGCGAGGATTCAGATTGTACCTGTAAAGCAGTCCGAACGCCGGCTTAGGAGTTACAAACGGCTTTGCCGGATTCAGATCACCTATGTAATAGCTTACACCGCCGAATAACCCGAGATCTCCCGTCCGCTGCGCTGCGAGCGGCTGAGTAAGAAGCAGAGGAAACAAGATTAAAATACAGAATTTTCGCATATTCTCCGGGCGTGCAAAGGTACTATTTTTATCTATTCTGCACTACCAACAGCACAGCCCGTTATTAGTAACTGAATGTCGCCGGATTTATTGCAGCAAAAGGTCATAGCAGGCACTTTCCGCCGGGCTTACCGGGCTCAGTTCCGGATATCCATGCCCCAGTTCAACTTTGCACGGATTGTAGAGAAAAAGTTCTCGTTGACCCGGTGGATCAGGTTTACCTCAAAATCTGCCTTCCGAATGATGAGTTCCATATCCTGAGTCAATGAACTGACGCGTGAATCAAGGCGTACAAGCGCCTCCCTCTCCCTGCCATCCACCCTGATCCTGATTACAGCCTGATCAGGAATGACTACCGGCCGGACTGTCAGGTTATGGGGTGCGATCGGAGTGATAACGAAGTTATGCGAATCGGGTGTCAGTATAGGTCCGTTGCAACTGAGCGAATAGGCAGTTGATCCGGTCGGCGTAGCCACCAGCAATCCATCGGCCCAGTATGAGTTAAGCAACTGATCATCAACCCAAACCTGTACGATCACCATCGAAGAAGTATCCTTTTTGTTGATGGAGAGCTCGTTCAGGGCAAAGTTCCTTTCGCCGAACAGGCTTGCTGGTGATTCGACGGAAATAAGCGTGCGCTTTCCGATCCGGTAACGGCCTTCCAGTATCTCCGTTATGGCGGGCAATATCTCATTCCGCGGTATGCTTGATAAAAATCCCATACGGCCTAGATTGATCCCTGCAATGGGAATTCCTGAATCCCGCACCGCCTGGATTGAATCCAGCATCGTTCCGTCCCCTCCTACCGAGAACAGGAATTGCGCCTTACCTGCCAGGGAGTCCTGCAGATTGAATGTGGAAACCTCCCGCTGAAAGACTATCTTATCCTGGACAAACCTCATGAAAGGCTCCCAAATGAGGAGTTTGCATCCTGAATCTTCCAGTTTTCCAATCAACAGGCGGAAATATTCGAGGTGTTCAGGATTGAAGGACTTACCGTAAATAGCAATGGTCAAGGCCACTAGGATTTTGAATTAAATGCCCGCAATAAAGTGGATAAAGATACCACTTTCACCCGATTTATTTATCGAATACTCTATCCGCAGCACCTTGTCGTAATAAGTCACCAGGTCCAGTCCGAGTCCGCCACCTGCCAGCAGTGTACCGGTCAGTTCATTAAAGGCAGGATCCTGCACGTGATCCTCTGCCCAAACAAAGCCGGCATCAGCATTCAGCGTCAGGTATGAGGCAAAATGAATACGGCTGAATTTCGGTGTCGGGATGAACGGCAGCGTTGCATTTCGTTCAGGCAACAGGGCGAATTTCAACGAGTTGCGGGTAAGCAGGTAGTGGTTGCCGTCAACAACATAGTACTCGTAGCCTCGCACAAAGTCGCGTTCGTAACCCAATCCCTGCTTCAGAAAATAGGCATGGGGTGATTGCAGCGTCGCCTTCCCGATGATGCTCCCGCCGAAGTACCATCGCTGCGCTATCGGGACATAGAGACGGGAAGTGGATCGTATCCAGAGCCCACGGACAGGCTCTTCAAAGGGAAAACCCAACCCTGTCTTACTTGCTTCGAAGTCAATATACCAGCCGGAAAGCGGATAATAGTTGGCATCTCTGAAATCTGCCTTCATTTTGTAATAGATGCTGAAATATCCTGCTGAGGATTTCCCGCGAAAGAAATAATCAGGATTGGCTCTTAACAGGGTATCCTCAACGGATACTTCCTGATACCGGAGTTGCAACGCATGGGTGACATGAATCCCGCCCCTGTAGCTCAGAAGAACTCCTCCGTATTTCTGCCGGAGCAGGAAGCTGTGATTGAACAGGAACAACAGCTTATCGTGATAGGTGTCAAATCCTACTTCCCGGTTCTTTTCAATCCCAGCCTCGAATCCGACTCCCAGCTTCTTTTTATGGTCAATGTATGGAATAGAGTAAAGTATTCCGTATTGATGGTTTTTCCCTAACCTGACAATGAAATCCAGGTTCTCCATGCGTCCCCTGAAATTACCCCACTTCACCCTGAATCCATAGTTGACCCTTGTGAAATCACGGGAAGCCCACCAGGCATTGAAATTCCGGTCTGTCAATTTGAAAATCGGCGTCGGCCATATATACCAGCGCTCTACCACCCGTATCCGGATATCGGTCAGATGATCGGGCCGGACGATTTCATCCAGCGTAACGAAATTGAAAAGAGAGGTATTCAGTAAGTTCTGCCGCGAGCCCTCCAGTATTGCCTCCTTATGATCACCTGGAATCGTATCTCCTTCCTTGAATAGCAACTCTCTGTAAAGGATATCGGGACGGGTTATTGAATTGCCTTCCAGGCATATTTTCCCGATAACAATATCCTGCTGCTCCCGGCTTTGCTGCGCTCCGGCCTGCATGTACAAGACCAGAAACAGCAATTCGAGGCAGAGTGTGATCCGGAAAAAGGGCGTGGAAGTCAGAGGAAGCCTCATTGGCAGGGATCAGATGTTGAGATAGTTCATCAGCATGTTATACCGGTCCCGGAGGTCGTCTGCATAATCGGATTCAAAGAAGGAAGCCTTGACCATATAATTATACCTGAGGAAAGTCTGGATGATTGGCTGGATATTCATGACATTCAACTTCAAGGTCAGTTCAATTCTCAGTGAATCCGGCACTGACTTCATATACAGGCTGAGCAACCTGGCATCGTTCGATTCAATGATCTGGGCAATTTCCGAAAGAGAAAAATCATTTGCATTCAATTCCAGTACAATGATTCCTCCGGGATTATCAACTGCGGTTATGGTTGACAGGTTATCAACCAGTCCGGCCATAGTAATAACGCCCAGGAAGAAATTCTTCTCATCCACAACCGGCAACAGGCTGAGTTTATATTCGGCAAACAGCCTGATCACCGCATAAGCATGCTGGTGGTGCAGAATGGAGATTTTATTAAGTCCCAGCCCATGGTTCGCCAATGTTTCTTCAAAATTGTTGGCTGAATAAATTTCCTCTTCCGAAATCAGTCCGAGATACTCGCTATTTTCTACAACCGGAAGATGCGAGACCTTGAATTCATCAAACAGGTGCAATGCAGTCAGTCCTGTATCGGAAAGTGACAGAGGCAGTATTTCGGATGTAAGTAAATCTTTAGCGATCATGGCTTTCCTGAAAATCGTTTCAATAGTTAATGGATCGGGGAATTGAATAGTAACAGGCAGAAAGGACAAAATCTATCATTCCGTTTTGTAGTTTTGCACCAATTATTGAACCCATGACAAAGTTAAGTGTAAATATCAACAAAATAGCCACAATCCGTAATGCACGGGGTGGGAATCTGCCGGATGTTCTGAAAGCAGCAGTCGATTGTGAATACTTTGGTGCACAGGGCATCACTGTTCATCCGCGTCCGGATGAACGGCATATTCGTTATTCGGACGTTTATGAGATCCGCCCTTTGATCCGTACGGAATTCAACATCGAAGGCAACCCAATCCCCCAGTTTATCGATATGGTGGTAGAAGTGAAACCCCAGCAGGTAACTCTGGTTCCCGATGCGCACGATGTGCTTACTTCCAATGCCGGATGGGATACGCTGAAGCATAAGGATTTTCTGACGGAAACCATCGCCCTTTTCCGGGAGAACGGCATCAGGACTTCCATCTTCGTTGACCCTGATCCCGTAATGATACGGAATGCGGCCGATACAGGCACTGATCGTATTGAATTGTATACCGAATCTTACGCCAGTAATTATCAAAATAACCGTGCAACAGCCATCCGGCCTTATGTGGAAGCCGCACAAGCGGCCCTGGATGCCGGACTGGGGATCAATGCAGGTCATGACCTTGACCTCAACAACCTGTGGTATTTCGCCAGATCGATCCCGGGGTTGATGGAAGTATCCATCGGACATGCCCTGGTAAGCGATGCCCTGTATCTTGGACTTGAAAAGGCCATACATCTGTATCTGCAACAGTTAAAGTAGCCGAAATGAAAGCAGTGCTTCTTTCAATCCTCCTGGTGGTCACCGGAATTTCCCTCATGGCTCAGGAAGCGGACGCCTCCCTGCTAACCGAAAAGAACGGACTGATGTATGTTGCAGGCGAAACAAAACCGTTCACGGGAAAAGCAATACGATGGTTACGCCCGGGTCAGAAACAGGTTGAATCCAACTACCTGAATGGCAAACTTGAAGGAATAGAAACCACCTGGTTTGGCAACGGCAGGAAATTCATGGAGATCACATTTTCACGAGGTGAATTCAACGGACCTTACCGCCAATGGTACGAAAACGGACAGCTGGAACATGAAAAGGTCTATGCCGGAGGCATGATGAACGGTCCTTCAACTCACTGGTACCAGAACGGGCAAAAGGAAAATGAAGGCATATACAACGACTGCCGTGAAACCGGGAAATGGACCTTCTGGTACGACAACGGTGTTAAAATGAAAGAAGGAGAGTTTAAAGAAGGATTTGAAGAGAGAACCTGGTTGTTTTGGGACGAATCAGGCAAACTGACCCGTGAAGTGGTTTTCAGCAACGGAGAAACTGTTTCGGAGAAAAAGATGGATTGAACTTTCCGGGATCTTGATTTGTCTGTAATATTTGACAAATAACAGCTGAATCATGAAAAATCTGCTCCCGTTTGCTTTTATTCTGTTGTTCTCCCAGTGCCAGAGGGCACAGAATGTTGACATTTCCAACGATCTGCAAAAAAAATGGGAAACTCCGGCGGAGTTTCAAATTCCGGAATCTGTTAAAGCAGATCCCGGTGGTAAGTGGTTTTATGTAGCCAATATCAGCGGCAATCCGTCGCAACACGATAATTCCGGGTTTATTTCCAGGATCTCCTCCGAAGGAAAAATCATGAACCTTCACTGGGTTGATGGCCTCGATGCGCCCAAAGGAATGGGCATTTACCACGATCATCTTTTTGTTTCCGATATCGATAAAATCGTGGAAATAGACATTGCCACAGCGGCGGTCGTGAACCGGTATTCAGTAGATGGCGCTGTTTTTCTCAATGATCTCGATGTTGATGACAACGGATGCGTCTATGTTTCCGATTCCAAAGCCGGCAGGATTTACAAACTCCGCAACGGAAAACCAGAACTCTGGTTACAGGGAGGTGATCTGGAAGGCTCGAACGGGATTTGTTACCGGAATGGTCAACTATACATCGGGACCGGGAACAGCATCCTGGTGGCTGATACAGGTAAAGCAACATGTTCTGTGTTTGCATCCGGCACCGGACCTATCGACGGGCTGGAAGCTGCGGGTCAGGATGAATTCCTCTACAGCGACTGGAGCGGTTCTGTTTTCAGGATCAGGAAGAACCAGGACAAACAACTGTTGCTGAACACTTCGGAAGCAAAAATGAATGCCGCAGATATCGAATATCTGCCGGACAGAAGATGGATCCTGGTCCCGACATTCTCTGATAATCGCGTGATAACTTACGAACTGAAATGAAACTTTTCTACCGGAGCATCGGAAGCGGTCCTCCGCTTATCATCCTGCACGGACTTTTCGGTCAAAGCGATAACTGGCTGACAATTGCGCGGAGGATAGCAGAAAGGTATACCGTTTTTCTTCCTGATATGAGGAATCACGGACAGTCGCCACATGCCCCGGTTCATTCTTACCCGGCCATGTCCGACGATCTGTCGGAATTCATGGAAGATCTTTCAATAGTTAACCCGGTACTGATCGGACATTCGATGGGCGGAAAAACAGCCATGACCTTTGCCCTGGAGCATCCCGGGAAGGTGCAGAAAATGGTGATTATCGACATCAGTCCGAGAAAGTATCCCGAAAGAAATATCCATACACAGGTTATCACACAAATGATGTCGCTGGAGCTGGATGAGCTGGGTACGCGAACAGAAGTTGAAAAGGTATTGGAGAAAAAGGTGCCGGATACACGGATCCGGATGTTCATCCTGAAAAACCTCTATTACAAAACACCTGGTAAACTGAGTTGGAGACTGAACCTCGAAGCGATCAATAATAATCTAGACCAGTTGTTCGATGGTATTCACAGCAATGCCCGGTATTCCGGCCCAACGCTTTTCGTCAGGGGTGGAAATTCCGATTATATCGTTGATGAGGATATCCCACTGATTCGATCCTGTTTCCCTGATTCCGTTATACAAACAATTCCCGGGGCATCGCATTGGGTTCATGCGGATGCCCCGGGACCATTATGTTCAGTTCTGGGAAACTTTCTGGGGAAGGAGTGCCCGTATCCGGCATCTCCCTGAGAAAGTCTTTACTTAATACCTCTCGACATCAATGCTGGCCATCCCGGCTTCAGTCGAGATCCGGATCTTTTTAGCTGCAGTGCTAAAGCCTTCCGTCTGATAATGATGGTTATCGATCTTTTTGAATCCTTTGAAATTCTTACTGGCCAGGAACGTATTCGTTGTGATTTCACAACCGGCATCCGAAGGTACCTTTAGGGTGATAGAGGCTGCCCCTGCTGAAATATTCACATCCGACTCGGGGTAAATCGATCCGAGTTTGACTTCAATATTGGAGGCTCCGCCCTGAATGTTAATTTTCCGGGTCTTATAGGGAGTCAGATCAAAATCGACCTCCGCTGCTCCGACATTCAGATCCATATCCCAGATCGGACGGACGTTCAGTTTCATTTTCACGGTATTCTTTACTTCTCCCTGAAATTCAGCCTTGTCGAGTACCAGCTTGATGTTCCGCGTACTGTCACTATCGACGGATGTCATGGAATATTTCCCTTCCGATCCGGTACGGTCCATTTCAATAAGCTTGGAACTTGTATCCCGGATGCTGAAATTACCCACTCCGATGTTCAGGTCAAGTTTTGCATATTTAACAACCGAATCCATCTCTTCTGCCAGGTTCTGTGTGAACGACTCATTGTACTCTGTATCATCATGCTTGTCGTTGTACCTGAAATGCCACTTCCATGGTTCATTGTCGCCGTACTGCTGTACGATGAAGAAAGTAATTATGACTGTTGCCAGCGACAGGACAGCTTTAATCCAGTCCTTGATAGGGATCACTGAGATACCCCAGAGGATGAGCAACACAGGCCACAGGTTCCATACCGTATGCCAGTTGAAGAACAGGACGCCGGTGTTTTTCAGGATGAACAGAACGCCTATCAAAACCAGAAGGACGCCCCAGAATATTTTGCGATAGCTCATTGCTTGCAGGTATTAGGTTATAATGGATGGATAACGTTTGGTTAGTTGTCTTTTTTTGCTTTTCCCTTGTCCTGTTCCGAGAAGTTGGTAACGATCAGAACAGCACCGATAACTACAAGAATTAGAGGCCAGAGATCTCCAAAATCAACATGGGGAATAAAACGATCGGCAAGGAAGATGGAACCCAGCGTTATGAGGATCAGTCCACCGATCAGGCCACCCCGGTTACTTCTTTCCGGTTTCAGGCCGGCAGGCGGAATAGGTTCGGCGTTGTACGGCTGCGAGGGCTCTGAAGCAGTAGTGAAACTTCCCGGAGGAGGCGGTGGTGAAGAGGGATCTCCAAACCCTGAATAGTCGGGCGGCAGGATCGGCCGCTGAGGAATGGCAATCCACAGAATAACATAGACCAATACTCCTCCGCCACCGGCAAAGGCTATGATCACAAACAACATCCGGATAATGATCGGGTCAACATCAAAATATTCGGCAATCCCACCGGCAACACCACCGAAAATCCGACTGGTTGATGAACGGTACAAACGATTTGACTTTTCCATGGTAGTTTTTCTAAGAAATTTGTCAATCTGACGCAAACCTGTTTTTCAGGTTACACTCCAGGAAAAAAGAAAATCATTTCACCCCCAAAAAGATACCACCTGCAACTTGGATAAACAGTGAACGAGTAATGTTCTATTCTGTCTCCTTCGGGCTAACCCTGTTAGCAACAATAATGCTGGCTTCATAAAGTGCCCAGAGGGGAATGGTTACGATGATCTGACTGAAAACATCCGGCGGAGTAATAATTGCCGCTACGATCAGCACCACGATGAAAGCATATTTTCGGTTCCGCTTGAGAAAACCCGGGGTGATCAGGCCGATCTTGGCCAGCACAAAAATGACGACCGGGAGTTCAAACACCGCTCCCACCGAAAGGATCACCGAGATCACGGTGGAAATATACGAACTGAGTGCGATCTGGTTATCAACCAGACTGCTTACCTGGTATGTCCCCAGGAAGTTCAGGGTCCAGGGAACCATGAAATAATAGGAAAACAAGACCCCAACGACGAACAGGCCTGACATGATAAAAACCGCCGACCGGGCGTATTTCCGCTCCTTTTCATACAGTGCCGGTTTAACGAACAGCCATAGTTGCCAGAATACATAAGGCATGGCCAGGATAAGTCCAGCCACCAGCGAAATGGTCATGTGGGTCATGAACTGCCCCGAAAGGTTATAATTGATCAGTTTGATATGGGTCTCCGTCATGCAGAGTGAATCCACATGCAGCCATTCCCCAAGCCTGCAAAGCCAGCGGTAGGTAATGAAGTCACCATCCTTGGGCGCAAGGATTACCTTGTCGAAGACAAAATCCCTGTTGATAAAAGCCAGGATTGCCATCACCAGAACCGAGACAACGATCCGGATCAGCCGCCGGCGCAATTCTCCCAGATGATCCCAGAAGGACATCTCATGATCCGGACTGTTTTTCCGGTTTTGTTTCAGTTTATTAAAAATCGACATCAACAGCTAAGTGAACGACAAATGTAATGATTTGTAAGGATTAGTCGCTTAGGCCGAACCGGATCCGACTCGTTCAGAATTTCGTATTTCGTTATAAAAAGAGTATCTTTATAATTTCCCATTTACGTCGGGAATGAAAAGAGACTTCAACTATACAGCCTGCACTGCTTTTCTGCGAAAGGTCATTCCGGGAATATTTCTTCTTGGGCTGAGCATCATCCTTGGAATTGGGACCACACATGCGGAAGGCACAAGGCAACTGGAACCGCCTGGTGCGCCATCCTTATCTTTTTGCCGTCTTGCCCTGACACAGAACAGTTCGGAAAGCAGGATCCCGTTTGCCCTCGTAGGTTGCGACGAAGTATTCAGGCTCAACATACGCATCAGGGATTATACATCCGAAAAGATATACATCGGATTCGGGAACATAACGGATTATGTTGATGAAACTTCGGTCTATCCGGATGTTAAATTCCAGGTGAAAGATCCTTCGGGTATCGTGGTTCCGGGGTTTTCGTTACAGGCGATACCGGCTTTGTCAGGAACCGACGGTTACATTGAAACGCGGCAACAGGCCTATGCCGGCCCAATGATTGGCGGGACAAATGCGGATGGTTACCACCCACTGGTGTTGTCGCCAGGCAAGAACGGCGACTATGTCCTTGAATTTGAGATCCCTGATCTCGGCGAAACAGAGGCCCGGGTTTTCAAGTACTTCGACGTAACCGTCGCTAACGGGAATACACCTGTCACGGGAAGACTCTGGAGCAAGTCCTGGCAATTGAGTTCGTCATCAGTTAATTCAGCCTTTGCGTCATCATTTGCCTGGTTCTACATCTACTCTAACGATAGCATTGTAACCCGCTTCGACTGCAACAGCCTTGCAGGCGGGATCTGGACCATTTACAGCAATGAGTATGGCTGTGCCACGACTGGTTCCTGGAGTGACCGTCGCAGTTCAACATCAGGGAACGCTACCGTGATACCCCAGTATAAAATATTCCTGAATGACCCTGATGAGCAGGAATTCCCGACCGGAACCATCGGTGAGTTGCTTGGATTTCAGATGTTGCCCCATGATTGCGACACTGCCATCACCTTTTCAGCAACCGTCAGCAAGAGTGGGAATATCGAGATCCTGCTGGACATCCCTCCCTTTAATCCGGGAACAACAGGAATTGAGGATGTGCAACTGGGTTATAATGTTGAGGCGGGTGAAAATATACTTCTGCCGCCCTGGAACGGGAAAGATGCCCGGAATATACCGCTGTCAAACGGAACGGTCGTCGAGACGCGTATCCGGTTTCTGAACGGTTTAACCAATCTGCCTCTCTTTGATGTGGAAGACAACCCAATAGGGTTCAAAGTCGACATACAACGCCCGATGCAGCCTCCGGGACACTCAAAATTACGTATTTTCTGGGACGATACACGCTTACCATCTCAATACCAGCCAACTGCAAACACCCTGCAGGGCTGCCTCTATTCAGGTTCAGGGAATAATTCAGGATGCCACGACTGGCCTATGGTCAATGATCTTGGCAATGATAATACTATCAATTCCTGGTGGTATTATTCCAGCGGAGACACGCTTATGATTCCTTTAACCCTCAAACTCGGACCATCATCCGCTGATATTACCGGCCCTCAATCTGTTTGTGGTGGTCAGGTGGTAACTTTCAGGGCTAACACCATTCCTTTTGCCACAGAATATATATGGCATATCACCGGTCCCGGAACCAATGCCGAAGAGATCAGGAATGCCCCTGATACGACGTGGACAATGGACTTTACTTCACACCAGCAGGGGATTTATACGATATCCATAAACGGAAGGAATGTTCAATGCGGAGATGGCTTCCCTGCACTGCTTTACGTATACCTGAACGACGGACAGCCACCGCCTGTTTTAGGTCCTACCGTGATTTGCGAACAAACGGATACAGAATTCCGGCTGCCGGGGACCTATACCTCTGTCGAATGGAGTTCAGGTAAAGGTAAGATAATCGGTTACTCTGATTCAAATCCTGTCATTTTGCGATGGGATAACCCGGGAGTTGACACTTTGCTGGTCCACTCTGTGTCCGCTTATTGTGGCACCCGTAATTCATTACTGCCCGTTTCCATCCACCCGTTGGCAAAAGCTGACTTTCTTGTATCCGGCGCATCAACTTTCTGTCCCGGCATTCCGCTTTTATTCAACGACAACTCATTCGTGGATGAAGGATCAATCCTGAAAAGAACCTGGGAATGGGGCGACGGGCAAACACAAACCGGAAATGATTCAATAACAAGTCACTCATTCTCTGAAACCGGAACATATCCGGTAATTTTAACCGTAGTTACCGGAATGGGCTGCATCTCATCAGCAAACCGTATGATGCCCATTGCTCCGCAACCAGAAGCAGCATTTTCCGTTTACAGGAATTGTATTTCCGACTCTATCCAGTTACTTGACAACTCCACAGGAAATGAGATAAACTCATGGCACTGGGATCTCGGTTCCGCTTCGGTACAGGCTTCCAATACTGACAAACAGCATCCTGAAGCCATCTTTACTTCTACGGGCGAATTCCTTGTCCGCCTGATCATCGCCAACCGGTACGGGTGTTCCGACACGCTGGACCAAAAAGTAGTTATCCACCGGAATCCACAGGCAGCTTTCAGCTATCCGCTCCTCTGTCAAAACTCCGGCATTCTGTTTTCAGATAACA
Source organism: uncultured Lentimicrobiaceae bacterium (assembly GCA_964544545.1). Lineage (GTDB taxonomy): Bacteria > Bacteroidota > Bacteroidia > Bacteroidales > UBA4417 > UBA4417. The sequence continues at coordinate 30,411 of CAZJCG010000007.1, read as the reverse complement.
GCATTCCGGCCGACACAACGTTGAATACTTACCAATGGAAGGCCGTTTCCCCTTCGGGAGATATTCATTACCAAGGCAATCCCGTGACTATGTTCTTCGGAGATCCTTCCTTACATACGATTCATTACCGGATAACTGACCACTTCGGTTGCAGCGACACCATGACCGAAGAAATCAATGTGCTGCCTGCGCCTGTTTGCGCATTCGATTTTGTTACCGGTGAGGGAATGACTGACGGAACCGTGCATTTCAGGAATAATACCACGGGTGCAACATCCTATGCCTGGGATTTCGGGAACGGTGAAGTTTCTGAACTCGCAGAACCGGTCACTTCATACAACACGGAGGGCAATTACCTGGTGAGATTGATCGCAGTAAGCAATGAAGGTTGTTACGATACCACAGCACAATCCTACGACTATTTTCCGGATTGCTGGTTCCCAAATGCCTTTAAACCGGATTATGACGGGGTTAATGATATCTTCAGACCGGTGACTCAGCGTACGACCCTCGAACCTTATGAACTATCAATTTTCAACTCATGGGGGCAAATGGTATTCAGAAGTACCAACCCTTCACAGGGCTGGGATGGAACATTTAAGGGAAAACCATGCGCTTCCGGCGGATACCTTTTTGTGGTTCAGTACCGGACATCAGGGGAAGCAGGAGCAGGACTGGTGAAAAAAACCGGTACCGTGATCTTAATTCGCTGATTTTCTGTAATCTTCCTTATGTATTTAGACAGAGAAAATTGAAATTCCTGATGGGTATTTCATTCTGTTGTATCAGTTTTTTAAAGCGCATTGCATTAAATAATATATTCGCCATACAATTTCTGTTTTATGGCCTCCGACAACCGTCTTGTTTCCCTTGATGCCCTAAGGGGACTGACCATCATGGGTATGATCATTGTCAACAATCCCGCCGACTGGTCAGCCGCTTACCCGCCCTTGCAGCATGCAGAATGGATTGGTTGCACCCCGACAGATCTGGTGTTCCCGTTCTTCCTGTTCATAACCGGCTTTTCTTTGTTCCTATCAACACAAGCCAGGATCAGGAAAGGAGCCAGCCGGAAGCAACTGTTTACACACCTGATTAAACGCTCCGGCATTATCTTCCTCATCGGACTCATCCTCAACGCATTTCCGTTCAATAACCTTCCGGAACTCAGGATTCCGGGCGTACTTCAGCGCATTGCCCTGGTAAACCTGTTCTGCGGAATGCTGCTTCTTTACGGATCGAAAAAAGTATCGATGATTATTGGAAGTGCCATCCTGATCGGCTACTGGATTCTCCTCTGTTTTATTCCCTCTCCCCTCTCGTCTGAACCAACGCTGGCGTATGAAACCAACTGGGTGGCATGGCTCGACCAACTGGTGCTTGGCAAACATACCTGGTCGGCGATGCCGCTCATGGACCCGGAAGGAATTATCAGCACCTTCCCGGCAGTTGTGACAGGTTTACTGGGTATCGGAGCAGCGCGGTTGTTCGCAGAGAAAAACGACAAAAACCAAAAAACAATCATTCTCTTTGTGACGGGATTCATTCTGACTGCCGCAGGTCTCGCCTGGAGCTCAATTTTCCCGATGATCAAAAAAATGTGGACAAGTTCCTACGTTCTTTATACTGCAGGTCTTGCCTCCATGACCTTAGGACTCATGCATTATCTGCTCGACCAACCCGGAAAAGAGAAAAAAGTAAGACTCCTTCTGGCTTTCGGAATGAATCCGCTGGCTTTATATGTCGGATCAGAACTGCTGATCATGATCATTTGGCTCCTTCCCTTTTTCGGACCGGAAGGGCTTACCCTTAACACCTGGTTTTTCAGGACTCTTACCGGAACCGGGGTATCTGCGCTCAATGCCTCATTGATCTGGGCAGTCCTTTATCTTGCAATTTGGTCGCTGGTTGCATTCTTTCTTTACAAAAGAAAGATCATTATCAAAGTTTGAAAAACACGCCCTGAAAGCGACTTTTGTCATCGCATCGTATTCTGCTAAAAAAAAGAATGATTTTCGGCCACTAACTTTATAACTTTACGGCAAATAAGCCATTAATACTTAGCCTGAGCACTCGTACAACTACAAATTATGGCAGAAAGTTTACGCCTGATACTCATTGAAGACAATCTTGCTGATGCTGAACTGATCTTACAGGTAATACGTAAAAGCGGAATTGACTTTGACAGCAGACTCGTTCAAACCCGTGAAGAACTGATTGAAGCAATTCCCGCTTTCAAACCGGACATTATCCTTTCCGATTACTCCCTTCCCACTATTGACGGGGAGGAAGCCTTTCAGATTTCGCAGGAATTGGATCCTCTGGTCCCTTTTATCCTTGTCACCGGCTCTGTGAATGAAGAAACGGCTATTGCCTGTATAAAGGCAGGTGTTGACGACTATATCCTTAAACATAATCTTACCAGGCTTGCCAAAGCTATTGAAACTGCAATTGAGAAAAAACGGCTTATTGCCGAAAAAAGAGAGGCAGAGAAAGGCCTGTGCATCAGTGAAGCCCGGTACAGATCACTGTTTGAGAATTCAGCTATCCCAATCTTTGAAGAAGACTTTTCTCAGGTAAAACTTCATTTCGATAAGCTCAGATCAGCAGGAATAACCAACTTTCACAGGCATTTCGATGAACATCCGGAGGAAGTGGTACTTTGTGCCTCAATGATCCGGATTACAGATGTCAACAACGAAAGTATCCGGTTCTTCCAGGCAAAGAATAAGGAGGAGATCTTTCAGGACATGTCCACATACTTCCTCGATGAGTCATGGCCTGTATTCAAAGAAGAATTGATTGCCCTTGCTGAAGGGCACTCATACTTCGAATGCGAAATCCCGGTTTCCACATTCAAATGGGAACTTCGGAACCTTATCCTGAAACTTTCGGTGCGGCCCGAAAGCATCGACACCCTTGATAGTGTATTGGTTTCATTTGTCGATATTACCGACCGTAAACTTGCAGAAGCAGCACTGAGCGAAAGCGAAGATCTATTCCGGACTGCTTTCGAAAATGCCTCAGTGGGCGTTTGTATGGTGGATGACAATGGCCGCTTCCTTAATGTTAATAACGCTCTGTGCAACTTTTGGGGCTATCCGAGAGAGGAACTCCTTACCATGCATTTCCAGGACGTGGCCATGGTCCGTGACAATAAAGAACAGTTGACTTCTTTGACACAAATGGTCACTGGAACTATCAAACAAAATAATTTTGAGATCCGGTGCACACATAAAAACGGTTCAACAGTCTGGGCTGCTGTCTCCTCCGGGAAAGTTCACAGTTCCCGTTTCATGCAAGGCTACTACGTCAGCTATATTCAGGATATAACCAAACGTAAACAAGCCGAAATAACAATCCGGAAGAGCGCCGAACTCTATTGTGCATTAACAGAGAACATGAAGGATGTGATCCTGATCCTGGACCCGGAACTGATGAAAGCGACGTACATCAGTCCTTCTGTTTACAAAATGCTGGGTTATAAGCCGGAAGAGATCCTCTCGCTGCCGCTCGATAAGCTCCTCGGAGATGTAAACAGCGACAAACTGTTAATTGATATCCGGAAGATCATTGCTGATGCGCAAACGGCAAAGGAAAAAACAGGAACTTACCATTCACAGATCTATAGGCAACCTCGTAAAGATGGCTCCTATATCTGGGCCGAAATATCTGTATATTCCTATCTGAACGCCGAAACAGGCAAACTGGAACTCCGTGGCACTCTCAGAGATATCACCGCGCAAAAAAAGGTCGAGGAGGACCTCATCGCCGCCAAGGAGAGAGCCGAAGAGAACGACCGACTGAAAACGGCCTTTCTGAACAACATATCCCATGAGATCCGCACCCCGATGAATGCAATCATCGGATTCACCGGATTCCTGAATGAACCCGACCTTCAACCCGAAAAAAGGAAATACTTCACCGACATTGTCAACAACGCCAGCAATCAACTGCTTTCCATCATTACGGACCTGATCAATATTGCTACAATCGAGGCAGGACAGGAAAAACTCAAGACAAGCAGGGTCAATATTAACCAGATACTCCGGAATGCTTACAACCAGTTCGAGATAAAGGCCACCTCCAAGCAAGTGGAATTGGAATGCTACACGCCCTTGCCCGATGAGCTGACATTCCTCGAAACCGATGAAACCAAGCTGATCCAGATTATTAATAACCTTCTCGGGAACGCTTTCAAGTTCACCCGGAAAGGCTTTATCCGTTTCGGATACATCGAAAAGGAACATTTCCTTGAATTCTTCGTCAGCGACTCGGGCATCGGAATCCCGGAAAATATGCATGAAGAAATATTTGAACGTTTCCGGCAGGCCGACAGCACTATTGCCCGTCAGTACGGAGGAACCGGGCTGGGACTATCCATTTCCAAAGCATATATTGAATTGCTGGGAGGGACTATCTGGCTAGAATCCACTATAGGTTCAGGTTCAACATTCCGATTTACAATTCCATTCGAATCGATTGAAAATCAGTTATCTTTGGGCAAGTCTCCGGTTGAGGAAAAATTTCTCCTGCCGGGAAAGGAAAAGATCATCCTGGTTGCCGAAGACGAAGACCTTAATTACATGCTGCTTAAGGAAATACTTTCAGGACAGAATCTCAAACTGATCCGTGTCGTGAACGGTGCCGAAGCCGTGATCGCATGTAAGACAAATCCCGCTATCGACCTGGTGATCATGGATATAAAAATGCCGGTAATGGATGGATTTGAAGCTACCCGGCTGATCAAGCAAAAACAACCAGACCTTCCGGTGATCATCCAGACTGCCTATTCACGAGAATCTGACATGGAACGGGCTTTCCAATGCGGTTGCGACGGATACGTTTCGAAACCCATCGTTATCGATCAATTAATTGGTCTGATGAAAAAATTCCTGTCAGCTGAGCACCTGGATCACCCTGCAACACAGCTCGCCTGATCACACTTCCGTCATCTACGCTAAGAAAAAACATGGCATTAATCGGGAAATACAACACCCTTACCGTTCTCCGGAAAGTTGATTTCGGTTTCTACCTCGACGGTCAGTCGAGCGGCGAAATATTGTTGCCTTTGCGATATGCCCCCGCGAATTGCAGGATCGGTGACAAACTGGAGGTTTTCATCTACTTCGATTCCGAGGATAGGATTATTGCCACTACGCAGAAACCCTTTGCCACGGTCGGTGAATTTGCCTGGCTTCAGGTTTCAGCTGTAAATCAGGTTGGAGCCTTTCTCGACTGGGGCCTTCCCAAAGATTTGCTGGTCCCTTTCCGGGAACAAAAACAGAAGATGGAAACCGGGAAATATTATGCAGTGTTTCTCTATATCGATACTGTTACCGAAAGGATAGCCGCTTCAGCCAAACTCGCCCAGTTCCTGAACCACGAACCAATAAACTACCTGCCGGGCGATGAAGTGGACCTTTTTGTGACCGGTATCACCGACCTGGGTTACAAAGTGATCATCAACAACAGGCATGAAGGGATCTTATACAAGAATGAAGTCTTCTCTCCCCTGAAAAAAGGAGTGAAGATCAGAGGCTATGTCCGGAAAGTGCGGGACGACGGGAAGGTCGACTTGCGGCTCCTTCAGGATGGATATGATAAAGTCAGTGAATTATCAGGGAAAGTGCTGGATATCATCCGCCAGAACTCAGGTTTCATCGATGTCACCGACAAGAGCCCGGCCGAAAGGATATACAGGGAATTCGGAATGAGCAAAAAAGTATTTAAACAGGTGCTTGGAGCACTTTACAGGAATAAGCAGATATCCCTCACTTCCGAAGGCATCAGCCTGCTTTAACCCATAAATCCGACCGACTTCCTAGCAACCTCCTCCGGAGGATGTTTGTTTCTTGACTGGCTTGATCTGCTTTGCAGATTTATTCTCCTCCTTAGTAGCAGAAATAACCGCAGGCTCCTGTTTGGCCCGGAATTCGGCAGTATCAAGTAAGAGCTTCTCCGGAAGCAGTCTGAAAGAGGATGCCTGCCGGAGTGAATCATTCATGGGCATAAGCTTGTAATAGGAATAACCGCCCTCAAGAACCTGAATATTCCGGTAACCTGCCTGTTTCAGCAACAACCAGGGGCCAAAAGCCTGTAACTGATCTTCACCATACAGAATCACCTGCCCTGATTTGTCAAGTTCTCTGAAGAGATCAACAGCCTTCTCCCCGAAGAGATCAGGAACCGGGATGTTGACTGCATCCCCAATATGACCTTTCGAAAACTCATCCGAATTGCGTACATCGATAAGAACCGGGGCGCTCCCCCGCTTCAGCATACTGCCTGCAAGAATGTGGGGATCAACTGAGTTACCGGTGTCGGACAAGACCTGTAATACTTCTTCCTGACTCAGTTTGTACCGCAGACCGGGCTTCCTGGTGCCGGCAATCAGTAAGATTGCCAGGATCACTGCGACAATCAATGTCAGCAGTATCCAGTTCTTCTTGAGAAATTTGCTCATACCCATAGTTTTATTGTTAGCAGCCGCCTCCTGATGACGCTTTCGGTGCCTTGGGTTTAACTTCCAGTTTGGCTGGTTTTCGGGCTTCGTTATCTTTCACCGTATTGGATTCTTCAACCATGCTGCCACCGGTAAAATATAGCTTTGCAGCTTTCCGGAAGTTATAGAGGTCAATATCCCTTCCTGAAGCAGTGGAGAGCGGTTCAGTTCCCTTGATGATGGTCTGATACCAGAAATTCAATCCGCCTTGCATCACGAACACATTTTTAATCTGTGCCCGGGTGCACAACTGCCAGGCGGCATCGGCTTCCAGGCCTCCGTTGCTGTAGAAAACAAAGTCTTTCCCCGGTTGATGAAGGATCTCATTCGACGAAGGGATCAGGATGGAATCCAAAGGGATATTAATAGCTCCCGGCAGAGCATAGATCCTGAATTGCGCCGCTGGCCTTACATCGATCAGTTGCAAGGTCGGATCGCCGCCAACGATTCGTTCGGTTATTTTGTCCGTACTAAGAAACCTGGCGGGATCGTTGATTGCCTGGAGCAACCGCCCGGGTTCCATCTCCTTGCTCCTGTCCTTACTGGGAAAGAGGAACAGACCCGCTGCCAGAACGATTACCAGAATTGCAAGTAAGGTATATTTTCTGTCCATGCCCGGAAAATTAATATTCTACCTTTTTAACCCTGCGCTCCACCCATGAGGCGCCGAAAAACATTCCGACTGCAACAATTGCAAGCAGGAATGCGAATAAAGTCCTGGACATCCCGAGAGCATCGCTGATCAGCCTTCCTCCCTGGTTCCCTGAATTGTAAAGCTTCTCGAGTATCGGGAATGCTTCTGAAAAGATAAACACGCCAATTACCATCCCTGCCATAAATATCAGGGCATCAATCTTCCCGATCGCCAGTCCGCAAAAACTTGTGCCGGGACAATATCCGCCCATAGAAAACCCTATTCCCATGATAATACCTCCTACAATCGCTGAAGCAAGGAAGGTGGGTTGGATATAGAGCATCGAAAAGTCTAACCAACCCATGTACGACAAATACAGAAGTCCGATCATGGCTGTGACTGCCGCAGTAAAAAATACTTTCAGCACTACGAAATCATAGCCGAAAAAGGTTCCGATGATCTTACGTGATGAAGAGAATCCCGAGGCTTCAAGCACAAAGCCGAAGCCCATCCCGAGCAATACGGCAAAAACATTATCCCACGTCTGTGGTATAACGCCCATTGGTATAAGTGGTCCTACCATTTTTCTCCGATTTTAATATCAAATCCAATTACGCCTGAATACCCATGCAAAAATGAACGCTGTCGCAAAAATGGAGATCATAGTGATGAATCCTCCAAGCGACAATACAGCCATGCCACTTAATGCAGCTCCGCTTGTGCAGCCTTTGGCCAACTGGGAACCAATTCCAAACAAGGCACCACCTGTTAAAGCAAAAATGAGCCTCCTGCGCGAGGTGATCCTGGGTGAGTGTTCCACCTTGAACTTAAGACGATTGAACAGAAGTCCCGACAGAAAAGCCCCGGCAAGGACTCCTACTATCTCAAATACCAGCCATGTGTTCATTGGATGAACATCGTCCGAAATGAACTTACTGTAATAATGCGATTTTTCGGCATGAACAGGGGCAACTGAACTTACGGCCTCAACTACCGTACTTTTAACAGCCCCGCTCGCACCTAATCCACGACCGGTGATGATGAAAGTAGCCATCAGCACCAGACCCAGCAAGAATCCTCCCAGGTACGGATTCAGGTATTTTGTTCCGGTTTGTTTATTCATTTCCATGTCTTATTTATTCAGAATCATTGACACTAACACTAAACAGATACTTTTTCAATAGAGGTAACGGGTGATCTGTCCGGCTTCCACCATGATAAACCGGAAGATAAGCCCTCCCAGGAGGATCAGTACAGCCGGCAGGATAACCGGTACCTTGTATCCAAACAGTTCCAGGATTTCGAGCAAGGCTGGGAATAAAAGCCCCAGAATTATTACGAATACCCAGAAAGATACGGTAAACTGTCCCCCAAGGAACAGATGGGCCGCAGCTAACTGCACTTCAGAACCGGCCAGAAATCCCATGATCATGTGCGTAATAAAAAAGAGCTCAATACCGATCAACATCAGGTCTATTCTGCCGATGATACGCTTTTCCTCATGACTCCTGCTGGTAAGGATAATGGCTGCTGCCCCTGTCGACATCCCTGAAACCAGAAATAAAGGCCCCAGGATAGAGGTGTTCCATAAAGGCCGGGCATTGAATGCCGAAAGTAATATTCCTGTGTAGATGCCAAGAATAACCGATAAGATTACCATCATCCAGGCCATGACTATCCTGTTCGCAATAACCCATTTTTCAAATTTCTTCAGAAACTGCCATTTCCAATTCCATTCAGGAAAGATTTCCCTGATATAACTGGCAGACCAGATGAATGAAAGCGGCGTAATAGCCATCAGCACCCATGCGCCCCACGACATAGGTGAGGTAAACCGGATGGTTGTGTAAAGCTGCCAGAAAAAAGCCTTGTGCTTCAGATCCAGGAAAAGCGCGAACAAACCAAGTACCAGCGCAAATGGCACAATGAACGGCGCCCGCTTAACAGTAGCCTCCATCTTGTTCTCCTTGCCGAGGATGTAATAGAGCCCGGCAAAAAAGAGGATACCGGCAGCAAGCCCCCCGAGAAACAGGTAGGTGGGTATCTGCCAATGCCAGATATTGAGATAGGGATCAATATTGGGAATGTTGCGCCCGCTTGCAAATAGTTCTTCTTTCATACAGATAGGATTACACGGGTGAATTAAACCAGATAATAGATCTGCGGACGAGTACCAGCCTCCGGGGCAAGCACCTTAAATTTCCTGTTTTTCAAAACATTGACAATTTCTGAATTCGGATCATCAAGATCACCGAAATACATGCAATGTGTCGGACAAACGCTGACACAGGCCGGATTTTCTCCCTTCCGTACCCTGTGAAGGCAAAAGGTGCATTTGTCTACATAACCGTCAGGATGGGTATACCGCGCCTCATAAGGGCACGACTGTATGCAGGCCCCGCAACCTATACATTTTTGATGCGTTACGACAACAATACCTCCATCTTCGAAATGACTGGCACCTGTAGGACAGCACCTTACGCAGGGGGCATTGCTGCAATGATTGCATCGCTCCGACCGCAACTCAATTGCCACGTTAGGATAGGTACCGTCAACGGTTTCACTGACCCAGTCGCGGCAGTAACCGATTGGTACATCATTCTCTGTCTGGCAGGCAACAACACAGTCGCTGCATCCGACACATTTTTTCGTATCAATCGCCATGGCGTACCTCATGCTTCAACCTCCTTTCGCGGATCTTCGGTTAAAAAGGTTACAAAATTCCCTCTCATGCCTGTGCCACCCATTATGGGATCAATCAGCACATTGGTGATCAGTTCCGTATCGTTAACGCCTCTGCCATAGGCAAAATGCAATGGCTTGTGGTGATGGCCGAAACCATGCACGATGTAAACTGAATCCCAACGTATTCGCTCGGTAAGCCGGACCTTGACCGGAAAATTCGAGATTACCCCGTCCTGGTTTTTCAGCCATACATACTGATCTTTCTTAAGCCCCCACAAACCGGCCACCTGCGGATTGATCCACACCGAATTCTCGGGCATGAGTGCGACCAGGTTCGGATTATTGGCTGTTCGGCTGAAGGTGTGCATCGGTGCCCGGCCATATATGAGCCGGTAGTAACCTTCCTTAGGTTCATCATGAGGAGTGTAAACAGGCATCGGATCAAACCCTGCAGCCTCAAGCTCATGCGAATAAAGCTGAATTTTCCCTGATGCCGTTTTAAACGTGTAACCTGCTCCTGGTTCAATGTATGGAGAAGTCTTCCGATCAAATTTCTTCACCCCTAACCTTTTCATCTCCTCCAAAGAGGATCCCACCTGCTTCAACTGCCAATCAAGGAGTTCTGTGTAATCAGAAAAAGAATAATAGGCCCCAAGTCCTAACCTTTCTCCCAGTTGCTTGGCAATCCACCAGGAAGGCTTCGACTTGTACAAGGGCTCAACTGCAGGCATCCGCAACACAAGCGTAGGCTCACGGTGTGCAGTGGCACGGATGTCATCATAACGTTCGAGATAGGTGCATTCAGGAAGAACTACATCGGCATAACCGGTGATTTCCATGGGCATCGTATCAACAACCACCATCAGTTCCAGCGACTGGACAGCTTTCATCAGCTGTTCCTTCATCGGTACCGACGCGATCAGATTGGTGCCGGAAACAAACCAGCCCTTGATCTTCGCTTCCTTTCCATCATATGAAATGGATGACTCAATAACTGTATTGGTTACGGCTTCATTCGCCAGTGGATATTTCCCGTCAAGCAACTCTCTCCAGGTCCAGGAAGGCTGAGGATATTCAGGATGCGGGAACTCCGGCACCTTAATTCCTTCCTTGAAGAAAATGCCGCCCCGGCTTCCCCATGAACCCAGCAATGCATTCAGGATGGCTATGGCACGGGTACGCTGGACGTCATCTCCATACCAGGCAGCATGCCGTCCGGGATGGATTATAACCGAAGGTGCCGCGTTAGCCATCTCCCGGGCAGTGTTACGAATATGCTCAGGTTTTATCGTAGTAATCGGGTAAGCCCATTCAGGTGTGAAACGTTTCACGTGCTCTTTGAGCTCGTTGAATCCATCTGCGTAGGCTTCAACATATTCCTTGTTGTACAGGTCATCATAGATCAGCACATGTATCCAGGCAAGAAGCAGTGCAATATCGGTGGATGGCTTGATTGGCAGCCAGAATTTTGACTTGGATGCTGCTGTCGAAAGCCGGGGATCAACGGTAATGATCACTGCTCCGTTGTCGATAGCGGCACTCATCTCCTGAACCTGCCCATTGTGCATGTTTTCCCCGATATGCGAACCAATCAGGACCAGGCAGCGGGTGTCACGGATATCAGTAACTTCAGGACTGCTTACCGACTCTCCAAATGTAGCCTCGAAGCCCACATCACGCGGGCCACGACATTGGGCGAACGATGGTGCAGCCAGGTTGCTGGTTCCATAAGCCTTCATCAGATGTGAGAAATGATTCCCCGATGAACCGTGATAAAACAAGGCCATACTCTCCGCACCATACCTGCTCTTTATATCCTTCATTTTACCGGCTATAAAGTCCAACGCCTCTTCCCAGCTTGCTTCCCGGTAAGTCTGCTTCCCGTCCCTGATAACCCGCATCAGCGGAGTTTTCAACCGGTCGACATCCGAAAACATGCCGACTCCGCCGGTACCTCTCGGACAAAGCCTCCCGTTGCACTGGGGATCATCTTCGTTTCCGGTGATCTTTGATATGCCGCCATCCTGATTCACATAAGCCCAACCGGCACATTTCCAGAAACAAACCTCACAATAGGTCGGGAACCTCTTCAGCTGACCCGAAGAGCTTTCGTCGGTATTCTGAAAACCGGCCGCCGGACTACCAAAAACCCACTTCCCAACGCCTCCAATCGCCGCTGTAGCACCAAGCCCCAGAGCACTGATTTTAATAAAATCTCTTCTTGTTTTCATTTTGCTTTAATTTGAATTTCAGGTCTTAAACCTGGAGAAACAAGAGATACTTCACGTATTTGAGCAAAATTAGAGCAATTTAAATTATATGCAAAAAATCAGATATTTCAACATAAACCTGTAACAAATTGGTTTTCTTTCTCTTACAGCTCTGTTTGTAATAAAATTCTGATCGCCTATATTCTAAATTGTTGTACATCATTGATTTACCAATTATGAAAGAATCATTCTAAATTATCGACTCCCAATACATCTGCCTCATAATCTGAAAATTAGAGCAATATAAAAGTTATCAGCAAAAAAACTGTCACAGATCATAAAAATAGCTGATCTATCCCATAAATGATATCTGCGAACAAATCATGACCCTGACGAAAAAACCGGTAGTTTTGACAATCCGGCCAACCAATTCAGTACCTGCAATGAACTTTATGAAAAGGAGAACATTCCTGTCGATTACCGGAATAATCACTTCCTTCGGCTTTCTTTACCTGCTGGAGCGGTTAGTCTCAAGGCAGGATGAAATTCTGAAAAGAGAAAAAGTGAACCGGATAAAAAATCCGGCCATTAATGGAATCACTTTCTATAAAGACTTTTATGTTACCTACAACGGAAAATCGCTAAAAGCATTCTCTACCCGTTGCACCCATGCCGGATGCAGGCTTTCTCAGGAAATAAACGGTATCATTATTTGTCCCTGCCATGGCTCACGCTTTGATGCAATGACAGGAAGAGTATTGAGCGGACCGGCATTCAGGCCCCTGAACCCCATGATTTGTAAATATGATGCTTCTAGCGGCGAATGGGTGATCTCCGGTTCAACACTTTGAACCGGCACAGGAACTGTTCAGCAGAAAGTATCCCATTGCTGAACCAAAAATAATGCTCATATACGGATTGCTTGTTATGGCACAACTACCGGAACTGCACCCGACAAAATGGTAATATAGATAACCCGCAGTACCACCGATCAAAATCCCGGCTAACGACTTCAGAAATCCGGTGGATTTTATCAGTTCACGAAAATTAAATTGCTTCTTTGACTTATCGTTCGACGTATTTGATATCATTGAATTATAATGCTTTATAAATTTTATCAATCAGGAATCCTTTGGGTTTAACACCTACAAACCGGTCAATCTCTTTACCGTCCTTCATCAGGATAAGGGTCGGGATGTTCCGGACAGAGAATCTGCCTGACAACTGTTGATGATCCTCTACATTCACTTTGCAGACCCGGGCTTTATCCCCGATCTCTTCCGCGACTTCATTCAGAATGGGGGCCATCATTTTGCAGGGCATACACCAGGAAGCCCAGAAATCAATCAGCACCACTCCTGATCGGGTATGCTGCTGGAAGTTGGATGGATTGAGGTCGGTCAGTCTGCTGCTGGCCGGTACTTCCGGCATGTTGCGGATCTTGCGGGCTGCCAGGTAAAGGTATACTACTGCCCCGGCAATCAGGGCAAGGATAAGAACAAGAACTATAATGGTAGTTGTCATAGAGAATTATTTATTCGGATGAAAAATGACAAACCCGAAAAAAGCTCACGCTGATTCCGGGTTGAACAAATGAATCTGTCTACTTTTCACTTACAACGATTTCATGAGTCACCTCCATGGCCTTCCTGAACATGAATGAAACACCGCAGTATCTCTCCTGCGAAAGATCAACCGCCTTTTGTAACTTTTCAAGAGGAAGACCCTTCCCAATGAACCGGTAAGTTATGTGCATATGGGTGTAATGCCTGGGATGCTCTTCAGTACTGTCGGAGGTCACATCGATCTGAAGCCCGTCCAGTTCCACCTTCATCTTTTTCAGAATGGAAACCACATCCATACCAGTACAGCCTGCTAGAGCAGTATGCATGAGTGCTTTAGGCCTGGGCCCCTGATCATTGCCCCCTGCCTCAGGGTCAGCGTCGATAAGTATGTGATGCCCATTGACCACCGAATCAAATTGCATATCCCCTTTCCATGTTGTCTGAATCGTCTGTTTCATGGCTGTCAGTTTAAGATTAAAATCAAGTATTAAACAATGATCGAAATCAATAAGACTGCAAATGTAAAATTAATTTTTATATAAATCGCTTTAGTATCACTTAAATCTCATTACTATCACTAATTTTTTACTTTTGTATCTGAAAACGGATTTATGGGAATCTTCGATGACAAACTGAGTGCGGAAGAACTCCGGCACCTGTTCAACAGCGATGAAAAATGCCTGGAGTTTATTGCCCGGATGAAATGGGAGGATGGCTTCAAATGCCGGAAATGCGGCAATACGAATTATTGCGCCGGTAAATCGCCCTATTCCAGGAGATGCACGCGATGCAAGTCAGAGGAATCTGCTACTACCGGAACAATATTTCACAACTGCAAGTTCCCCATCAGCAAGGCGATATTTATTGCTTATTCGGTATGTAAGGGAAATGAAGATATTTCATCGTATGAATTCGCCCGGAAACTCTCATTGCGCCAGATGACCTGCTGGAAATTCAAAACCAAGATCCGGCATTGTCTCGAAACAATTGACTCACTATCCGAAACAGAAAAAATAACAATCCAAAAGATACTTGCCGGCTAAATTCTACCTTTAAATCATAAATCTGATAACGTTGGCTTCCATATCCGGTTTGAAAAGGCTGTTGTATCTTAACACGTATGGCTGGATAGCCACGGCATCGATCCTTATCTGTGCCCTGAGCGGGATTTTTCTTGCCATCCCTTACGATGTTTCACAGCCCTATCTTTCAGTTACAAAGTTTGTTATTCAGAATCCTTTTGCCTCGTTCATCAGGAATATTCATTACTGGAGTGCCCAGGCATTCCTGGTTTTCACCTTATTGCATGTGATTGATCACCTGTATCACTCAGGTGAAAACAGGATCAATAAAAAAAACGTATGGTTCCGGCTTACCTTCTCAATCCTGGCCTTAGGATATGTTATGATTTCGGGATTTATACTAAAAGCCGATGTCGACAGTCAGCAGGCTAAACATATATTGTCGGCCCTGATGGAAAGCATTCCTGTTGCCGGAAAAACAATGCGTTCTGTTTTGCTGGGGAACGAAGATGATTTTCAGCTTGTTTATGTACATCATATTGCTACAGCGACAATAATTCTGTTCATAGCTATTTACGATCACGTCCATTCGATATGGGTCAACATCAAGACATTCCTTATTGCCCTGGTTGCAATAGCCTTATTAAGCTGGCTCTTTCGCGCCCCGCTCAGCCATCCTTCCGACCCATTGATGAAAGGCCCCTGGTACTTCGTCGGACTACAGGAACTCCTGCACTGGGTCAGCTTTCCCTGGATCGCAATTTCGGCCGGACTGTTTCCGGTAATTCTGTTATCCCTGCTGATTTCCCTCAAACCACGCTTAAAATCACTGTTCAAATCTTTCCTGCTGGTTTTACTTATAATGTATGGAATCCTTACCATTACAGGCTTCTTTTTCAGGGGAAATAACTGGCAATGGCAATGGCCCTGGCAGGGAAACAGCAGGATCAGGACAGCATTCGAATACAAGCCGGTTGCAGGGATTTCAGCCCATCCGGGAAAGATCCCTTTAGTTCAGGGACAACCGGAGGGATGCCTGGTTTGCCATGCCGGCATGAAAGGTCTCAGCATCGCTCACTCTGAAAACAGCACCGGATGCTATTCCTGTCATCTGGGTGACCCGTTTACCCTGGATAAAGACCAGGCACACGAAAAAATGGAACTGGTGCCGGGAGATCTGTCGAATGCAGAGCGGACCTGCGGTACATCCAACTGTCATCCTGGCATTCTGGCACGCCTTCCGTTGAACATGATGTCCACCCTGAACGGTATTGTAAGTGTCGACCGGTATGTGTTTGGAGAAAGCCATGATCCGGATGGTCATGATGCGATTACGAATATCAGGACATCAGCAGCCGACAGTCATCTCCGGAACCTGTGTGCCGGTTGTCACCTGGGCAACCCAAAGCAGAATCCCGGACCACCTTCCTGGCTCGAACGTGGCGGCGGATGCAATGCATGCCATCTGGAGTATTCGCCTGATGCTTTAACAGACCTTAAGCTTAGGGGCAGGAGAAAAACGGCCGGAAACTCAGTCCCATCCACCCACCCTGCAATCAACCTGAATATTTCGAACGAAAAGTGTAAAAGCTGCCATAGCCGTTCGGGAAGGATCTCCATGAACTATGCGGGCTGGCACGAAACCCCGCTAACCCGGAAGCCGGCAAAAGATTCTTCCAGATTTACATTGCTTCCTGACGGACGGATTTTTGAGTATATACAAGCGGACGTTCATCATCAAAAAGGCCTCTCCTGTGTTGATTGTCATTCATCCATCGAGGTGATGGGAGACGGTAACAGCCATGCACACAAGGAAGAAGCAGTCAGGATCCAATGCTGCGATTGCCATCCGAAAGGAAAAGCCGCAAGAACAATGTCACTGGCTGAAGCCGACCGTGAGACACAACTCATTTCATGGCTGCGGAAGTATGATTCTTCGTCTGGCAGGATGGTATCTACTGAAACGCAGGCCATACTACTGGTCAATACATCTGTTAATGCAAAAGGTGTCATCCTCGTAAAGTCAAAATTAACAGGAAGCATCCAGGAATCGAAGGTCCGTTCCACCTCCTGTAATGAAGGGAACGCCCATAACCGATTATCATGTAACAGCTGTCATACAGCCTGGGCTCCCCAGTGTCTCGGATGTCATAACAGTTACGAAAAACAGACCGCAGGATTCGATATGCTCAGGAACGTGCAAACAAAAGGTACATGGGTGGAATTTGCCGGCGAGTATAAAGCTGAGCCTCCGGCTTTGGGCGTAAATACAAGATCCGGGAAAAACGGTACTATCCAGACCTTTGTTCCGGGAATGATCCTTTCGATTGACAAAGGATCCTATAAAAAAGGCGAAGCCACACGTTTTCTGAGGTTGTACGCACCTGTTTCAGCTCATACCACACAGCTGAAAAGCCGGAGTTGTGAATCCTGCCACAACGATCCCCTGGCGATCGGATATGGAAGTGGAGTTCTTAGTTATTCAAAATCTGGCAAGTGGACTTTTATACCCTATTATGAAGCAAATAAAAATGACGGATTGCCAGAAGATGCCTGGATTGGATTCCTGAAAGAAAGAAATACCAAAGTCTCCACACGTGAAGGAGCTCGCCCTTTTAACCTGGAAGAACAAAAAAGAATATTAACTGTAGGTTCCTGCCTGACATGCCATAAAGCAAATTCATCCGTGATGAAGGAAAGCCTTCACGACTTCGGAAGTGTGATGAAGAGACTTTCAAAAAAATGTATTCCACCCGGATGGTGATGAGCAACCGCCTTCATCCTCATGAATGCGTTTTAATCACAGCCTGAAAAGTGTCACCATTCTTTGATACCAGATTCTGTATATAATCTGCCATTTCTTCGGGACTGGTTTCTGCAAGCTGGAAAACATGCACATCCCCTACCTGCCAGGCAGATGCAACCTGCTGTACCATCTGCTTTCTTACAGCCCAAAGCTGGACAGTACCGCTATTACGACAAAGCTCCTTGATGGATGGGGTCCAGCCTTCATTCTTCAATTCAAGGGGGCCGACTTCGTCAATGATAACCAATTGTGCTTGTCGCAGGTTCTTCAGATTTAAAATCGCCTCTCCTTGCTTCAGGGCATCCTGATTGAAAACGAATCTCCTGAATCCCAGGTTGTCGTTTGCCTGTCGTTCGCGACAAAGCACCATGCTTTCGCCTGATTCAATACCCAGCAGATTAAAGCCGATCCTCCTCCCGTTTTCATGAACAGCAGGCGCAAGGAATCCTGTAACGAAAATATCCCTGTTTCTTAACTCGGGCAATAGCTCCTGCAAGAAGGTCGTTTTCCCCTCTTGACGTTGACCCGAAAGAATGACAACTTCCGATCGCTTCTGAATCTCTCTTTCAAATAATTCAACCATATTCTGCGACTGGATAAAAAGTCCGGCTAAACTTCCAAGAGGGCTCCTTACCAGGGCCCTTAATCCTGGAAAACTCTGTATGATAGCTGGCAGAGCGGAGAACGCCAGATTAACCGACTGATACAATTCCGCCATTCCACTCCTGACTGTCAGGGCCCGGATAAGAGGATTTCTTAATTCGGTACTTATGGCTGAAAAACTCACTATGACAATAATAGCTCTCAAATTCATATTCAGCCCCACTATTAATCCTTCCTTACTAAAGAAAACACCATTTGTCAGCCCGTTCAATAACAAAGCGGCCACCAGGGTGAGCAATACGAATTGAATCCAGAAACCGGGTTTCCGGAGATGACGGAATGAACTCCTGTATCTGAGACCAATGAACAGGAGGTAAAGACCCGACAGCCCCACTGCCAAAAGTATCAGGTCAAGGTTAATCAGATATAACAAACCGATAACGGCTGCGAGATTCAATAACAGCAACCAGACAGAATACTTTTCTGCTCCTTGCCTGGTGAGGTACTGCCTGCTACTGTCAATTCCCGGGGTATGGATGTGTGAATCGGCAGGCTCCTGTTTTCGGATCTTCCTCCCGATAAAATAACCCGTACAGGCGGCAATTATGCCGGCAGCAAGATAGATTCCTGTAAGTATCAGAAGTACTGTTTCTCCTCCCAACTGTTCCAGGTGTATTTGCCTCACAGCATACCTGTATAACGCCTCAATGATCCTGATCAGATCAAAACCATACATGATCAGCAAGGTGATCACCTTATGTAGTAAAGCGCTGAAAACTGCCAATGCACCGCCGGCCATGAATGCGATGAGGTTGTAACCGAAAATGGATGTAGTCAATTCTAACAACAACGCTTCAATGAATATCCCAACCATCGGCCCTAGAATGATGGCACTGGGTGAGATCGACTTAAGCAAGGCACAAATCAATCCGGCACGCCAGATCAGTCCGCGTTGTTTCCAGACAGATGCAAATACAACTAACAGAATGACGCTGACGAATGAAAGGATCGTACCGGATAAGGGCATCCGCAGGTTATGCAGGAAACTACCGGCAATAATCTCGAAAGAGGCCCAATAGCTGGCCACCACTGCTGCTTTCAACCAGACTGCTGCTGGTGCCGGGCGGTGTATGATTTCCATATCCCGGTTACATTAAGACTGCCGGAACATAGTCAATTATGTCAACACCTGTCTTATCCTGAACAGGAGGACATTCATCAGGTAAACAACTTACCCGGAACATTGAATTCTTCATAAACTCCTTTCCAATTCAACTTCAGTTTCGGGAGGCTACCCGGTTTCCCGGTTAACCCGCTGGCCCAGCCCACGTCGGCATTTGCCCTTAGCGAACCGTGCTCGGAGATTATTTCCCGCAATAATACAAAATATACTGAATCACGAGGGGAATGCTCCAGCAGTAAGAAGGACTCCTTCGGAGGGAGCCGCCGGCTCGCGGCAATTTGAGATTGTACTTTATCTCAATATGCTGACAGCACAGATTCAGTAATACCTAGATGAATAAACTGTCCGCTGGTAATCCGCCAATTGCGAAAAATTAATATAGAATCGGTATAACAGATTCAAACAATCGGGAAATTCAGACAGATGAACCGGATTTAGTGTTAGCCTGTTCCAGGTCAGCGAGAGTATTGATGTTCATAAACAATTCCGGCCGGAAGAACGGCAGATCTTCAGCAATGGCAATCCTTGAAACATTGCATCTTGTAAAAAGATTGCGGATCGTAAAATCCTTCCTGATGATCATATCTTCCAATACCGGCAATAAGGAACGATTATAAACTGCGCAAAGGGGTTGACACCTTCCCTCAACTGTGACCGGTACTACCACATCATTATTTTGCGCATTACTGACAAGGTAATTCAGTAATGCGGTATTTACAAATGGCAGGTCAACCGAAAGTACCAGGTTGAGCGGTGTGGAACTCTGATGTATCGCACTGTAAAGCCCTCCCATAGGTCCGATTGATTCATACTGATCCCGGACCACCTTCAGGCCAAAGTTCTCATAATCCGGATGATTAGCACTGATTACTACTTCAGAACATACTGTTGAGAGATTCCGGATTGCGATATCGATAAGGTTTTCGTTGCCGAGCTTTACAAAACCTTTGTCACGCCCCATTCTGGAACTTTTTCCCCCTGCCAGAATAATGCCGGTTATCAACATGGATCGTGACGGATTAAACGGAAATGGCTCTCATCTTTTAAAGAAAAGACAACTGTCGCCGTAGCTCAGGAAACGGAAATCGTGTTGAAGTGCATAATCATAGGCTGTCCGCCAGACATCACCCACAAACGCCGATACCAGTAAAAGCAGTGTACTCTTCGGTTGATGGAAATTGGTAATAATGGCTGCAGGGAACCTGTACCTGTATCCGGGAGCAATCATCAACGAGGTCGTCCCCTGCAAATAGTTGCAGTTGTGATAAGAAAGAACCTCTAAAACCCTCTCCAGTGCAACCTTGTTGCTGATTCTCTGGTCAAAGCTGTCGTTATATGGATCCCATTGATGCACATTCATAGAAGGGTTTCCCGGAATGGCATTCATCCATTTGATGCCTTGCCAGTAAATGCTTTCTATGGCTCTCACAGATGTTGTCCCAACCAATACAATACTCCTTTCCTGAAAATCTATCAGTTTCCTGATCACCTCAACCGGAATTATAACCTGTTCCGAATGCATCTGGTGATCCGAAAGTACCTCTGAACTTACCGGCTTGAAAGTACCTGCACCGACATGCAAAGTTATCCGGGCAGTCTCGATTCCTTTTGATATCAAAGTCTCCAACACCCGATCGGTAAAATGCAACCCTGCCGTCGGAGCTGCAACTGAACCATCGTTCCTCGCATAAACGGTCTGATAACGGATCAGATCGAGATCGATTGCTTCCCTGTCAATGTAAGGCGGAAGAGGTATCCGGCCTATCGCTTCTAAAACCTGCGCAAAGGTCAGATGTCGGGGTGCCCAGGAGAACTGAATGCGTGAAGCATCTTCGAGTTTTTCAAGTCTCTGTGCCGTAAACTGTATAGCTGTACCTTCAGCATTTGCCTCCAATAGTAAGGTTTCATCTTTCCAGCGCTTCGAATTTCCGACAAGGCATTTCCAGGTGCAACATTCCGTCTTTTGAAATGCCTGCTGAATATCCGCAGGATCGACCGGCTCCAAACAAAATACCTCGATACGGCTTCCGGAAGTCTTGTGGAAAATCAGTCTGGCATGTATTACCCTCGTCTCGTTAAACACTAACAACGATTCCGGAGGAAGAAAATCAGCGAGATTTATGAAACTATCCTCAGAAATGCTCCCGTCCCGGCATATCAACAGCTTCGATGCGTCACGCTTCTCAAGCGGGAACTGGGCAATCCTTTCCCCGGGAAGAGGGTAATCGTATTCAGATATGGTCAAACGGCGCGGATCCTTCACTGTGTCTAAATAAGTCTGCAAAATTAGTTGATTTGACGATTATTTTCAGCCCTGTACCTGATCACCGTTACTCAGGAATGCTTATATTGCCACAATTATTCCCTTATGCGCACCTGGACTACTTCCCGTAATAAAATTAATGTGGTCAAAATACTTGGAATCCGATCCAATGTCTTCCTGATCACAAATGGGCATAACCATATTCTGGTTGATTGCAGCAGCAAAGGCCATCGCCATCAGCTTCTGTGGAACCTGGCTAAGACAGGTATCCGTCATCTCGATGCGCTGATCCTGACCCACTCACATTTTGATCATGCAGGCAATGCACATTATATCCGGAATCGCTTCAACACCAGGATCATTATTCATAAAAACGAAGCTCCTTTCCTTCAAGCCGGAAGTTCTCCTCTACCCGACGGAACTTTCTTCTTCACAAAAATGCTTGTCAGAATAGCAGGGGTATTAGCAGGACGGTTGATCACCTATCAGGAATGCCAGGCTGACCTGACAATTGAAGGGAAATACAGCTTGCAGGAATACGGGCTAAATGCATATATCCTTCCTACTCCGGGGCATAGCTCAGGCTCAGTAAGTGTTATCATTGATGACGAAATTGCTCTTACCGGCGATGCCCTCTATGGAGTAGTACCGGGAAAGGTAATGCCTCCTTTTGCATCCGATAAAGGCTTGCTGATTCGAAGCTGGAAGGATTTGCTGGATACCGGCTCAGAATTGTTCGTTCCATCCCATGGCAAATCGCATAACCGAAAGTCGCTGACCGGATGCTATACCAGAGAAGTTGAAAGAAGCTGACCCTCCTGCAGAACCCATTCTTGAGTCGTCCCGATCCGCATCAGTAGAAAATACTGTTAATTTGTATTTAAGTAATATCAAAATAGTTTATTATGCCACAACCTGCGCCGGGGAATAAACCGGTAACTTCCTGTGCATCCCACGTGTATGAAGCTCCGTGCTTTTCACTATTAACGAAAGATGAAACGGACCTGCTCGACAGCAAGGCTGTGACCGTTACCTATCGGAAGGGTGAAACTATATGCAAGCAGGGTACATTTGCATCCAATATTGTCTATTTAGAAAAAGGTCTTGTAAAAGTTTATCTGGAAGGAACTCCCAAAAACCTGATCCTCACCTTAACCCCTCCGGGAAACATCATCGGAGTCCCTTCTCTCTTCGAAGGAAACAACAAATTTTTATATTCTGTCACTACCTATATTGAATCTGTAGTTAAAATGATCGATATCAGTATTTTCAGGCAATTATTATTACAGAATTCAGCCTTTGCCTTTAGAATTTTGAACCTGATGAACGAAAATACCGCTCAGATGTATGACCGGTTTTTCTGCCTTACTCAAAAGAACCTGCATGGAAGGCTTGCCGATATCCTGCTGTGTCTTGCCAATAGAATCTTTAAAAGCACAGAGTTCGATTTACCGATTTCAAGGAACGACCTGGGTGAGCTGAGCAGCATGTCAACGGAAAGCGTTATTCGCCTGATGAAAGAAATGAAAGAAGATGGTTTGATCGAAATCTCGGGAAAAACAATTAAATTGATCAACGTTCCACGACTAATTAAAATCAGCGAATTAGGTTAAACAGCAATTGGAAATTTCGATTATTCCCCTGCCAAATCAGTAAGATCATTCAACTTTATATCTTTTTCGTAAAGATCGAAAACATCATTCAGATCAAGGATTACAATCCTGTCTACTTTATTGGTGGTTTGCTTATACCAGACTTCTACAAAGAAATCATACACCGCAAAGAGTTTTATATTGTAGAACAAAAAGATACGTGACATAATTTCTCTGCCCTCATTCAGGATCAGATCCAACTGATGTATGCTTGTAAGTTGTTTGAATTTCTCGGGAGACATAAAAAAACCGCTTAACCGGCACAAGCCTCATTACTATCGACCTACCTCTGCCATATACTTATCTCTGAGACGCTCCAGGGTTGAAAGGTTCGTTTTCTTATCATAAATCCTGACAAGGTCAACCAGTCCTGATTTATCATAAATGGCGGCCTGGGCAGCATCATAAATTTTATGTTCAATATTGTTGCGGATAAAGATTGTGACTTTCTCGAAGTTGTCCCAGTCTAGATAGGATGGTACCTGAAGATAATAGGTATCATCCTGCTCCACATCCACAAAAATATTATCGGCTAAGGCTTCGATTTCAAAGTACTTTCTTACCTCAATAAGGCTATAGAAAGGCTTTACCTCTTTCCTTGTTTGAAATTGAAGACCAGCCTCCTTATAATAACCTATGAGATCAGAAATAAGGTCATAATCATCCATAAATATGCGAAGGCATGGAGTCGGTTTGTTGAAAAGCTGAATTATGGCCAATGCACAATCAAACTTGAACGACTTCTCTTTCTTGATCTCCATGGTAATCCGAATGAATTTATCCTCCTTGCAGAGATCAAGTTCTCTTAAGACAACAAAGACAGATCTGGGTTTAGCCTCCTGATCATTCTTTGGTATAAAGTACTGATCGTAAAAACCTGGAAAGGGGTCCAGATCTTCAAGGATCAGTTCATGATAGTCTTTATTTGTAGCCAGGGATGCTAACTTTTCCTTCTTTAAAATGTATCCCAATGATTTGATAACCTGTCCTTTTTCCATACATCTCAAGTTTAATATTTCGGGGCTAATTTGAACAAAGATAATGAAATTTTAAGGCTTAAACAAACAGGATGTTCATCAGACCTAAGATACCGCTGCTATTTCATTTGCGATATTATTAAAGATTCTTGCAACGGCATAACTGCGTCTGCAACAGGAAAAATTCGAGTCAACAGTTAACGTTCAGGTCATACCTGTCATCATTCAGTAAATAACAGCCAATGAAGCAGATTGTTTCCAGATTCAGATGATAACGATCAGTTTAATAACTTTGGCTTTTCTAAAGGTAATCCTTTGACGATGAAAAAGCATATCCCCAATTTCCTGACATTGATGAACCTTTTGAGCGGTTGTGTAGGAATAACCATCGCATTCATTGGGTCATTGCCTCTGTCGGCCTGGTTTATAGGTTGTGCAGCAGTTTTTGATTTTCTGGACGGATTCTCAGCCCGCTTGTTGCATGTAAAGTCTGATATCGGGAAGCAATTAGATTCGCTGGCGGATATCATTTCATTCGGGCTTTTACCCGGAGTTATCATGTATCAGATGCTTAACGCTTGCAACAATCTACCTGGTACCGGCTACGAAATCGCAAATCCATACCCGTTTCTTGCCTTTGCCATTCCTGCATTTTCGGCACTACGTCTGGCAAAGTTCAACATTGACACTCGGCAAACAGATCATTTTATTGGTGTTCCGACACCGGCTTCAGCCATTTTCTTTGGCTCTCTGCCACTGATCCTATGGAATTCCCCCTTTGCTGCCGGTAAATCGTTTATTTCTGTATCCTTACAGAATTATTACTTACTGGGGGGGTTAATATTGTTGTTTAGTGTACTGATGATATCCAGCATAAACCTGATAGCTCTAAAGTTCAAGAATTTCAAATGGCAAGATAACAAGCCTCAGTATATTCTATTGGCCTTTGCAATTATTTCTTTTTTCCAGATCGGTTATCTGTCGGTGCCTGCATCAATTGCAGCATATATAATATTATCCGTTGTTTACAGGAAGAATTTTAAACGTATTGATACTTAAGAAGAAGACCGTTTCTGACAAATCAAATATATCTGTTGTTATCGCCGCAATTCGAAATTCTTGCCAAGGTAGACTTTTCTGACCTGCTCATCTTCAGCAAGGTCTGATGCACTGCCTGCTTTTAAAACCGAGCCCTCAAACAGAAGATAGGCACGATCGGTAATTGAAAGGGTTTCGTGCACGTTGTGGTCAGTGATAAGTATGCCAATGTTCTTTGTTCTCAGATTGGTAACAATATGCTGAATATCTTCAACCGCTATAGGATCAACGCCAGCAAATGGTTCATCTAGAAGAATGAATTTGGGATCTGTAGCAAGAGCTCTGGCGATTTCGGTTCTACGTCGTTCTCCTCCTGAAAGTTGAATCCCTAAACTTTTTCTTACTCCCAGGAGTCCAAATTCATTTAGTAAAGACTCAAGCTTTTCCTGCTGTTGATGTTTATTGAGGGCAGTAAACTCCAGCACGGCTTTGATATTATCTTCAACGCTCAATTTTCGGAACACAGAAGCTTCCTGGGCCAGATAACCTATGCCCAGTTGCGCCCGCCTGTATATCGGTTCTGCCGTAATTTCACGGTCATCGAGGAATACTTTACCCTGTAAGGGTTTTATCAATCCAACAATAATGTAGAAGGAAGTAGTTTTACCGGCACCATTGGGCCCAAGTAAACCAACAATTTCTCCTTGCTCGACCTGGATTGAGACATTATTAACTACAGTCCGCTGCCTGTACTTTTTTACAATATCCTCTGTTCTTAATAACATACCCTAAGGATTAGCCAGCAAAAGTAATTCAAAAAGCGATTCCAACTATTTATGCTTAAACTTACCCTCCGTAATACTGAATTGAAGAATTTGTTTTCATCATGCATACCGGATAGTGATAGGAATATCCAAAAGGTCCGGATGCACGAAGTGCTCCTGAGGAGGGATTTGTTGGCTATGTACTTTTTTATTTCAGATATTATACTTTTGTATTCCTCTTAGATATGTTTACAAAATGAAAAACAGCAACGGTATACATAATTTTACATGATACAGGCATGAATCCCAACTTTTGCCTTATATTTGAATAATCATAACAATAGATTTTTTATTATGAAAAATTTTAATGCCATCATTATTGAGGACGAAGCCAATGTACGTGACGCACTTGCCGCTTTGATCCATGAACACTGTCCACTCATTACGGTTTGTGGACTTGCAGGCTCTGCTGAAGAAGGAAGAGAGCTACTTCTTAATTATGATGTGGACTTTATCTTCCTGGACATCTTGATGCCTAATGAGGACGGATTTGCCTTTCTGGAATCTATCCCCAAAGCTACCTATGGCATTATCTTCACAACAGCATATCATGAATTTGCCATGAAGGCTATTAAGGAGAATGCCATTGATTACCTCCTGAAGCCAATAAATCCACAAGATCTAAAAGAGGCTGTTAACAAAGCCGTACATAACTATAATCTCCGTATCAGAAATACTGAAATTCAGAAATTATATGAAGATTCTATTGCCAGTTTCAAGGAGTACTTATTTGCAAAGGAAAATCCGATATCCAAAGTAGTAATCAATGAGCAATTTGGTTTTAGGATGATCAATATTTCCGATATAATGTACCTGGAGGCAGATGGTAATTACACTACTTTATATTTGGCAAATGGAGAAAAAGTAGTTGCCACTAGAAATTTAGGAGAATTTGAGAAGATGATCAATAATCCAGCCTTTTTTAGAAGTCATAAATCTTTCCTGCTCCACATAAAGTATCTGGCAGGGTATTCAAGTTACCAGGGCTATTTTGCAGAGCTAAAAGACGGCACACGGTTAAGTATTTCTCGAAGAAAGCTATTAGAGTTCAGAGCTTGGATAAAACGGTTTTCTGTATCATTGGATTGACGTGAAGCGAATTTTCTTTCTTATTGTTTTTTCAGTTTTCCTTAAAGGTTTAGGACAGAATCCTTATATCAGGCATTACACCACGGCTGATGGACTGCCATCGAATACTGTATACCAGATATTTCAAGATAGCAAAAAATTTATCTGGTTCACTACGGATGCAGGTGTAGTGAAATTCGACGGTTCAACATTTGTAAACTATAGAAAAAAAGATGGATTGTCTAGCAATGATGTGGTTAGGATAAAAGAAGATTCGATTGGGAGGATCTGGCTGTCAAATATTAACGGAACTCTAGATTTCTATTATAATAATAAGATATTTAATCAAAATAATACTCCTTTTTTAAGACTTCTTAAGAGTAAAGATTTTTTCATTGACTTTTATCAAGGCAATGACAAGGTATTATATTTCTATAATAGATATGGCGAAGTGATATCACTGGATTCTAATTGTCTGATTAGAAAATACAATATAGGCAAACTTGTAAAAAACTCTCCTGTCAACTGGACATCTTGTCTGTACATGTACATTCACCATGTTAATAAGATGTCAAATGGTGATTTTGTTTTTTGGACAAGTTGTGGGATATTTAAATTTGAACAGTTATCAAGCTCAAAAGAATACATCGATGAATCCATTGGTGTATTTGATGTTTTCTCCGCCGCTGACTCGGTACTATATGTTAACTCAACAAATTATGGACTGTTACAATATCGAGGTCCTTTTATAAAAAAATCCGTTTACATGCCCTGCAACTACCAAAAAATTAAAACTATTATAGAGGATAAAGAGGGCTTTCTATGGTTTGCCGCATATGATGATGGGGTAATTTGTACGAAAAGTGACAAAGTAATATTGAAAATTGCACTGGACAAAGCAATGGGACTTATTCAGGATCATGAAGGAAATATCTGGGTAAGCACGATGAATGACGGGATTTACAGAATCAATAGATCAATAATTAACCAGAATTGTTCTTCATTTATAAAAGGTACAGATAGTTTAAATATAAAAAAAATAACATTGGACTTTGACAATAAAGGATTCTGGATGTCCAGTTCTTCTGGATTATACTTACTTCTAAATGACCAAATTTATCGACTGAATGGCAATCCGGAAAATTCTATTTATGACTATATTGTGCCATTTAAGAAGGACGCTTTGATAGTTGGAGTACGGAGTAATAAACTTTACCTTTTCGAATATTTGAATATTGATTCAAAAAAAAGAATTGTGTCTTTTGTCACTAAGTCTGTCTATCCGAATAACGCAAAAAAAATAGAAATTAATAAGTTTAAAAACGAAATGCTCACATATGATTTATCATTCCTTCTTCGTTCTAACTTGGATAGACCTTTTAGCAATATCGAAAAGACATATGTTGGAGAAAGAATCAATAACGCATTTTATGATTCAGAAAATAACCTTATCATTAATGCAACCAGAAATTATGTAATAAACGATAATCAAAAGAAGTATTATAATAAAAGGCTTTCCAAATTCGATGGAACGATAATTACAGGTCATCAGGTAATTGATAAATCAACCGAATTTTTTAATATTGATGGAGATAGCATGTATCTGATGTATAAGAGTAAGCTTTATAATCTGTCCTCCTCGTTCGATCCGACTATTGATGATATCATTAAAAATTTTTATTATCTGGACTCTGCTCTTTATATCAGCACGCTTAAAGACATTTATATATGCACCAACCCTTTCGATATAGTATATTCAAAGAAACTTGAAGTTAAATCACCTGATTTAACATTCGACAGAATTAATGATTTCATCCCGTTTGACAATGCAATTTATGTAGCCGCATCTAGAGGTCTGACAATTATACCTAAAAGATTATTACTTGAAACTAATTCAGTCCCTCCAATTCCATTCATTAAAGACATCACAATTAACGATAAAAATTTAAAAAAGACAACTGATATTATCTCGCTAGTCGGTCGTAATAAAATCAAAATATCTTTTAGTATAATCAGCTTGTCTTCAAACAGGGTCGTATATACATTTATGCTTTTAGGGAGTAATGAGAAGTGGGTAGTAGCAAAAGGAACAGAGGGAAGCATCACTTATCAGAGTCTGCCAAAAGGGGAATATACATTAGTTATTAAAGCTAAAAATCCTAACTCGAGTTGGAGTAAACCTCTCTATCTAGACATTATCATCAAACCAACATTCTGGCAATACCCTCTGTTTTGGGTGTTAGTTGTTCTTATGCTTGGAGTGTTGACAGCTCTGACAGTACTGAAGATCAGAAGCATAAGAATGAGAAGGATTGAAGCGAATCATCAATTGGTACTTATGGAGCAAAAGGCTCTTGCAGCAATGATGAATCCACATTTCATATTCAACTCATTGGGCTCAATCCAAAACTACTTATTGAGAAATAAATCAGGACAAGCTGTAACATTCCTTTCACAATTTTCCCGCTTGATAAGGCAGAACCTTAAAGCGGTTAATGTCGCAATGATTGAACTCGACCAGGAAATAAGTCGAATCAGAAATTACCTGGAACTTGAACAACTAAGACTTGAAGGTAAGTTCCAATATATAATTGAAGTCGACCCTGCAATTGAAGATGAGAACTACTTTGTTCCCAGTATGATGATTCAACCTTTTGTAGAAAATTCAATCTGGCACGGTATCTCGACAATTGATATCCCCGGATTTATTATGTTGAAGGTCACAATTAAGTCAACCAGAGCTGTCGAGGTAATAATTCAAGATAACGGTGTTGGAATGGCACATACTATGCTTAACCGATCAAAATCGAAGAATAACCTGCATATCGGAATGGAAATGACCAATCGAAGACTTAAACTTCTTAGCGCTAAGTATAAGATTGATGCAAGTATAATCGTAACTAGTTTGAGCCCTCACTCACAATATCCCGGAACAAGAATAACACTGACCCTTCCTTATACAGTTGAACCGAAAAAGGACCCTGTCAACAAAAATACCCAATAATCCTGTTAGATTATGCCACAAAAAAAACCGCAATAGCCCCTTGCTTCATGAGGCACATTCTGAACTGCAGTGAATATGCTAAACTTTCCAATCCAGATAAAGTTATGCCGTTGCACATACGCTTGATAGTTCCTTAAAATTAAATTGCAAAGTCACAGTTCTTTCAATTTAGCGACTTCTAATCTTCATCAACAGTAAGAGAATCATTGTACTCAACTTTCCCGTTCACTTGAGACAGTAATGCGCAATCGGAACTTAATTGAGTTTTCCAAAACATAAGCCGTCCATAGTATGAAGATTGGCACTATTACAGTAAGCATCCTCGTGTTGGCACTTAACAAAACACTACCTCCAAAATAAATCCCGGAAAAC
>CAZJCG010000006.1:115643-120627 GCA_964544545.1 uncultured Lentimicrobiaceae bacterium | reverse complement strand
AGCTAATTCTCAAATTCCTAAATTCTTAAATTCCCAAATTCCCTATTGCCCGCTTCCCTTCAGCACGGTCAGCAGGGTATAGGCCATGATCTTGAAGTCCATGGCTAAGGACATATTTTCAAGATAAAGGATATCGAATTTTAGTCGTTCGATCATCTGGTCAACATTTTCTGCATAACCGTATTTAACCTGTCCCCAGGAGGTGATGCCGGGTTTCACCTTGAGCAGCAGGCGGTAATGCGGTGCGCGCCGGGCTATCTGGTCGATATAGTATTGGCGTTCGGGGCGGGGGCCCACCAGCGACATATCTCCCCTGAGTACGCTGAAGAACTGAGGTATTTCATCCAGACGGACTTTGCGGAGGAAACGTCCGAACGGGGTCACGCGGTTGTCGTCCCTCGAGGAAAGCATTGGGGTGCCGTTCTCAGCGCCCATTTTCATCGAGCGGAACTTGGGGATCATAAAGGGTTTACCGTTGATGCCAATCCTTTCCTGCCGGTAGATGATCGGTCCCTTCGACGACAAGGCAACGCCAATGGCACAGATAATATACACCGGGATCAGGATGGTTATGCAGAAAAGAGAAATTAAAATATCAAACAGGCGTTTCAGTGAGAGCTGCCAGGTTGGCATGAAATCGAATGAAACCTGGATCAGTGGTGTTTGGTAGATAGAGGTGGTCTTGACCGTCCCCAGTAAAAAGTCCTGCATATCTGGTATCACTTTGATTACTACGCTGGTGTCTTCGATCTCCGAGATGATCTTTTCAATGGTCTTATGCTCTGAGCGTTCCGTTGCAACGATCACTTCTTCGATCTGCATATCGGCGATCAGTTTACGCAGATCGCTGAAATGGCCCAGATGGGGAATAAACTGCTCCAGCTTGTAGCTGGGATATTCCACTGCATGTACAAAGCCCACGAAACGGTTTCCGGAGGATACAGGCTGATTCTCGATCTCGTTGTATATGGATATGGCATTTCCGTTACTTCCAACGATCAGGGTATTGAATCCGATCTTTCGATGACGGAGTTTATACAGGGTAATCGAAGCAAGGATATACCTGAATGTGAATGTTATGAAGAAATGGAAAACGAATAGCGTCAGGAACGATTTGTAATAGCTGCGGTAGCTGCTGATCACATCATCGAGCAGAAGTGTGAAGAAGATGATGATGACGCCGATAAGTGTAAGCAGAAGGGTCTGTGCCAGTTCCCTCATCCTTGCTTTCCGGTAAACCTTGTGGTAGGCACCGGCCATGGTGTAAAGCAGGAGCCAGAACACGGGGATCACAAGGATGCCTGTGTAAAAATTGCGGTCGTTTAGCACCAGTTGAAGCGTGTCGTTCACCAGGGGCGTTTCAGATATCTTCCTGTTGTAGAAGAACAGGCTCCAGGCAAGCGCAGCTGCGATAAAATCAGCTATAACATAACGGGCTGTATGTAGTTTCTTATTCATGACCTTTTAGAAATGCAACAGCTTAATGTTATCCAGGTAGATTTCCGAATTTTCAGCACCTTCTTCCTTTGTAGCCTTGAAGTACACCTTGAACTTGGAAGCGTCGGTGTTGTTTGAAATAGTAGGAGTGAGGTTGATGTAGATCTTATTCCAGGTTTTGGTGGGATTGATCACAAGCACGTCCTGCTGAACAGTCTGTGTTCCATAAATAAACATACCCACGGTGAATGCTGCATTCGTTTTGTAATTCAATTCCAGGAAAACGTATGATTTTTCCTCCGGCAACGTATGTGAGAAAGTAAAGGAATTGTGACTGATACACTCGAAGAGCTTTGTTTCGCTGTCGACGACCACTTTCCCTGCATAACTGTTACCTTCACCGGGAAAGGCAGAAGACAGGGCCTGGTCACCCACACGGCTTATTTTATAACTGCTTCGTGAAGTGGTATCCAGTGTCAGGTAAGGATCCTCGAAATCTTCCATCCATTCGAAAACAGTTCCTGTTTTGTACTTTGCCTTCAGATGGCCAAGATCGGAAACATTTTCCCTGCTGAGGTCCGTCGCGATGGAGATAGTGTCGTAGAACGGATAGGGCGCCCTGGTTTCACTGATACCGTTCAGCTTGATCCCGGGTTGAATATGAAGGACTGTGTTGCCGGATTTTAGGACCGGAAAGTTTGCAGGCAGTTCAAAAGCCCCTTCCAGATCATTCCCCGTATACACCCATGCGTCGATTATCTTGTTGGATGCGGTGCCCTGGTCGGCGGTAACGTCAAGGCTGATGGTGTCGATGGCAATGTATGACGGTATATCCAGTTCGGACTGTTTCTGGCAGGATACGAGTATTAAACATGCCAGGATGGCTGGAATCAGTGTGAATCTTGTATGAGAGAATGTGAAAATCATTTTAGCTTCAATCGGTTTACTTTAATCTTACAGTTGGAAGCGGCTCAGCGATCCATTTACCTTGTCCAGAATCTGATACGAGATATTGAGAGCCTGGTAGCCATCCATCAGGGTCACTGGTGGGGGCGAATTGCTCAGGATGGCGTCAGCAAAACTCGACAATTCGGTCTGGATAGCATTTACGGGCTTTATGTCAGGCCGCTCAAAGGAAAGATGACGTGCCCCTTTACCATTTCCGGGATCCATAACGATCAGCTGAGGATCAGGTTGGGAGCCGTTCAGGTCTTTGATGCGGACGATTTCAGTTTCCTTGTTGAGAAAATCAACTGCTATGTATGTGTCCCGCTGGAAGAACCTGACTTTACGCATGGTTTTTAACGAAATGCGGCTTGCTGTCAGGTTCGCGACACAACCGTTGTCGAACTCAAGCCTGGCATTGACTATATCGGCAGAGTTACTGATCACCGAGGCCCCGCTGGCACTGATCTTCCGGATGTTGGCTTTCACTATGTTCAACACAATGTCGATATCGTGGATCATCAGGTCCAGGACGACCGGAACATCGGTTCCCCGGTTACTGAATCCTGAAAGACGGTGTGCTTCAATGAACATGGGCGTTTCAATGTACGGCTGTGCTGCCAGAAACGCCGGGTTAAACCGTTCCACATGCCCGACCTGAACCTTCACATTGGCCTCCTGAGCAATATCCAGTAGTTGGAGGGCCTCCTCAGGTGTAGTAACAATGGGTTTTTCTATGAAGACATGCTTGAAATGCTTAAGGGCAAATGCAGCATAGTCAAAATGGGCAAAGGTTGGTGTGACAATATCTACTACGTCAACAGAACTGATCAGATCTTCAAACGACCCGAACGGTTCGATGCCATATTCATCTTTTACCTGCGAAACAATTTCCGGATTTGTATCAAAAAAACCGGTAAGCTGGAGGTTGGAAGTTTGCTTTATACAATTGATATGAATCTTTCCAAGATGTCCGGCTCCGATTACCCCGATTTTCAACATAGGTCTCTCTTTCGTAGAATTGATCAGGTTTCTTTATCGTAAAACTCTATACCTGATAATTTATGCTTATAGGGAACTGCTTTTTTCGAATGGTTGTATACCCTGAACGCTTTTTTTCCTTTTTTATTTATAGGCTTAAACTATATTAATGATAAGCATTTCTATAGGGCTCAGCTGGAGAATTGTTTACCGGAAAAATAACTTAGAACTGGTGCCATTTCTGTCCCGGTAATAGCGGTCATATCCGGGGATTAATGCTCCTGTGGTATCCGAAATGACCTCAAAATTTGGTGGCAATAGAATTTGTCCGGGAATATATCCGGTCAGGTTAGATTTCATTCCGCCCCAATTTCATACTTTTACAACTTCAAATCAATTCATCTTTACCTATGAAATACACTGCATTTACTAAGATTCATGAATCCCTCGGCGCAAAAATGGTTGAATTCGCCGGATTTTATATGCCGATCCAATACACCGGCATCAACGATGAGCATGAAACAGTCAGGACCAGGCTGGGCGTTTTCGACGTATCCCACATGGGAGAGATCTGGGTCAAAGGACCGAAGGCACTGGATTTTGTACAGTGGGTGACCTCCAACGATGCTTCCAAACTTTTTGACGGCAAGGTTCAGTATTCGTGTTTCCCCAATGGCAAAGGCGGGATCGTGGATGATCTGCTGGTGTATCGCATCAATGCGGAAACTTACCTGCTCGTAGTTAATGCAGCCAACATCGAAAAGGACTGGAACTGGGTTGTCAGCCAGAACACTATGGGGGCCGTGTTATATAATGCCTCAGATGAAATATCCCAGCTCGCTATCCAGGGCCCGCTGGCTCTCAAGGCAATGCAGAAACTAACGGATACCACGGTTACCGATATGGAATATTACACTTTTAAGAAGCTGACCTTTGCCGGCGTAAAGGATGTGATCTTCTCCACAACCGGTTATACCGGCTCGGGTGGCTGTGAAATCTATTTTGCAAACGAAGAAGCTGACAAGATCTGGAAAGCTGTGATGGAAGCAGGTGCTGAATACGGTATCAAACCAATTGGCCTTGCTGCCCGCGATACCCTGCGCCTCGAAATGGGATTCTGTCTTTATGGAAACGATATTGACGATACCACCAGCCCCATAGAAGCCGGTCTGGGTTGGATCACCAAGTTCACCGACGAAAAGAATTTCATCGACAAAGAACTCCTCCTCAAACAAAAGAAAGAAGGCACCAGCCGCAGGCTCATTGGTTTCGAAATGGTTGATAAAGGGATCCCGCGTCATGGTTATGAAGTTGCTGATTCAGCCGGGAATATCATCGGCCACGTTACCAGCGGCACCATGGGGCCCTTTATTAAGAAACCCATCGGTATGGCTTATGTTCCTGTGCAGTTAGCCAAAGAAGGCTCAGAGATATACATCCGCATCCGCGAAAAGGACCTGAAAGCTGTAGTGGTCAAGTTCCCCTTCTACAAAGGATGAGCAGGAGAATTTGGGAATTTGAGAATGTAAGAAATTAAGAATTAGCTAATTAGTTAATTTGTTAATTAGCTAATTAGCTAATTCGTCGATTGATTTTCATTTGTGCTCCTGTGCTCTATGCC
>CAZJCG010000006.1:97666-115543 GCA_964544545.1 uncultured Lentimicrobiaceae bacterium | reverse complement strand
CGATTGATTTTCATTTGTGCTCCTGTGCTCTATGCCATTAGCCCTCAGCTGTTTAAGATAAAAGATAAAAGGAGAAAGATAAAAGAGAAAAGTCTACAGACAAAAGACAAGAACTAACTATGAATGACTACGAATGATCCGCCAACCGGCGGAAATGACTACGAATGACTATTGAATTACAATTGACTGACAACTGATTAACTCTGCCTTCTGCCCTCCGCCCTCTGCCCTTCGCCCACAGCCTTCAACTAATTTTTCTGATGCCCAGGATCGAAATCATACTATCGCCTGAATTATACGAATCCCGGAGCCTCCGGAGCGGATTTATTCCGGTAGTGGTGGATGTGCTTAGGGCAACCACAGCGTTTTGTGCTGCTTTTGATGCAGGGGCCGAGTGCATCCTGCCGTTGGCCGGGCTGGATCGCCTGAAAGACCTCCGCAATGAGGGCTATTTGCTGGTCGCTGAAAGGGATGGGCTGAAAGTTGACTTTGCGGATTATGGGAACTCACCTACCCTGTTTTTGAAGGAGAACCTGAGAGGAAAACGGCTGGCATACTCCACTACCAATGGAACAAGGGCCATCGAATGTGTTAAGGAAAACGGATCGGTTAGCGTGGCCGCTTTTGTCAACCTTGCTGCGGTTGCCTCATTTCTTTCCCGGCATAACAGGGATGTTTTGATCCTTTGCTCCGGCTGGAAGAACAGTTTCAGCCTTGAAGATACGGTTTGTGCCGGATCGCTTGCAACCCGGATGACTGAACACGGACTTTTTAGTCCGGAAGGGGATGCAACGGTGGCTGCCATGCAACTATGGAACATTGCCCGTTCTGATATCCGTGAATTCTGCAGCCAGGGTGATCATTTCAAGCGATTATTAAAGCTCGGGTTGTTGGAAGATCTGGAACATTGCTTTCAACCCGACACCTCTTCCTTCATTCCCGTATGGGACGGTGAAAAGTTTATCCGGGGGACTTATCAGGAGTCAATTGATTAAGTGAATGACCGACAAACGATCATCTGCCGATAAACATGACGCTTACGCAGTCTGGAAGTTCCCTGTCTTTCGCTGGTTCATTCTGGGCCGCTTCTGCCTGACTATCGCTATTCAGATGCAGTCGGTGATTGTGGGATGGCAGATATATGAAATCACCCGCGACCCGTTTTCACTGGGACTGATAGGCCTGGCTGAGGTAATCCCTTTCCTTGTAATAGCTCTTTATGCCGGTCATGTTGCCGACAGGATCAACCGTCGCAGGATCATCCTTTCGACTGCGATGATTTACCTGGCATGTGCCTCGGTATTATTGATACTGAGTTTTCATATTCATGCGGGAATCCCGGTTAAGAAAGTATATCCCCTGTACCTGGTGATCGGAATAATGGGTATTGCGAGGGCTTTCATCTCTCCGGCACTGGCCGCCTATATGGCGCAGATTGTTCCCAGGGAGCTTTACCAGAATTCTTCCACCTGGAATAGTACGGTATGGCATATTGCAGCAGTTTCCGGGCCCGCTGTCGGCGGACTTGCTTATGGTTTTTGGGGAATTCATGCTGCATATATCCTGGTCGTATCGTTTGCGTGCTTAAGCATGCTTTCATTCAGCCGTACGCGCTCAGTTGCGTTGCCGGCCGGGGAGAGGAAGGAAGGCATTGTTCAAAGTCTGTCGGAAGGGATACGCTTCGTATTCAACCAGCAGATCGTGCTGGGCGCCATGGCCCTGGATATGTTCGGTGTATTGTTTGGCGGAGCGGTTGCCATGCTGCCGGTGTTTGCATCGGAGGTATTGAACGTAGGGCCTCAGGGGCTGGGAATGCTCCGGGCAGCCCCGGCTGTCGGAGCAGTAGTCATGTCGCTCCTGTTGGCATATTACCCTCCCTTAAAAAATACAGGAGTCAAACTCATGGCCGGTGTAACCGGATTTGGCATATGCATTATCCTTTTTGCCCTTTCGGGCAATTTCTGGCTTTCGCTGATTGTACTGATAATGAGCGGGATGTTTGATAATATCAGCGTGGTCATACGCAGCACGATATTACAGCTTTATACCCCGGATTCGATGCGCGGGAGAGTGGCATCGGTCAACAGCATATTCATCGGCTCATCCAACGAACTGGGGTCTTTTGAGTCGGGTCTTGCAGCTAAATTGCTGGGACTTATACCTTCGGTGATCTTTGGCGGCGGGATGACGCTGTTAGTGGTGGGAGCGACAGCCTGGCTTGCTCCCGGACTGAGGAAGATGGAACTGCGAAAGATTCGTTAAGCAGTTTAGTTGAAGCGTTTCCCGAAGTAGAAACTAAAATAACCGGTAAGGAAAAAGCGGTAAGGATCACGAAAGGCCATCACCGGAATGCCCTGCGGGTAAAGATCCATCACCAATCCTATCTCAAGCGCTTTGACCCTGTCGTTCAACGTGCCGAAATCAAAGCTGAAACCGCCTTTGGCATAAAGGCCTGGATAAGGTTTAATTTCGCTGAAACCTGTGAAAACGGGAGCGCGTCCATATATATCATAGGTATAATCGGGAGTGGTCACAGGGTAGTTTTTGGTAGGATCAAACTTCTCGGTTTTGGTGCTGAAGATGATCAGGTCGGACCTGTAATAGGATATGTACAGGTAAACGGGTTTTGCCAATCCCAACGATAGTCCGCCGGTATAGAAATAGCGTACTTCTACGCCACCCCAGTAGGGTTTTCGGTTAAGCATGCGCTGTTGGCCTATCCCGGCCCTTAAAATATAAAGGTTGTTCAGCTTGCCGTAATAATAGAATTTGGGATTGACGAAGTTATCGTTGTAGGTTTTTTCCTGGTTGGGCGCTTTCATCTCCAGCAGGTCGAATTCGATCGCTCTGCGGGTAAAATAGCTTTTGTTGAGGCCCATTCGGTATCCCAATCCATACCCCAGGGTGTGGAGCATGATGGAACCGGATCGTTCTTTCCGCATAAGCACACCCGAACTGACCGTGTCCTCCTCGGATTCATCCTGAGCAAGAACTACACCGGGCAGAAAGGTGCCCAGCAAAAGAAAAAGCGTAAATATTGCTTTAAGAAACCTCATGGCTTTAAAACATAGCCGTGTTGCAAAGGTACAACAGAACAGATACTTCTTCAACCGGGATTAACCGGTTGCCTGAATATGAAAAATAATTACCGGCTCTCGACCCTGTAGCGCTTGTATTCACCATAGGCGGCACACTGGTCCGAGACGCCGCAGGATTGAAGAAGCAAAACAAGCAGGACGATTGCGACAAGAAAGGTGGCTAGTTTCTTCATGTGTTTGCAATGATCAGGTTAATTCCCGGGTTATTGTTCACAAAAATATTTACATTTTCCGATATAATAACTACATATTCTTAAATATGTTGTATATTTTACATTTAAAATATCTCTAAAGTGCAAAGATGCTTTACTTTGCATCACACAGAAATATTTTAAGGGATAAGCAGGTCAATACCGCTTCCTGACAGAAACGGTTGCGATCATGTACTCCCGGATAACTTATGGAAAGGATTAATCCATCAATTGAAGCATCCTGGCTTCACGAACTGCAGGAGGAATTTGCCAAGCCATATTTCGCCGGACTCAAGGAGTTCCTCGTTCTTGAAAAGGCCCGTTACCAGGTTTTCCCTCCCGGCCCGAGGATATTTGCCGCTTTTGATTCAACACCTTTCGAATCGGTAAAAGTAGTGTTGCTAGGCCAGGATCCCTACCACGGTCCGGGGCAGGCACACGGCCTTTGTTTTTCTGTCCCTGATGGTATCAAACAGCCTCCCTCACTCGTCAACATCTTCCAGGAGTTACAGTCGGACCTCGGTATCCCTCTTCCCCGTAGCGGGAATTTAGAGAAATGGGCCCGGCAGGGAGTGCTCCTGCTGAACGCGACACTTACCGTCAGGGCAAATCAGGCAGGATCACACCAGCACAAAGGCTGGGAAGAGTTCACCGACCAGGTGATCACGGCATTATCGGAACGGCGCCATGGGCTTATCTTTCTTTTATGGGGCAACTATGCGCAAGCCAAAGCAGAATTGATAGATACATCGCGCCATTACATTCTCAAAGCTGCACATCCGTCTCCTTTTTCAGCCTACCGGGGATTTTTCGGTTGCAGGCATTTTTCGACAACCAATGATATCCTGGTCAAAATGGGGAAGACGCCTATCGACTGGAGCCCGGAATGATCAGAAGGGAATAGATCTCTTAATCCTGAACCTATGGATACATTGCATCCGGCACGCTGGTACGAAACTACCGAATCCGGGCTTATACGTTGTTTACTCTGCCCGCATTATTGCCTGCTGAAAGACGGGAAAACCGGAAATTGCAGGGTCAGGACGGCCAAAGATGGCAAACTTTACACAGAGGTATATGGTAGGTTGTCGGCCATTCATCTGGATCCAATCGAAAAAAAGCCTTTGTACCATTTCTTTCCGGGTCGTCGGATCCTTTCCCTGGGTTCGGTAGGGTGTAACCTGCACTGCAAATTCTGTCAGAATTGTGAGATTTCCCAGGTGGGTGCAAAGGATGCCAGTTTTCTGGAAGATGTTACCGTACATCAGATCCTGGCGAGAACAAAAGTATCTGGCTCTTTCGGGATCGCATATACCTACAATGAGCCGGTCGTTTGGTTTGAATTCGTCATGGATGTCGCCACCCGGGCTAAGGAGGCCGGGATCAGGAATGTCATGGTGACGAATGGGTTTATCAATCCGGATCCGCTGGACGAGTTGATAGAAGTAATTGATGCATTCAGTGTCGATCTGAAATCATTCAATGATACCTTTTATCATGATCAGACCGCCTCATCATTGCAGCCTGTGCTGGCCTCTCTCAAAAAGATCGCCGGGGCAGGCCGGCACCTAGAGATCGTTAACCTGCTGATCCCCGGGCTCAATGATGACCCTGCTGCTTTTGAGGCAATGGTAAAATGGATATCCTCCGAACTCGGCAGGAGCACAGTCCTGCACCTTTCTGCATACTTCCCCCGTTACAGATCGACAGCACCACCCACTCCGCCGGCGTTGCTGACCAAGTTCCGTGAAATTGCCACAGCCTATCTTGATTTTGTTTATACCGGAAATCTTCTGGGAGAGCAAAATAATACCTTTTGCCCATCATGCCATAACCTGCTGGTTTCGAGAACCGGATACGAGGTTAACTTTCGCGGGGTCACGCAAAATGGCTGTTGCAAGAGTTGCGGCCAAACCGTTTTTCAGAATTTTTAACAGCCGGGGGATAATTTATTTATCGTATTTTTGAAATCGACACTGAAAAATTCAGGATTTTCTTATTTTTAATCGATTTTTTATCGGATGAAGTTTACATTACACCACTTAAGGTCATTTCTGGTCATCGGGCTACTGTCAGTTGCAGCCGTTTCCGGCTTCCCGCAACAACTGTCAGAAGAACCAGCTGGCGGTATGGACGAAATGACCGATAGCAGGGAAACGATGATGCTTCCTCCCAGTAAAGGCCTTCTGCCGGATGCACTGGATTTCGCCCCGTTAAACGCTTATTATTCCTCCTGGGATACACTTTTTGTTCGCAGATATTCCGATCCGTTACCTGTGATCAGAGATTCAGTTTTCCTTCCTTTACAACTGGAAGGATTAAGTGAATTTGTTTTCCCCACAAAGGGACAGTTATTGTCACCATTCGGTTACCGTGGGCGCAGGGTGCATTCCGGAGTGGATATCAAACTGAACCTCTTCGATTCTGTTTCATGTGCATTTGACGGAGTTGTCCGCATGGCAAGATACTATTCCGGTTATGGGAACTGTGTTGTCGTCAGGCATTTCAACGGACTAGAGACCCTTTATGCTCATCTCTCGAAGATCAAGGTAAAAGTGGGTCAGCCGCTTTGTGCCGGCGATCTGATCGGACTCGGGGGCAGCACCGGCCGGGCAACCTGTAACCACCTGCATTTTGAAACCAGGTTCCGCGGACAAGCCTTCAATCCTAAACAGCTGATCGATTTTGACAATTTTTCGCTGCTGAGAGATACTCTGGTAATCACCGGAAAAACCTTTGGCCGGTCACGCGACTATCTTCCGCAGGAAGATAACCTTCTGGCATCCACCGACACTAAAGCCGGTACAGGTAGTGAAAAAGCCGTTTATAAAAAGCACACAAGTGCCAAAAAGTATCACACCGTGAAAAAAGGGGATACCCTTTCGGCCATTTCCCGGAAGTACGGCACCAATGTGAAGCAACTCTG
Organism: uncultured Lentimicrobiaceae bacterium; assembly: GCA_964544545.1. Classification (GTDB taxonomy): domain Bacteria; phylum Bacteroidota; class Bacteroidia; order Bacteroidales; family UBA4417; genus UBA4417. The sequence continues at coordinate 109,328 of CAZJCG010000006.1, read as the reverse complement.
CAAACTGAACGGTATAAAACCTTCCAAAACCCTGCAACTGGGTACGAAGCTACGCGTAAGATAGCAGATGGTCATGTAGCCTTCCGCTTATGTACAGCATTCCCCGTTATCTTCTTTCTGCAATTCTTCCGGTCATTCTGTTAGCGTGCTGTTCGGGATGTTCTTCTGTTGGAAGCCTGGCAAAAACGGATATCAGCCGGCTTTATTCCCCCAAATACAACCCTCCTGATTATTCGTTACGGAGTTACCATCTGAACGACAGCCTTACCTCTTTCAGCATCCGCTTCCCCAATGAGAAAATAACTTTCAGCAATCAGGGCAGTGCCGCCAAACCGGTACGCAGGATTAAGATCGCCCTCACTATCCTCGATCCCGGGTCCGGAAAACTGGTTGACAGTATAACTACTTTTATTGCCGACAGCTCAGCGAACGTCTCCCAATACCTGGTTCATTCCTTTGTGCTCAAAGTGCCGTCAGGTGCAGAATATTCAGCGCTTTCAACACTCTCTGATCTTGCGGCGGGGAAAGAGTATATCCTGTGTCAACCTGTAAGGAAAAAGAGCCGTGGCACTTCCGGATGGTATCGATGTGTCACCGGATCGGGAGATCCTGTTTTCGATGATTACATCGAAAGCGGAAGTTCATACAGGCTGCTGACAGATGACACTTCTTTCCATCATGTTTATTGTAGCGCCTTCTTTCATCAGTTCACTCCGCCCTTGCCACCGTTCACGGCAAAAGACCGTGATCCATTTGATTACCATGTCGACAGCGCGTTTCAACTGTCACTGAAAGGAGGCGAAAGCGACCTGTTCCGGCTGGGAAAGCCCGGGATTTACTTTTTCCGTTCCGATAGCATGGAAACCGAAGGGTATACTCTTTTCTGCGTTTACGACGGTTATCCCCGTATCAATACGACCGGCAGAATGTTAGAGCCGTTGCGATACCTTACATTGGGACAGGAATACAAACAGCTGGCCGAGAGCCTTCAACCGAAAGAAGCCGTGGATAATTTCTGGCTTTCCCTGAGTGGCGGTGCCGACCGGGCTGTGGAGATGATCCGCAATTATTACGGCAGGGTTGAGGATGCTAACCGGTTCTTTTTTTCATTCTGCGAAGGATGGAAAACCGACAGGGGAATGATCTATATTATCTTTGGCCCCCCGAATGTCGTATACCGCTCCGGGCAGGCAGAGTTCTGGACTTATGGGGAGGTTAATAACTACAGATCGATGGAGTTCGTGTTTATCAAAGTCATTAATCCTTTTACAGGAAACGATTATATCCTGCAGCGGCAGGAAAACTATAAACCATACTGGTACAACGCTGTCCAGCAGTGGAGGAGGTGAACCAACCCCCTGACTTGTCAGGGGCGATTGCAATAAAATGATGATACAGTAGTGATCCACGAGCGAATATTCAGCGATTGGTTACAAGAAGCACCCGGAACCACTGGCATCATTCATGAATGTTGATTTGCAGCATTATACTTCCGTCAGCGATGGATAAAAGTATGGCTGATATGGTAAATGAAATCTAACAAGATATTTTATGCAGGATCCAAGACGGCGACGGCCTCAGCAACCAAAGGAGAATATGATTTACGGGGTGCATCCGGTAATTGAATCGCTGGAGGCCGGGAAAGAGATAGAACGGATTTTTATCCAGCGCGAAAAAGGCGCTTCGGTGCGCGAGATCCTCGACCTGGCAGAAAAACAGATGGTCCCTGTTCAGAAGGTCCCTGCTGCCAAACTGGATGGCATGACCCGGGCCAATCACCAGGGGGTGGTTGCCTTTGTTTCACCCATCGAGTATCAGCCCATTGAACAAATTCTAATGGGTGCCTACGAGCGGGCGGAAATTCCGTTTCTGATCATGCTCGACAGGGTAACCGATGTACGGAATCTCGGTGCTATTGCACGTTCGGCCGAATGTGCCGGAGTTCACGGATTGATAGTGCCCTCCCGCGGATCTGCGCAAATTAATGCAGATGCGGTCAAGACTTCTGCCGGTGCGTTGAATAACCTGCCTGTTTACAGGAGTCCAAATCTTAAAGATACACTTCGCTACCTGAAAGATTCAGGATTGGCGATAACAGCAGTAACGGAACACGGATCGACCGATTATACCGCAGCCGATCTCACCGGGCCACAAGTATTGATGCTTGGTTCGGAAGAAGATGGCATATCGCCGGAGTACCTGAAGTTTGCCGATGCCAGGTTGAGAATTCCCCTTTTCGGTGTTACCGGCTCCCTGAACGTATCCGTCGCAGCAGGGATCATGTTGTTTGAAGTGGTCAGGCAGCGATCAGCCCTGAATCTGAAAGAAAAAAAACACAAGAGCACTAAATAGGACGATCTTGTTTCAGATCCGAATGAACATTCTCTTCCGTAACGCGGGGAAATTCTTTAAGAGGCTTTCTGCAGCAGACATTGCGCTGATCCTGATCCTTCTGATGGCTGCCATTGCCCGTTTCCTGCATTATGCCGATACTTCCTATACCAGCGATGAACTCAGCGCCATATTCAGGCTGAACTTTAAAACCTTCCGCGAGCTGGTTCAGAATGGTTTCTATGTAGACGGGCATCCGGGCGGGATACAAACCTTCCTTTGGGTGTGGTCGCAGTGGTTCGGCTATTCTGAAACCGCACTTCGCTTTCCTTTCGTGATTGCAGGGGTATTGGCGGTCTATTTTGCTTACCAGGTTGCCTCAAGGATGTTCGGACAGGTTTCCGGACTGTTCACTGCCGCTGCTCTGAGCTTCCTTCAGTTTCCCCTGATGTTCAGTCAGATCGCCCGGCCATATATTTCAGGACTACTTTTCTGCCTGATGATGGTATTCTACTGGCTCCGCGTTGTATTCGGCAGAAATGGAAACCAGGCAGATGAAAAAGTCAGGTGGGGTGACTATGCAGGATATATCTTCTCGACTGCATTATGCATGTATAACCATTATTTCAGTTTTCTGCTTGCTGCTATAGTTGGGGTCTGCGGTTTATTTTTCCTGAAGAAGGGAAAGATAATGGCATACATTGCTTCGGGGCTGACTGCTGTTTTGCTGTTTCTGCCACATCTGCATATTACCCTGAACCATCTTACATACAAAGGAGTAGGTTTGTGGCTTGGTAAACCATCTTCCGGCCGGATTACGGAACATCTTAACTATATCTTCAATGACTCCTGGTTCATGATCGTACTGTTTGCGATCACCTCCATACTGGTGAGTTGGAAGGGCCGGTTCCATGATAAAGAGAAACAGATGCCCTTACTGGCATTTCTGTGGTTCGTCCTGCCATTCCTGATAGCCTATGTATATTCGCTCTGGGTTGCACCGGTGCTCCAGAACTCAGTGCTGATCTTCTCGTTTCCGTTTCTTATCATGTTGCTCTTTATTGCAGGAGGTGACAACTTCGGAAGATTCCAGCAGGCGTTGCTAATTGTTTTCGTTAGTGCCGGTTTTTTCGGTACTACCGTTGTGAGTAAGTTTTACCGGAGCCAGCACTTCGGCGAATTCAGGAAGGTAGCCGAAGCAGCGGTGAAGTGGGAAAAAGAAACTGGCGAAGCAAAACTCAGTAAAGCAATTGTGATCTTTCCCAATTATATTGGATACTATTTTAACAGGTTTGGGTATCAATTCCGATACGAACATTTTGAACTGAAAGATTCCACTGAAGAACGAAGATTCGACAGCCTGGTGAATGTTCCCGATAAGCCCTTTTTCCTGTATGCATGGGTCAAACCTGCCCCGTATACCTTTGAAGACAGGATCCGATCGCGATACCCTTATATCCTGAAGAGCATTCATTTCGGACAATTTTCCGGTATCACCTTGTATGGAAAGGAGGGCGGGACGGAAGTGGAGCCAGGTCTGAAGATTACCCGGGTCTATCAGGATTCTGTATTTTGCGACATCCGGGCCGGTCAGGCCGCAGATGGAAAAAACAGTAACGGAAGCCCGGACTTTGTTTACAGGATGGGCAGGGATGCGGAATTCAGTCCTGCCATCAGGAAAGATCTTACCGGGTATAAGGATGCGGCAGCTATCAGAATACAGGCCCAGGTCATGGTGATGTCGAAGGAACAGATGAAAGATCTGTTGCTGGTGGTTACACTGGAGTCGCCGGAAGGCAAAGCGGTGAAGTGGGAGTCAATAGATCCGGGACAATTTGCAGGTGCAGGAACCTGGCACATGCTCACCCACCGGATGGATATAAAAGGAGATGAGTGCAGGAATTCCGGTCTGAAAGTGTATATTTGGAACAAAGGAAAAAACTCTGTCGATCTTAAAAAATTTAAAGTAACTATATACAACGTCGATAATTATTCCCGAACCCTTGGGAGCCAGGAAGTTTGGGGCGACACTAACGAAGTTGGATCATGAGATTTTTAGCATTAAAGCCTGTACTTGTAGCAACAGTAGTCCTTTCCGGAATCCTGCTCCTTGTATCCTGCCGGAAGGCTGTACATGAATATTATCCATCGGGAAAGCTGATGTCGGAACGAACCTTTCGGGGGAAGAAACTGCATGGTATTGCAAGGATCTGGTATGAGAACGGTTCACTGCAGCAGGAAGCCATGTACCGCAATGATCAGCTCGACGGGACGATGACACGCTGGTATGTGAGCGGTGTGAAGGAAACAGAAGAAAACTATCGTCACGGCCAGAAAAGCGGAAAGTCGTGCACCTGGGATGAGAATGGAAATCTGATTGAAGAGAGAAACTACCTTAAGGATACTCTTGACGGGGATTACCGTCTGTATTATCCGACAGGTATTGTGAACATTGAAGGGAAATACCGGAATGGACTGTATCATGGCAAATGGCAGTACTTTGCCGCAACGGGAGCAAAAGTAGGAGAGGGGAATTTTGTTGACGGAACAGGATTGCTGGTTGGTCTTGACAACAGGGGACGGAAGAATCATGAGGTTCACTACGAGCGAAACCGGAAAAATGGGGTAGAAGCGGAATACAATTCCGACGGAAGTGTGAAATGGAGTCGTATGTATATGAATGATAAGTTAATCCGACAAGAGGGCGATACACTTGCTCATTGATGGGTATTTGCCTTATTTGGAATCAAAATAATTTACTGTTTCTCATTAAGTGATTTACTTAAAAACATACCTTTGCATTGTTATTTGATTAACAATGTAACATCTATAACAAAAAAACAAAACTTTAAATTCCGTTACCATGGAAGTCGAAAAAATGATGACCGAACTGGAGAAAAAGCATCCAGGTGAGGTTGAGTATTTGCAGGCTGTACGTGAGGTTCTTGAATCCATCGAGGAAGTATACAATGAGAATCCTCAATTTGAATCGGCAGGTATTTTGGAACGTCTGGTTGAACCTGACCGCATTCTCACTTTTAAAGTTCCCTGGATGGATGATCATGGGAAAGTACATGTTAACCTTGGCTACAGGGTTCAGTTCAACAATGCCATTGGCCCTTATAAAGGAGGACTTCGTTTCCACCCTTCGGTAAATCTTAGCATCCTTAAGTTCCTGGGATTCGAACAGATCTTCAAGAACAGTCTTACTACCCTTCCGATGGGAGGTGGTAAAGGCGGATCCGATTTCGATCCGAAAGGAAAATCCAATACTGAAATCATGCGTTTCTGCCAGTCATTCATGCTGGAACTCTGGAAACTCATTGGTCCTGAAACGGATGTACCTGCTGGTGACATAGGTGTTGGCGGACGTGAGATTGGCTTCTTGTTCGGTATGTACAAGAAACTGGCCCGCGAACATTCAGGTGTTCTTACCGGAAAGGGTATTAACTGGGGCGGCAGCCTCGTTCGCCCGGAAGCTACTGGTTTTGGCGCAGTTTACTTTGCAAAGGAAATGCTGAAGACCCGTGGAACCGACTTCAAAGGCAAGACTGTTGCTATTTCCGGTTTCGGTAATGTTGCCTGGGGCGCTGTTACGAAGGTTAATCAACTTGGTGGCAAGGTGGTTACTATTTCCGGTCCAGATGGTTATGTTTACGATCCCGATGGTATCAGCGGTGAAAAGATCGAATACATGCTTGAACTGCGTGCTTCGAATCAGGACATCGTGAAGCCTTATACCTATGAATTCCCCAATGCCAAGTTCATTCAGGGAAAACGCCCCTGGGAAGTGAAATGCGATATTGCTATCCCCTGCGCAACTCAGAACGAACTCGGTGTAGAAGATGCCAAGGCCCTGATCGCTAACGGATGTATGTGCATTGCCGAAGGTGCTAACATGCCTTCTACTCCGGAAGCTATTGAAAAGATCCAGGAAGCTAAGATCCTCTTTGCCCCGGGTAAAGCCGTCAATGCTGGTGGTGTTGCCACTTCCGGACTCGAAATGAGCCAGAACTCCATGAAACTGAACTGGAATGCTGAAGAAGTAGACCAGCGACTGCACCAGATCATGGTCAACATCCACGAAGCTTGCGTGAAATATGGAAAGAACCCCGACGGGTACGTCAACTACGTGAAGGGTGCCAACGTGGCCGGCTTCCTCAAGGTCGCCAATGCCATGCTCGATCAGGGCGTGCTCTGATAGAATATTTCAGGTGGTTACTGAACCAGGCCGTCCCAATCGGGGCGGCCTTTTTTTTACCCTGGCCGGCATTATTCATACGCCGTTAACATGGTATTAACAATGGGATAAGATTGCCGTTTTTCCTTTGCCTTGTCAATCCAGTACTCACCAATCCCACCTTAGACAAATGAAAAAGCATTCACACGCAATCCTTCTGTTACTGATCCTGGTATTTCCGGCTGTTATCCTGAATGCTCAGGAAGAATCCCTTGTTCCTGAGGCAGTCGATTCACTGAACAATAAAATTGAGAATGTCAGGACCGACATTGAGCTTCTAAAGAGGCTTAAAGTCACCGGTTACATTCAGGCACAATGGCAGATCGCCGATACAGCAGGTGCGCCCACCAATTTCTCGGGAGGCGCCATGCCTAAAAACGCTGATAACCGCTTTGCTGTTCGCAGAGGCAGGGTAAAATTCACCTACGAGAATGAACTGTCGACCTACGTGCTGCAACTGGACGGAACTGAAAAAGGAGTTGCAATAAAAGATGCCTATGTGGCAGTGAAAGAACCCTGGCTGCAGTTTGCCACCCTTACTGCCGGAGTATTCGACAGGCCTTTTGGCTACGAAATTTCCTATTCTTCAAGCAGCAGGGAAACCCCGGAACGATCGCGCATTTTCCAGACTCTTTTTCCCGGAGAACGCGACCTGGGAGCCAAGCTGACCCTGCAACCAAAAAAAGGCAGCCGTTTTGACTGGATCCGGCTCGATGCAGGACTCTTTGCCGGGAATGGCATCAACAGCGAATTCGATAAACGTAAGGATTTTATCGGACGCCTGGGAATGGCGAAATCGAACCGGAAAGAGAATTTCAAATATGGTTTGGGCGTTTCCTATTATTCAGGAGGAGTATTTCAGGGTACCAAATTCGTTTACACTCCGGGTACCATGGCCGACGGATCAACTACCGGCTTTCTGCCCGATTCAACTGCGTCCAACAAAGCAGATTTTGCCCAACGGCAGTATCTGGGCGCAGACCTTCAGCTGAGCCTCTTCTCAGCTATAGGAATATCTACAATTCGGGCTGAGTATATCACGGGTAAGCAACCCGGCGGAAAATCCGGCAATACCAGTATTTCGTCAGGTTCTGCACCGGATTACGATACTTACATCCGGGACTTCTCCGGAGGATACATCTATTTTATACAGAACATCGGACAGACAAGGAACCAGCTCGTTGTGAAATACGACTGGCTGGATCCCAATACCAAAGTGAATGGAGAGAATATTAAATCCAGATCAACTGACGGCAAATCTGCCGGACTCAACAATGCGGATATTCGTTACACTACACTGGGACTGGGTTGGAACTACCGGTTCAATTCGCAGGTGAAGCTTACCGCCTATTATGAAATTGTAAAGAATGAAGAGACCGCCATTTCGGGTGCCAACTCACTCAATAACTATACAAAGGACCTGAAAGACAATGTCTTCACATTGCGACTCCAGTATAAATTCTAACACCGACAGTTAACAATTCCTTAATATACCGGTAAAAATCAGCTAACAGTAGTAAGCGTACTTTGTACCATAAACGAAAGAAATATGAAAAGAATAATTGTAATTGCCATCATCGCTATTTCCCTGCCGTTTGTTCAGGCACAGAAAGCAAGCTTTAAGATAAAGGGAAGTGATACTGTACTGCCGCTTACACAAAAGGAAGCAGAAGTGTTCATGAAGAAAAATTCAAGTACTTCCATTATGGTGACAGGCGGAGGTTCCGGTGTGGGTATTTCGGCTCTGCTGAGCGGGACCACCGACATTGCCCAGGCTTCCAGGAGTCTCAAACTGGATGAGAAGATGAAACTCAATGATGCAGGAAAAGCATTCAAGGAAACGATCATAGCTTATGATGCCCTGGCTGTTATTGTGAATCCTGCCAACAAAGTAAAAAAGCTTACCCGCGAACAACTGGAGGGCATCTTTACCGGAAAGATCACCAACTGGAAGCAGGTAGGCGGCGACGACCTTAAAATAGTAGTCTATTCAAGGGAAACCAGTTCCGGAACCTATGAGTTCTTTAAGGAACATGTTCTGAACAAGAAGAATTATGCCTCATCGGCTCTTCTGATGCCTGCAACCGGCGCTATTGTACAGAGTGTCAGCCAGACCAAAGGTGCAATAGGGTATGTGGGTTTAGCCTATCTTGAAAAAAGTGTCAAGGCACTTGAAGTATCGTATGATAAGGGTAAGACGTTTGTTGCTCCCAGCGTTGAGACAGCTAAGAGCAAGAAATACCCTGTCACCCGTCCCTTGTACTACTATTACCTTACTACAACCCAGAAGACCATTATGCCGTTCGTCAATTTTGTCCTCTCAGCCGAAGGGCAGAAAATCGTTCTGGCAGAAGGTTACATACCTGTCAAATAAAAGAGTGGTTTTGATGCAAGTTTGGTGGAAGGAGGGACCTCCCCGAAGAGTTCCTTCCTTCTTTTTCAGAACAATCGGGGAAATGAATGCAGAAAGGCCAGTGCTATTCGATGTCAGGTAATGGTTTTAATGAAAGCTATTCAATATATTTGTAAACTAAAGATAATCAGGGAAGAAACCTGTGATTCCGTCGGATGAAGAAATACAAGGCCCTTGTTGAGAAATTTATTGAAGGAGTGCTATTCTCAAGCAGCACAATCACCTCGCTGACAGTAATCCTCATCATCATCTTTTTATTCAGGGAAGGTATTGGATTATTCAATAAATCCCCGCTTGAGCATAAATTCGTGATTGAAGTAAGCAGGCAGAATCCGGTTCAGGAGCTGAATGCCAGTCAGATCAAAGCCATTTTTAACCAGGATGTAACAAACTGGTCGGCAGTGGGAGGGATGAACGATAGTATAATCCTGTTTACAACCAATGATATTACCAGTTATTATACAGAAGAAGAACTGGGCTCCAGCCTCGAATACCTTCCGGCCAAACTGAATGAGTTTATCCTGAACCATCCGGGGGCGATCATGTACGTCTCGGAAAAGAATCTGCCCCGCGATTTCCAGGGGCACAGGATCCAGGTGAAAAATATCTCCGTCGGGGACTTTCTTTTCGGTAAACAATGGTATCCGACCTCGGAGCCAATTCCCAGCTACGGCATCTGGCCGATGATCATCGGAACGCTGATGGTGACCCTGGGTGCATTGTTGATCGCCATACCTCTGGGAATAGCGACAGCACTTTACATGGCAGAAGTAGCCAGTATGCGTGTCCGGAACCTGCTGAAACCGGTAGTAGAGCTGCTGGCAGGCATTCCGTCGGTTGTTTTCGGTTTCTTCGGTCTCATCATTGTGGTTCCGCTGATCCAGAAAGTATTTGGTCTCGAAGTAGGCGAAACGGTACTTGCCGGCAGTATCATACTGGGAATAATGGCCTTGCCGACGATCATCACCATCACGGAAGACTCGCTGCGAACCACTCCGCAGTCGCTGAAAGAGGCAAGCCTTGCATTGGGAGCCACCCGCTGGCAAACGCTGGTCAGGGTCGTGATCCCTTACGCAAAGTCAGGGATCTCGACAGCAATCATTTTGGGCATAGGCAGAGCCATCGGCGAGACGATGGCCGTCCTGATGGTTACCGGGAATGCATCCAATATCCCGCATTCTTTTTTGGTCCCTGCCCGTACTATCCCGGCAACCATCGCTGCTGAGCTGGGTGAAGCCCCTTATGGCGGGATGCACTTTAAAGCTCTCTTTGCCCTGGGCATCATCTTATTCCTATTTACAATAATCGTGAACTTCAGTGTGGAATTCATCAAAAATACCAGCCGTAGAAAGTGACCAGGAAACAATTATCTCAGAAAATAGCATTTACTACTTTCGGACTCATCAGTCTGATCGTGGTAGGGGTACTTTTTACCATACTGGGTTTTATCGTTGTCCGGGGTATCGGCGTTGTCAATTGGGAATTCCTGACAGCCATGCCGGATGACGGGATGACCAAGGGCGGGATCTTTCCGGCAATCGTCGGGACCGCTTCTCTCGTCCTTGGAAGCATGATCTTCGCATTCCCCATCGGAGTGTTGTCGGGCATCTATACGAATGAATACCTGAAAGATACCTGGCTCAAACGTTTTATCCGGGTGATGACCAATAACCTTTCCGGGGTGCCTTCCATCGTATTTGGACTCTTCGGGATGGCACTCTTTGTTAATTACCTGAAGTTCGGCGATTCGATCCTCGCAGGCTCACTTACGCTGGGTTTGCTTACCCTGCCGGTTGTGATCCGGACTACTGAAGAAGCGCTTAAAGCAGTGGATGATTCACTGCGGATGGGCAGTTATGCTCTCGGAGCGACAAAAATTCAGACGATACACAGGGTGGTGTTGCCCGTGGCTTACCCCAACATCATCACCGGACTGATCCTTTCTATCGGGCGGGTATCCGGTGAAACGGCACCCATCCTTTTTACCGTGGCTGCATACTTTCTGCCTAAGTTGCCCAGTGGTATTTTCGACCAGGTGATGGCTCTGCCTTATCACTTATATGTCCTGGCAACCAGCGGGACCAATATGGAAGAGTCAAGGCCCATGGCCTATGGAACCGCATTCGTGCTGGTGATGATCATCCTTCTGATAAATATCTCAGCCAGCCTGATAAGGAGAAGGTTGCAGAAGAAGGTGAAGATGGATTAAGTGGTAAGATAAAAGATAAAAGTAAAAAGATAAAAGACAGGATGGGAATGTGGGAATTTGGGAATGGAAAAATTTAAGAATGTGATAATTAGCTGATTTGGCGATTAGCTAATGAAGTATTAATAGCGGCAGGTTTTGCATTACCTTTCACTATTTGGGTTCTCGCAGATAACGCTGATGAATACGCAGATATACGCTGAGAGCACTATACCTTCTGCGATGATCTGCGGGCTTTTTCTGCGAAATCTGCGAGAAACTAAAAAGACAAAAGATAAAAGTTGAAAGATAAAAGATAAACGAACTTACGAGGAATGACTACAAATGACTACGAATGACAATGAATGACTACGAATGACTACGAATGACTACGAATGACTACGAATGACCATGAATGACAACCTACTCCCTGCTCCATGCTCCCAAACTACTTTCTTCTTACGACTCACTAAGTATTGATCGAATGACCCAA
>CAZJCG010000006.1:0-97566 GCA_964544545.1 uncultured Lentimicrobiaceae bacterium | reverse complement strand
TGCTCCCAAACTACTTTCTTCTTACGACTCACTAAGTATTGATCGAATGACCCAAGCCGAAGCAAAAAATGTAAATGTCTGGTATGGCGATTTTCATGCGTTGAAAGACATCAGTATGACCTTTGAGCCTAACAGCGTCACTGCTCTGATAGGTCCGTCGGGATGCGGGAAGTCCACCTTCCTTCGCCTGTTTAACCGCATGAATGACCTGATTGTTAATTTCAGGATGGAAGGCCTTATTACGGTTGACAACCAGAATATCTATTCGAGAGAAGTCAAAATTGACGAGATCAGAAAACGGATTGGAATGGTGTTTCAGAAGCCCAATCCTTTCCCGAAATCCATATTTGAGAACGTAGCTTATGGACTTCGTGTCAATAGCGTGAATGACCGGAAGGTATTACAGGAAGTGGTAGAACGGTCGCTCAGGCAGGCTGCTTTGTGGGATGAGGTAAAGGACGACCTTAAGAAATCGGCTATGGCATTATCGGGCGGCCAGCAGCAGCGCCTCTGCATCGCAAGAGCCCTGGCCGTTGAACCCAGACTGATCCTGATGGATGAACCGGCCTCTGCTCTCGACCCGATCTCAACTGCCAAGATAGAAGATCTGATTTTTGAACTAAAGAAATCATATACCATCCTGATTGTGACACATAACCTGCAACAGGCAGGCAGGATCAGCGATTACACCGGTTTCTTTTACCTTGGCGAACTGATTGAACACGATAAAACCCAGAAGATCTTCCTGAATCCAACGCATGAACGCACTCAGAATTATATAACAGGAAGATTTGGATGACAGGGAGAATTTGATAATTAGCTAATTAGCTAATTAGCTAATTAGTTAATTCGGCGATTCGATAATTGAATTTCAATTGTACTCCCTTACTCTCTGCTCTCTTCCCTACGCTCTGCTGATTAAAGACAAAAGGCAAAAGATAAAAGAACTAACCATGAAGGACCAGGAATGACCATGAATGACTACGAATGACTACGAATGACAACATGCTCCCTGCCCTTAGCCCTTCGCTCTTTGCTGATTAAAGATAAAAGATAAAAGGAAAAAGATAAAAGATAGAATTTGAGAATTAGTTAATTAGCTAATTCGACGATTCGACGATTCGGTGATTGAATTTCGATTGTACACCCCATGCTCTCTGCTCGCTGCCCTACGCTCTGCTGATTAAAGACAAAAGATAAAAGGTAAAAGATAAAAGAGCTTGCCCTGAATGACGATGAATGACTACGAATGACCATGAATGACCATGAATGAAATCCTACACCCTGCCCTAAGCCCTTCGCTCTTTGCGTCGTCAGGTAGAAATCTCTTCTTCCTGCAAATCGAAAATGGCGCTTCAGCATCCGGAACCTAAATGTAACATTCAACTTTTATGAGCCATCTTGATACAAACCTTACTCAACTGAAGAACGACCTGATCCAGATGTGGAACCTGGTGAACACTCAGATGGAAGTTGCCCGCCAGGCGTTGATCAGCAACGACAAAGACCTAGCACATGAAGTGAAGGCCAATGAAAAACTGGTCGATGCCTTTGAACTCAAGATCGATATGGACTGTGAGAATATTATCATGCTGCAGAACCCGGTAGCTGTGGATCTCAGGTTTCTTCTATCGGTGCTGAAGATCAATTACAACCTCGAGCGCATCGGCGATTACGCGCACTCCATTGCCAAATCGGTAGAAAAGGCTGAGAAGGAATGGAACCTGGAATTGCTGGAAAAGATCCATATCCCGGAAATGTTTTTTGTTGCCCAGTCGATGATGCAGGAGTCGTTGAATGCCTTTGAAAAAGCCGACCGCAAACTTGTTAAAGGATTGTTTGGCAAGGATGAAAAGCTGGATAAACTCAATGAAACTGTCCAGCCGCTTATCGCTCAGCTCATCAAGACTGCTCCGGATGATGCTTCCATTTTACTGGAGGCCTTTTCCATCGTAAGGCGCCTGGAAAGAGCGGGTGACCATATCACCAACATTGCTGAGGAATTACTGTTTTATTTCGACGCGATCGTGGTGAAACATGCGAAGCTGAAGAAATAAACCCTATCAAAGCAAAATAAGATCCAATCCCTGCAAGATGGCAAATAACAAAACAATTCTCCTGGTTGATGACGAAGCCGATATCCTTGATTTTGTCGGTTATAACCTGCGAAAGGAAGGTTATACAGTCGTTACCTCCGATAACGGTAAGGATGCCTTGGGCAAGGCTGTCAGACACCTCCCTGACCTCATCCTGCTGGATATTATGATGCCGGAAATGGATGGTATTGAAACCTGCAGGGAGTTGAAGCGGATACCGGAACTTCAGCATACATTGATCGTGTTTTTTACCGCCCGGAGTGAGGACTTTACACAGATTCTGAGCCTGGATGCCGGCGGTGATGATTTTATCACAAAGCCCCTTAAACCTGCTGTGCTCATCTCCAAGGTCAATTCGCTTCTTCGCAGGCAAAATGCCGATAAGGATGGAAAGATGATGATCGAAGCAGGTGACCTAAGGATTGATAAAGAAAAGTACCTCGTTTTCCGGAATGAAACGGAAATACAACTGGCCCGGAAAGAATTCGAGTTGCTCAGCCTGCTGGCATCCAGACCCGATAAAGTATTCACCCGGGATGAGATACTGTCCAGGGTATGGGATGACGATGTGATCGTGGGCGAGAGAACAATTGACGTACATATCCGGAAGATCAGGGAAAAGACGGGAAGTGAACATATCCGGACAATCAAGGGTGTTGGTTACAAATTCCTGCCATGATGAAGACCTCTGATCCAAGGATACTGGCTCTGGACATTTCCGTTGTCCTGCTCCTCCTGTCGAACCTGGCCTACTTCATCGTAGAATCTGCCACAGGATACAAACTGCCATGGATATCGCTGATCATGGTCGAATTCATGCTTTTTGCCGCGCAGTATTTCCTGATCTGGTATTTCCTGGAAAAATTTATCTATGATAAGATCAAACTCATTTACAAGTCGATCCATAACCAGAAGCTTAGCAAAGGTGAGAAAAAGGAGCAGATGGCTTCCTTAAAAGGTGACCTGATAGGGGCTGTGAATGAGCAGGTTATGCTTTGGGCCAGAGACAAGGGGGAAGAGATTGATGCGCTTCGTAGAACAGAGAACTATCGCAGGGAATTTCTTGCCAACGTTTCGCACGAACTTAAGACGCCTCTTTTCAATCTGCAGGGATTTACGCTCACCCTGCTCGACGGTGGTTTGGAAGATCCTGAGATCAACCGGCCCTACCTGGAAAAGATCCAGAAAAACATTGAGCGGATGATCACGGTGGTTGAAGATCTTGAAGTGATCTCCCGCCTTGAATCTGGAGAAGCCCGTCCGGTAATGACCCGTTTTGATATTGTCGGTCTTGCCCGCGAAGTCATGGATTTTCTGGAGCCCAAATCGAAACTGGCGAAAATCAACCTCATCCTGGGCCACGAGCACTACGGGGAAATGTACGTTGAGGCAGACAAGGAAAAGATCCGGGTGGTACTTACCAATCTGATCGAAAATTCGATCAAGTACGGACGGGAAGGAGGCCGGACAAAGCTGAGCTTTTATGAAATGGATGAAACCATCCTGGTGGAGGTTTCCGATAACGGTATCGGAATTGCCGAGGAACATATTCCCCGCCTCTTCGAACGATTTTACAGGGCCGACAAACATCGTTCACGTGCAATGGGAGGATCAGGGCTTGGTCTGGCCATTGTAAAACACATCATCGAAGCTCATAATCAGACGGTCAACGTCAGGTCTACGCCCGGGATCGGTTCAACTTTTGCTTTTACGGTTCAGAGGGCCTGAATGCCGGAGGCAGATACCGCTATTCATGATCAAACAGACCTTTAAGCCAGCTCATTCTTTCCAAAACTTATCCACAAATCCTTTCTGTACCGGGCGAATTCGCTAACTTTGGCGTTCCTATGCTTATGAGGAGTATATGCAATTTGTAAACCCGGCATTCCTTTTCGGTCTATTCGGTATCGCCATTCCTGTGATCATCCACCTGTTCAATTTCAGGCGGTACCGGAAGGAGTATTTCACGAATGTCAGGTTCATTCAGCAACTGAAGCAGGAAACCCGGAAACGGTCAAGGCTCAGGCATCTGATCATCCTTGCAATGCGTATCCTTGCCATTGCTTCATTAGCATTCGCGTTTGCGCAGCCTTACATTCCTTTTAAACCAGGCCAGGCTCCCATCGCCGCGCGGAATGCCGTCAGCGTTTTTGTCGACAATTCATTCAGCATGGAAGCGGTTGGCAGCAGCGGAACCTTGCTGGATGAAGCCGTCAGAAAAGCAAGGGAAATCGTCGCTGCTTACAAGGCTTCTGATAATTTCCAGTTGCTCACCAACGATTTTGAAGGACGACAGCAGCGTTTCATCACCCGTGAGGAGTTCCTGACGCAGCTTGATGAGATCAAACCAAGCCCTGTCAGCAGATCGATGGAGGAAATTCTTTCCCGGCAGGCCGATATGCTTGAAAGTAGTCCGGCATCCCGGCATGTCTCTTTCATTCTTTCTGATTTTCAGCGATCTGCTTTCGGGAATTTTCCAAAACCGGATTCATCGCTCCATGTATTCCTGGTTCCCCTTGCCGCGAACAATCAGAGCAATGTTTATATCGATACCTGCTGGTTCGATATGCCCTTGCAACAAGCCGGCAATACGGCCACGCTGAATGCGCGGATATGGAATCGTTCGAAAGAAGACCTTGAAAAGATACCGGTGAAACTGGAGTTGATGGGTCAGCAACGGGCAGTTGCCGGAATTGACCTTAAAGCAGGGACCTCTGCTGTCATACGTTTGCCATTTACCAATAAAGAACCCGGTATCCAATGGGGAACGTTACAGCTGACCGATTACCCTGTTACCTACGACGACCGTTTCTATTTCTCCTATGAGGTGACTTCCTCATTGAACGTGCTGGCAATCAACGGGAAGGAAGAGAACCGTTTCGTCAATGCCCTCTTTGAAAAAGATTCTTCCATTGTACTCACCAATATTCCGGAACGTGCGATCGATTACAGCAAGATCCAGTCATACAACCTGATCCTGTTGAATGAGCTTACCGGTATCTCATCCGGGCTGGCTCAGGAACTCAGGCGTTTCCTTGAACAGGGTGGAACCCTTGCCTTTATACCTTCCACAACCCCTGATCTGACCTCATACAACACATTTCTGGGAGGATTGAAATGCCCGCAGTACATGCCGCTGGATACTTCCAACAATAAGGTGGTCAGGATAAATACAGAGTCCCCGTTATACCGCGATGTATTTGAAAAATCAGCCGGAGGGATGATAACTGAAAATACCGAATTACCTGTAGTTTCGCGGTATTTCCCGATCCGTCCAATATCCGGAATGCAGTCGCAATCACAATTATCGATGCTGAATGGAAGAGATTTCCTTACACTGACGAAATCGATGCAGGGGCAGGTACTCCAGTTTGCCGTGCCCTTTGATGCCTCCTTTAGCAATTTTCCCCGGCAGGCGCTTTTCGTACCGACACTCTATAATATAGCGCTTGTAAGCCGTCCGCCGCTTCGGCTCTATTATACAGCAGGACGGAATGAGGCTATACGGGTCAGCCACCCGGAACTGGGAGATGAAGAGATGATCAGCCTTTGCTCGCAGGATGGCCGCTTTCGGATGATACCGGAGCAGCACCTGGGCGGGACTTCTTCGACGCTGTTCACAAACAACGAGGTCAAACTTGCAGGTAATTACCTGCTGCAAAGCGGAAACGACACGCTCTCAGGTGTTTCGTTCAATTTCGACCGCGGGGAAAGCAATCTGGAGTGCATGAGTGCAGATGAACTGGAAAAACAGATCAGTCAGGCCCGCTGGCCTGATATGCAGATCCTGAAGACAAAACAAAGGCCTGTGAATGAGGTTCTCGAACAGATGAACTATGGGACAAGGCTGTGGAAATATTTCCTTTGGGCAGCGCTGGCATTCCTGCTTGCTGAAGTGGTTTTGCTCAGGCTGTGGAAGTATTGATTGTGAGTTAATTACTGCATCTACGATAACTAAAGAATAAATTCAACAGAGTTACTATTCCTCCATGGAAGACAATGAATCGGAATTCGGAAATGAAGAATTGATTCCGGAACCGGAAAATGAAAACGGGGAAGAGCTGCCCGAACCGCAGATTGCGGAAATTGGTGAGCTGCAATCTACTACCCACTTGCCGGGAATGTACCAGGATTGGTTTCTGGATTACGCTTCCTATGTAATCCTGGAGAGGGCTGTTCCCGAAGTGCTCGACGGCTTGAAACCTGTGCAGCGCCGAATCCTGCATGCCATGTTTGAGCTTGAGGACGGGCGTTTCAATAAAGTGGCCAATGTGATCGGTCATACCATGAAATATCATCCGCATGGCGATGCTTCCATCGGTGACGCTCTGGTACAACTCGGGCAAAAAGATCTGCTCGTTGAAACACAGGGTAACTGGGGAAATATCCTCACCGGCGATAGTGCGGCTGCACCCAGGTACATCGAAGCCAGGCTTTCAAAGTTTGGTCTCGATGTAGCCTTCAATCCCAAGATAACCAAGTGGAAAGCATCGTACGACGGACGAAACAAGGAGCCGATCACCCTTCCCGTTAAGTTCCCGTTATTGCTTGCTCAGGGAGTGGAAGGCATTGCCGTGGGCCTTGCCTCCAAAATACTGCCGCACAATTTCAATGAGCTGATTGATGCTTCGATCAGCGTACTGAAAGGAGAAGATTTTATCCTTCTACCTGATTTCCCGACAGGCGGTCTGGCTGATTTCTCAAAATACAACGACGGATTAAGGGGCGGCCGGGTGAGAATACGTGCCAGAATAAGTCAGTTGGACAAACGAACGCTGGTGATCAATGAAATTCCCTTCGGCACAACTACCGGCGACCTCATCGACAGCATCATTGCCGTTAATGAAAAGGGAAAGATAAAGATCAGGAAGATCGATGACAACACTGCCGGCTCAGTTGAGATACTCATCCATCTCCAGCCGGGCGTTTCACCCGACCAGACCATTGATGCCCTCTATGCATTCACAGCCTGCGAACGTTCGGAATCACCCAATTCCTGTGTGATCATGGGTGGTAAGCCCTGCTTCATCGGGGTGTCGGAAATCCTTCGTATCTCTACGAAACAAACGCTGGACATGCTGCGGGCTGAGCTGGAGTTTCAACTGAATGAACTGGAAGAAAAGGTGTTCTTCAGCTCTCTTCTCAAACTGTTCATTCAGGAAGGCATGTACAAGCATCCGGACTATGAGAATGCCGGTTCATTCGAAGTGGTCTCCAAGGTGCTTATGAAGCTGTTCAAGCCATTCTATTCCCAACTTTACCGCCCAATCGGGGATGAGGACCTGAAACGACTGATCGATAAGCCCATGAGCAGCATTACCCGGTTCGATGTGAAGAAAGCCGATGAACTGATGATGCGACTCATCGATGAGATACGCAAGATCCGGCACAACCTGAACCATCTTGTTGAGTATGCGATAGGTTTCTATGAAAACATCAAACGAAAGTACGGTCAGGGCAGGGAGCGGAAGACAGAGATCAGGAGTTTTGAGTCGATCGAAGCTGCTGCCGTAGCTGCCGCAACCCAGAAACTCTATGTGAACCGCGAAGAGGGTTTTGCAGGTTCTGCATTGAAAAAAGATGAATTCGTCAGAGAGTGTTCCGACCTGGACGATATCATCGTTTTCCGTGAAGACGGCACTTTCATCGTCACCAAAATGGCAGAAAAAGTATTTGTTGGTAAGAATGTCTTCCATATCGGAGTCTTCAAGAAAAACGACGACCGTACGATCTACAATCTCGCCTATCAGGATGGCAGGATGGGAGCTGTTTATGTGAAACGTTTCGCTGTGACCGGCGTGGTTCGCGACAAAGAATATACGGTCACCAAAGGAGCGCCCGGCTCCCGTATCCTTTACATGACTGCCAATGAGAATGGTGAGGCTGAAGTTATCCGTGTAGCGCTCAAACCTAAACCCCGGTTGAAGAAACTCACCTTTGACTTCGATTTTGCAAGTCTTGCTATCAAGGGTAAAAGTTCGCAGGGAAATATCCTGAGCAGAAACCCTGTTAAAAAGATCGTCCAGGCCGAAAAGGGATACTCAACGCTCGGAGCCAGAGATATTTGGTATGATGATACGGTAATGAGACTGAACACCGACGATCGTGGGAAATACCTGGGGGCTTTTAAGGAAGATGACAGGATATTGGTGATCAGCAGCTCGGGCTACTATCGGCTGATGTCATTTGATCTCTCCAACCATTTCGAGGAGGATATGATCATCATCGAAAAATATCGTCCTGATAAACCGGTTACGGCTATCTACTTTCATCCTGGCAAAAATGCATGGTTTGTAAAGCGCTTCCTGATAGAACCTACTGATAAGAAGATGGGATTCCTGCCGGATGAGGAAGGTATCCGCCTTGAGGCCGTGGTTACGGATTACCGGCCGGTGCTGCAGGTTGATTTTAATAATGAAGGATTGAAAAAGCCGGTAGAAACTCCTGCCGTTATTGAAATTGATTCATTCATTGAATTGATGGGCATCAAGGCCAAAGGCAGGAAACTGGGGTCTGCCCCGGTGAGCGCATTGACCTGGATGGAACCTTTGCCTTATGAAACGGATGAAGCCGCTCAGGAAGAGGATGAAGATTTGAACGTGGAACAGGAACCGGAAGAAGATAATCTTTCCGGGGTGGAACTTCCCGGTAAGATCGACAGCAGTTCTATCAAGCCGCCACCCGATTTCCCGGAAGATGATGACGACGGCGGCACCCCTGTCCAGATGACACTGTTCTGATGAACGCAAAAAACAATACAAATTTCTTTACTTACAAATCAGAAAATTGAATTATATGTCAGACACTAAAGTACTTCCGATCACGCCTGATGTACACTGGGTAGGCGTACTGGATAAGGAGCTCGTGACGTTCGATATAGTCATGCATACCCCTTACGGAACTACCTATAACTCCTATTTTATCAATGCGGATCGTAAAGCCCTTGTTGAAACAGTTAAGGATAAATACTTCGATGTTTTTCTGGAAAAGCTTCGCACTTTTTGCGAGCCTTCCGAACTGGAGTATATCATTGTAAATCATACTGAACCTGATCACTCGGGAGGATTGCGCCGTTTGCTCGAACTTGCCCCGAATGCAAAGGTCGTTGGCAGCGGCAACGCGATCCGATACCTGGAAAATATGATCGGACATTCCTTTCCGTGCATTCAGGTAAAAGATGGTGACGTTATTGATCTGGGAAACAAGAAAATCCGCGTGATCAGCGCCCCGAACCTGCACTGGCCCGACTCTATATATACTTATCTGGAAGAGGATAAACTGCTGTTCACCTGCGACTCGTTCGGGGCTCATTTCTGCGACAGCCGAATGTATGACGACCAGGTTGGGAACTGGGACGATTCCTTTAAATACTATTTCGATGTCATCCTGAAGCCTTTCAGCAAGTTCATGCTCAAGGCAATTGCCAGGATCCGTACATTCGAGATAAATGCCGTGCTTACCGGACATGGGCCCATTCTGCGGACGCACTGGAAGAAATATGTCGACTGGACCGAGCAACTGGCGCTGGAAGCCATGAAACTGGGTCATGAACCCATGGTTTTCATTCCTTATGTGAGTGCATATCACAACACACGCGATATGGCTAACCTGATTGCTGAAGGGGTAAAACAGGTTGGAAATGTACAGGTGGAACTTCATGATATCGAAATAATGTCTCTCGACCAGATCGAACATTACCTCATGAATTGCACCGGTGTGATCATAGGAACACCAACAATCAATCAAAATATCCTGATGCCTGTTTATCAGCTTTTTGCTGCCATTAATCCAATCCGTGACAAAGGAAAACTCGGCGGGGCATTCGGATCCTATGGATGGAGCGGAGAAGCAATGAAGATGATAGAAACCAACCTTACTAACCTGAAACTGAAGTTCTTCGGCGAAGGCGTCTTTGTCAAATTCACTCCTCATGGCGAAGGCAGTCAGAAATGCATCGATTACGGCAGGGAATTCACCCGGCAGATGCTGTCTGATCTTCCGGACTGAAACCAGCCAGGCTTCTCTGAAAATGTATACTGAATCTTAACAGGTTTGCTCCAAAGGCACGAAGTGCTCCTTCGGAGGGACCCTTCAGGTCGAAGCAAAGCTGATTAGATTCAGTAATACTGAGCAAGTCCCGAAAAACAAATTTCGCAAACCTGTTCAGCCGAAGTATATTCTTGCTAATACGAACCTATGTTTCTGCAGCGACACATCATCCTACTACTGCTCCTGCCGTTGATGGCTCTGACATCCTGTAGCCTTGAACGGGAACTGGCCAGGGAGTATGTGAAGAATCACAAGGGTGAAGGAGTGTTGCTGCTGCCGACAGATCTGCTTTACAAAGCAAATCCTGCAGCGTCGATTGATACTACAGTATGTAAGACTGCCGCTCAACAGGACTCAGTCGCCTATTTCACAAGTGCATATGTTCAATTTGTTTCTGATTCCATCTTTCTTACCTTGTTCACCAACGCACTGATCGATGAACTGGAGAAATACGGATATGAAGTCACCCTGGGTCAGGCTGCTGATGAATTTCTGGGCTCTGATAATCCGGCCTGGATTATTCAGCTTTCGCAGTTGCAGCTTGAAGAAGATTATACCAGCGCATTTGCTTATGGGTACGACGATTTCGATGAGGAATATTACCAGGAATACAGGAACTATACGATATCTCTGAATTCCTGGACCGAGGTAAGCCGGCTCAACACGAACCAGGGCGCAAGGCAGTTATTGTATCTGAGCGGATATATTGCCGATTCGCCCGGACTTGGCGTCACGCTTCAGTATTATCACGGACAGTTTTACATGCAGGATCTGCGCGATACGATCTCGATCAGGAACGTCTACCAGATGGCTGAAGCTTCAGGCAGGAAGCATGCAGAACTGCTGTTCGATTATTTCATAAATGATTATATCCGGAGGAATTACAAGGACAGTGACAGCCCCAGAAAGGAAATGCATTACGATCCAAGGTTCCAGCGAATCGGACAGGGTCTGTATGAAAAGTTCGAACTGTTGAGGTAACCGGCAGCAGAATTACATCCCGCCCCTGGAATAAGGTGCAGCAGACTGATCTGCAAAATCTCCGCTCATGTATTTGAAATAGCCGGCAACGGCGATCATCGCAGCATTGTCGGTTGTAAACTGGAATTCAGGGATGTGCACATTCCAGCCCATGGTCTTGTGCATTTTTAATACTTCCTCCCGGAGGCCTGAATTGGCTGAAACTCCGCCGGCTATGGCGACCTCTTTGATGCCCGTCTGAAAAACGGCCAGCAGGAGTTTCCCCATCAGCACTTCCACAATTGCATTCTGTATGGATGCACAGAGATCAGACATGTTTTTCTGAATGAATTCAGGATCTGTCTTGATCTGATCCCTGATAAAATAGAGAAACGACGTCTTAAGACCGCTGAAACTAAAATCCAATCCACGGATGTTCGGTTTTGAAAACTTGAATGCTTTCGGATTGCCTTGCCGTGCAAGTTTATCCACAAACGGACCACCGGGATAGGGGAGACCGAGTATTTTAGCCGCTTTATCGAATGCCTCCCCTGCGGCGTCATCAATAGTCCGCCCGATGATCTGCATATCAAAATAATCCTTCACCAGCACGATCTGGGTATGCCCGCCCGAAACAGTAAGGCAGAGAAACGGAAAAGCCGGTACCGGTTTATCCACACCCGGCCTGACAATGAAATGGGAGAGAATGTGTGCTTGTAAGTGATTGATTTCCAATAACGGTATATTCAGCCCCATGGCCATGGACTTGGCAAAGGAGGTGCCTACCAGAAGAGAACCTAATAAGCCGGGGCCTCGGGTGAAAGCAATAGCTTTTAGTTCTTCTTTCCTTACCTTTGCAGTCTTGAGAGCCTTATCAATTACAGGAATGATATTCTGTTGATGAGCCCTGGAAGCCAGTTCCGGAACAACACCGCCATAGTCCTTGTGAACCTCCTGGTTGGCAATGACATTAGAGAGAAGGACAGTTCCATCCAGAACGGCAGCCGAAGTATCGTCGCAGGATGATTCAATCCCAAGTATGTAAACGGGTGAGGTCATGGCGTAATATTATCCTATTTCAATACGAAGCAGCGGTTACGAATCGTTTTCCTTCGTAAGGATCTATAAACCTGCAAAAGTATCAAAAAAGCCAGCCAAATAGCAACCGGCCTTCTGGCCATCCTGGTCTTGCTGCCGCTGTTCCTGATTGCCCTGCTCAGGACTACCCCGGTACAGACCTATCTTTCGGGTAAGGCTGCAGCATATCTTTCTGACGAACTGGGTACCACCGTCGATGTAGGTGGCGTGGATGTCAGTTGGTTTCTGAATATCATCATGACGGAGGTCAGGGTACTTGATAAGCACCATGCTACTCTTTTAGCGGTCGACAGGCTCAGCACCCGCTTTGGGCATTTGAATCCACGCACCCGTGAACTGGCGCTGAAATCTGTTTCCCTGTCAGGCGCCAACATCAATCTTATCCGGTATAAGAACGACAGCAGCCTGAATCTTCAGTTTATCCTGGATTATTTTGCTTCCGCCGATACAACTCCATCCACCGGCAAGCCCTGGAAGTTACAGTGCGGGGAGATCAACCTTTCGCATTCTCACTTTGCCTATCGCGACGTAAGGCATATGCGTCCGGGTAAAGGTATGGATTACAGTGATCTGGATATCGCCAATCTGAATATGACCGTCAGGGGTATCCAGGTGAACGGCGATACCATCAGGGCACACATAAAGGAGTTGACTGCTAAAGAGAAGAGCGGATTTAACCTGAAACACTTCTCCGCATTCGCTTTGGTCACTCCGCGCGGTTTCGTTACCGACAGTCTTGAAGTGGTGACGGATAAAAGCAACCTGAAAATGGACCTCCGCATGATATACAACAACTGGAAAGCCTTCAACAGCTTTATCGACAGTGTGCGGGTTGAAGCGTCCATCCAGCCGTCAGAACTGGATATGCGGGATATTGTTTGCTATGCGCCTGAAATTGACGGAATGAATGAACTTTTCAGGCTCTCCGGAAGGGTTGCCGGGACCGTGGCTTCATTTTCGGGAAAAGAAATGTCAGTGTCATTCGGATCCGGAACTCGCTTTTACGGAGATGTAAAAATGTCAGGGTTGCCCAAATTTGAAGAAACCTTCATGAACATCAAAATGAAGGAGTTCCGGACTGACAAGAACGATATTGAGCAGTTTTCGTTGCCCTATTCGGGTGGCAGATCAATGGTTGAAGTACCGAAAGAAGTGGCACAGCTGGGTAGCGTGATCGTCAAGGGAAGGTTTACAGGATTTTACAACGATTTTGTTTCTAACGCTACGTTTTATACCGAAGCAGGTAACGTTGCCACGAATATTCTTTTGAGCAATAACCTGAAGGAGAAGATCATTGAATACAATGGTCATATTCAGGCTTCCGGCTTCAACATTGGTAAGGTGTTCGATATCAGCCAGGTGGGGGTAATTGACCTGGATGCCGCTATCGATGGGAAAGGTTTTTCGGGGGATAATGCCGATTTGACGATACAGGGAGACCTGACAAATTTCCAGTTGCTCGGGAACTACATGGATCATATTCATCTCGATGGCAGTCTCCGGAACAAACGTTTCGACGGCAGGCTTGATATGAAGGACGACCTGGCCAAACTCGACTTCAACGGAAGCATCGACTTTTCGGATTCACTCCCGGCATTCGATTTCAAGGCAAACCTTACCGACGCCTTCCTTACCAGGCTGAATCTATGGGAGAGGGATCCTTCTTCCTCTCTCACCACGCACATGGATTTCAATTTCAAGGGAAATACTCTTGATAACCTGCTTGGCACACTCAGTTTTAAAAACACCGTTTACAAAGAAAAAGAGGCCAGGGTTGCAATGAAGGACCTTTTATTGCAAACGCAGAGATTACAGGGTGATAACAAACGGATGACCCTTAAGAGCGATTTTGCAGACGCAGTATTCAGCGGTCAATATACCTTCAGCGATCTTGCCGAATACCTGACCTTCGTTTTCACCGATTACCTGCCTGGGCTTGCACTGGTGACTCCAACTGTGCCCCGGGCTGTAAAAGGGAGCTTCGATTATACAGTCCAGATAAAAAACAGCAATCCGCTGACACAAATTTTCCTTCCCGGAGTTGAAATTGATCCCAATACAGTGGTTTCCGGCGGATTTGACCCAACTGCCGGCATCGTGAACTTGAATGGCCGATCGCCCCGGATTCGGCTGAAAGCATTCGAACTGAACGATTTCTCACTTCGCGGGGCCACGGTGAATCAACAATTTGGTATGGAGATGCGATGCGCATCGCTTGATTACAGGCCGGATGATAAAACCGATAAACCTGTGGCCCGACTCGAAAGATTCCTGCTCGACCTTACTGCCAGGAACGACAGCGTGCGTTACCGGCTGTTGTGGAACGACAGGGATTCAATTGTCCATAACAAGGCCGATATCGCCGGCGCTGTCTCATTTGCCGAATACCCCACCCTGTCCCTGGGACTTGATACAGCTTTTCTGCTGATCAACGATACTGTATGGAATATTCGTCCCGGACATCTCGCTACCATCGATACTGCTACCATCCAAGCCTATGATATCAGAATCCGAAGCGAAAATCAGGCAGTCGGCATTAACGGTTGTATTTCGGACGATCCTCTTGATCAGATGGGAGTAGACTTTGTGAATTTCAATCTGTCGCAGTTCGATAAACTGACTGCATCTGTCGGTGTTGATTTTGACGGTCGTGTCAACGGGCATCTTTCCATAGCGGATATATACAATGTTCCACTGGTAATGGCTTCCCTTGTTGTGGGACAATTTGGCTTTAACCATGAACCGCTGGGCGATGCCGAGATCACCAGCAACTGGGATAACTCCCGAAAAGCAGTGAACCTCGACACCCGCATTGCGTACCACGGCACGGCAGGCACTCATTATCCGCTTCTGGCTCACGGATCGATCCTCACTGAGGCTAAACATGACAACTTCGATCTGGCAATCCGTCTGGATAACATAAAGCTTCGCGTCATGCAGCCCTTCTTTACCGGACTTTTTTCCAGGATGAAAGGCTGGGGATCAGGAGATCTGACCCTAAAGGGTGATTTCAGCGACCCTGTGCTGGCCGGCTCTGTCAAACTCATGCGCTCCGAAATGCTCGTGGACTACCTGAGGACAACCTATTCCTTTAATGGAGATATCAACTTTAATAAAGGTCTCATCTCATTCAAGGATATTAAACTGGCCGATTCAGTCGGGAATACCGGCACTACCACGGGGACCATCAGGCACCATGCATTCAGGGACTGGAGTATGGATGTTGACGTGAATTCAGATAATATGACAGTGCTCAACACCAGTTTCTCGCCTGATGAAATGTATTACGGCAAGGCAAGGGCTTCGGGGAAAATGCATTTGTATGGCCCAATGAACGACCTGAAACTCGATATAAACGCTGCCTCTGCTAAAGGAACCGAGATTTTCATACCGATCAATTACACGGTTGGAATATCTGACAACGATTATATATTTTATGTGAAAGCGGATACCACGTCGAAAGATGTGCAACGGGAGCCGGAAACACCTTCCAACCTTAGCCTGAAACTGGGCTTGGATGTAACCCGCGATGCCAGCCTGGAGATCATCCTGCCTTACCGGATGGGAAACATCAAAGTGCGGGGCGACGGTCTGATTGACATGGGCATCGATACCCGCGGTGACTATACCATGCATGGTCAGTACATCATGGATAAAGGTTCTTTCCTTTTTAACCTGCAGGACATTTTCAGCCGGACCTTCGAAATACAGAAAGGAAGTACAATAGTCTTTAACGGTAGTCCGTATGATGCAGATATCAATCTGCAGGCAGTATATAAAATTAAGACCAACCTCAGCGGACTGAGTTCGATTCCGGCTGAAATCGCCAGCCGCAGGATACCTATCGACTGTATCATTTCTCTCACCAACAGCCTCTATAATCCCGATATCCATTTCAGTATTGCAATGCCTGAAGCCGACGCGGAAACGCAACGGTGGGTGTTTGGTGCGATTGATACCTCTAATTCTGTGGCTATGAACCAGCAGATGATCTCCCTGCTGGTGCTGAATAGCTTCACCTCGGCAGGTGAAAGTTCCGGAATCACGGCATCAGGAATCGGTTTCTCTTCATTCGGGATCATCAGTAGCCAGTTGAATAACTGGTTGTCGCAGATTTCCAAGGACTTTGACATCGGCGTGAATTACCGTCCCGGTGATCAGATGACCGCACAGGAACTGGAACTGGCCTTGTCGACCCAGTTGTTCAATGACCGGGTTGTGATCGATGGCGCTTTTGGAATGAGCACTTCGGCAAATACCACCCAGAATCAAAATGCCAACCAATGGATCGGGGATGTGAATGTGGAAGTGAAGATTACGGAAGACGGCCGTTTCCGGGTCAAAGCATTCAACAGGACCAACACCTCCCTGGATCTCTATTCCGGGCAGGCTCCTTACACCCAGGGAGTAGGTATTTTATACCGGAAAGACTTCGACCGATTTCTTGATCTTTTCAGAAGGCAGCGCCAGTAAAGGTTTTCATGGGAATATATGCTCTTTTGTAACTATTTTGGTAAAGTGTCGTCCTATACCCGAATTTAACAAAAGAAATCCCAAACATAAACCTTACAGCCATGAAAACTATGCTTATTACCCTGTTGGTTGGCATCCTCTCTATACAATCCACTGCCTTTGCTGCTTCAACCAGCCTGAATACCAACCTCAAAGATGAAGCTTACATAAACGATATCCCATTCAACACCCGTTCAGTTGCAGCCAGCTACCTCACCAAGGAAGCTTTTTTTATGTCGGGTCAGGGCATTGGGGATGAAGCCTATGTGGATGATATCCCCTTCGATACGCATAAAATTGCTTCGGAATACCTGGCAAAGCAGTCGGCTCAATTACCCGCGCTTTCCGATGAAGCCTATGTCGACGATCTTGAATTTGATACCGACCGGGTGGTTAAAAAAATCAACAGTACGGACTCTGAAAAGTACTACTCTCTGGTACTTACCCCTTCAGGCAAACTCGAATCAGCACTGGCAAACCTTGAACAGGAAGTTTCAAAACTGATGGATGAATTTGCCAGGGCTTTCCGCATCCGGATCAATAATAACGAGATAGAAGAACTGGTAATCGATTTCAAGGATGGTGACAATATCAGTTTCTCCGCCGTGGTGAGTGAAGAAGACCTTCCGACAGTGAAATTTATCGTAGTAAACTGATTCTTTCCCGAAATATTTCCTCCAGGCCCTTCCGGGGCCTTTTTTTATATCCGGGCTTCTCATACCCCCTCAAAGGATTGCCGGATTTCCTACCTTTACCTGAATTATGAAGAACTTCGTCATCTACCGGTCATCCGCCGGATCAGGTAAAACCTATACTCTGGTTAGAGAGTATATTGCCCTTTCGCTTTTGTCCCCATCCAACTTCCGGCAT
The DNA here is from genome assembly GCA_964544545.1 of uncultured Lentimicrobiaceae bacterium. Taxonomy (GTDB): domain Bacteria; phylum Bacteroidota; class Bacteroidia; order Bacteroidales; family UBA4417; genus UBA4417. The sequence continues at coordinate 79,981 of CAZJCG010000006.1, read as the reverse complement.
ATCCTGGCAATCACCTTTACAAACAAGGCTGCCAATGAGATGAAACAGAGGATAGTCGCCGGATTGCTGCATTTGTCGGATTCGCAGAAGTACAGCGATACAACCACCATACGGGTCATGCTGCCTGAACTGTGCAAAAAGACCGGATTCAGCAGGGATGAGATCGGACAAAAGGCAAAGGAAGTTCTGTTCACGGTGCTCCATAACTATGATGATTTCGCCATTCGCACTATCGACAGCTTCGTTTCACGGATCATCCGGACCTTTGCTCATGACCTGCACCTGCCGCTTGATTTTGAGATTGAGATGGATCAGGATATGTTGCTGGATGAAGCCGTCGACAACCTGATCAGCAGAGCAGGGATCGATAAGGAGATCACTCCCGTGCTGGTTGATTTTACTGAATCGAAAGCTGAAGAGGAGCGGAGTTGGCATATTGAAAGGGATCTTAAAGAGGTCGGATCGGTCCTTTTTTCGGAGGAAGGTTATAAGTTTAAGGATAAGCTTGCGCAAATATCACCCTCCGGCGTGCTTACCACCATGAAGGAAATCAGCAGGTACAGGCAGATGGTAAAGGAATTGCTGATAAAACCGGCGACGGAGGCAATAGAATTGATCCGTAGAAATCAAATAGACCATGAGTCATTTTTTTACGGGAAACAGGGCATAGGCTCCTTTTTCCAGAACCTGTCGGATGGGAGTGTCATCCGGGCCAATACCAGGGTGACGGCAACCATCGAAAAGAACAGCTGGACCAGTAGCAAGGCAGATGCCCGACAGCAGGCAGCGATCCGCTCCATCAGTGGTGAACTGGAGGCATTGTATCGCCAATGTGAGGCTGTCCTGGATAAGCACTACCAGGATTACCAGATGCTGGGGGCATTCAGCGAAAGCATTTATCAGCTCGGAGTGATCAGTGGCATTGAGCAGGAACTCTCCGCCGTGAAAGCCGAACGGAAAGTGCTGCCGATCTCGGAATTCAATAAACGGATCACGGAGATCATCCTGAAAGAACCTGTTCCTTTCATCTATGAACGAACCGGAGAACGCTACCGTAATTTCCTCATAGATGAATTCCAGGATACCTCTGAGCTGCAATGGAAAAACCTGTTGCCGCTTATAACCGATTCGTTGTCATCAGGACATTTTAACCTTATCGTGGGCGACGGGAAGCAGGCCATATACCGTTTCAGGAGCGGGAAAGTGGAGCAGTTTATGCTGCTTCCGGCATTGCCGGCCGGTTATGAGAAAGAAGTGTTTGGTGAAGGTGAGCGGATCATGGACCGGAACTTTCATGAGGAGCCGCTCAGCAATAATTTCCGCTCTTTGCCGGTGGTCGTACAGTTCAACAACGAGTTTTTCGGTTTCATTTCGGGGAAACTGGATGAATCCTTAAATTCGATCTATAAGAAACACGAACAGACTCCTCCGGAAGGGAAAAGCGGTGGCTATGTTTCTGTCGATTTCCTGGACTGCGGATCGCAGGAAGAATTTCGCGATGCAACCCTGAACCGCATTCTGGAAATCACTCTGAAACTCATGGATGAAGGCCGTAAGCTGAGCGATATTGTGATCCTTACACGTTCCAATCTTCAGGGAAGTACCATTGCGAAGTTCCTTCTCAACAACGGGATCAATGTTGTTTCGGCAGAAGCCCTGCTTCTGGCAACTTCCCGGAATGTGAATTTCATAGTTTCAGTGCTGAAGATGCTGAATGATCCGCAGGATGCCATTGCCTCAGCATCAGTCCTGATCGGCCTGAGCATCAGAGATAAGCTGAAAGCACCTGCGGGCGATATCGGCACTATAGTACAGAATGGAACAGTACTGGAACAGATCCGGATGGCTGGATATAATCTCCGTCCGGCACGTTTACACCAGTTGCCATTATACGACCTTTGTGAAGAGGTGATCCGTTTGTTCGGTTTAACGGATGATGGTTATGATCCTTATATCCAGTTCTTCCTGGAGTTTGTTGCGGCCAATGTTTCCAGGGAACCCGACCGGCTGAGTGACCTGCTTGAAAAATGGGAAGAAAAAAAGGAAAAGCTTTCAGTTGTTTTGCCCGAAGGTCTGGATGCAGTCCGGATTATGACGATCCACAAGGCAAAAGGCCTGGAATTCCCGGTTGTAATCTGGCCTTTTGCAACGGATGCACTCAAGAGCACCCGGCAGGAATTGTGGGTGGAACCGACGCATCCGGTATTGTCCCGACTGCCGGTCGCATTGCTCAGGATCTCTAAACAGCTCACGGATATCGGATATGGCGATGAATATACCGAAGAACGCAACAAATCGCTGCTTGATATGATCAATTTGATTTATGTGGCCTTTACCCGGCCGATCGAGCAGTTGTATGTCGTTTCGCGGGAGGTTGGCGGGAAATCGTCAGAAGCAATTACCTTGCCGGCGTTTCTCGCCGAATATGTCGGTACAAGCCTGCTTCCATGGAAAAAGGAAGGAACTTCCTACAGGTTGGGAGAACCGGTGTCTGCAACTGCTAGACAAGAAAAGCAGGACCATCCTCATCCCGAAAGGATGATGGTAACTGCGCCCTGGCAGGACCGGATACGGATATCGAGAAGGGCGCCTCATTCCTGGTCAGTCGGGCAGGTTACAGATCACCAGACCTGGGGCAACCTGGTACATGCTGCACTGTCGAAAGTGACCGATATGAGCAGTGTTGACGATGTTTGCCGGCTGATTGCCGCAAATTCAGGACTGGACGAACCAACTGCCCTTAAACTGGAAACAAGAGTCCATGCTGTAATTAGCCATCCTCAATTGAAACCTTTCTTCGATGGTACGGGCAATGTGAGACCCGAGTCGGAAATTTTATTGCCGGATGGGAACCTGCTCAGACCCGACAGAGTGGTGATCCGCGACAACGAGGTAACGATTTTGGAATTCAAGACCGGACAGCCTCTCGAAGAGCACAGACAGCAGGTCACCACTTATGCCGGTGCACTCTATGAGATGGGTTACCGGCCCATCCGGAAATTCCTTATTTATATCGATGATCAGGTGGAAGTGCAGGAAGTATGCTAATTTTGCCGTGCTGTTCCTGTAATTGCTGAAAAAAATTTCAGGAACCTCCGTTCATTTCCCGTCGCACTATGCCACAACTGATCTCACCTGATCGTTTTCTCAGCCTAAGCGGTTCAATCCCGATGATTGATGTACGTTCACCCGGTGAATATGTCCAGGGACATATTCCGGGAGCGTATAACCTCCCTCTTTTCAGCAATGAGGAGAGAGCCGTGATCGGAACCCTTTATGTGCAACGGGGAAAAGAACCTGCCATGAAAGAGGGTATGGAGATCGTCGGCAGGAAATTCGGAAGCTTCATTGAAACAGTTGCGGGCATTGCTCCGGGGAAAAAGTTGCTCATTCACTGCTGGCGCGGTGGTATGCGCAGCGAAAGCCTGGCCTGGTTCTTCGGGAAGCTGGGTTATGAGGTTTCTCTCCTCGAAGGCGGATACAAAGCCTATCGCAGGTATATTCGCGATGGTTTCAACAGACCTGCCAATATCTTATTGCTTGGAGGTATGACCGGCAGCGGGAAAACAGAACTGCTGGGAAAGATCGCAGCACAGGGCCAGCAGGCCATTGACCTGGAATGGCTGGCGAACCATAAAGGTTCAGCCTTCGGGCATCTGGGACAAGATGAACAGCCTACCACTGAGCAGTTTGAGAATGATTTATATGCCCTGTGGAGCAAGCTGGACTTCTCGAAGCCTGTATGGCTTGAACACGAAAGCAACCGGATCGGGAAAGTGTTTTTTCCGGATACCTTTTACGCAACGATGCAAAAAGGTATACTGCTGAAAGTTGATCTTCCCGTTGAAATCCGCATCCAACGGCTGTTGAACGAATATGCCCATTTTGACAATTCATTGCTTGCGGCATCACTGCTCCACATCCGGATGGAAATGGGTACCCTTCAATGCAAGCAGGCACTCGATGCCCTGGAGCGTGGTGACTATGAAGAGGTTGCGCGGATATCGCTGGTGTATTACGATAAAACCTATACGCATGCCCTGGCGAAGCGCCCTTTAAGTAAAGTAATCGCGATCAGGCTCTCATCGGCCGACATGGACGAAAATGCCATGAAAATCCTGGAATTTGCAAAAGCTAATAATTTGTTCAGTGAATAAAAACAATGATGTCAAACTGACCCATTTCTCGCATGGAATGGGTTGCGGCTGTAAAATGAGGCCGCAATTCCTCGAAAAGATTCTTAAAAGTCTGCCGGTGGTTGCCGATGCCAGCGTGTTGGTGGGAACCGACAGCAGCGATGATGCAGCTGTTTACCGGATAAATGATTCCCAGGCTATTGTACAGACACTGGACTTTTTTACTCCCATTGTGGATGATCCCTATGATTTCGGAGCTATTGCTGCAACCAACGCAATCAGTGATGTCTATGCGATGGGTGGCAAACCGCTTTTTGCATTGAATATCGTGGCGTTCCCTTCTAAAAAACTGGATGCATCCGTGCTGGAGCAGATACTGAAAGGTGCTACAGATAAAGCGGCCGAAGCCGGTATCCCGGTTATAGGCGGACACAGCATTGATGATGAGGAGCCCAAATTCGGCATGACTGTCACAGGGATTATCCATCCCGAAAAAATCCTGACGAATTGCGGGGCGAAACCCGGAGATGTCCTTATTCTGACCAAGCCTATCGGAACCGGTATCATTTCTACGGCTATTCGTAAGGAAATTGCGGGAACCGATGCAATGGCAGAAGCTATAGGCTGGATGAAAACCCTGAACAGGACGGCCTCCGAAATACTGGCTGACTTCCCGGTGAATGCCTGTACCGATGTCACGGGCTTCGGACTGATGGGACACCTCACCGAGATAAGCCGCGGCAGTAAAGTAAATGCAGAAGTTTTCTTCAGCAAAGTACCGTTCATGGGCGGATTGGCCGGTTTCGTGGAGGCCGGTGCAGTCCCCGGAGGAACCAGGGGGAATCATGAATACTATTCCCAATGGATCGACTGGGATCCTGAACTCAGCCTGACAGAACGGATGCAACTTTGCGATGCCCAGACCTCCGGTGGTCTGTTGATATCGATACCTGCCGGAGATGCGGATACGCTGCAGGCTGCTTTGCATACTGCCGGGGTGACGAAAGCTGCTTTAATCGGAAAAATTACCGGTTCCGGTGAAGGACGCGTCTTCGCAAAGCGTTAGTCAGATAACCATTTCATACCTTCCATATGGATGGTTTATTCGAAAGGTTAATGCAAGATGTCAGGACGTTTTCCGGCAAGCTACGGAAAATTTTTTCCGGTTGGCCGCGATTCGTAAGGTATCCTGCGATTTGCCTGCTATCGCTGTTCATCGCATTCATTATAGCAGATATTATTTTTCCATACCATCCACAGGTAGTTTATTCTCAGATCGTTCTCGACAAGAACGGCGATCTGCTGCATGCCAGCCTGACCCCTGATCAGAAATGGCGTATGCGGTGTGATCTCAGCGAGGTCAGCCCACAGCTCATCAGTACCCTGATAAGGAAGGAAGACAGATGGTTCCGTTATCACCCGGGAGTTAATCCTTTGTCGGTAGCACGAGCCTTGTGGCAGAACCTGATACAGGGGGAAAGGATTTCGGGCGCATCAACCATAACCATGCAGGTTGTCAGGATGCAACACCCACGCAGTCGCACCATAGGAAACAAGTTGATTGAAATGTTCAATGCACTCCAACTGGAGTTTCATTACCGTAAAAGCTCGATCCTGGAGCTCTATTTCAACCTGCTGCCTTATGGTGGGAACATTGAAGGTGTGAAGGCTGCTTCATACCTTTATTTCGGTCAAAAGCCCGTCCTTCTCAGTCCTGCCAGGATCGCCACACTGGCTATCATACCGAATAATCCCAGACATCTGCGTATAGGTGTTAACAATGAGCAGATCCGAAAAGAACGAAATAACTGGCTGCTGGTATTCAGGAAACAGGGCATATTCAGCGGGGAAGAGTTGCGCACGGCCTTATTGGAGCCACTGGAGGCCAGCCGACTGCAGGCCCCCCGTGAAATACCTCATTTTGCCGGATTGCTCAGGAAAATATATCCTTCTACATCAGAACTCCATACTTTCATTGATCCGGCGATACAGCAGCAGGTCGAAGACATCCTGGCATCCGAAATCGGGCATCTGAGGTCTGTCAATATCGGAAACGGGGCCGTAGTGGTGATCAATAACCGGACAATGGCTGTTGAAGCCTACGCGGGTTCTGCGGGTTTCAATGAGACATTTTATCAGGGACAGGTGGATGGATGCAACGCGCTCCGTTCGCCCGGCAGCGCATTGAAACCGTTTTTATACGCCCTGGCGATTGATAATGGAACAATCACTCCCCGAATGATGCTGAGCGATGTTCCCATGAATTTCAACGGGTACAAGCCACAAAATTATGATGCAGGTTTTCGCGGCCAGGTCACTGCCTCACAGGCACTTGCCTTATCACTGAACCTCCCGGCCGTTGAGCTTGCTAACCGGATCGGAGTGGAGTTATTTCTGAATAAACTTTCAAGGGGAGGCCTCAAATGGATCGGAAAGCGCAAGAGCACCTTAGGGCTTTCAGTGGTATTGGGAGGTTGCGGAGTGAACCTTCTTGAACTGACCGGCCTCTATTCAGCCCTTGCCAGAGAAGGAAGACATTCCCAGACCCGGCTGATCCGGGATGAAACCAACCTGACCTACGATTCGCTTTTCAGTCCCGAAGCAGCATGGCTGATAACCGATATGCTTACAAACCTGAAGAGGCCTGATTTGCCGACGAATTTCGAAAACAGCCTGCATCTGCCTCATATAGCCTGGAAAACGGGGACTTCTTACGGCAGGCGCGATGCATGGAGCATAGGATATAATCCTGACTATACAGTTGGTGTTTGGGTGGGGAACTTCGATGGCTCCGGCTCACCGAATCTTTCAGGGTCAGAGTCAGCATCACCTATTCTTTTCCGAATTTTCAACATGCTCACAATGAACCGGCAGTCACGCTGGTTCCCGAAACCTGAACGGCTCGATTACCGTTTGGTTTGTTCCGAATCAGGCCTGCCTCCAAACGATTTCTGCCAGAACCTCGTCATGGACTATTTTCTTCCGGGCATCTCACCGAACAGGAAATGTACTCATCTGACAGAAGTATTCACAAATCCTTCCGCAACAACCTCTTACTGCCGGAACTGTCTGCCGGCGACCGGCTACCGGGTCGAACTCTATCCGAATCTTTCGCCTGCCCTTATTGCATTCTTCGAAGAGGAGCATATCTCCTATTCCCGGATACCGCCGCATAATCCGGAATGTAACCGGGTATTCAGGGATGAGATGCCTGTTATCACCTCACTGAACGATGGGAAGGAATATATTTTCTATTCAGGATCAGAGCAGGAATTGCAGCTTGCCTGTAATGCTGCCGCCGATGTAACCAAAGTCTTCTGGTACGTCGATGATCACTTCGCGGGACAAACAAAGGCATCTGAAAAACTATTCTTTAAACCCCGGGCGGGGAAAGTGAAAATTTCCTGTTGCGACGACAAGGGCAGGAATACTGATATCTTCATCACAGTAACATTCCTTTAACAAATATTCAGAGCAACTTCAGCCTGCTTGATTGTAATTTTGCAGTAAAGCAGATCATGCCCGGGGGTATGGCCGAAAGAATTTGTTGCATTGGGTGATCAAAGGTTTGGGCTGACTGTTTTAACCTTGATTTCAAAGTAACCGGGTAATCGGGGACCCGGATCATTAAACAAAACCGGCAAGCCATGAAAAAGCTGTTATTTGTGGGACTGATCGTATTGATTTACGCCGCCTGCACAACATCGAGGAGTACTTCAGGGAAACATATCCCTCAACCCAGCGTGGTTCGCGACAGCACCGAATATGAACTGCTGATCATCGACCCGGAATTTGACCTGTGGTATACCATGCATTTCTCTCCGGCAAACGACCGCTCGAATGAATACTACAGCCTTCAGAACAAAATCGGGGTGATCAACTGGAATCACTACTATACTACCGGCAGGTATTCCGGAGTAGTGGATTCGTACATCGATTATCAGCCGGGAGTCGAATACGGGCTTGAACTGAACCGGAAACTTTACTGGTATTTCAAGTATACGGAAGATAAATTCCGGATACCGCTGATGAAGTAACAAACGGAAATGGGAAGTACCGTCTTGTTCAATGCCGGATATCCCCGAAATTATATAAGGAATAGTTTCTTCGGCAAAAGCGTGATGTTATTGGTGTGCTGACCTTAATTAACTGTTCATTGCCAGTGTCATACACCCTTGCTCCATCCCAGTGATGATTCGATTTTCTCTCCGATCATGATCATTTCTGATCTTGTCACTATTTTTGCAGAAAGTAATACCTGATTTATGGGACTGAAATGCGGCATCATCGGACTGGCCAATACCGGGAAAACAACGCTCTTCAACTGTGTGGCCAACACAAAGGTTCACAACCAGCCCGGCTTGCAAAAAGCCAACATCGGACAGATCAATGTTCCTGACCAACGGCTGCTTGAGATCGACAAACTTATACATTCCGCCAGAGTGGTCTATGCTACCGTCGACCTGGTCGATATTCCGGGGTTGTCAAAGGGTTCCGGACAGGCTGACAGCAGTTCGGGACGTTTTCTGGCCGACATCCAGCAGACCGATGCATTGATCCATGTGATCCGTTGTTTCGACAGCAACACCGTCCCGCATATCGAAGGATCCGTCAACCCGGTCCGCGACAAGGAGATCGTCGACCTGGAACTCTGTATCCGGGATCTCGGCCTCGTGGAAAGAAAAATCCAGCGAACCGATAAACTGGTGAAAGTAGGCGACAAGGATGCCCGGAAGGCGATGGAGGTACTGCAGGTTTACAAAAGCCATCTGGAAGATTTTAAGCCGGCACGCACTGCCCCGGTTGCAGAGGAAGACCGTAAGTATATTGCCGATATGTACCTGATCACCGATAAACCTGTTATCTACGTCTGCAACGTGGATGATGCCTCGGCGGCTGCTGGGAATGCTTATTCGAACCAGCTTGCAGAAGCAGTTAAAGAGGAAAATACAGAAGTGCTGATCATTGCAGCCGAGTTGGAGTCGCAGATAGCTGAATTGGAAGATGCTGACGACCGCGCGGTGTTCCTTGCGGATGCCGGACTATCAGAGCCGGGGGTGAATAAACTCGTGAATTGTGCCTATCGCTTACTGAATCTGCAGTCATTCTTTACTGCCGGACCCAAGGAAGTGAGAGCCTGGACTATTCATAAGGGTATGACCGCTCCTCAGGCTGCAGGAGTGATCCATAGTGACCTGGAGCGTGGATTCATCCGTGCAGAAGTGATGAAGTACAGCGACTTCATGAATTATAAATCAGAACATGCCTGCAGGGATGCCGGCAAACTGTTCGTCGAAGGAAAGAATTACGTGGTTGGCGACGGCGATATCCTGCACATCCGTTTCAATGTTTAGTCTCCGGATTAAAAAGTCAGCAGATTGAATTTCAGGCGATTATTTCCAAACTCCAGGGCTGGGGCGGGAATCTTTATAAAACCGATTGCATTGAGCAACAGCCTGATTGTCTTTGAGTGCGTTGGAATACGGGTGAGGTCAATATCCGGAGCCAGATAAAACTGCGAATAACGTTTGAATTGCGGCACCGGCGTCCCGTCGATCATTTCCGGATTTGAACGGGGACCCGTCATTCCTTCGGCTCCGTATCCAATGGCGATGTTCAGCCATTTTGGGAAATTTGTCTCCGGAAATGCCAGACTGGCGATGTTTGCCGACAGCCAGTAGGTGTGGCCATTGTAATCTTTCAATATCCGTTCAGGGACTGTGCGCCCCAGCTGATCTCCATTGAAAGATGCGAAGTCAGTGAGGTGGCAGGACCATTTAAGCAGTATCCGTTGATCCTTCCAGCCGAGTTGTTGTGCCATGAAAAGGGCGGTGCCGAGCGAGTTGGCCGCCAGATCGCCGGGCGAAGCGCCCCATTCTTTTGAAAATCCGTCAAAGACCTCTACCACCCCAAGATAGGCAAATCCAAGCATACCTCCGTAAATCGCTGACTTCTTTTCACTTAAACCGCTCCATCGCAAACTCTCATATCCCCATTTGCCCAGGTAGTAGGAAGTCATTGAATGCCCGGCCTTGTCGATCCCGCGCCATTCATTATTATCGTTGATCAGATGAAAGCCTGATTGCGGGTAGTCGGCATACCAGAGACTGTACAAACCGACCAGGCTGCCGGCTCCGGCGATAGTTTCACCAGCAATAATTGCTGTAAACTTCTTCTTGTTCAGGCTGTCATTCTGAGGAACAGGTGCAGCGTTTCCGGATGAAAGAAGCATCAGGGAACCAAAAAGAATCAGCAGGTATTTCAAAGGAATAGTGGAATAGTTGTGACAGTAATGGTTGCCGGTTGCATGTGCCGGGTAATTATTTTGTGATCCCTTGCTGGTCGAGAGCCTCCTGGTAACGTTTGGCATTAAGCTCGTGTTCCTGCTGGGTTACAGCAAAATTGTGATATCCTGAGAAGTCCTCCCGTGCACAGAAGTACATATACTTGTGCTGCCGGTAATTGAGTACTGCATCGATCGAGGAGATGGAAGGCATACAGATCGGTCCGGGGGGGAGACCCAGGTACATATAGGTGTTATAAGGAGAATTGATCTTTTTATACACATTCAGCACGCGCTTGATAGAGAAGTCCCCTAATGCAAAAACCAGCGTCGGGTCAGCCTGCAGCAGCCATCCCTGCTTTAACCGGTTGATGTATACTCCTGCGATATCAGGTTTTTCGTCGTTGCGGTTTGTCTCCTTTTCGACGATAGATGCAAGGGTCATGGTTTCGAGCCTGCTCAGTCCGATCGCGGTCAGTTTCTGCTTCCTTGAATCGTTCCAGAAATTATCATATTCCTTGTGCATTCGCTCCAGGAACTTCTCAGGAGTGATGTTCCAGTACACCGAGTAAGTGTTGGGAATGAACATGGTGAGGATGTTGGAAGGTGTAAAACCATATTTTGCAGTCACTTCCTCATCATTCAGCAGACTGATCAGGGAAACCGAGTCTGTTTCAAGTTGTTCGGCCAGATGGCCCGCCAGATCTTCTTTTGTCCTGATATTATTGAATACCAGTTTCACAGGATCCTGCTTTCCAGCCCTGAGCTTGGTAAGCAGTTGCCGGTTGTTCATACCTTCATGGATCAGATAATGCCCGGGTTTGATATGATCCGGATATTTCATCAGTTTGGCAACCAGCTCGAAAGACTTCCGGTGCACAATGAGTCCGTTTTGATAGAGTTTTTGCTGAAGTTGTTCCCAATTGGATCCTGAAGGAATATCAACTGCAACCGATTTCTGTCCGTTCAGCCATACATTGGATCTGTAAAGCATGCTATAGCCCAGGTAAACGGCTACACCGGCGATGATCAGCACCAGGATGGCTCCGAACCGGATCATTCTTCTAGCTCTGGCTTTGCGTTTTTCGCGTTGGATCATTGAGGAATAGTAATTTGTCATGACGCGTATGATGTGATCTTCATGTTGGGAATTCCGGTAAAAAAGCTGCTTCTCACAGAATGGTCAAAACAGCGTTCTATTTATCCTTTATTTCCTTCGGATTCAGGAGTTGCAGCATCAATTCGTCGTGCCATTCCTGGTTCCTGTAATACCATTGCTTCCTGAGTCCGCAGGTTTTATATCCCATCCGGGTGAAAAGCCGGATACTGTCGTGGTTACCACTGTCGATGTTGCAGTATATCTGGTGGAGGTTCAGTGTGTTAAAGCAGTAATCAGCGAGAAGTTCCAGCGCTTCAGAGGCAAATCCGTGACGGCGGTAACGCTCATCGATCAGGATCCCGACACCGGCCCTTCGGTGATGCGGTTCAAAATCGAACAGATCTACGCTGCCCACGCTGATAATCCCTTCTCTGCCTGTGAGCCAGTCGATCATGAACCTGAGCTGCCTGGAAACATAAATATCATGTCCGGTATTCAGTACAAACTGCTCAATCTCAAACCTGGAGTAAGGTGATAACGTATTCCCCAAGTGCCAGATACGGCTATCGTTTTCCCAATAGTAAAGCTGGTCGATGTCAGAAGGTTCAGGTGCCCTCAGGGCGATGTTTTTGCCAATCATATTATATTCCGAATTGTCCTTCGAAAACCCTGGTCACAGGCCCGATGAGACGGATCTGGGTAAAACGGTCGTTTTGCCTGTTGAAACGTACTTTCAGGTTCCCTCCCAGGGCATGTACGTCGAATTCTGTGCCGCCGTATTTGAGTGAGGCGGCAATTGCTGATGCCGTGACCCCGGTGCCGCATGACAACGTTTCAGCCTCGACGCCCTTTTCGTATGTCCTCACGTTCAGCCGGCCATCCTGGAAACTGACGAAGTTTACATTGGTCCCGTGAGGAGCAAAATGGTCCTGGTAACGAATTAACCGCCCTCTTGCCTCAACATCTGCAGAGGCTGCATCCGGAACATACTCCACATAGTGATAGGTCCCGGTATTCAGATAGCATCTCTCTTCCGAGTATTCATAAATCTCGGCGTCCTGCATGCCAAGTTCGACAACAGTTTTGTTGCTGTTCTCCCCGAGTATGGCCGCTTTATGAACGCCGTCGGCTGCAATAAATGAAGCTTCAATGCCGATAATCTCGAGACTTTGTGCAAAGGCTACCATGCACCGGCCGCCATTACCGCAGAAGGTTGCCTCACTGCCGTCAGGATTGAAGAAGACCATTTCAAAATCAAACCCTTCATGATTGCGCAACAGCAGTACACCGTCCGAACCGATTCCGTAATGACGGTCACATAAGCGCCGTATGAAGGATGGCTCTTGCAGCATCAATCCTGTACGATCATCGATAAGGATGAAGTCATTCCCTGTTCCTTCATATTTTACAAATGGAAGCTGCATAAACTGTCCGAATGAAACCTGTCCCGGTTTTTCAACGAAATTACAAAATTGCGGAATTGAAAAACAAGGGCAGCAGGCTGATTTTAGCAATGATGTCTTTCCTGAAGTGCCATTGTGTTATAACGTGCTGACAAATTGACCGGTCAATTGCTGTTGGGGTGATGAAACGGGTGTGGAAACTTTTGGAATCTGCTTGATTGATAAGGCTTCGGAAAGGCCTGGCAGAGCTTAACAATTATTAACACTGACAATTAAACTATTGGACTCATCATTGCGTTATCCTGACGCCCGATAAAAAAAGACCTAACAGTATCGGGAGGATAACTTAAGTTGACTCAAATATTCGTGTAAGATGAAAAAGTATGTTGGTTATCTGGCCGTGGCAATTTTAGGCGGCATGATCTCACTCGGCGCTTTTGCACTCATTCAGAAGAGAAACTACAGGGTACAGGGTGTACCGCAACAGCAAATCCCTGCCCAACTGGCCAGCATGACCGGTGGGGGACAGGTGTTACCTGATTTTACGACGGCTGCCAATATGTCAGTCCATGCAGTGGTTCATATCAAAACCGAATATGCCCGGAAGAACAATTATTATGATTATTTCTTCAATTTCAGGGATTTCTTCGGGGATAATGGTTTAAGTGAACCTGCTCCCTTGCAGGGTGCAGGCTCAGGTGTCATCATTTCACCGGATGGATATATCGTCACGAATAATCATGTTGTCCAGGATGCAACCAGCATTGAGGTCGTACTGAACGACAAACGTTCGTTCAAGGCGGAGGTAATCGGCACCGACCCTTCTACCGACCTGGCAGTGATCAGGATTGATGAGAAAGGACTGCCCTACCTCATGTACGGCAACTCCGACGAACTCATGATCGGAGAGTGGGTGCTGGCTGTCGGGAATCCGTTTAACCTCACATCAACGGTAACTGCAGGGATCGTCAGTGCCAAAGCAAGGAATATCAACATCCTGGGTACCCCCGAAAGTCCGGCGATCGAATCATTCATCCAGACAGATGCCGCAGTGAACCGTGGCAACAGCGGAGGCGCTCTGGTCAATACCCGTGGTGAACTGGTAGGGATCAATGCGGCCATCGCCAGCGGCAACGGATTCTATGCAGGTTACTCCTTTGCGATCCCGGTCAATATTGTTAAGAAGGTCGTTAATGACCTGCTGGATTATGGTGAAGTACAGCGTGCCTTCCTGGGAGTAAATATTCAGGAGATCGACAGTAAACTGGCCGAAAAGCAGGGTCTGAAGGAACTAAAAGGTGTTTATATTGCAGATGTAGTGGAAGATGGCGCTGCATCCGAAGCAGGCATACGGAAAGGGGATATCATTACAGCCATTTCCGGGGTTCCTGTAAACAGTACCTCCGAATTACTTGAAAATGTGGGGCGTTATCGTCCCGGTGATAAGGTCGCAGTTGCTGTAAACCACAACGGAACGGAGAAGACAATCAATGTGGTTCTGCGCAATAAGGACGGGAATACCTCCGTTGTAAAGAAGGAGGAAAATAGTGATGTTGCCAGCCTGCTGGGCGCCACGTTTGAACAAGCCTCTCCCGAGCTGCTGGCAAGGGTGGGAGTAAAGAACGGGGTGCAGGTGACCCGCCTGGGGGATGGTATCCTGCGTGAAGCCGGAATCCGTGAAGGATATGTGATCACCCAAATCGACAAGAAACCTATTACTTCGGTAAAAGATATTGAAAACGCATTATCCCGGAAGAAAGGTGGCGTGCTGATTGAAGGAGTATATCCCAACAGGAACCGCGCCTACTATGGCTTTGGATTATAAAACAAATCCCCGGGCCGGTTGTTAATAAAATTTAAGATTTGATAAATTGCTTCCAGGCAATAACAGAAGTAACTTTGTAAGAATAATTGAACTTATTGTATGTGATTAGCATACAATAAGTTCAATCCAAATATATACCCCTATGAGACAGCTAAAAATCACTAAATCGATTACGAACCGGGAAACGGCTTCACTCGATAAATACCTCCAGGATATTGGTAAGGAGGAGTTGATTACGGCTGATCAGGAAGTGGAGCTGGCAAGGAGGATCCGTTCAGGCGATCAGAATGCACTGGACAAACTTTGCCGGGCAAATCTGAGGTTCGTAGTATCGGTTGCTAAGCAATATCAGAACCAGGGACTTAGTCTCCCTGACTTGATCAACGAAGGGAATCTGGGACTTATTAAAGCTGCCCAGCGTTTCGACGAAACACGCGGATTCAAATTTATCTCATATGCCGTATGGTGGATTCGCCAGTCAATCCTCCAGGCTCTTGCTGAACAGTCCAGAATCGTCAGGTTGCCACTCAATCAGGTGGGATCGTTAAACAAGATCAAGAAGGAAACATCGAGGCTTGAACAGAAATTTGAACGTCTCCCTTCTCCGGATGAGATAGCGGAAGCATTGGAAATCCCGGGCTACAAGATCGATGCAGCCTTAAAGATCTCTACCCGGTATATCTCTATGGATGCTCCCCTTGCCGAGGATGAAGACACCAAATTCATCGATATGTTCATTGACGAAGATGCTCCTTTCACCGATTCCGGACTTATGAGGGAATCCCTGGCAAAAGAGATACAGCGTTCACTATCAACCCTTTCTGATAAAGAACGGGATGTAATTAATCTGTATTATGGCATCGGCATTCCTAACGGTCTCACACTTGAGGAAATCGGGGCCAAATTCGATCTCACCCGGGAACGGGTCCGCCAGATCAAGGAAAAAGCTATCCGTCGCCTGAAACATAATTCAAGGAGTAAACTGCTTAAATCCTATCTCGGATAAATTCCTTCATGATAAATATTTAGAGGGTCAATCATTGGCCCTCTTTTTTTTAATGCTAATGATCAGTAGTAGAATGCGTTAAAAAGGAATTGAGTTATTTATGTTGATAAACTTGTTAATAACTTCAGAATTCGGTATTACCTTTTTTTTATTTTTGGATTAAAGCCTACATACAACATAGGACTTTTTACGATCGGAAACATCTACTCGTATGACCATACTTATCGCTGAGGACAACCAGTTAAACCAGCAACTTATGTCGTTGTACATGAAAAGGCTGGGTTGGGATTATAAAGTAGTTGGCGATGGCCTTCAGGCTGTGGAAAGCTGCCGGCAGGAGGCATTTGACCTGATTCTCATGGATGTGGATATGCCGGTACTGGACGGCATTGAAGCCACCCGGTATATCCGGCTGTTCAATTCATATATTCCGATAATTGCCATTACGGCATACACCGACGATAGTATCCGTCGGGAAGTAGAGTCAGCTGGAATGAATTCATTTATTGCAAAACCCTGCAGCAGGAATGATATTTTTACTGCAGTTACGGCATGCCTTGAAACAAAGGGGGAGAAAGTAGCCTGATTATTAATTGATCAGCTGATTAGCCGCATCCGTGCGGCTTTTTTTTTTGTCACCCAGCCTGATTTACCGTTGCTGTTTTATTTTACGATCTGCCAGCCGGGCAGGTCTGTACACCCCGGTATAACTGAATCAGCTAACAATATGCTTTTCAATTTCAGGGTAATACAGTTTAATTTTCGGGATTTCTTTTTAATCTACCGGATGGGTTGTACATTTGCATCCCATAGTATATAAAACTATGGCAGAAACAAGGTATATTTTCACTACCGGAGGGGTCGCCTCTTCCCTGGGCAAGGGAATCATCTCATCATCACTGGCAAAACTCCTGATCGCACGCGGGTTCCGCGTCACGATCCAAAAACTCGATCCTTACATCAATATTGACCCGGGTACGCTCAATCCATACGAGCATGGCGAATGCTATGTTACCGATGATGGTGCGGAAACAGACCTTGATCTGGGGCATTATGAACGGTTTACCAACGTACCAACCTCTCAGGCGAATAATGTCACCACAGGCCGGATCTATCAGGCTGTGATCGACAAGGAGCGCCGGGGCGATTACCTGGGTGAAACAGTACAGGTGATCCCGCATATCACCGACGAGATCAAATACCGCATACAGTTACTGGGCTCGGGTGGAAAGTTCGACTTTGTGATCACGGAAATTGGCGGGACCGTGGGCGATATTGAGTCGTTACCCTATATTGAAGCGGTGAGGCAGATGAAATGGGAACTGGGTAACCGCTGTCTGGTCATTCATCTTACCCTGGTGCCCTACCTGGCCTCTGCCGGGGAGCTAAAAACCAAGCCGACTCAGCATTCGGTTAAAACATTGCTTGAGTCAGGGGTACAACCGGATGTGATCGTATGTCGCACCGAAAAACACCTTAACCAATCACTGCGAAACAAGATAGCACTGTTCTGTAATGTGATTCCTTCAGCAGTCATCGAATCAATCGACGCAGATACAATCTACGATGTTCCATTGCTGATGCGTGATGAACGGCTCGACCAGGTGGTTCTTGAAAAAATGCAGGTACCTATCCGGAAAGAACCTGATCTCAGCCGTTGGGAAGAATTTGTCCATTCACTGAAAAACCCGGACGGTGAGGTAAAAATCGCTCTGGTGGGTAAATATGTTGAGCTGAAAGATGCCTATAAATCCATCAGTGAAGCTTTTACCCATGCCGGTGCAGCAAACCATTTCAAGGTCAATGTCAGAATGGTGCATTCCGAGTCAATCAATGAAGCTTCGGTTAAGGAACTCCTCTCCGGACAGGATGGGATACTGGTTGCTCCTGGCTTTGGTGAAAGGGGTATTGAAGGCAAGATCACTGCCATCCGTTTTGCCCGTGAGAATAAGATCCCCTTTCTGGGAATATGTCTGGGAATGCAGTGCGCAGTAGTTGAGTTCGGAAGGAATGTGCTGGGATTACAAGGGGCTCATTCTACCGAGATGAATCCTGCCACTTCGTATCCGGTGATCGATATCATGGAAGAACAGAAAAAGATAAACAAGAAAGGCGGAACCATGCGCCTTGGTGCTTATCCATGCACTATCGCTGATGGCAGTATTGCTTTTTCCGTTTACGGAACTGCCGATATTAAAGAAAGACACCGGCACCGCTACGAATTCAACAATGCCTTCCTCGAGCAATATAAAGAAGCAGGTATGATACCGGTTGGGATTAACCGTGCCGATAATCTGGTGGAAATGATAGAACTGAAAGATCATCCATGGTTTATTGGGGTCCAGTTCCATCCGGAATACCGAAGTACGGTGGCCTCTCCGCACCCCCTGTTTGTTAATTTCGTTGCTGCCGCTATCCGGCACAAAAACTCACTTTAGGAAAGTGTGGGCTCCTTATTTGTTGACAACGAGTGCATTGCATTCCGTTGGGGTTTTTAATTATTCCTGTACCCCGAATAAACATTTTGTATCTTTGCGCCCCGTTTAAATACTGCTAAATTCCACTTGAATGAGTAAGTCGAATATCATTGGTCTTGTTGTTATTATGGCTTTACTGATAGGGTACAGCATCTTCATGACCCCTTCGAAGGAAGAGATCATGCAGGCCCGTCACAAAGCCGATTCAATTGCACTTGTCAGGAAGGCCGACTCAATAGCTTCTGCTTTGCAGGCTGTTGCTGCAAAAGTCACTCAGGATTCGCTCGGTAAACTCCCCAGAGATACTACCGTTAATCCTACAGCTGAAAAGCTTGGCTCTTTCGCTGTTGCCGCTAAAGGGGAGGATAAATTCTATACGATCGAAAACGAATTCCTCAAGCTCACGCTCTCGGCAAAAGGAGGTTACGTGCATTCAGCCATGCTGAAAGAATTCCGGACGTTCGATACTCTTCCGCTGGTTATTTATCATGGCGATTCAACGGTTTTCGGATTTGAATTCAATACAGAAGAGCTCAAAACCGTCAATACAAAAGACCTTTATTTTCAGCCGGTAACCGACAAGGGAAAAAATTCACAATCGCTTACTGTGAGCGGAAAGGACTCCCTGCAGTTCGCTTTGCGGGTCTATCCAGGCGGAAACGATTCAACCGGGATGAGCAAAGGATATATCGAGTACCTGTACACGCTGAAAGGGAATGAATACATGGTGGGATTCTCGGTACGCTTCGTTGGACTAAAGGGTATTATTGCCCAGAACACACAGGATCTGGTGCTTACCTGGAATACTGAAATGAAGCAACAGGAGCAGAGCTTTAAGAATGAGCTCACCCAGTCCACCATATACTACATGGACAACACCGGGGATGTAAACTACCTCACCGAAACGAAAGATCAGAAAGAAAGGGTGTCGACGCCGGTGAAATGGGTTTCGTTCAAGGATCAGTTTTTTGCTGCTACGCTTATTGCACCTGACAAATTTGAGAGTACCGATATAGAGACTGTTGCCCACAAGGCACAAACGAAGGAACGTCTGCTCAAAACGATGCGTTCCACTTTCAGCCTGCCTTATAATCCTTCGGGAGACCAGCAGTATGACCTTCACTGGTATTTTGGTCCGACGAAATATAAGGTTCTCCGATCCTATGGCCTTAGCCTGGAAAGGCAGATCCCGCTTGGATGGAGTTTCTTCCTGATGCAGTGGATCAACCGCTTCGCCGTTATCCCGGTTTTCAACTGGCTGGAGAGCTTTAATCTGAATTATGGTATCATCATCCTGATTCTTACTGTATTACTCAAAATAGTCCTCTTCCCGGTCGCCTGGAAGACATATATATCGTCGGCGAAGATGCGGATACTTAAACCTGAGGTGGACGAGATCAATGCACGATACCCCAAGAAGGAGGATGCTCTTAAAAAGCAGCAGGCTACCATGAACCTGTATAAAAAGGCCGGCGCAAGTCCGATGTCGGGATGCGTGCCTATGCTGTTGCAGTTCCCGATCCTGATTGCCTTGTTCCGCTTCTTCCCGTCATCCATCGAGCTTAGGCAGCAGCCATTTCTGTGGGCACATGACCTTTCGAGCTACGATTCGATTCTTAATCTGCCTTTCACTATTCCGTTCTACGGCGACCATGTCAGTCTTTTCTGTTTGTTGATGACCATCTCGACCATCATCTACACCAAGATCAATAACGACATGATGGGTTCAACCAACCAGATGCCCGGTATGAAAACCATGATGTACCTCATGCCCATCATGTTCCTCGGTTTCTTCAACAGTTATTCCTCAGGGCTGAGTTATTACTACCTGCTGGCTAACCTGTTCACCTTTGCACAGATGTATCTGATGCGTAAAGTGGTGAATGAGAAGAAACTTCATGCAAGGATCCAGGAAAACAAGAAAAAACCTGTTGTGAAATCCGGATTCCAGAAACGTCTGGAGGAGATGGCCAAACAGCAGGGTTACAATACACGGAAAAAATAGGAAGGGTCTCTGAAGTTGTCAGTGTTGAATCTCCTTTAACCAGGAGAGAAAGAGGTCAAGTCCCTTCTTCTTCCTTTCGTCGAATTCATAGCTGATGTCTTTTTCAAGATAGACTATCAGTTCGTTCTCACTGATTGGAAGGGTACGTGTCAGCCGGATTGAATCCCGGCTGTGTTGCACTCCCCACGCGATGGCTTTCGAAAACTGGCGGATAAATTCCCCGGGCAGGGGCGAAGTAGATATCCACAAGGCAAATACAAATGGCAGCCCGGTAAGTGAATGCCAGCAACCAGCCAGATCGTAACAATACTGGAAACGGGACCGGTTACCGAAGGTCTTGTCGCCGATCAGAACAACCCCTTCGGTGGGTTTGAGAGTTGTAAGGTCAATACCGTCGAGCGGTTTCCATTCAATATCAGCTTTCCATAGCCTGAGGGCCAGGATCCTGACAAGGTTCACCGAGGTGCGGGAGTCACGATCGAGATATACAGTCTTCAACTCTTCCACCGGCGCATTCGACAGCAGGAGCACGGTCTTTACATCACCGACGGCACCGAGGCAGTGATTGCCAACAATATGATACTTGTTGAAGGCGGGTAATGCTCCGACGGGAACGAGTCCCAGATCTGCCTGACCCGCAAGCAGACGGCTGGCATTGCCGGAGGGCACATCAAGGTTGAGTTCATAGTTGTGCAACAAGCCTGACTCCGTTATACCATAAATGAATGGCAGTGTGTTCAGGTAGGATACGGCTGATATTCGGATGGGATTCATAGAAGCCGAAAATAGCAGAAATTTAGATTCTGTATCTCTGATCTACCCGATTTCTTTTTGCTGAATTCACTTCTTTTGCACACCTTAAATTCGAATCGGCTCAAGGAGCACATGAAACAAATAAATAGTTATCAGCCTTTTAGTTATTCCAAATTAATACCTACCTTTGCACCCCTTTTACCGGTATTTTGCGGTTGTTTTCCGGGAACAATCTGTGAATGCCGGCCCGTTAATCAACACTATGTCAAACCGGTCGTCCCGGAAGACCTACAAGAAAATTGAATTACATGAGTGACGAAATTACCGTGAATGACGAGCTGAACGAAGTTGAAAAGCCCGTTGAAGAAACCGCTGAACCTGTTGCAGAAGTTACAGAAACGATTAAACAAGCGACTGAACCTGTTGCAGAAACAGTAGAAACACCGGTTGTGAAAGAAACAGTTGCCGAAACAGCTCCCAAGGCAGAGACTAAGATCAACGAAGCTCCTGCCGCTCCTGCAGAGTTCGACTGGAATTCCATTGGCAAGAAGCACGAATCGTATCCTGCTGACGAACGCAAGAGGCTGGAAGACCTGTACGAAAAAACAATGAGTTCAATCGGCGATCATGAAGTAGTCGACGGAATCGTTGTAGGCATCAACAATCGTGAAGTCGTCGTGAACATCGGTTTTAAATCGGATGGTGTTATTGCGGTCTCCGAAGTCCGCTACAATCCTGAACTGAAGGTCGGCGATACACTGGAAGTATATGTTGAAAGCCAGGAAGACCTTGGTGGCCAGCTTCAGCTTTCCCATAAAAAGGCTCGCATCCTGCGTTCCTGGGAAAGAGTGAATGAAGCATTCGAAAAGAATGAGATTATTAACGGATATGTGAAATGCCGCACCAAGGGCGGTCTGATCGTCGATATCTTCGGCATTGAGGCCTTCCTCCCCGGTTCACAGATTGATGTTAAACCCATCCGCGATTACGACCAGTTCGTTGACAAGGTGATGGAGTTCAAGATCGTTAAGATCAACCAGGAATACAAGAACGTTGTTGTTTCACATAAAGCCCTTATCGAAGATGAACTCGAAGCTCAGAAAGCCGAGATCATTTCCAAACTCGAAAAGGGTCAGGTGCTCGAAGGAACCGTCAAGAATATTACCTCCTACGGTGTCTTTATCGACCTGGGTGGCGTCGATGGTCTTATCCATATCACTGACCTCTCCTGGGGCCGTATCAACCATCCGGAAGAGATAGTCCAGCTTGATCAGAAACTCAATGTCTGCATTCTCGACTTCGACGAAAACAAAAAACGTATTGCACTGGGTCTCAAGCAACTCACGCCCCATCCATGGGATTCACTTACCACGGATCTCAAGGTTGGCGACAAAGTTAAAGGCCGCGTAGTGGTTATTGCCGATTACGGTGCTTTTGTTGAGATCGCAACCGGCGTTGAAGGCCTTATCCACGTTTCTGAAATGTCATGGAGCCAGCATCTCCGTACCGCTCAGGACTTCCTGAAAGTCGGCGACGAAGTGGAAGCTGTTGTGCTTACCCTCGACCGCGAAGAAAGAAAGATGTCACTGGGTATCAAGCAGCTCATCCCGGATCCCTGGACGGATATCCTGAAGAGATACCCGGTAGGTTCCAAGCATGAAGCTACTGTCCGCAACTTTACCAACTTCGGTATTTTCGTTGAACTGGAAGAAGGTGTCGACGGACTTATCCATATCAGCGACCTTTCCTGGAGCAAGAAAATCAAGCATCCTGCCGAGTTTACCAAAATCGGTGAGAAGATCAATGTGGTCGTATTGGATGTTGACGTTGAGAATCGCCGCCTGAGCCTGGGTCATAAGCAACTCGAAGAAAATCCGTGGGATGTCTTCGAAAGCATCTTCACTGTCGGATCAGTTCATAAAGGAACCATCGTCAGTTCCGCCGAGAAAGGCGTTATTGTAGCCCTTCCTTACGGAGTAGAAGGTTTTGCTCCGCTGCGTCATGTTCAGAAAGAAGACGGCACAACCGCCAAGGTGGATGAAACCCTGGATTTCAAGGTGATCGAGTTCTCGAAAGAAAACAAAAAGATCATCCTTTCGCATTCGCGGATGTACCAGGATACCAAGGCAGCTGAAAAGGCCAAGGATGATAAGGAAAAAGAAAGCGCTGAAATGAGTACCAAGCGCGCTGTCAAGAAACTGAAGGATGGTCTTGAAAAGACTACCCTCGGTGATCTGGACGCTCTTGCCAACCTGAAGGCCTCGATGGAGAAATCGGAAGGTGAATCCAAATAAGCCTGAATTCCTCAATAATCTTAAGGCCGGACGATTGTCCGGCCTTAATTTTTAATGATATTTACAACCTTTTCCTTAACCAATGTTCAAGTTTAATATTACTATCCTGGGGAGCAGTTCGGCTATCCCTACAAGCGACCGAAACCCGACTTCCCAGTTGGTGAACCATGATGATCACCTCTTCCTGGTTGACTGCGGTGAAGGAACGCAGGTTGCCCTGCGCCGGTTGCATGTTCACTTTCAACGGATTAACCATATTTTTATCAGCCATCTGCACGGCGACCACTTCTTCGGGCTCATCGGACTTGTGTCGTCATTGCATCTGCTCGGCAGAACCAAACCATTGCATGTTTATGGCCCGCCGGAATTGGAAGAGATCATCCGGATGCAACTGAAGGTTTCGCTCACAGAACTTCTTTATCCTTTGTTCTTTCATGTTACTCAGGCCGGGAGAACTGAGGTGGTGTACGAGGATGACTTCCTGACTGTGACCAGTTTCCCCATGCTGCATCGTATTCCGACCACCGGTTTCCTGTTCGCTGAAAAGCCTGGAGTGAGAAGGATCAGGAAAGAAATTCTTGAGTCGATGAAAATACCATATCCGGAAATGGTTAGAATCAAACAGGGTTTTGACTACCGTGATGAGTCGGGAAAGGAATATTCCAACGAGGAACTGACATTGGATCCGTATCCGTCGCGGAAATATGCGTTTTGCTCCGATACTGCCTACTATGAGGATATTGTCCCTGTTGTCAGGGGCGCTGATATTCTGTATCACGAAACGACCTTCCTCCAGAACCGGGCTGCCAATGCTGCCGAGAAATTCCATTCCACAACCCTGGAAGCAGCTAAAATTGCTACCCTGGCAGAAGTGAAGAAACTGGTCATCGGACATTACTCCGCCCGTTACGATGATTTACAGCCCTTGCTGGATGAGGCAAGGTCAATCTTCCCGATGACGGAACTGGCTGTAGAAGGGCAAAGATTCGATCTCTAGTAGATAACAAAAAATTCTGCCTGTGGCAGATAGAGAAAGGCCCTGGATGATACTGATAGAGTGCGGGATGAGATTTGAGAATGGACGGTACCCGAAGAGAATTTTGCATACCGTCGGCCTGCTTATCGTATCCGCTCTTTCCTGACCCTATCGATTACATCGAGCAAACCATTTTGGTGCTGATCGCCGTTCAGTGACCAGAACATGATGCCGCCAAGGGCATGGTCTTTTACATACCTCGATTTGAGTTCCACGGATTTCTTCTCGTCGTAGGTCGCAAAAAGCTGTTTATCCCGGTTGTATGAGTATGCTGCCTGGGAAACCGGATCCCAGAATTGTTCAAAGCCGGAGCCTGGTCCCAAACGGGAGTCAAAGTCACGGAAATTCACATAGTCATTGAATTGTCCCGGCTGAAAGAGGCCATGATTAATATTCTCCACATTCCTGAATATCCGGGCATAAAACGCAGCCCCGATCACTATCTTTTCCTTCGGGACCCCGATGGAATCAAGGAACCGGACGGTGAAATCCACGGACCCTTCCTGTCCGGGACAGGAAAGAAGCGGTGTCTGATGCCCGGTTGACTTGCTGTATCCGTTCACCAGATCATAGGTCATCAGGTTCACATAATTCAGATAAGGCATCACCTTGTCCCATTCAACGGACTGTTCCAGGAATTCCCTGAATCCTCCAGCGGCAAAACTGAGCTCATAATCAGGACCAAGCGTTTCGCGCAGGGTGCGGATCAGTTCTGTAAAATTCGGCTTATCGGCAGACGAATAAGCAAATCCCGGAACTGAAGCAAGAGCAGGATACTCCCAATCGAGATCAAGCCCATCGGCATGGTATTTATCCAGCAGATCCTTTACAGAGGCAGAAAATTCCACTCTGCCGTCCGGTGTTGCGAATACCTCGGGGCATGTAGGGCATCCGCCCCAGCCGCCCAGGGAAACAATCACCTTAAGACCGGGATTGCGTTGCTTGAGCGAAACCAGCTGTGTGATCCCGATGCTGTCCTGTGGCTGGACTCGAAGCGCATTCCCTTCCAGATGAAGAAAACTGTAAATGATATGGGTCAGTTTTTCTACCGGATAGGCTTCAATATCTTTTCCATGTCCCAGATAATAGGCAATTACAGCAAAACCACTTTCTCTATTTGAGGCGGATTGGGTATATCCGGAGCCCGACAGGAGCAAAACGGCTACAAAAGCGATTATCAGATGTTTGCCAGCCTTCATAAGCAGAAAGGTTAGTTGTCGCATTTGATGAAACGGGAAAAAACAGGAGGTTGTCCCTGCCGGAAATCGAACCTGAGGAAATAGATGCCCGGCTTAAGCCAACGAATATCTGCTTTACCGCTATCTCCGGAACCACAGGGCAAAACGGTCAACAGACGTTCCTGCGAGTCAAAAAGAGAAAGATTGAACGAGTCCCTGACTTCCGGAAACTTCCATGCAATGGTTTCATTCGCCGGGTTCGGAAACACATGGAGTGCTGCCGGGAGATTCAGTCTTTCAACGGCAGTTGTCAATGGATAAGCCTGCGAAAAATGCAAAACTGCGCCCAGCGAAGCTTTGGCGACCTGAGTAACATATTCGGGCGACATCCGCGACAAAAGATCATTGGGGCTATGCACCCAATTGGACTCATTCGTTTCATAAAAACCGGTGATGGTCTTGCCGGCTTCCTGGAAAGGAACATAATCCGATCCGTAAGCATGATAGATATAAGTTTCCAATTCCGAATAGGTGGTGGTAAGTGTAACCAGTGTATCGGTGAACGCAGATGAAACAGCATTGTTATAGGAAGGAGGCGCCTCATCTCTTTCACAGGTCACAGTGTTGTTCGTTGCACCAGATACACCACCCACCTCATCGATATTCAGTACGAGAAGAATGTTCATATTGAAGGGGACGACTGTATGATCCACATAATGCTGACTGCCGACGAGGCCATCTTCTTCAGCCGAAAAGTTGATGAACTGCAGTGAATACTGTGTCGAGACGCCGCTCAGGATCCTGGCAATTTCAAGAATGGAAACAACACCACTTCCGTTATCGTTAGTGCCAGGCCCCTGGTACGTATCATAATGACCGTCGACGATCAGGTATTTGGGCGGGAAAAGGGTTCCCATCCGGGTAACAACGATATTGTATAGGCGATGACCACCCGAGTAAAATGTATCTCTCACAATATTTGTATAACCGTACGACTTGTACTTCTCGATCAGCCAGTCGGCGGTATTGTCGAGAGCAACCGTTCCGGTTTCTTTAACGCCCAGGCTTTCAAACTTTTGCAGGTTGACCAGTATGGTGTCATACGATACATTAGCTACCAGTTCCTGGTAGAAAGGATCCGGATCCTGTGCATTCAACTGAAGGTTTGAACAGAGAATCAGGATGAAAAATAATGATGAGCAACGTAGTTGCATTATACCCGGATATTAATTCCAGACAAAGGTAAGGAAGCATTTGATTAGGCAGAGGAGTGGCAACTGTTATTGCGGCAGGTCAGTGCCGCACAAATCTGAGGTATTGTCTGTTGTTTTTTGAATCGCTCAGGCGGATGATATATAGTCCGGATGGAAGATCGCTGACCAGAATCCTGCTGTCCCCCCAATCGACCTTCCCTTGTTTCTTTAGTCGCGATTCCAGGTCAAAGATCTGATAGTGAATTGTACCCGTCAAACCAGTGCCTGGATTTATATACAGTTCTCCATCAGTGGGATTCGGCTGAAGAGTGCAAGGCTGCCTCTCTTGAATGCCAATTCCTGTGACGGGTATTTCAACCACGTTCAAGGTGCTGTCGGTGGCAAGACAATTGTCAGCCACAAGCGTTACAGGATAATTTCCAAGTGCAGCATAGGTGTGATCAGGGTTGGTTTCTTCAGAAGAGTTTCCGTCGCCGAAGTTCCAGTAATACGAAGATGATCTTTGACTTTGGTTGATAAATGTGACTGTTGTGCCAGAATATGAGTAAGAAAATTGCGCAATAGGATCATATTTCCCGACATTCCATTTGGCCAGGCTGTCGTACACGACCAGGCGGGCTACGTTTCTCAGATCCTCTGCCATTTCGGGGAGTAAACTGAAGTCAAAGGTTATCAGGGTTGGATCCTTTCGCAGTATCACTGAATAGAAACAGCATGCAGCGAGGTACGACCCGGCAGGGGAGGGGTGACTTCCATCGGGCGCGTACAACTCATAATCCGGATAATGTTCTCTGGTATAATGCCAGGCTGTTCCAACAGGAGAAAGGAGTGCGGAATTTTCATCTGACATGGTTGTATACCTGGAATGAAGCAGGCTGTCCATGCCTTCATAGGTGCATACCGGCGGCCAGTTGCTGCAATTTTCAGAATCACCGTTCTTTCGGCCCCATGTCCTGTAAAAAACGGTCACGGCACACGGATTCGCTGTTACGATCATGCTGTCGAGCTTCCTGGCATAGGGAAAGGTCTCCGATTCAACAATACTATCAGGTAAGGCCGGTAATTGGCTTTGCTCCTGCAAAACGACAAAATCCCAACCACCCTGGCTGATTTTTGAACATGTGTTGTTGTTTGTACAATGCATCCTGAAAGTATAGCCTCCGGGTGTGCTGTTGTCGGTAAGAATAGTATCTCCTGTTGTCAGACTCATCTCTTCCAGTAGTCCCGGCAAATCGTTGACATAAGTATAACTGTTCCCGATGAAAAGGACTTTCGTTGTGCCCGGCGTTCCTGGCTGCGCCCGAAGGCCTGCAGCACTGCAAAGAAGAAATATTACAGGCAGTATAAGGGATTGATATTCAGTTATTTTGTGTAAAAACTTCATTTTAATATAGCTGAAGGAATTCGTAACCATTCCCGGTCCAATTGAGAAAGCGCAAAAAATCTTCCATTTTTAAAATGATGGAGGCCGTGTTAATACAAGGATGAAAGCTGATCGTCCTGCTTCGGAGCAGATTTTCGTCCAGAAAGACGTGAACGTGATGTTCCTGGTCGTTGATCAGTCCGAAAGGCGTAACGGAACCCGGGGTCAGCCCCAGATACCTGTACATCCGTTCGTCCGATGCGAAACTCAGTTTTCCCTGCTTCAGCCTCTTTTCAAGATCATGAATGTCGAGGTCACGGGTATGTTCGAGGATTACCAGATAATGCCTGTTGCCTTTGTGATTCCGGAAGAAAATGTTCTTGCAGTGAGTCGCATCCAGATCTTTCCAGTATTTCTTAGCCTCTTCGATGGTAGGAGCAGGAGGATGCTCATGATAGTCGAACTGGATACTCAATTCTTCCAGCAGCCGGTATAAACGAGGATCACCATTCATGGGAAAAGGACTGGGTGTATGGTATGAGATCTAAATGGAGTATTAATCCGGGAATGTCGTATCAGTTTATGTTGTATCCGTTTTATGGAATCAGACTGTTTTACTGTATGCTTACATGCAGTATTCAATGGTTCAACTGTTTGTGTTTTCTTCCGAATCAAGTTCCAGCAGATCACGGATGACTGCTGAGGCGCAGAAGCAGCCAAAGACTGCAGGCATGTAAGATATGGTTCCTACAGTTGATTTTTTATTCAGTTCGCCTTCTGATAACCGGACAGCATCCCTGGACACAATTTCCGGTGAAAATACCACCTTAATGCCTTTCCAGATGCCCAGTTTGTGAAGGCGTTTGCGCATATAATACGCCAGTTTGCAGTTGTACGAATCGTCCAGATCTGCAACCTGCACCTGACCCGGATCAAATTTGCCCCCGGCTCCCATAGAACTAATGATAGGTAGTTTAAGGC
This sequence comes from uncultured Lentimicrobiaceae bacterium, assembly GCA_964544545.1. GTDB lineage: Bacteria > Bacteroidota > Bacteroidia > Bacteroidales > UBA4417 > UBA4417. The sequence goes on along the minus strand of CAZJCG010000006.1, from coordinate 50,928 downwards.
GATGCGCATGAAACAGGAAATATACTTTTGGCGAAAGTGTATCAATGGCATCTACCACATAATCATACCCTCTTTCCAGTATCTCTATCATCCGTTCATCCTTGATGTATTCACAAATGGTGATAAGCTCAAGGTCCGGATTGATATCAAGCAGGCGTTGCCGCATCACTTCGGTCTTGGCAATCCCTGTTGTGCTGGTAAGTGCCGGAAGTTGCCGGTTACGGTTACTGGGATGGACCGTATCGCCATCAACGATCGTTAACTTTCCGATCCCGGCCCGGCAAAGCTGTTCAGCGACCACGGCGCCAACGCCTCCCAGACCGGCTACCAGCACATGTTTATTTCGTAGTGCCGATAACTTTTCCTTGCCGATAAGCAGCTCTGTACGGGTTTGCCAGGAGGTGGAAGACATCTGATCAGGATAAAAGACAAAAGTAAAAAGATAAAAGATTGGATGAGAGTGTGGGAATTTAGAAATTTAGAAATTTAAGAATTTGAGAATTAGATAATTAGTCAATTAGTTAATTCGACGATTCGGCGATTAGCTGATTGGCTAATTAGCAGATTAGCTGATTAGTAGATGAAGTATAAATAGTGGCAGGTTATTTACTGAACAGACTTCTTTCTTCCCGACCCTGAGCCCTATGCTCTCTGCCCTTAGCTGTTTAAGCATGAAAGGATTCTCGCAGATAACGCTGATGAATACGCAGATTTACGCTGATTGCACTATACTTTCTGCGTTAATCAGCGAATTTTTTCTGCGAAATCTGCGAGAAACAAGGCGAGACAAGGAAAAGATAAAAGATAAAAGTAGAAAGATAAAAGACGATAAGCCTGATTTTCTCTGCCCTAAGCCCTCAGCATTTACAAGACAAAAGATAAAAGTAAAAAGATAAAAGACCCTGCTATGAATGACTACGAATGACAATGTATGACTACGAATGGCTACGAATGATCCGCCAGCCGGCGGAAATGACAACTTACTCCCTGCCCTTAGCCCACAGCTACCTAAAGACGAAACAAGGCGAGATATGTTTCAGGAATTTTTATTTCTTGCGAGCAGGGTAATCCGGTGGATAAATTCAGTTTTGGCTTCGGTGTATCCGTCCCGGTCGTTCCTGTAAATTTCAGCCAGCCTGAGTTTGAGATTGGCATACTCTCCGGCTGCCTCGGGATTTGTTCTCAGATAATCCCGGAAATGGTATTCATCCCAGTCACCGGGGTACCGGATATGCACATGAAAGGCTTGTCCCCTGAATCCTTCAGGTGTGTATCCTTTGACGAACATCATGTGAGGCGCCGGATTTTCAGGTTTTGGAATGAAATGATAACCAAGTTCCGCGAATACAGTCAACAACCTGCTGTTTTGAGTGTCTGCAGTAACTTCCAGCAAAATATCAATGGTCGGTTTGGCGATCAGTTCAGGGACAGCTGTGCTGCCAATATGTCCGAGTCTGTTGATGCAATCTTCTCCCAGCGCGTCCCTTATCAGTGCCTCTTCTTCCCTGAAGCGCAGGCTCCAGGTCGGGTCCGGTGCGGTGAGGATGACCGGGAAAAGATGTCCCAGTTCATCATTTGTCATCGAATCGAGATCCTTTCCCATGATGAGGTTTGAATTAATTTTGTACCATCAACGGCTTAATGCCATCAGATTTTCTTCCTGAAATGGCATCTTTGCTGCCTATAGATCGCTTATTACTTATTTTTCCTCAGTCTTACTCCGGAAACATTCCATAAAATTCAGATATAGCTGCCGTTTCAGCTCTTTTTCCGGAATGCCCAGCAAACGGGATACTTCTCCATACAGTTTCCAGACGGGTTGTTGCCAGTCGTCGGTTTCCAGGAACAGACGTTCAGGCGGGATGGAAAGAATAGTCTTGCGAATCCTGGCATTTTCCTTCAACAGATCTGATCCGACCGACAGGTAAGCCCCTAATCCGGTCAGTTCAACCGCGACCTCCTCATGCTGGTTAAATCCATGGAAAATCCAGGGCGTTGAGGGTTCTATCTGCTTTAACAGATCCGTCAATTTATGATAGGCCTTAACACAATGAATAATCAGTGGTTTATTGACGGATAAGGCAATTTCAGCCTGATCCCGGAATACCTGCTCCTGCATGTCAACAGGGATCTCCTTTTTCAGATCTATTCCGCATTCTCCGATCGCTATAACATGGGGCAGGGAGGCTGCAGCCCGGACGACAGCAATGATCTCGTCCTTATTATCTTCCAGGATATACCAGGGATGCAAACCAACTGAAGCCGGACCGGTACAGGAAGCATATCCTTCCGGTTCACCCGGTTTCACCAGGCTCCGGATACTGAATATATAAGGGTAATTCCAGACGGTATGTGTGTGGATGTCAATGTATTGGTTCTCTGTGGGTAATGGCATGTCTTTATGTTTGAAAAACAAGGGGGTGAGTTGCTGTATTCAGCCTTCAGATTCTCCGGCGTAAAATTCCCCGAAAAAGTATCTAAAAGTAAGCATAATGCAGCCAGGATAGGTGTGCAGTTCATTTTGGATTAACCGGAATAGTCCGGGGAGAAGCATATACGTGAAAGAGTTATGGCTAAAGTGGATTTCCGGGGCTATGTCCCGACAATTCGAGGCGATTACTTACCTTTGCACCCTTTGAATAATCAAGACCTGTTACCAATGGAAATTGCGAGTAAGTACGTCCCGACGGCAGTTGAAGAAAAATGGTACAAATACTGGATGGACCGTAAGTTGTTCCGGTCGGTCCCGGATGAAAGAGAACCTTACACCATTGTGATCCCGCCTCCTAACGTTACGGGGGTTCTGCACATGGGACACATGCTCAACAATACCATTCAGGATGTTCTGGTTCGCAGGGCCCGTATGCAGGGGAAAAATGCCTGCTGGGTTCCGGGCACCGACCATGCTTCCATTGCAACTGAGGCCAAGGTAGTAGCCAAGTTGAAAGAAGAGGGTATATCAAAATCATCCCTTACACGTGATGAATTTCTGGCCCATGCCTGGGAATGGAAAGAGAAACACGGGGGGATCATTCTCGAGCAACTCAAGAAACTTGGTGCTTCCTGCGACTGGGACCGCACCTGCTTTACCATGGATGAAGCTCGGTACGAGTCAGTAATCCGGGTGTTTGTCGACCTTTACGCAAAAGGGATGATATACAGGGGCGTGCGCATGGTCAACTGGGATCCGAAAGCGCTCACGGCCCTCTCTGATGAAGAAGTGATTTACAAAGAGGTACAGTCGAAGCTCTACTACATCCGTTACAAGGTAGAAGGAACCGAAGATGAATATGTTACCATAGCCACTACCCGGCCTGAGACTATCCTGGGGGATACAGCTGTCTGCTACCACCCTGAGGATGAACGGTATAAGCATCTTTCCGGAAAGCGGGTGCTGGTTCCCCTGTTGAACCGGAGCATTCCCATGATCAGCGACGAATATGTAGATCGTGAATTCGGGACCGGCTGTCTGAAGATCACTCCGGCTCATGATGTGAACGATTACATGATCGGACAGAAATTCAATCTCCCCAGCATCGATATCTTCAATGATAATGGTACTCTGAGTGAAAAAGCCGGTCTTTATATCGGCGAAGACCGTTTTGTGGTCAGGAAGAAGATCATTCCCGCGCTGGAAGCAGCCGGAAATCTTGTAAAAATAGAGGACTATATCAATAAGGTCGGATTTTCGGAACGTACCGATGAAGTGATTGAACCGAAGCTTTCCATGCAGTGGTTCCTTCGCATGCCCGAACTGGCAAAACCTGCCCTGGATGTTGTGATGGACGATACCGTTCATTTTCATCCTGATAAATTCAAGAATACCTACCGGTATTGGATGGAAAATGTGCGCGACTGGTGTATCAGCCGGCAACTGTGGTGGGGACAAAGGATCCCGGCATACTACCTTCCTGACGGACAGGTGGTTGTGGCTATGTCGGCAGAGGATGCCCTTGCCAAGGCTCATTCGATGTCGGCAGCATATTCCGGCCTAAAAGCTTCTGATCTTCGCCAGGATGAAGATGTGCTCGATACATGGTTCTCCAGTTGGCTGTGGCCGATTTCTGTATTCGACGGTATCAGGAACCCCGACAACGAAGATATCCGATACTATTATCCGACGAATGACCTGATCACGGCTCCGGAGATACTCTTCTTCTGGGTGGCGAGAATGATCATGGCCGGACAGGAGTACCGCAACGATATTCCCTTCAGGCATGTTTACCTGACAGGTATAGTGCGGGATAAAATCGGACGGAAGATGTCGAAGTCGCTTGGTAACTCTCCCGATCCTATTGCATTAATGAATAAGTATGGTGCCGACGGTGTCAGGGTGGGTATGCTTCTGACTTCGCCTGCGGGTAACGATCTTCCGTTTGATGAGGGGCTCTGCGAACAGGGACGGAACTTCAGCAATAAGATATGGAATGCTTTACGGCTCGTAAAAGGCTGGGAAGTCGATGAAAATCTCCCGCAACCTTCGCATGCCGCAGCTTCCATACTTTGGTTCGAGTCGAAATGGAATGAAACGCTCGAGACCATTGATAATTTATACAATGATTACCGACTTAGCGAGGCTCTGATGAGCGTGTACAAGCTGGTGTGGGATGATTTCTGCTCCTGGTACCTTGAGATGATCAAGCCTGGTTATCAACAGCCGGTCGATCCGCTGACTTATGAAAGTACACTTGGATTCTTTGAAGAACTGATGCAGCTTATGCACCCGTTTATGCCTTTCATCACCGAAGAGATATGGCATCTGTTACGTAACAGGAGGGAAGACGAAAGCATCATGATCTCCCAGATCCCACAGCAACGGCCTTACAATGCTTCTGTTCTCACCAAGTTCGGTGTAGCGGAAGAAGTGGTTACCGCACTCAGGACCATCCGGAAAGAGAAGAATATTCCATTCAGGGAAACCATTGACCTCTTCATCCGCAAGAACAACAACGAAAAGCCCGAAACCACCTTCGACAGTGTTGTTGCCAAGTTATGCAACATCAATAGGTTGGAATATGTTACGGAGAAAGTGGACAATTCAACCACTTTTACTGTGAAATCAACGGAGTTCTATGTCCCGCTCAAATCAGGAGCCGATCATTCTGCTGAAATTGCCAAATTGGAGGAAGAGCTGAAATATACGCGCGGTTTCCTCGATTCGGTGATGAAGAAATTGTCGAATGAGCGCTTTGTCAACAATGCCAGGGCAGATGTCGTCGAAATGGAGCGAAAGAAACAGGCCGATGCTGAATCCAGGATCAAAGTCCTGGAGGGGCAGATCGCTTCCATGAAATAATGGAGCAAGCTTTTTCCTGATCCAAGTCAGGATCACAAAGCCTGTTCTCAGCCAATATTGATGATGTGCGTTTTTTGTAGCGGGATTCTCTTCCTGCAGGCTATCCGTTTATTTGGTGAATACGTACTGAATGATGTTGGCCCCCATCTGAAGGGCTTTCAAACGGGTTTCAGGCGAATCTTTATGAACGTCGGGATCTTCCCATCCATCGCCCAGGTCGCATTCATAGTCGTAGAAACACACCAGCCTGCCTTCCCATATTAAACCGAAACCTTGCGGTCTTTTGGCATCATGTTCATGGATCTTGGGCAATCCGTTCGGGAAGTTATACTTCTGATGAAAAATAGGATGATCGAAAGGCAATTCTACAAACTCCAGTTCCGGAAATACCTTTTTCATCTGGACCCTGATGTAAGGGTCGATCCCGTAATTGTCCGAGATATGCAAAAATCCGCCCCCGATCAGATAATTGCGCAGATTAGCCGCTTCCTGATCATTGAAGACAACATTCCCATGACCGGTCATGTGGACAAAAGGATAATTGAAAATTTCGCTGCTACCGGCTTCAACGGTTGCATATTCCCTGTCAATGCCCGTCCGGAGGTTTTTATTGCAAAAGTCGATGAGGTTCGACAGGGAGGTGGGATTCGCATACCAGTCGCCGCCACCGGAGTATTTCAGCAAGGCAATCTGATAGGATTGGGCTGCTGTGATCAGTGAGGCTGAAAGCATGAGGATGATAAGAAATGTGCGCATATCCGGGAATTAAACTAAGTCTTTTGTAGATGGCTCATATACAATCCTTTGTTCGAAGCAATTTGAGACTGGATTCTATTACACAGCAATGCTGTAAACAGAGAATGCCCCAAGTTGTTTCCCTGCAAATTTACCATTTCCTGTTGTCAGAGAAATAGTAATAGATTTTTTAACCAATTTGTTGGTTATCAATCCCGATTCTTGGAAAAATTGTAAATAATGATTAAAATATCAACATGAGTTGAAAAAATCAACAATGAATCTTTATCACTGTGGATTAAAGGCTTTCAGGGCTAGCCCTAATCTCGGTGATGAATAAATCAACACATTGCGTGTGGAGAAATTTAACATAGAGAGTTGTAAAAAGCTATAAATCAATGATTAAAGATGCAATAATTTGTCTGGCACCCTTATTGAATAGCATCCAGAAATTTTTGTGTCATGAAAACCTCTCTTTTCCTATTATCCTGTGTCATCCCGCTGTTGTTGGTATTCCAATTGAGCGGTAAGGAGCCTTCCAACCAGCAGGAGGGAGTCGTAAACCTGAACGCTTCTCCTGAATTGTTCCGGTTAGCGACTGATTGGTCCCGGGCTTACACAGTTAACAGTCCGGCTTGCCGGATCAATGTTGTCGAAGGGCTTAATACTGAATCAACCGCAGCAAATAGCATTTACCTGGTTTCGGCAGATTCAAGGCAAATAGTCAATGATCCTTCATATTGGAAAATGCTGGCAGGGAGGAATGTATTTGTCCCGTTGATGAACACCGGCAATTCTTTTATGAAAGTGATCGGGAAACAGGGTATCGCGCCGACCGACCTTGCAAAGGCTGTCAGCAATCCGTCTTCGGCAACCTGGGGAACGATATTGCATACGGATCAGAATCAGCCTCTTCATATATATGTGGCGGATGATCCGTTATTGCTGCAGGCTGTCAGGAAGTTTCTGAAGTTGGAACAATTGAACCCTGGCACATTAAGGGTTGTCAGTCAGCAGGAAGTAATTGCAGGAATCCGGAACGATCCTTTTGCAATAGGCTTCTGCAATTTCAACCAGATTGTACAATCGGACAATAAGAGCATAATTCCCGGAGTCTGCCTCCTCCCGATGGATAAGAACGGGAATGGCTGTCTGGACAACATGGAAAATATTTACGGAAGTCCGGATGATCTGATGCGCGGCGTGTGGATCGGGAAGTATCTAAGAGATTTGTATTCAAATTTTTATGCTGTAAGCAAGTCACAGCCAACTGACGAGACTGCCCTGGCATTCTTAAACTGGATACTCTCAGATGGCCAGAAATATCTGACGAACCAGGGATTCAGCGAACTGGTGGATGCCGAGTTGCAAACGCAGGCAAACCTGGTGAACGTTCCTGCAGTAGAGGTTCCGGTCGCAGCTAACAAAATGTCACCCGTGGCAATCGCATTGATCATCCTGGCTGCTGTTGTGCTTCTGAGTATTGTTTCAAACGGGCTGGTCCGGTTATACCGGAACCGGAGGAAAGTAAGCACTCAAATGCAGCCATTACCGGTAAAGGGATTTGAAGAGAAGTCGTTAAGTATTCCTGCAGGGATTCTGTTTGACAGAAGTCATACATGGGCTTTCATGGAAAAAGACGGCAGCGTCACGGTAGGTATGGATGATTTCCTGCAGCACATAATTGGCCCGGTAAGTAAAATTGTCATGAAAGAACCGGGTGAGAAGGTGAAGAAAGGTGAAGCCTTCCTGCAGTTAGTAAAGGACGGCAAACAACTGCAAATGTATGCGCCTGTTTCCGGGGTCATCCGAAACAGCAACGAAAAACTGGTGAATGATCCAGCGATACTGAATGCTTCCCCTTATTCGGAAGGATGGATATATTCGCTTGAACCGCAAAACTGGACTAAAGAATCAGTGTTGCTGTATTTTGCAGAGAAATACAAATGCTGGATTTCGAATGAATGGACCAGGATCAAGGAATTCCTTGCAATGATTCTGAAGCCCCAAAGCCCTGAATTCAGCCATGTGGTGATGCAGGATGGCGGGGTGATACGTGAAGGTTTCCTTTCGGAACTCGGGCCTAAAGAGTGGGAAGAATTCCAGGTGAATTTTCTGGACTCTGCCCGTTAGGAGTACTCCTGAGAAATTTCCACTTCCAATACAATACCAGCTATGGATCTGCACCGACGTGATTTCTTTAAAGTGCTGGGGTTGACCGGGTTGACTGTCGCAACCGGAAAAGCAATGAATGCCAGTCCGAAAGCAGAAAATCCCATTGAGTTTAATGGAATACTCTATGATGCCACCCGGTGTACCGGATGCAGGGGATGTGAATATGACTGTGCCGATGCTAACGGATTGCCTGTACCCCCGTCGACCAAAGCAATCAAGGGTCTGAGGAAGCCGGATGAGACTTGCCGGACAGTTGTAAATGAACATCGCACATCGAAAGGGATTGTTCCGGCGAAAATCCAGTGCATGCATTGCAACGATCCGGCCTGTGTTGCCGCCTGCCTTACCCAGGCTATGTATAAGACCAAAGAGGGGCCGGTGATATGGCGCGGTGATAAATGTATGGGATGCCGGTATTGCATGGTTTCGTGTCCGTTTGATATTCCCAAGTTCGAGTACCACAGCCCCAATCCGGTTATCCAGAAGTGTACCATGTGTTTTGATACCCGGGTTCAAAAGGGCGAACTGCCGGCCTGTGTCGAAAACTGTCCAAACGAAGCTTTGACATTTGGTACCTGCAGGGAACTTATCCGGGAGGCCAGAAGGCGGATCTATGAAAAGCCTGATCAGTATTTTGATCATATCTATGGCGAACATGAAGCCGGAGGCACCTGCTGGATGTATCTCTCTCCGGTACCTTTCAAAGAACTGGGATTACAGGAAACCTTGCAGCAATCTTCTTATCCGGCACTTACCAAGGGATTCCTCTATGGTGTTCCTACGATTTTCGTCATGGTGCCAACTTTACTGCTTGGAATACAGCAGGCTACCCGGTCAAAATCAATCCTAACTGATGAAGAGCATGGAGAATCAGAATAGCGTTTCCGGTTTTTCATCCGGAACCACCGGGTGGAGATTTCTGATGAGCGAATTGAAGCCGAAAGGGAAAATATTCACTCCTTTCAACTTAATTTCCGCTCCCATCATGATCCTGGGCTTGATCCTGATCGTGATACGATTTGTCAAGGGGATAGGATCGATCACCAACCTTTCACAGGATGTTCCGTGGGGACTATGGATCGGTTTTGACGTTGTTACAGGAGTTGCATTTGCCGGTGGCGCCTATGTGCTGACCTTTATTGTTTACATCCTGAACATCCGGAAATTCCAATCCATTATCCGCGTTACGGTTTTAAATGGTTTTCTTGCCTATCTGTTCTATGCCGGAGCTCTGTTACTGGACCTGGGCCGGCCCTGGAATGTGATAAACCCTATCATTGGTAATAACTTTGGAGTGAGTTCGGTGCTATTCCTTGTTGCCTGGCACTTTCTTCTCTACATGATTGCCGAATTGATAGAATTCTCCCCAGCCATAGCGGAATGGCTCGGGGCTCGCAGGGCTCATAAGATACTGTCAGGGATGACCCTTGCAGCAGTCATTTTCGGGATAACCCTGTCGATCCTGCACCAGTCTGGTTTGGGCGCTTTGTTCCTGATGGCTAAAGGGAAGATCCATCCGCTCTGGTATTCGGAATTCATCCCGATCCTGTTCTTTGTGTCCAGTATTTTCGCAGGATTGTCGATGGTGATATTCGAAGGAGCTATCAGCCACAAGGTTTTCTTTAGGATGATCAGTGAAAAAGATCATCGTGAACACGACCAGATTGTGATCAGTCTGTCGAAGATCTGTACAGGAGCCATGTTTGCTTATTTCTTCCTGCAGGTACTGGTCTTCATCCACGGTAAACACTGGGATCTGCTTGCAACGCCAATGGGATACTGGTTCCTGCTTGAACTGGTGGGACTGGTGTTTATCCCGATGTGCCTGTATTTCTATGCATACAGGAAGCGAAGCATTATGCTGGTCCGGTTAGCATCCATTCTAACCATGCTTGGAGTGATCATGAACCGGTTAAATGTGACGATAATCGGTTTCAAATGGGATATGCCTGTCCGGTATGTCCCGTCCTGGATGGAGATCGTTGTAACGCTCACCGTTCTGTTCACTGAGATCTGGGTATTCCGGTGGGTCATAAACCGGATGCCTGTATTGCGTGAATCGCCTCTTTGGGCCAGAAACAATCAACATCATTAATCTGAATTCTGAAATCTAAGCCCTAACTAAAAAGCTATGGAAGGTTTTACTTACAGCAATCTGTTCGATACGAAGGGTATAGAATACCTGGTCGTGATAGCATTTCTTCTGCTTCTGATCCCCTTCTGGCTGATCCTGAACAGGCAGGGTCGGATGGTTAGCCGGATACGGAATGTGGCAGGAGTCCTGTCGGCAACGCTGATGAAGATTCCACAGGGGATCTTTTATAATAAGAACCACACCTGGACTTTTCTGGAGCGTTCGGGAGCAGCCCGGGTGGGATTGGATGAATTGCTGATCCATGTAACCGGCAGCGTCAATATTGAGTTCAAGAAAAAGAAAGGTGACGGGGTCAGAAGAGGAGATGTGATAGCCTGTCTGGAAAAAGACGGGAAAATCCTGACGATTTCCTCACCCATATCGGGGAACATCCTGGACCTGAATGAAAGCCTCAGGACAGATCCTGAAATAGTCCGAGAGGATCCTTATGGCAAAGGATGGATTTGCGCAGTCAGTCCCGCCAGCTGGGTTGCCGACATCATGAGTTGCCATCTGGCAGGGGATGCAACCCGGTGGATCAGTAACGAAGTGAATCGCTATAAGGATTTTCTCAGTGTTGGCATGAAGAAGTACATGCCGGATGCATCGCTGGTTGTTCTTCAGGATGGTGGCGAGCTGGTGGATGGTACACTTGCCAGGATGCCGGAAGAGGTTTGGACTGATTTTCAGGCCGAGTTCTTAGCTTCCTGAAAGGCTTATGACAGAATTTCCAAAAAACCGGCTATAGTGTCGCCGGTTTTTTTTATATTGCAGAAGCCGGAACCGGCTATAAGCGTGGTAATCCTAATCCAATAAGCTTCCTATGAGCAAGATTACAGATACACACCTTTTCAGAAACATAATGGGCTTTTTCAGGAGGTATGTGAACTTCGGGCGTTCCATCTATGCCCGTGTGATCCTTATCATAGCAGTGCTTTCCATTCTTCTTTTTACATCCTTCGGGCTGATCTTTAAATCGGTTTACGAACAGTATCTGAATACTGTTATCCTCCAAAGCGCCAACAATGTCGGATCGCTGGTGGAAGGTGCCTTGTATTACTCCATGCTTGAGAACGATAAAAGTTCCCTGCAGAATACGCTGGACATCATCCATACCATGCCCGGGATTGAAGATGTGAATATGTACGACAGTCAGGATAATCTTGCCTATTCGTCTTTTCCGGCAGACAGCACCAGCAGCAGTTATCCCAACTGTAAAAGCTGTCACAAAGATGTCAAGTCCCTGTTCCCGGGAGATACAAAATCATACAAGATCATCTCCCCAAAGAGTGAATGCAGGATGAATGCCAATAATACCGATCAGAGGCATCTTATAATCCGATCTCCCATAAAGAATTCCAAATCCTGCTACGAAAGTTCATGTCATGCACATTCGGCATCCGAAACCACGCTCGGATCTCTGGTGATCAAGGTTCCGCTTAAGGAACTGGATGAAGCTGTGAGCAAGTCGTCGCTTGAGTTTTACTTTCTCGCCATCCTGACCACTATATTACTGTTGGTCTTTCTGATCTTCTGGACACATAAAGAAATCAAGCAGCCGTTGAACCAGCTTATAGGAGCCAGCGTGGCGGTTGCCAACGGTGACCGGAACATGCGGGTGAAGCTCAGCCGGAACAGTCTGGATGATATGAGCATGGTGTCCAATGCCTTCAACAACATGCTTGATAATCTACAGGCCGCTGCCACCGAATTGGAGAATTGGTCGCAACAGTTGGAATATAAGGTGCAGAAGAAAACAGAAGAGCTGGGTGCAGCCCAGAATGAGCTGATCCACATCGAACGGCTGGCATCTCTTGGAAAACTCTCATCATCGGTGGCTCATGAGATAAACAATCCTCTGGCAGGGATACTGGTCTACACGAAACTGGTGCAGAAGCAGTTGAATCATCCGGATCTGACAGAAGAGAAACGCGAGGCTATGCTCAGGCATCTTCGGCTCATTGAGGCTGAAACCAAACGATGCGGTGATATTGTGAAGGGGCTGCTCGATTTCTCGAAAAAGGACCAGGAAGATTTTGAACCCAGGCATCTGCATGAGCTTCTTGAAGAAACGTTTGAACTGATGCGTCATCCTGTCCAGATTGCCAATATCAGCTTTCTTAAAGAGCTGAAGGCAGGGAATGACCTGATTTATTGCAGCCCGAATCAGGTAAAACAGGCCTGTATTGCAATTCTGGTCAATGCATCTGAGGCAGTTACGGAAAATGGAGAAATCATCATCCGCACATCCAATCCGGACCCCGACAACATCCTACTGGAAATCATTGACAATGGCATAGGAATATCCCCTGAAGATATGCCGCATATCTTCGAACCCTTCTTTTCGACCAAGCGTGAAACACAAGGCATCGGACTTGGTCTGGCAATCGTTCATGGCATTATGCAAAGCCATCATGCCAGGATACAGGTTAAGTCAGAACCCGGACAGGGAACAACAATTTTATTCACAATACCTTTAATCAGCATACAGGAGAAAAGATGATGGAAAAGCAACTAAAGATATTGGTGGTAGATGATGAGGAGTCGGTGAGAGACTCCTTGTTCAGCTGGTTCTCAGAGGACGGTTACAGTGTAGTCTGTGCTGAGAATGCAAAGGCTGCCCTGGCAAGGGTTGAGGCTGAAACCTTTGACATTGTCCTGGCTGACCTGAAGATGCCGGGAATGGATGGTCTGGAGATGCTACAGCGGATCAAGGCAATCAACAAGGAAGCGATCATTATCATCATGACAGCTTTTGCTACTGTGGATACTGCCGTGAAAGCGCTGAAGGAGGGCGCGTATGATTATGTGACCAAGCCGTTTGATCCGGATGACCTTTCCCATCTGATCCGGAATGCTTCGAGGCAGATAAGCCTGGTTCGTGAAAATGAAACCCTCCGGACAAAAGTTGACTCTCTTGAGAACGTTGAAGACCTGATCGGCAGAAGTGAGGCAATTCAAAAGGTGCTTTCCGAGATAGAGAGTGTAGCGCCCTCCAATTCGTCGGTGATCATTACCGGTGAGAGTGGAACAGGTAAGGAGTTGGTTGCCAAGGCCATACATGCCAATTCGCCTCGACGGTTCTATCCGCTGGTAAGTGTTCACTGCGGAGCTTTAAGCGAAAGCCTGCTTGAGAGTGAACTCTTCGGGCATGAGAAGGGCGCCTTTACAGGGGCGCTCTATAATCGTAAGGGCCGTTTCGAAATGGCCGACAGTGGTACAATCTTTCTTGACGAGATTGCCACTATCTCGCCCAAAATGCAGATAGAGTTATTGCGGGTACTGGAGACCAAGAGTTTCGTCAGGGTAGGAGGGAATAAAGAAATTTCGTCCGATTTCAGGGTGATTTGCGCCACCAACCGCGATTTAAAAAGCCTCGTTGCCCAGGGTATCTTCCGGGAGGATCTCTATTACCGGCTTAATGTGGTAAATATTCATGTTCCTCCACTGCGTGAACGGGTGGAAGATATACCGTTGCTCGTTGAATACTTCATCCGGAAGTATTGCAATTCGATGAACCGCCCGCTGGTAAGCATTGAGCAGTCAGCATTGAAACGGTTGTCGGAGTACCCGTTCCCCGGGAACATCCGGGAGCTCGAAAACATGGTTGAACGGGCCATTGTTGTTGGCAATGGAAAAAAGATCCAACTGAAGGATCTCCCCTTCGGGAAAGAGAAGGAACAGCCGGAAAGTTCGCTTGAGAGCCTCGAAGATTTTGAGAAGGAATTCATCCTGAAAATCCTTTTAAAGTACAAATGGAATATCAAGCGATCAGCAGAAGCTCTCAAAGTCGACAGGGTTACACTCTATAACAAGATCAAGAAGTACGGGCTGAAAAACCCGGATATGGCGTGATCCGCTACAGGTCTCTAGTATCTCACCGTAAGTTTATCGCCTGATTGTCCTTGCATGCAGCCCGTGAACATTACCATACTTTCATTTGGTTCTATTGGCAAAGAATTCCTGGATAAGGTTGCTGATTCTGTCCGGAGGGAATTCAACTGTATGGTCGTAATCAGGGAAATGCACCAGGATCTGGGTGAGTTTTATGATTCAGGAAGAAGGCAGTACAACGGTGACAAACTGCTGCGAATGACATGTCTTCACGCTTCTGAAGAATCCGGGAAGGTAATGGCACTCTTCAACTTCGATATTTTTATCCCGATCCTGACCTATATCTTTGGTCAGGCCCACCTTGGCGGCAATTGCGGAATCATGTCGCTTTACCGGCTCAGCAATGAACGTTACGGACTTGCGGCGGATGAGACATTGCTTCGGGACCGCACCTGCAAGGAGGTGATCCATGAGCTGGGACACACAGTCGGATTAATGCATTGCACCGATACCGACTGTGTAATGCATGCCAGTACCTATGTGGAAGATATTGATCTGAAAGGTCTCAGGCTTTGCCAACGGTGCAGGACTGTGGCAGGACTGGAATGATCCGTTTAAAGGTTAAGCAGGCTGAGTGTCATACAGGTGACAATGCCTGCCGTTTCGGTTCTCAGTCTGGAATGACCCAGGCTGACTGCTGTGTATCCGTTTCTAACCGCTTCATCGAACTCCTGTCTGCTGAAGTCACCTTCAGGACCTATCAACACGATCGTATCCATTGCAGGCTTACAGGCATCCTTTAATAAGAGTTCCTGCTGTTCTTCCACGTATCCGATAAACTTTTGCCTGCAGGTAACACCCTTCATCAGATACTGAAAGCTTAACGGTTCGTTCAGTACGGGCAGGTAAAGGTTTCGCGACTGTTTCATGGCGGCAACAAGTACTTTGCGGAGCCTGTCGGTCCTGAGGGTGGTACGTTCCGAATGGAAACAGATCAGAGGAGTAATTTCGTCGATGCCGATTTCGGCTGCTTTTTCAAGAAAAAATTCAAAACGATCTATATTCTTGGTTGGAGCGATGGCGACATGCAGGTAGTAAGGATGCCGTTCGGTCTTTATGAAGGATTCTATGTTCACCAGGCAGTGCCTATAATCCGCACTCACCAGGCTTCCCTGGAAAAGATGACCTTTCCCGTCGGTCAGTGCCATGGAACTGCCTGGTTGCATCCGCAATACGCGGGTGCAATGAGCGGATTCCTCTTCATTGAGTCTGATAGCGGATGCTACGCTAGCGGGTTCAAGATCAGGATGGTAAAATACATTCATAGTTCCGGATCCCGGCTAAGGGTCACTGGAGGACAACCCTGCAGGTTTTTACGGATGAATTACCGGCCAGCCGGATCAGGTAAATTCCTTTGGGGAAGGATGTCAGGTCGATCTGTTCAACCAGATTATTACCGGCATTCACTACCCTGCTCATCACAAAAGAGCCCTGGTCGTTAAAGATCTGGAGCTGACCTTGTTCCGACTGTTTTCCGCCGACAAGCGTGAATAATCCGTTGGTTGGATTCGGATATGCATAGAAGGATGTGGTAGTTGCAGAGGTTTCCGGAATTCCTGTTGTCCTTGAAATGGCAATGTTATCGATGAAGAGGTTATTTGCGTGCCGGTTGTAGGATTCAAATGCAAGACGGATCCCTTGCTGGCCGGCATAAGCGGAGAGGTCGATAAGATAACAGGCAGAGCCCCATCCGTTTCCGCACCAGTCATCGGCAACAGAAGGCACAAAAGAGGTAGTCATTTTGGGTGTGGTGGCAAAGGTGCCCTGTCCCTTTTCGCCTGCGCCAAAGATGCGCTGCCAGGTAGTTCCGCAGTCGTTGGAAGCATAGATCACAAGCGAATCGGAAGAGGATGCATACCGGGTGGCATAGGCATGTTCAAACGTCAGGAAGACGGGGTTTGTACCTGTAAAGTTCAGCGCAGGGGAGATCAGCCTGTCGCGTCCGCCTGAAGGTGCAAGGTAATCAAAGAAGTTCATCCATGCTGCCTTGTTGCCCGGCGTGTTCCCGGCTACATTTGTGATACCCCAGGTTGTCAGGTTGTCGGGATTTTCAGTGGTCCAACCTTTCGTGCCGAAGTCGGCTGATTCGAAATTCTCTGCGAAAGGCAGTGTATACCCACCGGCAACAATATAATCTGACTTCACTACTGAGGATATGCCGTTTCCATTCACCACGGTCAGACTTACCGTGTAGGTTCCGTTTTCGGTGAAGCTGATCTGAGGATTCCGCGATGTGGCTGAGGTACCATTTACAAAGTTGAATGTCGTCGGATTGATGCTCCATTGCCATGCGTAGGGGCAGAATTCGGAGGTATCAGTGAGTGTTACGATGTCGAACAGGTCACAGAAGATACGAGGCGTGGCATAGAAACCTGCAACCGGATGTAAGGTGTCGCTTACGATGATCAGTCCGGCCTTGATAAGCGTGTCGCTGCCGGTTGAATTACCGGAGATAAGTTGTACGTTGTAGACCCCGGGAGTATCATAGAGAATACCAACAGGGTTTTTATCGGTGGAGGTAGAGGGATTCCCACCCGGGAACGACCAATGCCATTCTGTGGGAATGCCGCTGGAGAGATCAGTGAAGTTGACAGAGCAGCCATAAGGTATCAACAGCGGGTCAGCAGTAAAGTCGGTAACAGGCGTATTGGAGTACATATCCGATTTCCACATGCCTCTGCCGTATGTTGAGGCTTTGATCCTGTCGTTAGCCGGAGAAACAGGGTCGTTGTAAATTTCTACTTCGGTTACCCTGGCATTTGCCGGCATGCCGTTGTTGAAGGGGATCCAGTCAGTCATGCCGTTTTCCCTGTAAAACACTCCGGCATCGGTCCCAATATAAAGTCCTTCCTGGCTCTGACGATAGTAAGCAATATTGTTGATGGTTATATCGGGGAGGCTTCCGCTGATATCGGTCCAGGAGTATCCCTGGTCTGTTGATTTGTAAACTTTTTTATTCTGGGCCAGATACACCACATTCTCTAAGAAGGGGTGTGCCTCGAGATCTGCGATGGCGCCGGTATTCGGCAGGTTTGAGCTGAGATTCAGCCAGTTGGGTGATTCGGTGTGTGCATTATTGCAACGGTAAAGGGTATTGCCGCTGGCAGCATACAGGATATCCGTATTGGCAGGCGATTGCTCCAGCTCATTCATATTGGAGGTGTTCAGCTCGGAAATCTTCTCCCAAAGGATGGTATTGATGTTCGAAGCCTTGATATTGCTGCTTCTCCAGACATTTTTATATCCAATGAACATGGTATTGGGATCGTTCTCGTCGATCAGGAAGGGAGTGACCCAGGCACCTTCTTCTGTGATGCCGTTCACGCCGTTCCCTGCAATGGTTCCCTGTCCGGTAGTGTTATATACCCTGTTGATCGAACCATAGTAAAGGGAAGTATACCGGTACATCGCATCAGTGGGATCGACGGCGCACTCCATCCCGTCACCGCCGCCGATGGCATACCAGGTTCCGTCGTCATATACTGAGGTTCCGTTATCCTGATAACCATTAACGACCACGTCGTCTACCGTGCGGCTTTGTGCGAGTTTATAGGCCTGGCTGATCACGAGGCCGTTGCTGATCTCATTCCATGTGGAGCCGCCATTGCCGGTCCAGTAAGCACCACCGTCATTACCAATGTAGAGACGATTGTCCAGGGGATTGAAAGCAAAATAGTGATGGTCGGCATGAACAGCGGGTACGCTGCATCCGCCATACCAGTGTCCATTAATGTTCCAGGTCACGCCACCGTCGGTTGATTTCCAGATGTCGACACCACCAACGTAAATGATGTTTGGATTGACCGGATCGGCTGCAATAGCAAGGTCGTACCAGGCCTGACCGCCTTCGCCGGAACCGTCGCAACTCCAATCCATAATGTTCGGAGAGTCTGAACGTTCGGTGAAAGTTGTGCCACCATCTGTCGACATGTATAAACCACGGAAACCGTTATCTGACTTAGTCTGGACAAAGTAAACGATTTCGGGGTTTGCAGGAGTAACGGCAACAGCGCCGCGGGTGCCATTGGCGATACCGTTCATGTTTTGTTCCCAGGTGATACCGGCATCCAGTGAACGGTAAAAATTCCCTCCGGCTGCAGCATACAAAATGGTTGTGCTGTTGGGTTTGAATGCAAGATCTTTGAAGTTACCACCAGCATATTTTACCCAGGTAGCAGCACCGTCGACCGACTTATAGATACCGGAAGTGGAAGCGGCATAAATGGTTGCCGGACTATTGGGATCGATCAGGAGTTTGCTGATGATCACATTTCCCATTCCGTTGTTGGCAGCTGTCCAGGTTTGACCGTTATCAATGCTTTTCATGACGCCAACTCCGGGAGCATCGCTGGCATCCCGGTCACCGGTTCCGATATAGATGGTTGCGGGGTTAACCGGATCAACCGCTATGGCCGACACTCCCAATGTTGGAAGCATATCGGTGGTAGTGGTCCAGTAATTGCCTCCCATGGTCGACATCCACATGCCTCCTGAAGGTGAACCTACATAGACTGTATTGGGATCAGTGGGATGAAATGCCACGACGTTGATACGTCCAAGTCCCTTGTATCCTTTATCGTTGGGTAATATTTCGGGCCCCTGGCTTATCCAGTTACCAGCCAGTGATGCAGGTTGATCGTTCCGCTGCATATAGTCCTGGTAAGCTTTCATGGTATGATCCGGAGCAGGGATGATCCCTTCGGGCGAAACCCTGGTGCGCATGTAGTTTTCCCACCGTTTGAAGGGCTTCCAGCCGCATCCTCTGGTGATGGCCCTGTCCTGCCAGTACAGGCTGAATGCCCGTTGAGTCTGGAAAAAGTTTGCATTCGGATCCTGCATCATCTGGATCCAGTAGGGATACTTTGCAGTATCGGGGGCAGATACGGGAAGAGAGGTTTGTGATTTCGCCGTAGTAATAACGATCAGGAAAAATACTGTTAGAAGAGTCTTGGTGAAATTCATAGAAGTTTTGCCTTGTTTTGAACAGGGTGCAAAACTAATCAAATAGCGGTAAACCTCTTATAAAAAAGTCAATTAGCTACGAGGAGGCAACTCCTTAGACCCTTAATCGCTTTTCACAGTATATCCAGTTTCACTGATGGCACTACTAATAGCTTGAAAATCAGTAAGTATGGATCGAATCTGCTTCAGTAATGCCGGCCTTATCAGAAGCCCTGATATTGGCAACAACATCAGGCAAGAGCCCTGCTTCTTTGATTTTATATAGCAGCCGGTTCTATTCATTCGTCCGATCGAAAGGAACAATGATTTCTTTGCATGGGCAATGGGAGCCACATCATTTCCGATTGCATTCTCCCCGGAATATGCGCATCATAATCATAACATGATAATTATCAGGAAGGAAGCGCACTTCGGGCAGTATAAAAGCCGGGTTCCATTGCCCTAACCGGTGGCATCTTGTATTCTGACAACTCGGTTGTTATTCAGGGAAACATCGTTTGGCTTTCCGTTACCCAAAGTTGGAGAAGACAGGAGGGCAGTATTTAATTGCTGGCCAGTGTCATCAGTTGTTCAACCGTATTCCAGTTCCGTGTGGTTGCCATGACTTTAAGCCTCGATTCCAGGAAGTTGTTGGTAAGTCTGGTCTTGCCATAACCATGCGGACAATACAGGTAGACAGCTTCATCCGAAAATGCGATTGCTTCACCGTCGGCTTTTTGCTGTTCAATTGCCTGGTGATAAGGAGTGACGGGAGGAGTAGCCAGGAAAGTGACATGCAGAAATGATCTGTTTATCCCGGGCAAGGATACGAGTGGATTTTGTTTTATAATGCGGCCCAGCTTTTCTGCCGTCAGCATAAGTACAGGGATCTCATACCCGAATGCCTGCCGAATAGCTCCGGTTATTTTTCCTTCAAGGTCGCAGGGAGAGGAAGTTTTATAGCGGAAGGTGAGATTTCCGCTCTGGAGATAGGTGTAAACCTGACTGAACCCCATTTTTTCATAGAGAGCCTTTAGTTCCCTCATCCGGATGCTATTCTGACCGCTGACGTTGATGCCCCTGAGCAGGGAGATATAGGTTTGATCCATGAATATTCCTGAATATTGAAAGTTTGAAGCCTGATGCCGGGATGGACAAGCGGGGACAGGGCATGATCTCAAAACAAAGATGCACAATAATTCCCTTGATATCAGTCAGAAAGATTGTTGTCAACAATTCTTTCCAACCCTGACTATGCAACTATCTCAACTACATTCAGCCTCCACGAGTTTCCGGAAGTTTTCGAGAATTGCATACCAACCATTCCGCTGAAGTTCAGCAGGATTTTGGTGTTCCACTTCAAAAATCTCAACCACTTCAGTCCGGTTACCCTTTACTGCAAATCGAATCTCCACCTTCCGGCCGTCGCCTATGGTGTAAGCAATCCTTTCAAATGGTAATACGCTATCATACAAACCAACAAAGTTAAATCCCATCGACCCGTCGCGGGCTTCCATACGGAAATTGAATTTTCCTCCCTCACACAGGTCATTTTCTGCATAGGGGCAATGCCAATCGTCGGTAGCATGATTCCACCTGGTTATATCGGCGGGTGTGGTCCAGTATTTCCAGACGGTGCTGAGCGGGGCTCCGACGATTGTCTGTATAGATATTGTATTGCTTTCCATCGATCGGCAGCAATGTGGTTTTTCAGCCTTTATTTTGCGGAACAGTTGAACATCCAGTTTATCCCGTACTTGTCACGGCAGCTTCCGTAATAATCGCCCCAGAACATATCCTGAAGTTCCTGCAGGACGGCTCCACCGGCAGATAAGGCGTCGAAAAGCCGTTTTGTTTCTTCACGGCTATCGGGTTGCAGGGTAAGACAGACATTGTTTCCTGGTACTACAGTGAAGCCCATGGATTCGGGTGCATCGGTTCCCATGAGCACATGTCCGCCAAGGATTGGCAGTTCGATGTGCATCACAAGGTTTTTATCAGATTCGGACAATGGAGGTGTTCCTTCAACCGGAGGGATATCGCTGAAACGGGCTATGCCGCCTCCTGAGAATTCTCCGCCAAAGACCGATTTATAGAAATTAAACGCTTCCTCTGTATTCCGGGGAAAATTCAGATATGTGCTTACTCTTGCCATAGGTAGAGAGTTTCCTATAAAACAACCGGATAGGGAAAATGTTTCGGGCAGTCTAAAGGACAAAGAACCTTCTGCTTACGGCCAATACAGATTGTTGATGAGAAATATTTGGATACCAGATATACAATTTGTCAGGAATGCTGTTTTCCCCCTGATTTTCCAGTACCTGTCGGATTCAACAACCGTTTTTAGAATTCCGGAACAGGCATTCATCGCCGTCTCCGGTCAATGGCTCCTGATTACATTCCTTCCAGCATTTACTTCTCAGCCTGTTTCAACGCTTCTTTCGTTGCAGCCTGGAACAGGTTATATGACCAGGTGGCACCGCTGATGCCATCAACTTTATCAGGGTCCTGGTATTTCAACAGGCTGTCGGGGTATGAACAGATGCCTTTCCAGTCGTTCCGGCATTGTTGCATATAGAGTTCATTGCCGGCAAAATACTTCTCGTATGTTTGGTCGAAAGTAACCTGTTTGGCCGAATCCCTCACGCTGAACTCTACCCGGACGAATTTACCGTCACGGATCGTAAGGGTTGAAATGCCATAGTAGGGCTCATCTGTATAATTGGCTTGTGAAATGCCCCGAAAGGTACCGTCCTTATAATGCCCGCCGCCGGGCGTAAAAGCAAGCAGCAGCAGGAGAGAAACGAAGAAAAGGATTTTATATGACATGGGTAGCAGGTTTAAATCGAATTCGGTGGCAAAGGTAAGCAGGAATTGCCGATGCAGTTGATCAGGCTCTTTGAACCCGGAAGCGTTAAGCCAGCAATTCAGTTTTATGGTGCGTTAGTTATTTCAATTTAAGATCGATTGGTACACAATTTCCCTGAGTTCTTTGCAAACGGGATAACAGAAGTTGGGAAGTAATTGGGTCATGAAGATCAATACCAGGTCTTTATCGGGATCCACGAAGAAATATGTGTTTGCGGAGCCTGACCACCAATAAGAACCTGCCGATCCAGTGAATGGCGGATTTGATTCTTTAACGACGGCAAAGCCCAATCCGAATCCCATTCCGGCAAGCAGATCTCCAAGGAAGCCTTCGGAGGGCATCTGCTCAGTAGTAATCTGGTTGGATGTCATAAGCCCGACGGTACTGCTTTTCAGCAGCCGAACACCGTTATATTGGCCTTTGTTCAGCAGCATCTGCGCAAAGATCAGGTAATCGGTTGCCGTGGAAACCAGTCCGCCGTTGCCTGACATGAATGTGACCTTTGTTGCAACGTTGGCTGTGTCGGGGTGAAACAGCAACATCAACCTGGCCGAATCATCCAGAGAGTATACTGTTGCAACGCGGTCAAGCCATTGAGGGGGAACATAGAAGCCAGTCGAGTTCATCTGCAAAGGCTTGAATATCCGTTCTTCCAGAAATTCATCGAATGGCTTTCCGGAAAGAACTTCCACCAGACGGGCCAGCACATCAGTCGACCGGCTGTAGTTCCAATGGGTGCCGGGTTGATAGAGCAAAGGCAGGGATGTAATTTTCGGGATCATATCCTGCAAGTTCCCGTCCGAAAGGTTCGATTCCCGGTAGAGTGAGTCTACAGGTGAATCATCTCCGCCATGAGCCAGCCCGGAGGTATGCATCAAGAGTTGCCGGATGGTGACCGGGGAATTTGCTTTTATTGTTTTAATCCTTCCGGAATCAACAGATGCAAATACATTCATGTCACTGAATTCCGGGATGTACATTGCAACGGGATCGTCGAGTTGAAATCGTCCTTCGTCGTAAAGGATCATGGCTGCGGCACTGGTAACCGGCTTGGTCATGGAGGCAATGCGGAAGATTGCATCCGCAGGCATAGCGCGTTCTCCATCGATACAACCAAAAATGCCTTTATAAACCAGCTTTCCGTGACGCGAAACCAGGGTGATCATGCCGGGAAGTTTCTTTTGGTTGACATACCGCAGCATCAGCGAATCAAGCCGGGAGGTAAGTTCCGGGGCAAGGCCTGCATCTGATGGGCTGCATGAGGGCTGGCTAAAAGCGGGCAGGTTATGGCTCAGAACGGAGATGAGCAACAGAATGGTTATCAGATTTTTATTCATCAAATGGGAAGGAGAGTGAATCAGGGAGTAATCGGAGCCTTTCACTTACATAAATGGAATGATCTGTCTGCTGTTATCAGGAGCAGTGTTTGGTTAAGCCGTCAAATATAAGGGTTTGATGAATGTGATGAAAAATTCTGCAAGGGAACCGGATAGACAGATATGCAGTTCTTTTTCGAATGATACCGTATTGTTATGGGCAGACAGCCTGGCCGTCGGGAGTACAGACCGATGACAGTGTTTCGGGGTACTGATCAGGGATTCTTGTAGCCATAGTTAAGCTGAAGACCGATTGGCATTACTCTCCAGGGTGTTATCTTCTCTTTGCTCAGGAAGGAGGAAACCCAGATGCCAAGACGAGTCTCCTGATGCGAATTATCCCAGCGGTACTGAACTCCGGGGAGAGCCGAAAGAAGAGATTTAGCCTCTGAAAGGGAAGGTATCAGCAGTGAATACTGAAATGTAAGGTTTGGACGCCATTTGCTGCTGCCGAAATAATAACCATAACCGGCATTCAGAGCAAAGGGAATTTTGAACTCCTCATCCCAAGCTGCCATAATGCTGGCTTCAAGTGCCTGGTGGTCATCCAACCAGTAGTCGAAATACGGCCCAAACATGAGTGCTCCACTCAGCACCACTGAGATTCCGATTTCGGGATGTTGCGCTTTGACCCGAAGCGGGTGAATCTGTAAAAAGACAAGGGCCAACAATACAAACGAAATCCTTTTCATGGTGTGAATTTTCGGAGGATAATATCCGGATTATCTGATTTTCAATCAAATATAGTGAAAATCTTCCTGAAATCCAAGAAGCCGGTGTGATATGCCAAGCCAGATCTGAGTGAGGGATTGCAGAGATGGGTGATCCTGGTACCAGTTGCCCATTAAAGTTCTGCTTTCTTATCGTACTTCAGGATTTCTGACAGCAGGCAGTTTTAATATTCTAATAAAAATGCCACCCGAAAAATGGTGGCATCTTTAAAAAGATCATTATCGTCGCGAACTACCAGCTTCCTCCGGCTCCTCCGCCGCCAAAACTGCCTCCGCCGAATCCGCCGAATCCGCCACCACCGAAACCTCCTCCTCCGCCGAAACCTCCGCTGCCGGAACCGCCGGTGAAGCTGCCCCAGCTGCCGCTGCTACCGCCAAACAGGAACGGCCAGAACACTGTTGAACTGGACCTGCGGTTGATATGACGGTTGTTATTTCCGCGTGTGAAGAAAATGAACAGGATGACAAAAACGATGATGCCAATGATTATGCTTCCGGCGCCTTCTTTACTCTTCCCGTAAGAAGAGGCTTTAAATTCCCCGGAAGTGAACTTGAACAGCGTGTTCACGGCTGCATCGATGCCTCCATAGTAGTCATTCTGTTTGAAGCGGGGGATCATTTCGTTGTTCACAATGTCCCAGGCTGTGGCATCGGGTACCAGCGCCTCAACTCCGTAGCCCGAGGCAATGAACGCTTCGCCTTTTTCTGTTCCTGTCTTGGGCTTCACCAGAATCAGGAAACCGTTATTCAGTTTGGAACCTCCGACGCCCCATTTCTCACCTAAACGCTGGGCAAAATCGGAAGGATCGTAGCCATGCAGGTCGCTGACGATGACAACTGCAATTTGTGTGGAAGTTGTGTCGTTAAACGCCACCAGTTTCTGTTCCAGCGACTGCACTTCCTGCTCGCTTAGGATGCCCGCGAAGTCATTCACCATCCGGGGTGGGACAGGGGCATTGGGGATATCATTATCGGCAGCATGGAGCATGCCGGAAAATATCACTGCGAATAGCAGGATGAGCAGTCGGGTACTAGATCGGCCGGGTGACATAATTGTGTGTATCTATCAGGAGCCTTGTTTGTGGAGCTCCAGGTTTATTCAATTGACTAGGCCGATCATTCATCCCCGAACGAAAGATCATCCGGAAGTTCATTTTTATCGTCCTTGTTAAAAGGGAAAGCCGTCTTAAGCGACAATCCTACTTCGTGTATGGCATTAACGAGCCCATCGGTAAATTTCTCTTCCCGGAAAGCTTCGAGCATGCGCAGTTTGATGCGTTCCCAGTATTCCTTGTCTACCGCTGCATTGATCCCGCTGTCGCCGATGATGGCGAACTTACGGTTCTTAACGGAGAGGTATATCAGGACGCCATTCCGCTGATCAGTCTTATGCATCCCTAATTTCTTAAAGATGGCTGCTGAACGGTCCATGACATCTCCGGGACAGTTGTTCTCAATATGTACCCTGATCTCTCCCGAGGTATCCAGTTCGGCGTTCAGGATGGCCAGCTTGATATCTTCAATTTGTTCTGGCGAGAAGAAATTTCGTGCTGATTTAGGCATCGCACTCCCATTAGAATTAATAACTGCAGGATTCCTTTAAAACTCCACCTTTGGGGCGGTATCGGCTCCTGCCTGTGCCTGGAAGTAAGGTTTCTTGGAGAAACCAAACAGACCTGCCAGCATGTTCGTGGGGAATTTCCTCAGACGCGTGTTGTAAGCCTGGACGGCTTCGTTAAAGTTGCGGCGCTCCACGTTGATACGGTTCTCGGTTCCTTCAAGTTGTGCCTGTAATTGCAGGAAGTTCTGGTTGGCTTTCAGGTCGGGATATTGCTCCACACTTACCAGCAGCCGGGAAATGGCAGAACCCAGTTCATCCTGTGATTTCTGGAATTGAGCGAGTGTGTTTTCGTCCAATTTCGCGGGATCAATATTGAACGTGGGCTTGGTGGCACTGGCGCGTTCTTCAACCACCTTAATAAGCGTCTCCTGCTCATGTTTGGCGTATCCCTTCACGGTGCTGACAAGGTTGGGGATAAGGTCAGCGCGGCGCTGGTAGGCTCCCTGAACATTGGCCCACTGGTTGTTGACGGTTTCCTCAGCCTTCACAAGCCTGTTATACATGCCGGGGATTGAGAGCAGCAGTATCAGGCCTACTAGGACAATGATACCTATTATGATCCATGATTTTTTCATTCTTTCCTGGTTATTGGATTTTATGATTATCGGGCTAATTTGATTCGAAAGTACGTATTAAAGGATTTAATGTTGCTGTTGAGCAGCTTTTTTTAATAACACAACGACACGGATGGGAAGTGCTGTTCCTGTTAAATGCATTTTATATCCGGGCGCTGTTATTTTGAGGCCAGACTCTGATGCGGCAACATCCCGGATGATGTTTCAGTTTGTAAAACACAGCAAGGATTGATATCCCTTTTCTTCTACATCCCTGCATAAGAGTTATTTAATGATCTCCACACTCCGGCGGATAAAACCAGAAAGGGCTTCACCCTTGAGAAGGTTCTGCGAAAGTAAGGCGAGGTCAACTAGCTGGCGGCTGATCTTTTCCTGTTGTCCGGCATCCTGAATTTCGACAAGTTGCAGGATGAGTGCATGGTTGGAGTTGATCACAAGGTTGTAATTATCGGGTATGGCTCCCATGAAACTGTATCCACCGCCTAATGCCGACATATCCTTCATGCGTCGCATGAACTCGGGCTGGGTGATCATTACGGGAAGATCGGAGGTGCTGAGACTTTCGAACACAACGTGGAAGCGGGTCTTATCGATCACATTCTCGAAAACCGGGGTCAGCTGTTTCTGCTGTTCTTCGGTAAGCAAGGCCGGCATGGTATCTTCCTTCCTGATAAGCTTGTCGATCACATCGGCATCCACCCGGGCAAAATGAGTCTTTTCAAATTTCTGCTCCAGCGTGTTCACAAAGTGGTTATCGATAGGACCATCCATGATCAGCACGTCATAGCCGCGATCACGGGCAGTGGCAATATAGCTGTACTGCTCATCCGTATCTGAGGTATAAAGGTATACCAGGTTACCATCCTTGTCGGTCTGTGAATCCTTTACATTTTTCCTGTACTCATCAAAGGTGAAATACTTGTTCTCGGTGTTCTTGAACAGGCAGAACTTCTCAGCCCTTTCGAAGAACTTGGGTTCCGAAATGATGCCATACTCGATGAACACCCGGATGTCGTCCCATTTCTTTTCAAAATCTTCGCGGTTATTCTTAAAGAGTTCTTCCAGTTTGTCTGCGACCTTCTTCATGATATGTCCGGAGATCTTTTTCACGTTCTGGTCACTTTGCAGGTAGGAGCGTGAAACGTTCAGCGGGATGTCCGGAGAGTCGATCACGCCGTGGAGCAGGGTGAGGAAGTCGGGAACAATACCTTCCACCGAGTCGGTTACAAAGACCTGGTTGCAGTATAGCTGAATCTTGTCACGCTGGACTTCGTAGTTTTTCTTGAGTTTCGGGAAGTAAAGGATGCCTGTGAGGTTGAACGGGTAGTCCACATTCAGGTGGATGTTGAAGAGAGGTTCCTCGAAAGTCATCGGATAGAGTTCGTGGTAGAACTTTTTATAATCCTCTTCCTTGAGATCTACCGGCTTTTGTTTCCAAAGCGGATTTGTGTTGTTGATGATCCGAGGCTTTTCAACTTCCACATGCTTGGGTTCACCTTTATCATCCTTTTCAGTCTCCGACTGTTCCCAGGTCTTTTCATTGCCGAAGCGGATCGGGAAGGGGAGGAACTTGCAGTATTTGTTAAGCAGTTCGAGGATGCGGCTTTCTTCCAGAAACTCTTCCGAGTCGCCGGAAATGTGGAGGATGATTTCAGTACCCCTGTCGGTCTTGTCGCATTCGTCCACGGTGTATTCGGGTGAGCCGTCGCATTCCCATCGCACAGCCTTGGTGCCGGCTCCCTTTTTATAAGTTTTGGTGCGGATTTCCACCCGATCCGACACCATGAAGGAGGAATAGAAGCCGAGACCAAAATGACCGATCAGGCCACTTTGTTCATCTGCGCTCTTTCCTTTGTATTTTTTCAGGAAAGCTTCGGCACCGGAGAAAGCGATCTGGTTTATAAACTGATCAACTTCTTCAGCAGTCATGCCGATGCCCCTGTCTTTTACTGTCAGGGTCTTCTTGCTTTTGTCCAGTTCAATCTCAATTGTGAGGTCGCCCAGTTCTTCTTTGATCTTGTCGAGCGAAGAGAGGGTCTTCAGTTTTGTGGTTGCATCTACGGCATTGGAAACAAGTTCACGAAGGAATATTTCGTGGTCGGAATAGAGGAACTTCTTGATAATGGGGAAAATGTTCTCAGTCTGGACGTTGATCTTTCCTGTCTGCATGTTCGTAAAATTTTAGGTTGCCGCGTCCTGATCAAAGGATATGCCAGCGGAGAGGCTGTGACAATTTGGCACAGGAGGTGGCAGAGAGCAGAGAGCAGAGAGCAGAGAGCAGAGGGCAAAGGGTAAAGGGCAGAGAGCAGAGGGCAAAGAGCAAAGGGCAAAGAGCAAAGGGCAGAGAGCAAAGGGCAATGGGCAATGGGTTAAGAGCAGGGGAGTGAGGTGATATACAATAGCAATTTCTGCCAATTGGCAGATGATTCGACAGGCAATCAACGGCTACTCGGCAGTCATTCAATTGTCAATGCCGGTGGCAGCATTATTCCGGAAATCTGAACAGTTGTGCAGATTCAGGGAAGGTCAACGATTATGATTGACCTTTTAATTCGGGAAGCGACAGGAAGGAGGGCAGAGAGTCAGACGGCTGTAATCCTGCCTTAGCGGACAGGTATTTTCTTGCTGAA
This sequence comes from uncultured Lentimicrobiaceae bacterium, assembly GCA_964544545.1. GTDB lineage: Bacteria > Bacteroidota > Bacteroidia > Bacteroidales > UBA4417 > UBA4417. The sequence goes on along the minus strand of CAZJCG010000006.1, from coordinate 21,951 downwards.
TTTGCTGCCGTTTGCTTCTATGGTGACGATGTAAATGGAAGGCGACAGTTCCAGATCGAGGCGGTAGAGATCGGAACCTGTGTGCTTGACCTTGTGAAGTGTCTGGCCAATGAGGTTGCTGATGATCACCGTGTACTCCGCAATATTCTTCAACGGCTGGATATACAACCCGCCTTCCGAATAGTAAATGGTGAAATCGTTCCGTTGGTTTTGCCCGGGTACGCTCACATCCTTGTTCTGACTGAAAATAAAGCGGGGAATGTTATCGCCGGTATTATGCTTGAACGGGTTGATGAAAGAGATCTTCAGGGAAGAAAAATTGCCTGTACCGATACCGGAATAAACTAAGGCGCTGCTGTTCGGGAGAGGGTCAATAACAGATCGCACAGCAGTACTGGCTGGTAATCCGTGCTCTGTGGTATTGGCACAGTTACTGAAAAGCCTGCCGTCGCAGGCCCTGGTGTCATGTATCCTTCCTCCGCTAATAGATCTAAAAAGGAAGTGTGGCCGGCTGGTTGCAGTTGCGGCCTGGGCCTGAAAACCGGAAGACGCCAGATACGTTGTGAGGATTAACAGAATGCCGGTAAGAGAGTGAGGGTAGCGATTGTTCATAGCAGAGGGAGTAAGTCGGAGAAAGAGAGTACCGGTCGACAGGATAACCGGATTTCTGTTTCTGCGATCTCCCTTACATGCCGGAGAATGAGTAGCTTTTCCCCTGCTGACAATATTCTGGTAACAATTGTAAGAGCATTCGACTGAATTGCAGAAATGCAGGGAAACCAATCACCTGTTTCCTGTTAATCAACTTATTTTCAAAAGGTAACAACATTCTCCGACAAAAATTCACATACAAGTACTCTTTACCGGCAAGGTTTCAGATAGTCCGGTTAAACAAGTCGGGGAGAAAGAAGGGAGGTTCAGGCTGTTTCAAGCGAGGACGTATCCGTTTGCCGGCGGGCATAAGGACGTCGGGACGCTAAGGCCGATTTCAGTTTATCCATGGAAATGGGTTTGCACAGGTAATCGTTGCAGCCAGCATCGAATGCTGCCTGTTTTTCCTGGGCAAAGGCATAGGCTGATTGGGCAATGATGTATAGTTCAGGGTGTGTTTTCCTGATCTCCCTGGTTGCATCCAATCCGTTCATTTCCGGCATCTTAAGATCCATCAGAACGAGATCGATGTCGGGATGGTTATTACATAGACGGATGGCTTCGAGTCCTGTAGACGCCCTGATGACCTTATTCCCGTTTTGTTCCAGGATCTCCCTCAGCAGGATGAAACTGAATTCATCGTCTTCTGCCACAAGGACTGTGAGTGAGCCGGTGAGGTCAAGTGAAGATTCCACCACAACGGTTTTTCTTTCTTCTTTCCCGGCTACCCAGGGCAGGCTGACAATAAAGGTGCTTCCAACGTTCAATTCTGATTCTACCCGGATCGTCCCGTTCAATGCTTCCACCAGCCCTTTGCAGATTGACAGTCCTAGGCCCGAGCCTTCGTGCCCGCGCGACATGGATGTATTAGCCTGGTAAAATCGGTCGAAAATCAGTGCCTGGTGTTCTTTACTGATACCCATGCCGGTATCCTCCACCCGGAATAGGATCTGGTTATCCTCGATTTCGTAATCGACATGTATATGACCTGAATTTGTGAACTTAAACGCATTGTTTACCAGGTTTGTCAGTATCTGATGAATTTTCAACGGATCCGATACCATTAATTTTTCTGAATCCCCGGAAGCGTATGGATGGGTCAATTCCACCTTCTTGGAGGCAGCGACGAGTTTAAACTGGTCGCAAACCTCCTGGATGAGCCGGTGAAGGTCAAATTTCTTCGTATGGACTTCGATATTACCGGATTCGATCCGGGAGATGTCGATGAGGTTGTTGATAAGTTCCAGCAGCCGGTTGCCGCTGCTTTGGATCGCAGCCGCATACCTTTTAATCATTTCATTATTGAGCCCTTCCTTGTTCAGAAGGTGTGAAAATCCAATTATACTGTTAAGGGGCGTTCTGATCTCATGCGACATATTCTGAAGAAAGACCGTCTTAAGCTTGTCGCTTTTCTCTGCCTTTTCCTTGGCTGAGATCAGCTCATTCTGCATACTCTTCTTTTCGGTGATATCTTCTTTAACTGCGACGAAATGTGTGATAATGCCATCCTGGTTAATGATGGGAGCTATGTTTGCGGATTCCCAGAAGAGATCGCCATTCTTTTTCCGGTTCAGGAAATCTCCATGCCATTCATTGCCTGTAATGATTGCCTGCCACAACCCTTCGTAAAAGGAAGGAGTTCCTTCGCCTGACTTCAGGAATCTGGGATTCTTTCCCAGCACCTCTTCAAGGGTATAACCGGTGATCTCGGTGAATTTCGGGTTCGCGTATTCGATGTTCCCGGCAAGATCGGTAATCACAATGCTGGCAGGGCTTTGAACAATAGCCTTGGAAAGCTTGGCGGATTCTTCCTCCACCCGTTTCTTCTCAATATAGAGGCTGAGCTGGTTGGCGATCGTTTCCAGGATTTCGATGCTGTATGAATTATATGCTTTCGGATCACGGTAACTTTGAATGACTACTGCGCCAAGGACTTTCCCGTCCATAATGAGAGGTACACCCATCCAGCATTCAGCCGGTTTTCCGATAAAGGTGATCTCACCGGAATCTGCCAGTCCTGATATTTCATCACGGTTAAGCAGCAACGACTTACGCCGGAGGATAACCTGACCTGTGAGAGACTGGTGAACAGGCCAGGAATGGATGCCGTCGTTGGTCTCATCGATCTCAAACGGGGCGGAAAGCATTTCAGTATCGGGATGATAAAGTGCGTAAAGGAAATTACTGACATCAATCAGCCTGCCCAACTCCTCCTTCACGACGCTGAAGAACAATTCAAGCGAAGGAGCAGTGTTCATGGCATTGGCAATATTATACTGTACCTGCCTTAGTATCTCCGATTGCTTTCTCTCTGTGATGTCACGGACAATGCTGCCAATACCTGATTTGCCCTGTTCCAGTTTGATTTTGAACTTGGTTGTCTCCAGTGTACGGTTTGAATAAGTTCTTTCATAGGTGATTATCTCATCCGATGCCAACACCTTTTCGTCCGAAGCACGGATAAAACTACCAATCTCGTTGCCGTAGAGCTCAAAATCCGTCTTCTGACATATTTCCTCTTTTGACATGCCAATGAACTCTGCCAGGGATTTATTTATCATCAGGTAACGTGAATTCTCATCTTTCAGCGAGATCATATCGCTGTTGGCATTCATGAAGGAGTTATACCTTTCCTGGTTGGCGATGAGTTTCTCCTCGGCCCGTTTTTGGTCGGTAACATCAAGGAAGGATGCGAGGACGTATTCTATGCCGTTGATCTGCAGGATGCTGACTGATATCAGACATTCAAGGCTGGTTCCGTCCTTCTTTTTCAACTGTGCAGGTATACCGGATACCCTGCCTGCAGAAGAAAGACCTGTGATGATCTTTTCCCATTGTGCGGAGTCATCGAAAAGCTCCAGGCTGCGTATGTTCAGCCCATGGACCTCTTTCAGGCTATACCCGGTTTCACTCAGAAAAACATTGTTGCAATCGAAGCAAGTACCGTCGTCGTAGGTAGCGATAAGCATTGCTACCGGGCTGTTACTGAAGGCGGCAGCGAACTTTTTCTCACTCTCTTCCAGCTGAAGGATCTTGAGGCGTTCTTCGGTCTGGTCGCGGAAGACCAGCACAACACCAATGATCTCGCCTTGTTCGTCTTTAATAGGCGCTCCACAATCGGATACCGGGATCGACTTTTGAAACCGTGAACGAAGTATGTGATGATTGACCATACCGACAACGGAGCCTTCATGAAGTACCCTGTTGACGGGCGTGTCGAGGTTTTTGCCGGTATCTTCATTGAATATACGGTAAACGATTTCCAGTTGCCGGTTCCTGGCTTCCGGTTCCGTCCAGCCGGTCAGCTTCTCGGCAACACCGTTCATGTGTTTTATGCGGCCCAGGTTATCAGTGGTTATGACGGCATCTCCGATGCTGTACAATGTCGCCTTATAGAGCGATTCACTGTTCTTCAGCAGTTGGAAAGAAATCTTACTCTGTGCCTGATCGTAAAGGATCTTGCCGATGAGCACAGTCATCACCGGGTAAATGCCGATGATGGTGAAGGACATGGCCTTGTAGGAATCAGCGCGGATACTGTCGGGCAAAGTCAGCATCATGGTCAGCATAGCCAGGTGCACGATTAAGCCGAAAGCATATAACCAGATAACATTGAAGGTGAGGAAAAGCCGTTTTTTCAGGTAGAAAGCAAGGCAGCCGATCAGAAAGGAATTCAGGATCACCATGGAACCCATGATCAGTCCGCTTCCGGCAAGATGGATCCTGTATACCAGTGCAATCAAAGATGCAAAGCCCCCTGCAACGGGTCCGAAGAAAAGGGTGCACAGACTCAGCACAATAGAGCGCCCGTCGAAAATCACTCCCGGAGAATAGCGATAGGGATAGATCATCCCAGTCACTGCAATGAGGCCAAATATGAATCCCTGGAGAAGTTTTCCGGTAAGGGTCTTCCGATCGAAACGCAGATCGATGAATCCGGAAAGTACACTGAGCGCTACAAGTCCTAATAGGTTGTAAACCAGGTCAATGATAATCATCTGTAAAGTGTTATCGAACTATTTGGCAAAATGCCAGTTTGATTGCCAGTTAGTTAATAGCTTAAATGGCAATTGGTCATATTATAAAAGAGAGAAAAGAAAATGCTATCTGCTGCGCTCAACACTGAGTTTAAAAAGCCTGATCACAAAGAGGAACATCCAGATCAGGGAGAGTATACCTCCCGGGGCAGCCAGAATTACCGCATGTTGTTTTAAATAGGGGGCAAAGGTTATCAGTATTACATACAGTATCAGCAGCGAACTACCCAGCAGACCGGTAAGGCCTGTTAGCCGGTTATAAGCTCTTCCAGTCAGCATGATCCAGGATATCATAAAGTCAGCTATCAGGATAATTATGAAGCCAGGGAATGCTCCGTTACTGCCGTGCGAGCCCCGGGCAAGCAGTGCCTCCCCGGCAGCCATCAATCCTGCCCGTTGTGCTTCCGAAGTAGAAGAGGCATACTTGTGACTGAGCTCCAGCATGGGAAGGGCAACATTGTTAGCGATGAATAATGTTGAGCCGATGATGACAAACACCAGTGCGAAGAGCCCGAATGCCTTGTTCCTGTGCCGGAAGGTGCCATACAGTGCAAAGAAGGCCGGGATCATCAGGAATGTGGTGATCAGGTTCAGCATATCGAGGTTGTAAAGCCCCAATAACGGATTATTGTTGAACTGCATAAACCGTTCGGAAGCAGTGAGAGGCATTTCCGACAGGTTACCTCCCAGCAGGGAACCAAGGATGAGGTCGAGCAGGGTGAGCAGGATAACGAACAGTGTGCAAAAAGCTCCGATCGAATAGACTTTTCTCCATTGGCTTTCGGAGCGTCTTGACTGCGCTTTGGGATCAAAAGGAATGGGCATAACAAATGAAATTAGATGGAATAAATAGGTGATGCAAGTTAAAAAATTAACAGCAAACAAAGCAAGGTTCTAATCTCTGATACTGAAATCCTTAAATAATTCATGCAGGAGGTGATTGCTTTCCGGAGCAGTATCTCCGGTATTCTTGAAGTTGGGGATGCCAATTAAAGTAAAAATGATGATCAGCGATTTTTGATTTTTGAAGTGAATTATACAGAAAGCCACTTCGCTATTCTTAAATCGATTGTTCGGCATTAAAAGTCTTTTACCCTCCCCAGCCCTCCCTGCGAGCAGGGAGGGAGCAAGCAGCTGAATATTGAATCTTCATCATTTTTCATCCGCTGATCGATATCCGACATTCTTTGGCCAATTAAGTAAAAATGATGATCAGCGATTTTTGAATTCAGAAGTGAATCTTAAAGAAAGCCACTTAAAAAAAAGACTGTCCTAAAAGAAAGTGTTCTTTTAGGACAGTCTGAGATTTTTACCCTGCAGGAGGGTAGGTTATTTCTTTTCCAGGAGTTGGAAGAACTGATCGAGTTGAGGAAGGATCACGATGCGTGTACGGCGGTTGGATGATTTTCCTTGAGTTGTTTCGTTGGAGGCAACGGGAAGGTACTCACTGCGGCCGGCAGCTGTCATCTTGGCCGGATCGATACCGTATTTCGACTGCAGAAGTCTAACAACTGAAGTGGCGCGTTTAACGCTGAGATCCCAGTTGTCCACCAGGTCGCCCTTACGGAAAGGAACATTATCGGTATGACCTTCCACCATGAATTCAATGTTGGGTTGGTTTTTCAGCACTTTGGCAACCTTGCCCAATACGGCGCTGGCCTGGTCGGTGATAACATAGCTGCCGCTCTTGAACAGCATTTTATCCGAGATGTCGATATACACCACACCTTTGTCAACCTTGATGTTGATATCTTCATCGCTGAGGTTACCGATAGCGCCTTTGAGATTCATCACAAGCACCATGTTGAGGGAATCCTTCTGCGCGAGTGAATTTTGCAGCCCGTAGATATAAGCATCTTTCTGACCGATGTTTTCCATCGATTTCTTGATGCTTTCAGCCTGGGCGCTCGAGATCACTGCCAGGTTTTCAAGCTGGTTAAGAACCTGGTTATTGTTCTTCTTGAAATATTCAACCTGATCATTGAGATCGGTAATCTGTTTGTTAAGTCCGTTGATCTCTTCCTGATAACGTGATTTGGCATTTTCGCATGCGTTCAGGTCAGCCTGAGATTTTGAAAAAGAGGCTGTAAGAGATTCCAGTTTGTTAGACTGGGCTTTATATTTTTTTGTGCTTACACAGGAGGTACCTACCAGTATCCCGGCCAACCCCAGAACCAGAATTATTCTTGCATTCATGTTGATATGATTTAGTTATTACAATTGATTAAGTTTCCTGACCGATGGGATCTTTAACACAATGAGCTTAAAACTCAACCGTATCCCATTTTCCGAAAAAGTCTGCAAAGTTATTAATTATTAACGTTCAAAACAATGCGGTATTGCGTAATCTGTTGCAATACAAATACACTTTGCACCAGCAATTTATATATCTGGAATTCATGATTACGATCGAAAAATTATTTATACCTTCGCCCGGAAAGCGACAGACAGTTGATGGCGGAGAATTGAGTCTGATGGATTGAGACTTACAATTAAAATGACGGTTTGTCCATCGCACATTTAATTTATATTCGGATCAGATCATTGCCGAACTTTTTTTTAGAGGACACTAAAATCTCTTTATATGAAAAACATCGAATGGAGTACGCTACCTTTTGGCTATCTCAAAACCAACTACAATGTTCGGGCTTACTTTCGTGAAGGCGAATGGAGTAAGCTGGAAATCAGTGACTCGGAATACATTCCCATGCATATGGCAGCCACTGCTCTGCATTATGGTCAGGAAGCTTTTGAAGGACTGAAAGCCTACATGGGCAAGGATGGACGGATTCGTCTGTTCCGTTGGGAAGAAAATGCAAAGCGTATGCAGGACTCTGCTAACGGAATCCTGATGGCAGTTCCCCCTATGGAATTATTCAAAGAGGCTGTTTTTGCTGCCGTGAAACTGAATAAGGAGTTCGTTCCGCCTTACGGGACCGGAGCTTCACTCTACATTCGCCCGTTACTTATTGGAAGCGGCCCGCGGGTTGGTGTGAAACCGGCCGATGAGTATATGTTGCTCGTTTTTGTTTCGCCGGTAGGGCCTTACTTTAAGGAAGGATTCAATCCGGTGAGCATTCAGATTGCTCATGATTCGGATCGTGCTGCCCCGCTGGGTACCGGTAAGTACAAAGTGGGAGGGAACTACGCTGCCAGTCTTATGGCCGGGGAGCGCGCCCACCGCGAAGGTTTTGCATCTGCCTTGTTTCTTGATGCCCGCGAAAAGAAATACATCGATGAAGCTGGTCCCGCCAATTTCTTCGGTATAAAAGGTAATTCCTATGTCACGCCGTTGTCGGAATCAATCCTTCCTTCAATCACCAATAAAAGTCTGATGACCCTTGCCGAAGACCTGGGCATGAAAGTGGAACGCCGCCGGATTCCTGTAGAAGAACTTGCAGAATTTGAAGAAGTAGGTGCATGTGGCACGGCTGCAGTGATTTCGCCAATCCGCCGCATCGTAGACCCGATTACCGGGCAGGAATTCTTATATTGTAAGGATGGCAAAGCCGGCGCAGTATCTACCAAACTATACAAATTGTTATTGGGCATACAGTACGGCGACGAACCTGATACCCACGGATGGATCACGTTTGTAGAATAACTTCAACGATAATTCCCAATCATAAATGCCGGCCTTTACGACCGGCATTTTTATTCTGATGCTATTCCGATCAGTTCACCATCCGACAGTAAACTGCCGGATATATTGCCGGTGAATTGTTTGGTACAGAATAGCCGGATCCCGGCTTTGATTATTGCGCAACCCGGCTCTGATTATTGCGCAACCCGGCTGAGTATTATTTAAGAATGCCGAGGGCGGCATCGAGGTAGGTGAAGACATCGTTTGGATGGGCTCCTGTCTTCTGATCGCTGCGTTTGGTTCCGAGCCGCACCACGACAGCATTCTTTTCGGGGATCACGAAAATGTACTGTCCCAGGATACCCCGGGCATAGCTTATCTTCAGACCGCGGTAGTCGAGAAGCCAAATATGATATCCGTAATAGTCGCAGGGGCGTCCGTGTTTGTCCATTAAGCCGGAAGCAGGTGAACAGGCTTTCCTTATATACTCTTCTGAGAGCACTTGCTGTCCGTTAAAACGGCCGCTGTCGAGAAGCATCTGTCCGATACGTGCGAAATCACGGGCATTGCTGTTGAAACAGCAATAAGCCTTTTCGCTTCCATCTTCGCTGTCGAGGCTCCATAGGGCGTCGTGTTCAGCTCCCAGCGGCTTCCAGAGTTTTTCGGAGGCATATTCTGCCATGTGCATGCCCGATGCTTTTTCAACTATCATTCCCAGTAACTGGGTATTGCAACCCTGGTAATTGAATATTTTTCCTGGGAGGGTCGCAGCCTTCAATCGCGAAACCAAACCGGGCAGGTTGTTGCCATAATAGGCTTTTGTTGTGATCGAGAAAGCGTCGGAGTATGATTCATCCCATGAAAGCCCGGAGCTCATCGTCAGCAAATCCTCGATGCGGATTTTTCCATAGACATCCTTATCGAGTTGAGGAAGAAAATCTGTTACCGGTTGTTGGAGGCTGCGGATCTTCCCTTCGTCTGCCAGGCATCCGATCAGCAGCGAAACGATGCTTTTAGCCGCTGAAAATGAGTTACTCAGGGAACTGTCGGAATATCCGTCCCAATACTCCTCATGCAGGATGCTGTCGTTCCGGATCACCAGAAAGGCCACGGTCCCGTAACCGGAAAATTCTTTCAGTGACGAGTCCGGTAATTGTTGCTGGTTATAATTCCTGTGCAACGGCCATGGTATTGGATTTCCTGCCTCAATTTTCCTGTTGGCAAATATCCTGTAATCGTCGATACCGGGATGGCCATAGCGTATGGCATTACGAAGGTAGGAGGGGGCAAGGAACCAGGTGGCTGCCAGCAACAACGCGACAGACACAAGGATGCGGAATGCTTTCTTGTACATAAATCAGGACTGATGATGCCTTATGATTATAAGAGGCGGTGAGTATTTAGCAGGACTTTCATTTCCTGTTGCATCCTTCCGGCTTCTTCGCGGGCTTTTGCAGCAAAGTCGTTGCCGGCAGAAGCAAAGAGAATTGAGCGGGAAGCATTCACCAGCAGACCGCATGCATCATTCATTCCGTATCTGGCAACTTCTTCAAGACTTCCGCCCTGAGCCCCGACACCGGGAACCAGGAGAAAATGGTCCGGAACGATTTCCCGTACTTCTGAAAGCATCTCAGCCCGGGTAGCTCCAACCACATACATCATGTTGTCGATTGACCCCCAGTTCCGGCTTACGGAGAGGACTTTCTTAAAAAGCTGCACGGCTTCGCTGTCGCGGAGCAGTTGGAAGTTGTCCGCTCCTTTGTTCGACGTGAGCGCCAGGACGATTGCCCATTTTCCCGGGAAGTCAAGAAATGGCTTTACCGAATCTTCTCCCATATAAGGTGCAACAGTGATGGCATCGAATTCGATCCCCGAGTCGGGTTTATGGAATACAGCCTTTGCGTATTGTGTTGAGGTATTCCCGATGTCACCGCGCTTGGCATCGGCGATGGTAAACACCTGACCCTTGAATTTTTCAAGGTAGTCCATGGTGGAAACCAGGCTTTGCATGCCTTTCATTCCGCGGCTCTCATAAAAAGCCAGGTTCGGTTTGTATGCCACGGCAAAGTCGATGGTAGCGTCAATCACAGCCTTGTTGAATTCGAAAACCGGGTCGTCATAACCAAGGAGGTGAGCCGGGATCTTCCTGATATCACTGTCGAGGCCGACGCATAGAAAGGACTGTTTCTGACGGATCAGTTCAAAAAGCTGTTGACGGTTCATGGCGCAGTATTAAGAGAGCTTAAGGTATTTTGCTGAACGAACTTTGTACAAAGGGCAGAGTAGAAAAAGCTATGTTATCTTTTATCTTTTATCTTTTTCCTTTTTTCTTTAATCAGCTGAGGGCATAGAGCAGAGAGCATGGGGCATAATCAAAATTCAATCGCCGAATTACAAATTAGCTAATTAGCTAATTAGCTAATTATTACATTCCCAAATTCCTAAATTCCTACATTCTCATCCATCTTTTATTCTGCAGCTTCCTTCAGCCGTTCAGCATTTTCAGCCAACTGCAGTGCATCGATCATTTCCTGGATGCTGCCATCCATAAAGACCGGAAGGTTGTACATGGTTAGGTTGATGCGGTGGTCGGTTACCCGGCTCTGCGGATAATTATAGGTTCTCACTTTAGCGGAACGGTCGCCGGACGAAACCATGGTCTTCCTCTTTTTGGAGATCTCATCGAGGTATTTCTGGTATTCCATTTCAAAGATGCGCGTCCGGAGCACCGTCATTGCCTTTTCGTAGTTCTTGATCTGCGATTTTTCATCCTGGATAGCTACCACAATACCTGTAGGGATATGGGTGAGCCGCACCGCGGAGTATGTGGTATTTACACTCTGACCACCCGGACCGGAGGAGCAATAGGTGTCTTTTCGGATGTCGGAAGGTTTCAGTTCCACGTCAAACTCATCGGCTTCCGGAAGCACGGCGACCGTAGCGGCTGAGGTATGTACACGGCCCTGCGTTTCGGTAGCGGGCACACGCTGCACTCGGTGAACACCCGATTCATACTTGAGGATACCGTAAACACCATCGCCCTTCACTTCCAGAATGATTTCCTTGAAGCCCCCCATGGTTCCTTCGGCCATGCTGACCAGTTCCATCTTCCAGCCCCTGGTTTCACAGAAGCGGCTGTACATGCGGTAAAGATCCCCTGCAAAGAGGCTTGCCTCATCACCACCGGTTCCGGCACGGATTTCCAGAACGGCATTTTTCCCATCCTGAGGATCGGCCGGGATAAGCAACAGACGAATTTCTTCTTCCAGCTTCTCTTTCTGATCATGCATGCTTTCCAGCTCTTCTTTGGCGAATGCACGCATCTCCTCGTCTTTTTCTTCGTTCAGGATGACACGGGCTGCTTCGATGTTCTCGGTAAGCAGCTTATACTGTTTGTAGGCTGCTACTACCGGCTGGAGCTCTTTATAGTCCTTACTGAGCCTGATGTAGTTTTTCATATCCGACATCACGGCAGGATCATTGATCTGCTGTTCAATGCCGAGATAACGGTTGTAGATGGCTTCAAGTTTATCTAACATGCATGGTGTGATTTTGCGGCTGCAAAGGTAGGATTTTTACCCGAGTCTGGATGATGCCCGATCCTCATTGAAAGATCAACGTCGGAATTGCCGGCTCAATATGCAGCATACATGCCAGCTTGGTCCGCTTTACCGTGATCGGGATAAAATGATGTATACTGCGGATGAACAGGTTTGCCCCTAGGGTCCAAAGGCACAAAGTGCTCCTTCGGAGACTCCTTCGGAGGAACCCTTCGGGTCGAAATTTGTTTTTCGGTACTTGCTCAGTATAAATTCTGATGGGTTCTGAGGCATCAACCTAAAAGACATGTTATTCAGAAATACTGTTGTCTGGATAAAATAGACCCGAATTGCATAAATCATTGATAGTATGTAGATTAAGCCCATCTCCTTCAGGAGAGGGGTTGGGGTGAGGTAGGACCATATTATCAGTAACTTAATAATGTTTTCCGGACAACAGTGATTCAGACAGCCCTTTCTGACAGATAATCATCTTAAAGGATTTAGTCTTGATCTTAAAAACAGAAAGATAAAAACTTCCGGATCAGTATGTATGATGAGGACCCCCGGCGAATGCTGCCTGCTTATCTGTCCGTTAGAGGGTGCGGCACGGGTCGCTTTTGTATTTCACTTCCACCTCCGCGGCTGAATGAAAAGCTGCCCGACTCAATAACAACAGCGTCAGGAACGATAAAACTCACTGGCGTGTCATTCCCATAATTGAAGAAATCATTTTTTACGGTCAAATCGGAGGATGTTCCGAGTATACGCAATGCCTGATCGGAGTCGTAAGAATCGTTGTAGACATCTTCCCTGACAAGGGTTTCAGAATTATCGGCGACATCCACCCGGTAGTACTGTTCTCCGCAATAATAATTGTCCAGGAATAAGGGCCGCACTATGATGGCATAATCCAGGTTCCGGTCGGCGGCTTCTTCCAGTAAAAGTTTTTTCAGCTCTGCTTTTGACTTTCCGTTGTTTGTGGTGACTTTCAGGACAGAAGGGACCACCTGGTCGGAGACGGAGCTTCCTCCGAAACGCGAATGGCCGTTGGGTTCAGGTTGTCCCTGGGTAGGTATACGGTCGTTGAGCATATTCCTGAGCACTCCGTTTTCGACCAGCAAAAGGCTGTCAGGAGGAGTTATTCCTTCAGAGTCAATGGTATAGTGCCCGTAGAGTTTGATTCCGTTGAATTCCTTCATGGCCGGACAATCCACCACAGTCAGCTCTTTAGAGAACAGCCTTTTGTTGTATTTCTGGTCATTCATTGCATCCTGCCTGAGTGTCTGCCGGTGGTTCTCATCCTTAAGAGCCTCCCGGGAGGCGATCAGGGTGTTGGGCCCATAGAAATAGTACTGCTTGAAAAGGTTGGCAGTTGTGATGCCTTCATACATCACCGGACCGTTATAATCTTCAGGGATAGTGTCAGGAATGCGGTTTGCCATCAGCCGTTCCCGGATCAGCCTGCACGCATCCATCAGGACCTCTTCGCGGGGGAGTTCATCCGGAGAAAGTCCCTCGAAGGAGAGCCGTTCATTCAGCATCGCTCCATCCGTATCAAAGCAACTGGCATATATGCTGATTTCGGCATTGCTGTATGGAAAGTGCAATTCGGTTGATTCGGTGTTCATGTAGTAGGTCATATAGTTTCCGGCCGAATAGGATACCTCTGAGTCGGTGTAGAGAGTGTCCCCGCTGAAGAACTTCGATATCCTGCATATGAGATCCGAAATGGAATCCTCATTCAGCGGGAGTACAATGGGAGTATCCAGTTTTTTGACAGAAGGAGCAGGGGAGAAGTCTTTCAGTCCATCGGGCTGGTAGGTGCCTCCTTTTCGTTTGATCGCATCCTGCTTATGTTTGTAATTTTCGTTGGCCGAACGGAAGACCTCATCCGACATTTGCCAGTAATACCTTCGGATTGCCTGGTAATCATCCTCAATGGGGAGCGGACTTAGCTGCAGCAGGGGAGAAGGGTCCGAGTATCCGCTTTCAGAACCTTTAAAGTTCTCATCGTTCAGCTCATAACTGCCTACCATGAGGCGAATGGTACCTTCGCGTACAGGCCTGATCTTCTTCTCGTAAAGGGAGCCCAGTTTGGAGGTACAACGGAGAGTCTGTCCGCAAACCTGTGTATAGGCAATAAAAAATGGCTTAACAAATTCAGGTCCTCCGAGTTGCGCGATATTGCGTTGCATTTCATCATTCATGGCCGAAAGGACAGTCTTTTCATTGGCAGGAGAAATTGCCGTCAGTTGAGCCTGTATGCTTGTGGTCTGAAGGATGAGGATTACAGGGAGTATGATTTTTCCAATAATGTTCATTATCAGGATTTTATAGCGCTGGGTTTGGGTTGAGAAAAAGGGTTTGTCCAATAAACGGGAATCGTCAGTTTGCCTTGATCGTTTCACATGAGGGTCTGGCAAGGATCATTCGGTCAAGATGATATTCGGGCGTTTTTTGTGTTTCAATTTTATTGACGAAGATCGATGGGCACACAATTGTTACCGGAATGGAGCCTGATTCGGCCCCGCAGAATCCAAGGAACAATTCGGGCTTATCTCCGGCTGCTTTGATCTCTGAAAACATGGTCAGCGGTGTGCCTATAAGTGAAACCTGCCGGACCAGCTCGTCGGGACGGCCATCGGTATAAACCCTGTATATCTCTGTGGGGAATACAGTAAATACATTAGGCATATATACTGAGTTTAGAGTCAACCCGCCGGAAACCTGATTGAAATAATAACCGTAATCCTTTTTCTGTCTCCTGCATTCAGCAATCAGTTTTTTCCGCAGATCACTTTCGCTGAAGGTTTTTTCGGCTTCAACAAACATGTTCGACTGCCTCGAAACGGCATTCATACCTGTCATCGACCTTCCGTGACCGTTGGAGGTGCTGAAACCTTTCACCGGTTTTCGCGACATCAGGAAGTTCCTGAGAATTCCGCTTTCAACCACCCTTACCCGTTGTGCTGCAACACCTTCATCATCATACTTGTAACTGCCGGTAAGGTGTTGGTTATTATACTCCGTAACCGTCGGATCGAATGTGATGTTAAAGTACTTGGGCAGCACGCTCTTGCCTACTTTGTTGCCGAAGGTCTGGCTGTCGCTGTTGTCACCGAGTCTGTGTCCTTCGGCCCGGTGCCCGAATATCTCATGAAAGAATACGCCTGCCGCCTGTGGCGAAAGAACTGCCGGTCCGGAATAGGAATCGGCAATGGAAGAATTTTTCAGTTGTTTCAGGATTGCGATCATCTCCAGTACCTGTCTTTTTATTTCCTCCTGTGAAGCAAGTTCCGAAGGCGAATTAGCCGAGAATGTCCGCATATCCACTACGGCCTGGTTATCGGTCGTTCGTATGAGTCCCATTACCAGGACCGTACTTGCCTGCTTGTTCTGGGCAATATTCTGTCCTTCGGAGGTAACCATATACTCCCGCCCGTTGCTTGCGGCAAAAACGACAGTTCCGGCCAGGAATGAAGTATCTTCCAGGAAAAGGGAGGAAATCTCCTTTGTCCGTTCTTTCCATTCCTTCAGCATGGCATCATCAAATGAGGTATTCACGGGCGCCTCGACATATTCCATTGGCTCTGCCCTGGAGAAATCGTCTGCATCCCGCTTGAATCCTTCATCTTTCTGAGCGTCGAGTACAGCCTGGTACTGCTTCTTTGAATCCTGGTATGCTTTGGCAGTTGCATTCCATATTTCAAGCCGAAGAAGTTGTTCATCATTTGACCAGGGAAGATCTGCCGTTACCGGTTCCGACATGTTGAACCTCTCTCCGGGCAAGGCATGTGTGTTGTCCAGTTCATAGGAGCCCACGCGGACCGATGCTGAAAATGCCCGTACCGAGTCGATCTCAGCAGTCAGCACGGATCCGAAGGAAGCATTGACGGTGATTGACCGTTGCTCCAACACCTTATAAACCATGAAATAGGCCGGGAATTCCTCCCTGCTGAGTGCATTCATTTCCCTTCCCATCTCTTTCTGCATGATCCGTAAGAGTTCTCCGGATGATTCCTGTTGAGAGAAACAGGCGAAAGGGATCAGTAAAAGGAAGGTGATGAGATATGACAGAGTATGTGTGCGTTTCATCTGATGAGGGGGCGTTTAGGGCACGGGAGCCTGGTCCGAAATAAGTTCTATAGAAGATCAGAATGCCTGATAGCAGATTTAAACGATGATTATGATTCCTGAGGATCCATATCCGAAAATCGTAGCTAAGTTGCAAATTTTACTCCGATAATTCAAGAGTTGGTCGTGAAATGCAGGTATATTGCCCCGGGCATCCGGATAATTACCTGCATCATCAATAGCATCATGCAGTTCGCAGATTCGCTTTTTCCGGTTCCTGCATCTTCAGCCCTGTAATTAGAACAATTCAACGGCCATGGATGCAAAGCCGGTACCGGAGGGCCAGATGCGAAAACCAATTCAGAGTTGTCCGATAAAACGGATGATGTTCTTTACCAGTTCCGCATTCAGCGGCAGGGTGGGATTGGAATAGGTAGCCAGGTTTTCCTGCCGCATGGGACCTGAATCTTTGAGTATATGGTTCATGCCCTGGATCAGGACGAGTTGAGCCGATGGATTGGCTTTGGCCAGCATTTCGGCATCTTCCTTTCCGATCTGGATGTCGTTTATCCCCTGCACGATCAGTACCGGCATGGTTAATCCGGCAATGATCTGCTGTGGATCGTACCGGAACCAGGAGATCATATACGGCTGAATACTGGGGCGGAAGAGCATATAAAGATCCGGGCTGACGGAAGAAACCAATTTACCTGCCTTCAGGCTGTCGATGGCCCTGTAACTGGCATCTTTGAAGGCAGCCGGTTGCCCGGCGAGTTGATCTTTGAGGATCTGATCAGCAGGTTTACCGGCTCCGGCGATTGAGATCATACCTTTGACTTTCTCACTGCCGGCGGCGATCATTCCGATCAGTGAACCTTCGCTGTGGCCTGCAACGATCACTGATGAGAATCTCGGATCCTTACGAAGTTTGCGTATCCATGCTGCGGCATCATCCACGTATGTGTCGAAACGGAGGTCGCCCTCAGCAGGGCCTGCTTCCTTGCTGGCAGCTATGCCCCGTTTGTCATAACGGAGGGAGGCAATCCCATGGCTCATAAGAGAATCGGCAAGCATCTTCAACGAGTTATTCTGCATCTGCGTATTGTTGCCATTCCGGTCGGTAGGACCTGAGCCGGCGATGATGAGAACAACCGGAACGGGCGAATGCACATCAGGGACCTGTAAGGTTCCATAAATGCTTCCTGTCATCGTACTCAGGGTGATTTCCTCCTGGGCGCGACAGGTTAAAAGGATCAGCAGGGAAAATGCAAGCAGAAAGGAAATTCGTTTCATAACAGGAAATCAGGGTGATAATCAATATTCGAAGATATCATCTTCGTAGCGGATAGTCAGTTTTTTACGGACTGAAGGTTCGACTCTGCCAACGATTCGGGCATCGATCCCATAGGATTGCGAGATTCGGATCACTTCATCAGCAGCATCGGGATGTAAATAGATCTCCATCCGGTGACCCATATTGAAGACCTGGAACATCTCCCTCAGCGGTGTGCCCGATTCTTCCCGGATCATGCTGAATAAGGGCGGAATAGGGAAGAGGTTGTCCTTCACTACATGAACATTCCCGGCAAAGTGCATGACTTTGGTTTGTGCCCCGCCGCTGCAGTGGATCAGTCCGTGGACGGAACCGCGGAATTTTTCAAGCACCTCCCTGATTACCGGCGCATAGGTTCGCGTAGGGGAGAGTACCAGCCTTCCGGCATCCACTCCGGCAATACCGGTCGGATCTGTCAGCAGCCTGGAGCCGCAGTAAACAACGCTGCCGGCTAATCCGGGATCGAAGCTCTCGGGATATTTTGCAGCATAGATGCCTGAAAACACATCATGCCTGGCAGAAGTAAGCCCGTTACTTCCCATCCCTCCGTTGTAAGCATCTTCATAGGTTGCCTGTCCAAAGGACGCCAGTCCCACGATCACGTCGCCCGGAACGATACGGTTTTCGATGATGGTGCTGCGTTTGACGCGGGCAGTAACGGTGCTGTCGACGATTACTGTGCGCACCAGGTCACCCACATCTGCAGTCTCGCCGCCGGTAAGCTGAATGCCGATGCCTAGCGACCGCAATTTCTCGAGAAACTCTTCCGTTCCCCGGATCAGGGTGCTGATCACCTCTCCGGGGATCAGGTTCTTATTCCTGCCGATGGTGGACGAGAGGAATATTCCATCGGTGATGCCTACGCATAGAAGGTCATCTGTGTTCATCACGATGGCGTCCTGGGCGATGCCTTTCCAGACGGAAAGATCGCCGGTCTCGCGCCAGTACAGGTAAGCCAGGGAAGATTTTGTGCCTGCGCCGTCAGCATGCATTACGATACACGATTCGGCGTCGCCTCCGGGGAAATCAGGAACTACCTTGCAGAAGGCATTCGGGAAGAGGCCTTTGTCGAGGTCGCCGATTGCTGCGTGAACATCTTCTTTAGCGGCGCTCACTCCCCGCTGGGTATATTTCATCTGGTCGGACATCGGGTCAGCCCTTCTCTTCTACTGGAATATGATCTGTTTCTTTTCCTTGTCAATGGTGAATTTGCCAAACTTCTTCAGGACTGATTCACTCATGAGTACATCAACTTTCTGCTTTTGAAGGACGCTGGCTTCCAGGTCGAAGGCGGATTTGTTGGCGATGGCGATCTCAGCAAGGTTGAGAATGGCCTTATCCATCACGCTGCTGTTGGCTAACACCTTTTCGGGATCGCCGGCGAAATCAGACTTTCCGATGGCTCCTTCACGCAGGAGTTTCAGCGCCATTTCAGTAGAAAGGCTGAGTCCCGGACCGCCTTCACCCAGCGTTATATCCACGTTGATCCCGTTCAATACGGCAGCAAAGGTCATGGTCTGATCGGCGTTCTCTATGTATTTTGCGATGTTATCTTCAGGGTTTATCTGAATCGTGACCTTTTGAGTCTGGCTTGTGACGGCTTTATTCTGCGTTTTGGGAACAAAGTCTTTACTGAGTATCCTGAATTCCGTCCGGCGGTTCAGTGCATGTGCGGCTTCCTGCATCGGCTTCGTGGGCAGTGAATCGATGTATGAAGTAGTCAGCAGTGTACCCGACTTGAACAGGAAGCCGTCTTTGGTAATATCCTTGCCAAGTTTGCGCGGAACCCTCTCGCCGTATCCTTTGGCAACCAGGCGGTCAGGATCGATACCGCGGTCGATCAGGTAATTGACCACCGACTCGGCCCTGTGCTGCGAAAGAATGTCATTGCTTTCATCCGAGCCGCGGGAGTCGGTATGGGAAGCCAGCTCCACCACGATGGTTTCGTTTTCGTCGAGGGTCTTGATCAGTCCCTGCAACGAATCCTGGTATTGTGGTTTCAGGTCCCATTTGGCCAGGTCGTAAAGGATGTCAGGCAAAACCACCGGCTTGTCGGGAATGGGTTCCAGCAAGAAATCGATGGTGAAATCCTTGCTGCTTTCCAGTCCGACAGTAGTTTCCCTGGCCTTCTTGTTGAAGTAGCCATCCTTCATGCAGATCAGTTCATAAGATGTACGCGGCTTGATCTGGGCCTTGTTGAAGCTGTATATCCCGCGGGCATCGGAACGGGCTTCGATGGTTGAACCGTCGGAGCCGGTGAGCCGGACAACTGCGCCAGGAACCAGTTGCAGGGTGTTGTCATCCTTCACGATCCCCTGCAGGGTGAACAATACTGGCGGATTTACGAAAGAATAAATATCATCACTGCCTCGGCCGCCTTTGCGGTTGGAGGAAAAGAACCCTTTATCTTCTTCTGCGTCGAAGACGATGCTGAAATCATCACCGGCTGAATTCACCGGATACTGCATGTTTGCCGGTTTGCCCCATTCCCCGTTTGAGTAAGTGGAGCGGAAGATGTCAAGGCCTCCCATGCCCGGGTGACCGTTGGATGCGAAATAAAGCGAGGTGTCGTTTCGAAGGAAAGGGAACATCTCATCGCCGGGAGTGTTTACGAAAGGGCCGGCATTGATCGGTTTTCCAAAATTTTCGTTGGCAGATTTCCGCGTGGCATACCAGATGTCCTTGCCTCCTTCTCCATTCGGAAGATCACTGGAGAAGAATAGGGTCAGTTCATCCGGGCTGATGGACGGATTCCCGAAAACGGTGGTGCTGTCGCCACCCAGTTCGACTTTTTTGGGATCACCCCAGTTTCGGCCGGCCCGCTTTGATACCATGATCTGGCAGCCCTGCAGGGTACCCTTGTCATTCAGGCAACGGGTGAAGTACATCTGGTTGAATTTACCGTTCAGCGAAGGATTTCCTTCGTTTGCTTCGGTGTTGATGGTCCCGGATGTTTCGAGCAACACCGGAGTGGACCATTGTCCCTTGGGATCCAGTTTGGCAATGAACAGGTCGCTGAAGCTCTGTCCGGTCCAGTTGTCGAGGCCTTTGCCTGTTGCAGCATCGCGGGTGGAAGTAAAAATGACCGTATTGGACAATTTGTCGGCATAAGCTGCCGAAAAATCAGATTCTTTGGAATTCAGGGGTTTCTCGATATTGATTTTGATCTTGGTAGGATTATCAATCCACTCCTTCGCCAGTTTACAGGATTCGATGCCGTTGCGGCCGCGCGGATCATCCGGCATCTGTTCGGAATAGCGCTCGAAATAGGTCTGGGCATCCTCATATTTCTCGTTGCTCTTCATGGCCTGGGCGAGATAAAGGAAAACCACGGGATTGTCTTCAGCGTATTTGGTTTTAATCAGCCTTTTGTAGGCAGCTTCTGCTTTCCGGGTATTGTTGATCAGGCGATAGCATTCTGCCATCTGGAACGAGATCTTCTCTTTATCGGGTTTTCCTTTTGCTTTCGACAGTGCTTTCTTGTACTTGGTGAGAGCCTGGTTGTACTGCATGTTATTGAATGCATCGTCGGCTGCTCTCCAGTGGCGGTTCTGGGCAACGCCTGAAGATGCCAGCATGAATAGTGAAAGGATCAGCAGAAGGGATCGTATCTTCATAAAATTCTCAGAATCTGTAAAGTAATCTCGAAAGCGGTTTGTACTCAGCTAATTCAACGGAAGTTAAGGTTGTTTATTATCCGGCGATCTCCGATTCCCCCGGCTTCTCCGGGACAGGCCGCACCGTATTTTCTTCATTCGCGGGGGTAAAAGGCTCCTCCAGATTTAGATTGAGATCATTCCTCACCCGGGCGCGGGTAACATTTACCTCCCTGTTGAGCGTATCGACCTCTTCCCGGACGTTCTCCTGGGCTTCCTTGATCTCCGACCGGATACCGGCGGCTTCCTGCCGGAATTCGCGCGTAAGATCATTGGATGCCTTCTTCATCTCATTCATCGCCTTGCCGATCTTCCGGGCTATCTCCGGCATCTTCTGCGGACCGAATACGAGGAACACCACCAGGATGATCACCAGGAGTTCGCCGCCGCTGACGTCGAAAAACAGCAACAGGGGATGAAACGGCATGAGATGAGGTGTTTTGCTACGGCAAAAATAATAAACCCCTGCCACTTATCCCGGATAAATGCAAGGTTTCATTCAGACGGTCGGGTCAGCGAAGAATGGTACAGGCAATCCATCTCTTATACAGAGGAGAATGCTTTGATCAGATAACTGCCATTTCAAGAGAGGGCAGGTTCAAGTGAGGGCAGGTTAGTAAACCCTCATCACGTTTTCGCTCTGGCTGCCTTATTACCAACTATTGGCGCGATCGTACAGGAATGCTGAACGTTCAATCCCTGAAATCTTTTTTCTGACAAATCCATTTAATGCTGGGATTTAAAGTCCACGGTAGCTTTTTGTCTTTTTAAAGGCAGTAAATAATTGTTAAGCAGGGTTTTAGAAATTCACCACGGAGGGCGCCACGTAGAAAAATCTATCGGGAACCATTTTTGAGTCTGTCTCTTATACGGTTTTACGTTCTCTGTGATTCTCGGTGCTCTCTGTGGTGAAAATAATTAATAGGTAATCAGGGTTTTAGTAATTCACCACGGAGGGCGCAGAGGGCCACAGAGAAAAAATGTAGAGACCAATTTTTGAGATAGTTTTATTGCTGTCAGGCGATACAAGCCGCACCAACCCGCCAGCCTTCGCTGGCTTCTGTATCGCTTTCTT
>CAZJCG010000005.1:77605-124306 GCA_964544545.1 uncultured Lentimicrobiaceae bacterium | reverse complement strand
GAGATTCACAGAGATGAAGAAAACGGCAAAACCATACTGCGGCTGAACAGGTTTGCCCCTTGGGCACAAAGTGCTCCTTCGGACCTTTGGCGCAAACCTGTTAGTATTCAGTATAATTCCGGGCATTTATTTGTAACTTTGAATGTTATACTTCGGCTGAACAGGTTTGCCCTTAGGGTGACCCTTGGGGTCGAAATTTGTTTTTCGGGACTTGCTCAGTATTATCAAATAAAGACTATAAACAAATAAAAACAATCAAAATGAAAAATCTGATCCTAATCACAATTATTCAATTTGCGTTGATATTGATCGTCTTGCAACCAGTTAAAGCCCAACAAGTATGCAGAGGCCATGGATCAAATGATATATATTTTTGTGGGCAAGTTGGAGAGAAAGAGAGAGCCATTTTTCGAAGTGCCGATAATGGAGAATCAATATCTGTAATGAGCACTTACAATTTTGAAGATGACTCATTAGCGATTTGCGGACTGGGTTTCCCTTTGGCAGATGTGACAGAAGGCTTGGTATATTGTCTTGACAGGATTTATATTGAGCCTTTGTGTCTTAGCTATGATTATGGGGCCAATTGGATGAAATCAAATAGTTACCCGAATTCATCGTTTTCAATTTCAGGAGGTGTAGAACCAGGCAAAATTTTCATTTTAACTCGTGGAGATGATCCATCAATCTATTATAGTGATGATTTTGGCCAGACATTCCAGAAGGCAAATAAGTCATATGGTTACTATATAGAAACCGGAACAGAACCAAATGAAATTTGGTTGACCTATGCTGACACCAGCTCCTGGTATCTTCTGTTCAGTAATACAAACGGTAGCACATTTGATACAATTCCGGTTCCTGATTCAATTCTTGGTAATGGATATTGGTTCCAACAATTTTCAAGGGGTACACAACCTGGGGAACTCTTTCTTGAAACAATTTCATTTGACACTTATCCAGCCTTTGACTCAATAAAATTATACAGAACCGTAAACTATGCCCAATCTTTTGATTTGATATATGAGGAGGCCGGTGATGGGCATGATATCTTCAGTTTTACTGCCGGCAGGACTCCATGCTCATTGTATCTGATCCGGCCCAAAATTGTAGGAGATAGCATTTTATATACAATTCAGTATAGTAACGATTGTGGATCCACATTTATAACATATGAGCATCTCGGAGTGGAAGATCATAAAGAAAATAGGCCTCATCAATGCAATTTATCTCCAAACCCAGTTTATTCATCTTCTACCTTGTCCTATTCGCTCGCCAGACAAGGGTTGGTACAAATACAGTGTATTGACGTTTTAGGAAGAAATGCGATGATGATATTAAATGAAGAAAAATCAGCTGGTATGCACAGCCAGAGCATTAATTTCGATCAGCTCAAACCTGGATACTATCTGATCACAATCCGATTGGATTATAATATTGCTGGTACTATCCGGTTTATCAAGAAATAATTGAATAAACCAAGCCCTGATCCTGCCGGACGTTTCCAGCCTTCTCAAAGCCAGTAATGTGTTCATTCAGATGAGCTGTTTTCTGATCAGTATAAATACCTTTTCTCCATGAATACGGCCACGGCAGCTTCCACAATATGCTTTACACGAGTTTCTTTGGGTAATCTTTCAGTCAATGAGTATTTTTGAGTATTCAAAAAAACCAAATAATGGGTGACATTAAACTCTTTGAAAGCAAGCAAATAAGGTCAGTTTGGAATGAATTTGACCAAAAATGGTATTTCTCGGTTCAAGATGTAGTTCAGTTATTAACAGATACGACTGACGTTAAGGATTACATCAAAAAAATGAAAAAACGTGATCCGGAGCTTAACTCCAACTGGGGGACAATTTGTCCCCTGGTTGAAATGATTGCTGCTGACGGGAAAAAGCGTAAAGTTCAGGCTGCACATGCACAAGGACTATTAAGAATAATTCAATCTATTCCATCACCTAAGGCTGAACCGTTTAAGCTTTGGTTAGCAA
The DNA here is from genome assembly GCA_964544545.1 of uncultured Lentimicrobiaceae bacterium. Lineage (GTDB taxonomy): Bacteria > Bacteroidota > Bacteroidia > Bacteroidales > UBA4417 > UBA4417. Next base: position 122,312 of record CAZJCG010000005.1, on the reverse strand, counting down.
AAGTTGGTTCTGAAAGACTTGAAGAAATCGAAAATCCCGAATTAGCAGCACAACGAACACGAGAATTGTATAAAGCTAAAGGTTATCCCGACGACTGGATTGAAAAAAGGATGCGAAGCATCGCTATAAGGGAGGAACTGACTGAAGAATGGAAAAACAGAGGTGTTAAAGAACAAGTTGAATATGCAGTACTGACGGCTGAAATCTCTAAAGCGACATTTGGATTAACGCCCTCTGAATACAAGAAAATCAAAGGATTGAAAAGTCAAAATCTACGTGATCATATGACTGACCTTGAATTGATTTTTTCAATGCTTGGCGAAGCCTCAACAACTGAAATAGTCAAGACAAAGAACCCAAAAGGATTTATTGAAAACAAGAAAGCAGCGAGACAAGGCGGTAATGTTGCCGGCAATGCAAGAAAAGAATTGGAAAAGAAAACCGGTAAAGAAGTTGTTACCAGGGAAAATTATTTGCCCGAAACAAAAAAAATAACCAATTAGAAAACGGAGAGAATTAAATGAGCGAGTTGCAGAATCTTTTAGCGTCATCAGACGCTCCAACTCAGTTGTAGCAGGTGGAGATGGCGAGATTATAATGCCGGGGACTATTCTAACCATAACCCTGATCCTGCCGGACGTTTCCAGCCATCTTACAACTGGTACTGTATTCATCCAGATGAGCTGTTTTCTGATCAAAATATGAACTGAACTTCCGATTAATTACAAACCTGCTTATATCCAAATCAAAAGTTGACCTATCTCTGTGTAACTCCGTGGACGCTCTGTGGCTCTCCGTGTTACAATACTTTATTACCCTGAACCACACAGTGTTAATAAAGCTTCCCGGATCACCCCTTCCCCCGTTTTGCCATCAACTTATTGAGGTACGAATAGTCGAGATAATACAATATCCGGATGGAAAGGCTGTTCGCCTGGGGGGTACTGAAGGTGCGGTCCAGATTGTCAAAATAGCCTCCTGAAATATATGCATCCTGCGTATTGATGGCATTCTTCCACACACAGCTTAATTCGCTCCCCGGCGCAAAATACCAGACGAACTGCGCATCGGCCGTGAACGCATTGAAGTTGATATCGTGACTGCCCTGGTAATCGGATGGATTGAGTTTCCCGTTCTCATCAAGCAGGTAATAACCTGTATATTCAACCTGCGACCAGTAATGCCGTAAGCGAAGGCTTATTGATGCCCTGGTACTGAAGGTATATTGACCGCTCAACACCGAATTCAGGGTACGCACCGAGCGCTTCCCGAACACGATCATCGACTCCGTACCGGAGTTATCCAGGGTGCTCACCCACCCGAAATCGTTGGCGACCTGCTCACGAGCCACGTCAACCGATACGGTGGCACGGTCGCTGAGCCGCAGCCGGGGCGCAAGTTCCAGCTTCCAGCCACGGGACTCATTCTCAGGAACAGTCATCCACTCCCCTGTCCATTTGATATAAAAAGGCTTTCGTCCATCCGTCGCCACAATTGCACTCACCTCGTACGAGTCCGGTTGGTCATACATAAAGCCCCAGGTCCGGGGTTCATAGAAATCGTGAAATCCCATCGGTCTGGTTGTTAATACTATGTGCGTCATCCAGAAGTTGGAATAGGTTGTCTTGTTGGCGGCTTCTATAATAAGGCACTTGAAACGCGACGATTCATAGAGGGTATTGTAGTAGGTCGATAAACGGGTGGTGGTATTCATCATGATCCCTTTCGGCTGCTGGATGATATAATACAGATGCAGGTAGTTGGAAGCATAATTGTTGTTCAGCAGAAATCCCATGTCGTTGGGATCATATACCTTGTCGGCCTGCTCACGGACAAGATAGTACTGGAATTTCCCGCTGGGTTTCGAAATATCCAGTTCCAGCGAATGACCGGTAGCCGCTTTCGCGCCCTCCTGCACTTTGTTGCTCACATTGATCCGGCTGAATACCGAAAAACTGCTTTTCCTGTTGCTGATCCTGGATTCGGCCCCCGTCACGTTGGCCAGATAGCCGTCCTTGGGACAATAGTAATTGGTATTGATAACCGTTGCGTAGGAGTTATTCTTCAGGTTCTGGTCCAGGACCAGCACGTTATAATTCGTGAAGGGCTGGGTCAGGATCTTCCTGGTTTCGCCTGAATTCATGTCCTCCAGCGTCGCGTAGGTGTTCGCAGTAATGCCGTTGAACAATCCGGCGCCAAGTCCACGGGCATTCCTTCCCGACAGCTTGGTAGCGTTGATGATCCTGGTTTCGTCCGGGTTGTGGCTGACGGTTTCGTACTCACCAGCCTGCGAATAGGGTGCATAGTAGTTCCGGGGCATGCTTCCCACCCTCCTCGAATAGAATATACCGCATTTATCAAACATCTCCGTGCCCTCGGTGAAGAACTGCCGCTTTTCGTCGTACCGTATCTCAAAAGGTGAAAGATTGAGGACCTGATCGTCGCTTTGAACCTGGCCGAAGTCCGGGATCAGCATCATATCTACTGTATAGCTCTCATTCAGTCCCCAGCGCAGGTCCATTCCACCCCGCAACTGCGAGGACCATTTTTCAGCAAAAGGATCCTTCTCAACATAGCCGGCCACATAGGGCGTGACCGAAAGCCGAAGCGGCGGGTCAACTTTATCCATGCCAACCACTTCGCCGTAGTATTTAAACAGATCCTGCACGTCGATATCCACGAAGCACCAGGTAGACCATTCATTTCTCCTTTTCAGGTTCCGCCACATATTGATTCCCCATACCTGGCGGTCGGCTTTGGGAAACCGGAGGGCCGAATAGGGAATCCTCAGTTCCACGATCCAGGCCGAGTCGGTGATCCGCGCAGCCGATTCCCATACGGCATCCCAGTTCACATCCTGCCCGATTGCCGAGTATTTCGTATCATTCTGCACTCCTACCGGGCTGACCTTGAATTCATACATGTTCAGGGCATCGTTGTAAGGAAGGATATCGAAAGAAATATAATCGGTGTTCAATAGTTCGATCTGGTCGCGTTTGCCCAGTTCATGGCAGATGCTGTCAGGATGGGGATCATACATCACCGCCGAAGCATAGAAGGCAACATCATCGAACGCAAATCGCACTTCAGTCCTGTAAGGGGCCGGATTGCCATTTACGGGACTGTATTCGGTAAAATCACCCGCCACCGGCAGGGTTTTCCAGAAGGGCTCGTCCAGGACGGCGTCGATTTGGGGGGATGTTGTGATCCGGCAAGCTTCAATTACTTTGCGTGTAGGGATGGTAGTGTCGCCGCTCAGGAGGCCGGCAGTTGCCGGCAGAGTATGCAGCAGAAAGGCAGAAGCCAGGGCAGCAGGAAGTATGTAACGGGCCGGAAATGATGCCATGATGCAGGGTTGGAATACCGGTTGTAATGTTAGGGAAATTTTACCGGCCGGAAAACTCTTTTCGACAGGCAGGTTCTATCTATCGGTAACCTGCCCGGCATATTCTGCCACTTTGGGGTATTATTCAGCTGGTAAACCGGCATGACCGGAGAACACGATCCTTCTTTCCGGCCCTTGATCATGCAGCAGTGATGCCTTCTGCCCTTCGTACCCTATTGACCTTTATTGGTTTGGTTCATTCCGGATGGACTGCCGGGTAGTGATCGTCGGAGTTGTCGGGAAATATAATACGTAATATTGTTGCATAGATCCGAATTATTTCGTAATATTAGCACACTTATATGGCTTTAAGACAGGAGTATTGGGCTTTTAAATGAACCACCCCGTCGCGAGCGGCGGGGAACATACCCCTCAATCCCGAGAGCCTGAAATGGCTGTCGGGATGTGATAGTGTAACACGTTGCCTTGCAACGTTAACACTATCATCATTTGACTGTTCAGATAGAATTATAAAGCATTGAAATGTAAAAGAAGATTCAATTATTCTGTTTCGCAGCGCCCGTTGTTTACACTCAGAATCAATTTATTACAGAGTATATAAGAGTTAAGTCTGTTCTATCAGGCCTTGAAAAATCACAGTCAGAAGCAGAACTAAATATCGAAGAGCTACCTGCAGGTATCTGGGGTGAAAACCATTAAATGAATCATGTAGATGCATCAATTGATAATACATAGAGTTTCTTCGTCTCAATATGCTTACCCCGCTTCCCGATGGATCAGCGCGCTCAGGGCAAGCTTTTTGTTTTTATAGCCTATGGCCGACCTCTATTTATCAGAATATAAGCTTTTCAGCGACATCTCCGGCCTCATCCAACAGAGCCGCCAGTCGGTGGCGGTGGCCGTTAATGCCGAACTCACCTTATTGTATTGGAATATAGGCAGGCGCATCAATCAGGACATCCTCCTCGATCGCCGGGCTGAGTATGGCAATCGCGTCGTCGAAACATTATCCGCACAGCTTACCGCCTCCTTCGGCAAAGGCTGGAGCGAAAAAGTGCTCCGGCATTGTCTGCGCTTTGCGGAGGCTTTTCCCGATCCTGAGATTCTCTCCGCACTGCGTAGAGAATTGAGCTGGACACACCTGCGCACCCTCATCTACATCAACGACGAGTTGAAACGCTCTTTCTACATCCAGATGTGCCGCCTCGAACAATGGAGCAGCCGTACCCTGCAGGAACGCATCAATTCCATGCTTTACGAACGAACGGCCATCAGCCGAAAACCGGGTGAAACCATCCGTGCTGAACTGGCACAATTTCAGGATGAGCAGAAGTTAAGTCCCGACCTGGTATTCCGCGATCCTTACATGCTCGACTTCCTTGGTCTCAAAGACACCTATTCCGAAAAAGACCTCGAAAATGCCATCATAGCCGAACTTCAGCGGTTTATCATCGAACTGGGCCGCGACTTCGCTTTTATGGCCCGTCAACAACGGATCACCATTGACCATCACGATTATTACATCGATCTGCTTTTCTACCACCGCCGCCTGAAATGCCTCGTGGCCATTGATCTCAAACTTGGCGAATTTGAAGCCGGCTATAAAGGACAAATGGAACTTTACCTCCGGTATCTCGAAAAGTATGAACAACTGGAAGGCGAAAATCCTCCGGTCGGCCTCATTCTCTGCGCAGGCAAAAACGCCGAACATGTTGAATTACTCCAACTTTATAAAAGCAATATTAAAGTTGCCGATTACCTTACCGAACTCCCGCCAAGGGAACTGCTCAAAGCTAAACTTCATGAATATTTGCAGAACGCAGAATCCTCTTTTGGGAACAACACTAACTTGGAATAAGTACAGAGACAAACGAGGCTACCTCCACTAATCTGTCGGTTATCCAACAACTTGATAAGGATTACTGCCGGGAAACAGGTGACACGCTGCCGCATCAGCAAACTTATGAGTTATACTGCGGCTTAAAAGTAAATGTAATTTTCATCTTCCGAAAGGAACATGAAGCATTCCTGTCCGGCCGGAGTTATACAGTTGTATGAATTTTTGATAGTTTCGCAAAACAAAGGTGCATCAGTATATTTTTAAATTTCCCGGCAAAATAAGCGCTGTATGATCAGACAGATAAGAAAAGATGAAGCAATACCGTACGATTTACTGTTGCTTGCAGATGAAACGGTTGAAGCCATCGACACCTATATCCATCAATCGGACATCTATTTACTCGACAGAAACAATGCAATTATTGCTGTTTGTGCATTGCAGACAATTGATGCTGATACAACAGAGATCAGGAACATTGCGGTTGATACTGCTTTTCAGGGGCAAGGGATAGGCCAGGAGATGTTGAAGGAAGTTATTCATCTTGCAAAAGAAAAAGGGTTTAAAAGAATGCTCATTGGAACCGGAGATGCAGGGATTAAACAATTGTATATTTATCAAAAGGTTGGTTTCGAGATGTTTGAAATAAAGAACCGGTATTTTCTTGATCATTATCCGGAACCCATTTTCGAAAATGGAATCCAGTTGAAACACATGGTCGTGTTGAAGAAAGATTTATGCTGATCATGGCATCATTGAAGTGATTCAACCCGAAGGGCCATCTCCAAAGGAGGGCAAACCTGTTCAGCCGAAGAATAACTGTCCCAAAAGCCGGTATGTACAAAAAACGGATTTTTATTCATTATTGCCCGGAAAACATTATTAAGTTATTGACAATCAGGTTCTGCCTCACCCCAACCCCTCTTCCCGATAAATCGGGACGAGCTCTGATGGCGAGGGGCTTAGCCAGCCGACTATCTATGATTTATGTATCGCGGGCCAGTATTCACCGGATAATAGTGATTTTTGTTGTCATTATTTATACAATAACTTGCTTGCTTTACCCGGTTTTGTACATTTGATATCCTGATCCGTAACATATTTCAATGATGAAACAGATTTCCATCCGGCTCCTGGTTGCATGCATCCTGGTCATTCCATGCCTCGCCACGGCCCAGTTCGTGAGCAGCGAAACCGCCGTCAGTAAAGCATTAACGCTCCTGCATTCAAGTCGTTCCAACATGCGCGAGCTTACCATTCAGCCCTTACGATACAACGGTGTGCAGTCCTCCTGGCTGATCATTAATACTGATAAGCGTTTTGTCGTCGTCAGCGCCGATTCGCTTCTGCAGCCTGTCCTCGCTTATGGCGACAGCATTGCTGATATGAATTCCATTGAATTTTCAACCTGGCAACGCATTCTCACTTCGGATTATAATAACAGGCTTCAGGCCGTGCAAATGGGGTATATCCCTTCGCAAAAAGCAACATGGTCCGAAACACAAAGCAGGCTTTTCCAGCAGTGGCCGCCTGCCGGTACAACATCCACCGGAGGCTGGCTCAATACGAACTGGACACAATCGTCGCCCTACAACAAGCTTTGCCCCATGGACCTGAATGCCGGAAGCCGATCCTATGTGGGTTGCCCTGCCACGGCCATGGCACAGATATGTAATTACTATACGAGCATCAACAATACCCTGTTCAGCGATGAGGATGACTATTACCATAGCTTTGGCAGCGGCAACAGTTATTGGATTGATGATGCCCATGTCGAACGCAGCTTCCCGGATTTCCCTGAACTGAACGGCTGGCTCGATACCATCCGGGCCTGTTATGAACAGGGTATTCCCCTTTCCGATAGCATGAAGGCCGCACTCAGCTTCGCGGCTGGCGTGGCTGCCCATCAGGTGTCTTCAGCGTCCGGCTCCGGCACTTTTGGAATTGACCAGGCTCAGATGGCTTACCAGCGCTTCAATTTTGACCTTTCCGAATTGCTGCTCCCCTCAGACCCTGATCTCACCAGCCGTGTGGCGGATGATATGAAGGCAGCCATGGTCGACCACCTCGGCATAGTGGATGCAGCAGTTACGGTAGGGCACAATGTGGTTGTTGACGGCTACAACACCGACGATTATTTCCATTTCAACTTCGGCTGGGGCGGAGGCTATAACGGCTGGTACACCCTGCCTCCAGCCGGAATGCCTTACAACATGAATGTAATTGAAGGAATAGTCGTCAATATTAAGAACACTTACACCGGCACAAAACCTGCAATCAGCAGTGCACCGGGACTGCATTTCGCGTTCAGTCCGGAGAACCGGCTCAGGATCTCAGGCATCGATTGCACCGGCAGCTGCGAACTGAGGTTGTTCTCTGCTTCCGGCACTCTGGTCTTAACCCGGGAATTTACCGCTACCCAGGGTGCTGATGTAACACTTATTATTCCCGGATTGAGTTCGGGCCTTTATCTGTGCAGGATTCAGTCACCCGAGGGATCGCACACCGGGAAAGCGATCAAACCCTGGTAATAGCTTTTCAAGATACCTGTCGATGGTTTCGGGACTGGTAACGGGGGAAAACCTCTTTACCGGCCTCCCGTCAGTTCCGACCAGAAACTTGGTGAAGTTCCACCGGATCTTACTGCCGAACAATCCGCCTGTCGCACTTTTCAGATATTGAAAGATCGGATGCGCATCCGCACCATTCACATCAACTTTTGAGAACATCGGAAAGGTAACGCCGTAGTTCAGGACACATCCTTCCGAAATGGATTTCTCATCTCCGGGCTCCTGATTGGCGAACTGGTTACAGGGGAAACCCAGAATCACCAGACCCCTGTCGCGGTACTTCTGATAAAGGTTTTCCAGCCCCCTGAACTGGGGAGTAAGTCCGCATTTACTGGCAGTATTAACTACCAGAACTGTTTTACCCTTGTATTCCGCCATGCTGATCTCTTTACCCTGCAGACTCCTGGCTGTAAAGTCGTAGAAAGATTGGTCCGTGATTTTCTTCATGATGAATTTTTCATTATATTTATCAACATACAGCATACACACTGATGAAGTGCCGGACTGTATTTTTTTTGTTTATTTATTTTTATAAATCATTAAACAAAACAGTGTATTACTTGTTTATTGCTATGAAAAAAAATTCAGTTAGAGTAAACAGGCAGAACGGCAGGAGTTTACCGGTTTCGCTGAACACAAACTATTAACAACTCGGACTACCCAGAAGATCTTTACTTTGAACAAATAGCTTTACCAGTTCATACACAGAGGCTAAAGCCCAACCTTTACCCAGATAATCAATACTGTAACTACTGTTGAAAACTTCATCATCACCGGTCTTAACGTTCAACGAAACAGCCTACAGGGTTTCGGAGCAGGTAACGAAGGATTTCAGCACTTCGTTTTACTTTTCGGCACGCCTGTTCGATCAGGAAATCCGGAAGTCCATCTTCAGCATATACGGATTTGTCAGGTTTGCCGACGAGATTGTCGATTCCTTTCACGATTACGATAAAACACAGCTACTGGCAAAATTTGAATCAGATTATGATGATGCCGTCAAGGACGGGATAAGCCTGAATCCGGTGTTGCATTCATTCCATCTGACCGTCAAAAAATTCAACATCCCCGATGGTTATATCCGGGCATTTCTTCAAAGCATGAGATATGACCTGCAGAGAAAGTCGTATGATACGCATGAGGAGATGAGCCGTTACATCTATGGTTCGGCTGACGTGGTAGGACTGATGTGCCTGAAAGTGTTCTGCAACGGCAACGATGCACTTTTTGCAGAACTGGAGCATCCGGCTATGAAACTCGGATCGGCATTTCAGAAAGTCAACTTCCTTCGCGACCTCAGGAATGACATGGAAAACCTGGACCGTTATTATTTTCCCGAAGTGAATAAGCAAAATTTTGATGAACGGAAAAAGCAGGAGATCATCGATGACATTGAAAGTGATTTCAGGGCGGCCTACGAAGGAATAAAGCGGTTGCCCGGAAGAAGCAGGGTTGCGGTGCTTGTGGCATATTACTATTATCTCAGCCTTCTGAAAAAGATCAAACGCACCCCGGCCTCGCTGGTCATCATGAAAAGGATACGCATTTCAAACGCAAAAAAACTATTCCTGCTGCTGAAGGTGAAAACTTTGTCAGGATTAGGGATGATCTGACCGGAAGATAACCGGTGATACTGTTTGTCAGAAAGATATTGTCGTTTAACTGTTGCATGCATCTTAACTGGTTTCATAAATAATTGGGCAATGGAAACCTTTTTACATCAACCGGACGATGCAGTGTCTGGCTTACGAAGATAAAGAACCACTAACAAAAACAAGCGCTCTGGTCTATGGCAATCAACTTGTCGGCACTGTTACTGTCGTATCTTTTCATGGAATTCGTGGCATGGTCGAATCACCGGTACGTGATGCATGGCTTCCTGTGGGAATGGCACAAGGATCATCATATCAATGATGCGCGGCGGCCTGAAGATGAAATCAGGAAACAGAAGGGATTCGAGAAAAACGACCGCTTTTTTCTCATTTATGCTCTGCCGGCCATCATTCTTATGATCACAGGCATTTCGATGCAGGAATACCTGATGGTGTATATCGCGACAGGCATTACCCTTTATGGCCTCACCTATTTCCTGCTTCACGATATTGTATATCACAGGAGATTCAGGGTGCCATTGCTGCAGAAAAACAACAACCGGTACACCAGGGCGATCATCGCCGCACACAGGGCACATCACAAACCCAGGAACAGGAAGGATTTCAACAATTACGGACTGCTTGTTTTCAACAAACGCTATTTCAATGCCTGATCTATGTGGCTCTATGCACTGCTGTTAACCGGATCATGCGCAGTTCCCGTCGCACTTAGCTTTGATAAAAAGCTTCGTTTCAGGCAGAAGTGGTACAGGGTGCTTCCGGCGATCATCGCCGTTGCGTTCATTTATATTCTTTTCGACATATTATTCAACAACCTGGGCGTGTGGGGATTTAACGAACGCTACCACTCCGGCCTTCTCATTGCCGGTATCCCTCTGGAAGAATGCTTATTTTTCCTGGCAATCCCTTTTGCCAGTCTGTTCATCCATTATGCTTTCTTCTTCAGCTTTCCGAAAGCCTATCCCGGAAAATCAACACAAAGAATAATCACCCTCGCTCTCCTGCTGGCGTCGATCCTGGTAATCGCCTTCAACACGGAAAAAGCCTATACCATTTACGCGTTCGGGGCCATGACTGCGGCATTATTACTTTCATTCGCCGATAAGACAAGTGAACTCAGCCGGTTTTATGTTTCCTTTCTTATTATATTGATCCCGTTTATGATAGTCAACGGAATACTTACCGGCAGCCTTATTGAGAAGGAGGTGGTCTGGTACAATCCGGATGAAATACTGGGCTTGAGAGTTCTCACTATCCCGGCAGAAGACTTTGTGTACGGCTTCAGTCTGATACTATTCAACCTGCTTGTAATCAATCTGTTGAATCATGGGAAACCGCTATATGAATTCTGATCCCGCGAGCCAGGTCCGGTTACCGGCAGCATTGCCAGCGGTGAAAGTGCTTGTGGTACTCTTCTACGTGGTTGGGCTCACCGGATTGCTTGTCCCATCTTCAAGGCCATTTTTCCTTAGCCTTTTCCCTTACTTCCTTTTACTCAATGCCGTCGTGCTGGGGATTTACCATTCCGGAACATTTCACCCTGTCACGTTAGTGATCTTCCTGCTGATATTCCTGTCAGGCTTTCTGATCGAGGCAGCCGGAGTGAATACAGGGCTGGTCTTTGGAGACTATTACTATGGCAACAGTCTTGGCTTTAAGATATTCGATACGCCCCTGGTAATTGGTCTCAATTGGCTTATGCTTATGTACTTGCTCAGCGGGGTTGTTGAACGAACCCGTCTTCCCAATCTGTTTCAGGTTGTGATCATCGCTTTCCTGATGCTGATATATGATCTTGTGCTTGAACAGGTAGCCCCCAAGACGGATATGTGGCACTGGACTATTGGGCATGCGCCGGTTCAGAATTATGTGGCATGGTTTGTCATTTCGATCCTTTTCAGCGGTATACTGAAGCTGGCCGGTGTCAAAACCTCTAATCCGCTTTCGATAGTTGTGATCAGCTGCCAGTTTCTGTTTTTCCTGATCCTGTTACTGTTTCTTCCATGATACTCAAGGCAAAGCATCAGTTCATCATTTACCCGTTTTTCAGGTGGTACGGCCGCTGGATCATGCGCAGGAACTTCCATAGGGTAATTTACAACGGAACCTTCCGGGAAAAAGGCCTGCCCATATTGCTCATTTCCAATCACACCACCTGGTGGGACGGGTTCTGGGCAATGGATCTGAATGAAAAGTTTTTCAGACGGAAGTTTTATTTCATGATGATGGAAGAACAGTTGCGCCGGCACTGGTATTTCAATTATGCCGGCGGCTTTTCCATAAGAAAAAATTCCCGCAGCGCTCTGGAAAGTATCGCATACAGTGCTGAACTGCTTGGCGATCCGGATAACCTGTTGCTTATGTTTCCTCAGGGAGAGCTCACCTCCGTTCATCAACTGCAGCCCCGTTTTCAGAAAGGTGTGGAACGAATCCTCAGCCTGGTAAAGAATGAGGTTCAGATAATTTTTGCAGTTAATCTTACCGATTATTTATCGCACCGCAAACCAAGCCTGTTCATCTATTTTGAAGAATATGAACAGAAGGAGGTTTCGTGGCAGAACCTGGAGGAGAGTTACAGGCAGTTTTTACTCCGTTGTACAGATCAGCAATCCCGCTTGACCGAATGATGTTTTACCTGGCTGTCATCGTTTTATGTTTCACCGGCCTTCAATTCGTGGTAGTGCTGGCAAACCTGCTGTTTCCCAACCGGCTGAAACCGGCTGAAATCCCGGACGATCTGATTTCGGTGCTCATCCCCGCCCGTAATGAGGAAAAAAATATCGGCAGGCTGCTCGAAGATTTACGGAAACAAGCCTGTTTCAACCTCGAGATACTGGTTTTCGATGATGAATCCACCGATTCCACGGCCGAAACAGTGAGACAAGCCGCAGCAAAAGATCCGCGTGTCAGGTTGCTCGTTTCTGATAGCCTTCAGGAGGGCTGGCTGGGGAAAAACCGGGCCTGTCATCACCTGGCTGAGGAAGCCCGTGGGAGGTTTTTCATGTTTATCGATGCCGATGTCAGGATTGGCAACGATTTCATCAGTAAGGTATTAGCAGAAGCCAAAGAACGAAAGACCGGATTGCTCTCCATCTTTCCCCGGCAGGTTATGTGTACCCCCGGCGAGTGGAGCACTGTACCTGTCATGAATTATATCCTGCTAACCCTCCTGCCCCTCATCCTGGTCGGTAAAGCAAAATACAGTTCCCTTTCGGCTGCCAACGGACAGTTTATGCTTTTTGATGCTGCCGTGTACAGGAAATATTCACCGCACAAGCACTTCCGGGATAAAAAAGTAGAAGATATTGCCATCATCCGCTACCTCAAACAGGAAAAAGTCCAGGTTTCCTGCCATGCCAGCGAAGGTGATATCTCCTGCAGGATGTACGGAAACTTCGCGGAAGCAGTGCATGGCTTTTCAAAAAACATAGTGATGTTCTTTGGAGGTTCAACCGTCCTTGCAATCGCGTTCTGGTCAATAACCACGCTTGGATTTATTCCCGTGATAACCACCTTGTCCCCGGCAGTTACCCTGGCATACTTAGCTGCAATTATCCTTATCCGCATCATGGTTTCAGCGGTGAGCAGGCAAAGCATTGGCAGAAACCTCTTGTATCTGGTACCACAACAGTTGTCGATGGGACTCATGATCATTCAATCCATCAGGAATTCAATCAGGAAGCAATACACATGGAAAGGCCGAAATATCAGTTAGTTATTCTCCTGTTATGGCTGGCTTCCGCATCTGTCGTTGCAGGAAATAAAACGGCCATATACCAGGCGTACATCGGCAACAACATGCAGGCATGGAAGAGAACAATCGATGTGATGCAGTGGGAGAAGAACAAAACCAGTCCATATATTCTTGAGCTGGTCAATTACCAGTACGGGTATATCGGATGGTGTATCGGCAACGACAGGAAAGAGGAAGCGTCGAAATACCTGGAGCTTGCAGAAGACAACCTGGAAATACTTGAAAGGCGATCTTACAAAGCATCCTATTTTAACTCCTACAGGTCTGCTTTTTATGGTTTCAGGATCGGATTAAATGTTCTGAAGGCCCCTTTTCTTGGTCCCAAAAGCGTATCTGCCGCCGAACTGGCCATGAAACAGGACAGCAGCAATCCGTTTGGATTCATACAGTATGCCAATGCGCAGTATTACATGCCTGCTGCTTTTGGTGGTTCCAGGATCCTGGCGATCCGGTATTATCAAAAGGCTGAAAAGATCATGAAATCGAATCCGGTATTCATTAAAGAAGACTGGAACTACCTGAGTCTGTTAGTGACCATAGCGAAAGCCCTGGAGGAAACCGGAAACCTGAAAGCCGCCCGGCAATACTATGAGCGTATTTTAAAGATAGAACCAAATTTTTTATGGGTAAAGAACGAGTTGTACCCCAACCTGATAAAAAAGATTCGATGACAAAGAAGATTTTAATTACCGGAGCCGGTCTGGGCGGCCTGGCCACGGGGCTTCGACTTGCCCGGCAGGGTTACCGGGTGGAGATCCTTGAAAAAAACACACAGGCAGGCGGACGGCTCAACCAAATCCGCAAAGACGGCTTCACTTTCGACACGGGCCCGAGTTTCTTCAGCATGAGCTATGAATTCGAAGAATTCGCAAGGGATTGCGGCATCCGTCTGCCATTCGAATATGTTGAGCTGGACCCATTGTATACTGTGAATTTCAGCAACGATCCCAAAACCTACTTTCTCTACAAGGATATCAGGAAGCTGGCAGCACAGTTTGCAAATGTGGAACCCGGCTTTGAAAAGAAGATGGAGAAATACCTGCGGAAGTCGGGCAGGCTTTTCGACGACACGGTTGACATTGTGATCCGGAACAACTTTGATTCGGTTCTGCAATACCTGCTTGCCCTCATGCGTGTCAATCCGGTTCACCTCCCGGTCCTTACCAGGAGTTTCTGGAAACAGGTCACGATGAACTTCTCGTCCAGGGAAGCCCGGCAGATCATATCGCTGGTAGCCTTTTTCCTGGGCCGGACGCCTTTTGATACCATGGCAGTGTACACCCTGCTTTCGTTTACCGAATTCCGTCACGACGGCTATTACAATGTGAAAGGCGGCATGTACAAGATCGTGGAAGGACTGATCGGCGAACTTGAAAAAGCCGGGGTAAAGATCACTTACAATACAGAAATAGTTGACTTTATCGCAAATAATAACCGGCTGGAGTACCTGGTCGACAAGAAAGGGCATAAGTGGGGAGCCGACATCTTCGTGATCAATGCTGATGCAGCCGTATTCAGGAGCAGGGTTTTCCGAAGGAAAGCCTTCTCTGAAAAACGCATGCAAAAAATGAACTGGACCATGGGATACCTCACCTTTTACATCGGTGTAAAGTGCAAATTGCCGCAGGTAAATCATCATAATTATTACCTGGGCAATAATTACCAGGAATATGCCCGGCAGGTGATGCAGAATCCCGACACTCCTGAAAAGCCTTACTATTATGTAAATGTCTTATCGAAACACAATGCCGGATGCGCCCCCGATGGCTGCGAAAGTCTCTTCTTTGTGTGTCCGGTGCCAAACCTGCTTTTCAAGAAGAACTGGGATGACCGTGACAAGATCGTCGACAGTATCATCAGTGACTTTTCGAAACGGATCGGCCAGGATATTCAGCCTGAGATCATTTCAAGGACCATATACACCCCTGAGGACTGGCAATCGCAATTCAATCTGTACATGGGCAGCGGTTTGGGATTGTCGCACACCATGAGCCAGATCGGTGCATTCAGACCCAGGAACTATGATGAAAAATTCAAAAACACTTTATATGTAGGGGCCTCCACGATTCCGGGCGCCGGTCTGCCGATGGCCATCATCAGCTCCAAGCTGGTTACCGAAAGGGTGCTTAAACAAGTCGCAAAAGTCTGATGAGCTGATCGCGGTGGAAATGCATTCCTTCATGTGCAACAGGGTGTATGCCAGACTGGTATGTGCATTGAGCCGATGACAATGTTTCCCTTAGCAGTGTTTGTTGATTTATGATGTACCGAAACAGTTTCACCAACAGGACCGGGATCAGTTCAAAGTCCTGAATTCATTGGGAGAAAGACCTGTATTTTTCTTAAACATCCGAGTAAAATGCTGAGGATGCTTAAAACCTAATTCATAAGCAATTTCGCTGATGGATTTGCCGGGTTCGTAAATCTTTGCTTTGGCAACCTCAATCATTTTTAGTTGGATATTTTCCTGAGCCGACTTACCGGTTTCTTTTTTCAGAAGGTCACCCAGATAACTTGGCGACAGAAACAACTTCTCAGCACAATAACGAACCGAAGGTAACCCGGATTCCAGGGGCCTTTCAGATGCAAAATAATCGTCAATTACCTTTTCAAACCTTGTCAGCACATCCCTGTTGACAATGCTGCGGGTCACAAACTGACGCTCATAGAAACGCCTGCAATAATTGAGAAATAGTTCAATATAAGAAACGATCAGCGTTTTGCTGTGTGAATCGATTGCATGTTCCAGTTCGTAACCGATCTTGTCCAGGCAATCGTTGATAATTGCCCGTTCCCTGGCTGACAGATGCAATGCTTCATTTACTTCATACGAGAAAAATGTGTAATCCCTGATTGTTCGTCCCAATGAGGTTCCATGTATCAGATCGGGATGGAAAATAAGTGCCTGTCCTATGCCCTTTTCCTTTACTTCGCTTGCTATACCATAAACCTGACCAGGGGCCAAAAACAGCAGTGTACCTTCTTCGTAATCGTAATTGCCAATGCCATAGGTCATATTCCCGCATTTCACATCTTTCAGGAAGATCATATACAACCCCGTTTGCATCCGGAAGTAACAGAAGGGTTCAGTTTTTGAAAAATCGACCACACTAACCAACGGATGCAAGGTTTCCTGACCTACCAGATTATTGTATTCGGAAACGGTATTTATCCTGATCACTTCACTCATATTTTACGTCTTGAGTATTTTCAATGCAAATTTAAGGAACTATTTCTGAACAAGTTACCCGGCACAGTTACAATCCGGAATTAAGGTAAGTACTTCCGCAATCCGGGTAATTCAGGGATGATGATTCGGCCGACATTTGCATCGAAAATTCAACGTTCAACAGACAAAGCTAATAGCATGAAAAACTTCACTTATTACAATCCGGTCCGCATCGAATTTGGCAAGGGAAAAGAAGAAAACATAGGCAACTATATTTCCGGATATGGCATTACCAAGGTATTGCTCGTTTATGGTTCTGAGCGTATCAGGACAACAGGCCTTTTCGACAAAGTGGCCCGATCGCTATCCGCAAACGGCATCAACTTCGAATCTCTGGGCGGGGTACAAAGCAATCCCTTATTAAGTAAGGTTTATGAAGGAATAGAAACAGCAAAATCGAAAAACTTTGAAGCCGTTTTAGCAGTAGGTGGCGGATCAGTGCTTGATTCATCCAAATCAATTGCAGCCGGGGCAACCTATGATGGTGATGTCTGGGATTTTTTTATTAACAAAGCCGTTCCCAACAAAGCATTGAAAATTTTCGACATCATGACGCTGGCCGCAACCGGCAGCGAGATGAACAATTATGCCGTTGTAACCAGGGACGAGACCAGAGAAAAATTCAGTCTCGCCGGAACTGCTACATTTCCAACTGTTTCAGTCATCAATCCTGAATTACAGGCCACAGTCACAAGCAACTATCTGGCATATTCAGCAGCCGACATTTTTGCCCATAGCCTTGATATGTACCTTTCTGCTACATACCTGCCTGAATATTTAGCCGGTTATGTTGAAAATATCCTGAAAACAGTGATGCGCACCACCGGGATCCTGCTGTCTGACGCAAACAATTACGAGGCACGTGCCGAATTTGCATGGGCCGCAACACAGGCACTGAACTTTACAACTTTCTGCGGTGTCGAAAATAACCGCTTTGATACGCACTTCCTGGAACACACCCTATCAGCAGAATACAATATTGCACATGGCGCCGGTCTGTCGATCATTATGCCGGCCTGGATGAAATGGCAAAAGCAATTTTTACCCGAACGGTTTGAGCGTTTTGCCAATGAAATGTTCAATGTTGACGGGGCCGACGCAGGTATTAAAGCATTGAAAAACTGGTATTCCCAAATTGGTGCACCGGTCACACTGAGTGAAGGAAATATCCCCGCGAAAGATATTCCCGTGCTGGTTGAAAAATTGGCAGCCGTTTCCGGTATTTGGGGTGCTACCGATTTGTACACCAGAGATATGATCAGAACGGTACTGGAAAATGCACTGTAACGGCAACCCAATTCCATCCCATCGTATGAAGAAACTCGCAATCCTCGGAATCCTGACTCTGCTCTTTTTCGGTCAGGGTCGTAGTCAAACCCAACAAAAAACAACAATGAATCAGGCAGAACAAGCGGATCACTATACATTTCAGTCCAGCGATAAAGTTACACGTCAGAAAGTGACATTCAAAAACCGCTATGGTATTACACTCAAAGGCGATTTATACCTTCCTAAAAACCGCACCAATCAGCCCCTGGCAGCTTTGGCCATTAGTGGACCGTTTGGAGCGGTAAAAGAACAATCATCGGGACTGTACGCTCAAACCATGGCTGAACGCGGTTTTGCCACGCTTGCTTTCGATCCGTCGTACACCGGCGAAAGCGGAGGTGAGCCCCGAAACTTAGCTTCGCCGGAGATTAACACCGAAGATTTCAGCGCCGCAGTGGACTTTTTGGGATTGCAGTCGTTTGTGAACCGCAGCCAAATCGGTATCATCGGCATTTGTGGTTTTGGCGGAATGGGCCTGAACGCTGCGGCTGTTGATAAACGCATGAAAGCAGTAGCGGTAGCGAGCATGTACGATATGTCGCGGGTGATATCCAAAGGCTATTACGATGCCAATACTCCTGAACAACGGACACAAACATTAGAAAGCCTGGGCTTGCAACGCTGGGAAGATGCCAGGAACGGAACTCCGGCTCCGGCTCCCCGCAACCTGCCTGAGAAACTAACAGGAAACGATCCGCAATTTCTGGTCGATTATTTCAACTATTACCGCACCCCGCGGGGTTTTCATCCCCGTTCATTAAATTCAAACGGGGCATGGAACGCTACCAATGCACTGTCGTTTATGAACATGCCGCTGATGACCTATATCAAGGATATATCACCCCGCCCGGTATTAATTATCGCAGGCGAAAACGCACACTCGCGCTACTTTAGCGAGGATGCATACAAAGCCGCCAGTGAGCCCAAAGAACTGATGATCATTCCGGGTGCCGTTCATGTGGATTTATATGACAAAACCGATGTGATTCCTTTTGACAGACTGGAAAGTTTCTTCAAAACGAATCTCAAATAATGTTCGGTTCAAGGTGTACTGAATCTCAATAAAATGCGAAGCAATTTTTGCTTAGATTCAGTTCTACCGAGACATCCGAGATTGATGTTATCGTTTACCGAAAAAGCAACAGTATAGTTTAGACTAGCCCTACTGAATATCTGGCAACAGGCAGGATGACTTTATGCAAAAAATCTATGAAAGCAAACGAAATATTTCCTAAAGGCGAAATCGTGACAGCCTTTTTTACTGGCACAGCATGGCTTAAAATGTTGTCGAACGATATTGCTGACTTCGATGCAATGGTCTATAATGTGACCTTTGAACCGGGCAGCCGGAATTACTGGCATTCACATCCTGGCGGACAGATACTGCTCTGTATTTCGGGCGAGGGGTATTATCAGGAAAAAGACAAACCCGCACAATTGCTTCAAGCCGGCGATGTAGTAGAGATAAAACCAGAGATAATTCATTGGCACGGTGCAACTCCGACCTGTCAGTTTGTCCACCTGGGCATTACCACTCAGGCCGACAGGAATGCTGCTGTCTGGATTGGACCGGTCTCGGATGAAGAATACAACAGCTGCCGAAAATAGAATGCTGAATTACGATAGGCCTGGCATAAATATTTGAAGGCACGAAGTGCTCCTTCGGATGGAGCCACAGGCCCAAAGCTATTTCCGCATATTCAGAAATGATTCTGTATCCAAAGTCCTCTTTTTGTCACCAGAGAGGAAAATTAACAGAAAACCAACTTCTAACACATGCCCTGTTGCCTGATCCGGAGTCTGCTTTGTCCGGCATCGCTAACAGCATTTTGCCTACATTTGGCCGTGGTTTCAACCGGGATGTTGGTTTGGCCGTAACCAAAGGCTAGTTAATACCGACCACCTTTCCCCGGTCGGGCCGGGATGAGACTACAATCTCCATGAACCCTCAGGCCAGACAATACCGATCGCCGGCCGCAGATTTTACAAAACATACTGACTAAAATGAACTGGATAATACTAACGATAGCGGGTCTCTTTGAGGCAGCATTTGCCTTCTGCCTTGGGAAAGCAAAAGACGCAACAGGAACTGAAATGTACGGGTGGTATGCAGGATTCGTGGTGACACTCTGTATAAGCATGGCGCTGTTGATGAAAGCGACCCAGACCCTGCCCATTGGAACAGCCTATGCGGTCTGGACAGGCATTGGAGCTGCCGGGACTGCGCTGATCGGGATTTTTGTGTTTAAGGAGCCAACAACATTCATGAGACTTTTCTTCCTTTCGACCCTGATTCTTTCCGTTGTCGGATTGAAAGCAGTATCGCAGTAAAATCATGAAAATTCAGATCAGGCAGCTGTCGCTAAGAGATTTTTAAGCATTACTTCAAATCAGCAGATCTTAGCAGGTTTGCCATCCTTCGGAAGGACCCTTCGGGTCAAAATGTTTTTTGGAGAGCACGCTCAGTAGAGTACGAATATGATATCTGATCCGACAAGCAGCCAACAACCGGACTTACAAACGGTTTGTCTACTACAGGGCAAAGGTTCCTGAAAGAAATATCCGAAATCCGACCTGCTTTACAGGCTTTCAGGGAAAACCTATCCATGGCAGATCCGCGTTTCCTGTCAGGTGCGGATAGATATGACAAAATTTTTTAATTATTGTTGTAGACTGAAAAACTTTTTCCCATCTTTGAATCGCATTATTCCTCTGCAGGATATTGAATCAATGCCTCGTTGCATTCCCAGATGCTAACTAACGTTCCTGTCTAACTTAAATCCTGCCGGCTTGTGAAACTGAGACATCGCTATTGGATTATACGCATTGTATCTGTTCTCCTGACAGGGCTTCCGGTCATCAATGCCCACGGACAAACGAACGGCAGCATTAAACTGTTTTCCGACTCGGTGATCAGCCTGCTGGAGGCCGACAAGGCAGGCGATACGCTCTCCTTTCGTGAGGCCAGGACCCTCGCTCATATCCGCACCTATGAAGAGGCGATGGAAATACTTCCATCCGGGATGCTGGAATGTGACCTTCATTATTTCCTTGCCATCAATTGTTATGAACTGGCTTCCAACCTGCCTGAAAAGTACTCTGCTTATTACGACAAAGCGATCACATACCTTGCAAGGTACTGTGATAAATGTGTTGGCAGGGATGATTCTGCAACAAGGAATACGTACGATTCGCTGGGCAGGGTCATCATACGGGAAAAGGCTGCCTGTCAGGAATGGCTGAAAATCAAAGACAGTCAGGATTATTCGGTACTGGCCGGATTTATTGAAAAATACAAGGATGTTGATGAGTATTGCAGAAGAGTGCTCAAAAGCTGGAACTTCAGCCTGGCTGAGTATTACTATAAACAGGCCATACAGCCGGTCGAGGCCCTGGATCGCTTCTATTCAGCCTTTCAATACGAAATATCCGGTCCTGGCGCGCCTGAAGGTCTCAGCGGAATGCAGGCGTTCATGATCAGGGAAGGCCGGCATGTTTGGGGCTTTTACCTTTCAGCCAGAGCCAACCGGGAGAATTTCAGATCTTCCAATAACATTGACGAGATCAATAAAAACTGCACAGTCTCTGCTGTTTCGAGCAACTCATCGAAACAGATATTAGCGCTCAGCCTGGGAGTGGTAAAAAATATTCACAAATCGCTTTACATATCAGCTGGAGTCGGCTTGCGACGCGAAAGGATGCCCGAAATCCGGAGTATCTCTTTCAACGGATTCAGCCCCCAGGAGTGCAGGATCTATGACAAGAATGAGGATCGCTACCTCCTGTCTCCCGAAATCGGGCTCATCGTTGCCGGCCGCACTTTTTCGGCAAATGCCGGCCTGAGATACTATACAAACCTGGGCCATCAGGATGACAGGTCTTCGGGGCCGGCATTGTACATGGGAATCGGAGTAGGTATGGCATACAGGCCCAAGCCATTTTATATCATGTACAATAACTACTACCGTGTACCTTTGACTGCCTATCTTACCGATGCCAACAGTCTGAAGGGATTCACGATCGGGGCTGTCAACCGCATCTATTTCTCTGTGGCTGCAAACCGTTGTTTCCTTAAATCAGGAAAGCAGGAAGCATCAGAATATGCTCCTGGATTGCTGATAACCTCTCTGGGATACAACAAACTCCTGCAGGGTATGTTGTTATCGGTCGGATACGGGGTTGTTCAGCAGAAACGTGCAAATTCTGTTTCCATTCTGAAATCAAATCCTGAGATTGGCGCCGGGATCGTTTTTCACAGGCTCATCCTTCGCTTAACCATGCAGGCTCCGGCATTTAATTTTACCCGCGATAACATCATTCTCTCCTACGGAATCGGATTTAACTTCTTCAGGTAAAATGAACAGAGCAATTATCAGCATAACTCTGACAATTCTGATCTCCCTGAACAGCTATGCTCAGGAAAGAAGGTTTTGTTTCCTGCTGGGAGCCGGTGCATCCGTTAATTCAGAGAATGCTGAGTTTTATAGTCGCAATACGCTGGGACTCGATTATACCAAGACATACATCATTTCCGACGGATTAGACGTTGCACGATCGGGAAGCGTCCTCCTTTTAGGCGTCCCTCTGAATATTGCTTACAAGAGATATGATATCGCTGACGCCGGATTGTTGAAAAACAGGGTTGGGCGCGTTGAAGTCGCATCAGGCCTTTACCTCTGCGATAAGAACTACAACAGCATATCGTTGTATCTCCTTCCCACACTCACCTTTTCGGGAGGGAAGCACAAATTTCAGGTTTGGATCCCGGTGCCTCAGTTCGACTGGGGCGTCAAGATGGCCGCAGATATGGATATCGGCTTTTCCAACCTGGGTTTTTGTTACTATTTCCGGGGGCAGAAGCTCATGATTGAAAGCACGGAATACAATTTTTCCCCGAAACTGGAATTCAGGATCGGGTTTCATATATAAAGTGCGGGATTGAAATTCAAAAGTAATCCGGCATCAGGCAGTTTCAAGTATACTGAATCTTAACAGGTTTGCCCTCCTTCGGAGGGACCCTTCAGGTCGAAGCAAAGCTGATTAGATTCAGTAATACTGAGCAAGTCCCGAAAAATAAATTTCGCAAATCTGTTCAGCCGCAGTATACTATAAAATGTCACTCCCATGAGAAAGCTTATTCCGGTTCTGACCTTGACTTTCATCCTTTTCGCCTCTCATTCTTATGCGCAGAGCGATCTGATAGACAAAAACGATCATTCCACTACGGTCAAGGATTTTTGGGGAAATGGCACATCCACCACCTATGAGAATCCTGAGATCAATATTCAGGGCCCGGGCAATACAGGAGGAAATACGGGAGGAACCACTTCCTCCGGCGGGGATCATGATACAGATGATTCCGGAGGGATTGAGACTCCTTCTTCCACCGATTTCGAAGGCGATTATCACATGGAGATGTTCGTTGAGGAGGAGAGATATCTCCCGACCGAAGTGAAACCGTTACCAGCCGGGACCCTCAATACCATAACTGAGAAGAAAAAGAGCTATACCGACAATCCGCCCCATAAAATGTCGCTGAGAAAATCTGTTCCAAAAAATACAATTCTTGAAGCACCTTTACCTCCTGCCGTAATAGCTTCAGCAGCGCAGATTTATGTCAGCAGAATCTCCGGCGACATCCATTCATATCTCAGTTCCGGCAAGCGCGGTACCTTTATTCAACTCATGCAGAACAGGTTTGAGGCCTTATCGGGATATTCTCTTCCCCCGCTCCAGAACGGCCTGAATCCATTGTTTGCCAGCCGCAGTATCCATGAGATGAACATCATCAACCTTTACAATGAGTTTCTACGGCAGGCCATCCGGCTGGCTGAAGAAGAGTTGACCATCACGCTCCGGGAAAAGGAAAAAGCTCAATTGATGGGAACTATCAGCGAAAACTGCTATGAGCCTGGAATAGTGGGCCAAACTGGCTTCAGCCCGATGCGCCCGGAAGATGCTGCCGGCAATGCAGCCTTGCAACAACTATTAAAAGTGATCAACACTTTCAACTCCGACGGAAGTGGATTTTTTGCCCAGCTATACCGCAATCCGGTTTCCGGGGAGTATGTGTTGGCTTTCAGGGGAAGTGAAAATCCGCTAACAAATTCTAATGACTGGTTGACAAATTTTGCAAACGCCTCCGGCAGTCTGACAACTCAATACCGGGATGCACAAATAACCGGCATGCTTCTCAGGTGCTGCAAGATTAATGCTGTTATCTGCGGTCATTCACTGGGAGGAGGTCTGGCACAGGTAGCAGCCCTCGAAAGCGGCATTGAAACATATACTTACAATGCCGCCGGTGTTCCGGTTGATGTAATCCAATCACTGGAACTCTCCCTGAAAAATCAGGATAAAGTTACCTCGTATTACTCATCTTCCGATATTCTCAGCTTCCTTCAGGATCTTACGCCGGAACAAAAGGCGGGAATTCTGGGCGGGGGATCATTAATCGGCGACCTGTCAGGTCATGGTATCACGCCCGAGATTTTAAAACAGTTAACACAGACCGAACTTGGACCTTCTGCTTTGGGAAAAAGAATCAAACTTGAGGATGCAGGTTTTCACAGAATGAAAGACCTGCAGGCAAAACTGGATGAAGCAACTGCCTCTGCTGCATCTGCAATCACAGAATTCCGGAAAGAGACCGCTGATCCTGAGCAGCAATACCGGCAATAGGTATTTATACTGCGGCTGAGCAGGTTTGCCCTCCTTCGGAGGGACCCTTCGGGTCAAAATGTTTTTTGGGAGCACGCTCAGTATAACCGAATCTAAACAGCTCCGCCTCGAGCCGGCAGGCTCCCTCCAATGGAGTCGCCGAAGGAACTCTTTGTGCCTTCGGACCTTTGGGGCAAACCTGTTAAGATTCAGTAAAAAATACCGATCTTTGAAAATGAACCTAACCAAAAACGGCATGAACCTGGAATCGAAGCGATTAAGGCTGAAAGAGTTTGACTGGGATGATCTGGAGGACGTCCACCGTATCCATTCCATCCCCGAAGTGGATGAGTTCAATACGCTCGGACTGCCGAAAGATCTCGCCGAAACAAGGGAAGTGATGCGTGAATTCATCGAAGGCCGAGATGCACAACCCCGGAAATTCTATGCATGGGTCATTAAAACCAGGGATACGGAGCAAACAATCGGATTGACCGGAATGATCCTGTCGGCCGACAGATTCAGGCTGGGGGAAATTTTCTACAAACTCGATCCGGCTTTCTGGTATAACGGATATGCTACCGAAACGGCTAAAACGTTGGTCAGTGCCGGAATTAAAATCTTCAACCTTCATAAGGTGGAAGCAGGCGTGGCCATTGGAAATGAGCGTTCCATCCGGGTCCTGGAGAAAGCCGGCATGCTCCGGGAAGGGCTCAGACGTAAAATCCTGCCAATCCGGGGACAATGGGTGGATGCATATCACTATGCCATCGTGGAGGATGAGTGGAGAGAATAGTTATTCGATACTTTTCCTTTATGGTCAACCAACTAAGCTGTTGGTTATGGATTACCAATAGAATATTTGATAGAATCTATGTCCCGATACTTATTCAAGTTGTAACAAACTGACAATCCTATTGAACAATCATGAAAAAATCGACTGATTACAGCTTTACCCCTATTCGTTTCCTATATTTACCTTTACTGCAACTCGTTTTTCTTATATCCGTTGTTTCCTGCAAGGATAACGATGCCAACGAAAGACCCATTATTGCCCCGGGAGAATCAGGCTATTACCGGAATAATGAAGGCTATTCTATCGGACATGTCACCAGTTACCGCACCGGCTGGGGCGAAATACTTGTAGCAAACTCCTTAACAGAGGAACTCGTCTTTGTTTTGTCCGATACTTTAAACACCACATACACAATTACCGACACCCTGTTTGACTCCGACTACGGTAAATTCCGATGTACATACGCGACACAGCAGCATTTATACTATGCTGATCAAGGTTCCCTTCAATATGACCGGGTGAACCATACTGTTCATTTTGAGGTTTTCCCGGGTGGTATTGAGTTCTCCGATGGCATCCTGGTAGCGGACACCCTGATACGGCAACCAATCCTGGACTTTACAGCTATCACTATGAGAGATCCATTTGGAGCTCCAATGAATGCAGAAGATAAAACTGACTGGTGCATCCGAAACAATTTGAATACCACTGAATTACAACTCTTTTACCCTGAGAATTCATACTGCGGGACAGGAGGTGCGTTCATGGTTGCCTATCCCAATCCTACTACAGGTAATTTTATTCTTCATTTTGACCAATCCTTGAATGAGCCTCTTGTGATGATACTGGTCAATCCCAATATGGAAGTTGTAAAAGAATTTCCGGAGCTTCAAAATCAAAATATAGCATTCCAGTTGGATAAGTCGATCGCCCCAGATAATTATTACAGAATTTATTATAGCTACAATCCGGATGCAGAGCATCGCTACTATGGATCAGGAGATTTGCTGATTGAAAAATAGACAGGCAGAAGTCTTTTTTACTCTGCTCCCAGAGAGATGTTCGATTTGAGGTTGAGACTAAATATCTGTGAGTGGGACGGATAGGTTTGCTGTATTCTATTGAATCTGCAAAACAGTTGTCATTCATTTGTCATTTACGCCGGTTGGCGGATCATTCATGGTTAGTTCTTTTATCTTTTGCCTTTTGTCTTTAATCAGCAGAGAGCATAGGGCTTAGGGCAGGGAGTACGTTGTCATTCTTTGTCATTCATAGTAATTCATGGCCATTCATCGTCATTCATCGTCATTTCCGCCGGCTGGCGGATCATTCATTGTCATTCATCGTCAAATCAGCTAATCAGCTAATCAACTAATCACCGAATCGTCGAATTAGCTAATTGACTAATTAACTAATTTTTTAATTCTCACATTCTTACATTCTCAGATTCTCAAATTCTCATCCCATCTTTTATCTTTTTACTTTTATCTTTTGTCTTCTAAATACTGAGTTCTGATAGCCGGGGATTTAAGAATGATCGGTCCAGCTGCTTGACCCATTTTCTCCGAATGACTATGTTTGACTATCGTATGTCCATCGTATGCCCCCTTCTCCATGCGCTTTGCACTAAGTTCTATGCTACTGAATGACTACGAATGACTACTGTATGACTATTGTCTGACAACCTTTATAGCTTAACCAATCGCATCTCAACCCTGCGATTCTTCGCCCGGTTGGTCTCCGTGTCGTTGGGAGCAACCGGCCGGTCCGGACCGAAACCAACAGCTATTATTCGTCCGGCATCGATTCCACGGGAAAGGATGTAATCCTTGCAAGCCTTAACCCTTTTATACGACAGTGAACGGTTATAGCCTGCCTCTCCTTCGGAGGAAGTATGTCCCGAGAATTCGACCTCTGCGCTTTTATTCTCCGTCAGGAAGGTCACAACTTTATCCAGTTCCGTCCTGGATTCAGGCTTCAGTTCAGCCTTCCCCTGATCAAAGAGGATGGTATTCAGATTTACAGTTTCACCCACAGCTATTTCCTTGTTACCAAACTTCGCGCTCTGCCTGCCCGGAATAAGATAGACAGTTACAAGGAGGTTTTCGTCACCCTGGCCGACGTCAGCTGCAGCAAAGCCATCAGCATATCCCGGCGATGAAGCGCTTATGATCTCGTAGCCGGTTGGAATGTCTTTCAGCCCGAACATCCCTTCACCGTCCGCAACTACGCTTTTGTTATCAGATGACCATACCCTGGCGCCGGGAATCGGAAGTCCGGTATTTTTATCGACCACCTGTCCTCTGATATTGCCTTTGCAGGTGTTCCCGCGGTTGCGGTTCACCAGCAAACGGATAAAGTCAACCGCATAGCCGTCGGCAGCGCCGGTAACCTCCTCAATCCTGAATGTACAGACATCTTTTGAAGCCAGTTGATCATAAAACTCTTCCGGAATGGGCACGGTAAGCAGTTTCCCGACCGGTCCGGTCTGATCAATAGCGTTCAGAATCCGCTCCCCCTCGGCAAAGCGGGTTCCGTTGATAAACAACTGGAATTTCGAGCAGAACGACGGCGCCTGGAAATCATCAATGAATATCTGAAAAAAGGCATCCCTGATCGTGGCTCCACGCAAAATAATAGTTGGTAACGACCATGTTACAGGTTTGGTAAGCGCCTGTTCCAAACTACCCGAGTACCCGTCGCCTCCACAGGGAAACTCACCGGAAGGAGTGAACTTTGAGGACAGCAGGATACGGTCAAAACCGGGCAGATCGCGGGGATCAGGCTCCCAGGGATATTCGTGCGATTCGGTCATCCTGCCACAGAATGGATCAAATCCTTCCGGCCAGCCGAATCCCAGGTTATCGACATCACCCAGCCGGATGATGAAATCGGCCTCCATCGTTTTACCCAGGGCAACCTGTTGCTTGTCCCATTCATTATCGGATGAAACCGTGTTCACCTGGGCGAAAGCGCCATTCAGGCTCAAAACCAGCCAGGCACAAAGAAACGGTAGTGAAAGATAATTTTTCATCAATAAACGTTTTAAAGGTCAGATTCGCCACCTGGCTGACGCCAGGATCAATGATTACTTTTTTTCAGTCGGTCCCGTCATTTTCATGACAAGCCACTTGATTTCATCAACCTTCATATCCCTCCTTCAAATATAATGAATCTGCATGTATTTTCAACAGGACGTCTGGTAATAGCACCAGAAATCTCGCCCATTACCCGCTGAAAAAAGGTGAAGATGCTCACACCGGTATTTTATTACTTATAATGCGGCTGAACAGATCTGCCCCCGGGGTCCAAAGGCAAACCTGTTAAGATTCAGTATACTTTATCCCAAACTTTATATCTTTGAATAACAATACCACAACTCACTATTCCAATCCACAAAGAATGAGCGCTCCTTGTCCCGAAAATAACCAGTCTGAATCCATCTTCTCTCAGCTTAAACAAGGAATTCTCATAGCGCTGCAAACCTACTCAAACGTTCACCGCGGAAGCGGGCACAATTCACTTGTTACCACCCGCCTGTATGAAAAAGCCCGGGAAATCGTCCTCGAATACCTCAAACTGGACAAAGGCAAATATGTAGTGATCTTTTGCACGCCCCGCCGCGTTGAGGCGATCACCAGACGGATGAAACCCGGCTGCTATCATGTAGTATCCAGCGAAGATATCGGACTTCCTCTGGGCATAAGGGCCCTGGCTGCAAGGCGGAGTTCATTACCCGGCAGTATTCCCTTTCTCAGCGGCGGAGGAACTGCGCGACTGGTCTCACGCAACTGGATTGTCAGGGCCAATGCTCCGGATCGCTACGAAGCCGGGACACCTGCCATCATCAATATCATCGCTTTCGCAATTGCCCTGCAATTGATCTGGATTCACGGCAGAGACGGGTTCCTGCAGGTCGATCGTAAAACCGTGCAGGTGGATGAACTGCTGAACCGCGACGAGATCGACGACCTCTCCGGCAAAGAGTTGCTGGAACAACTGATTGAAAAAACAATCGGACGGACACAGTTAGTTCCTACCGTGGAAGGTGAAAAGCACTTTATTAACCTCGACAATGCAGCCAGCACGCCCACGTTTACCCCTGTGTGGGAAACATTTTACAAGGCGCTGCGCTTACCTGCGGAAAACTATCCGCATGTCATCAGGGAGGTGCGTTCCATCATTTCCGGATTGCTGGGGGCACCGCTTTCCGGTTATGATATCCTATTCACCTCCAATACCACCGAGTCGATAAACCTTGTTGCTGAAAGCCTGTGCCTGGAACCGGAGCCGGATTATCGTCCGGTCGTCCTGAACACACTGCTTGAACACACCTCCAATGACCTTCCGTGGCGAAAAAACGAACACTTCGCGCAGATCCGGATGATGGTCGACGACGACGGTATACTGGACATAAACGATCTGAGGGCGACGTTGAAAGCCTACAACCAGGATGGCACCCATGGCAATGAACGGATCCGGCTGGTAACGGTCAGCGGCGCATCGAATGTACTGGGCACCTTTAACGACCTGAGCGCAATCAGCGAAATCGTTCACCGCTATGGCGCCAGACTTCTTGTGGATGCAGCCCAGCTCGTAGCCCATCGCAAGGTAGATATGGAAAGCCTTGATACCGACTACCTGGCATTTTCAGCCCATAAGATATATGCCCCCTTTGGCACAGGGGTGCTGGTAGTAAAGAAGGGCATGCTGAAATTCAGTAAGGAAGAGCTGGATCTCATTCAATCCTCCGGTGAGGAAAACATAGGAGGTATTGCCGCCTTGGGCAAGTCGTTGCTGCTTCTGAAACGTATCGGCCTGGACCTCATCCGTGAAGAAGAGCAAAAACTCACTGCCCACTTATTATCCGGACTCAACCGTATAAACGGTGTCAAGGTTTATGGCATACGGGAACCGGAATCACCGAGGTTCCACCGGAAGGGAGGCGTCGTTGTTTTCGGACTGAAAAACCCCATGCCCAACATTATCGCCCGCGAACTGGCAACTCAGGGAGGCATAGGCGTACGCTACGGTTGTCATTGCGCCCACATGATGATCAAACGCCTGCTTAGGATCCCGCCACGATTGGAATGGATTCAGGGGGCCATAGTTTATCTGTTCCCGAAACTGATGCTGCCGGGGCTCGTCAGGGTCAGCCTGGGAATTGAGAACAACGAAAAGGACATAGACGTTTTTCTCGGTGTGCTGGAAAGCATTGCCAACAATACTCAGAAAAGAAGCAACAAGGCTTTCGCGTCCCGGCCCGACGGGACCATACACCTGCCTCAGCCGGAAATCCGGAAGAAGATGAATGATTTTATTGAAAAGTCTATTCAGGATGTATACCTGAAATAATACAGATCCTTAAAGAATTCCATATCGGATTGATGAATACCGGTCCGAACGACAGAATCGTTGTTAGTAACGCCCCGATCCCGGTTACGCTAAAGAGTGCGTTGTTCAGCAGACAGATGAATGAGAATCGTATTCAGCCTGTTGATTTGCGGACATCTGCAACCTTATCTGCGAAATCTCCAGGAACTTTATCAGCCGATATCAGTACCATACTCCGGGAAGAAGAATCGTTAAAACACCCTGCTCTGCCCCCTGTTTTTCAATCCCTTAAGCACTACTGCCGGTTCTTTGAAGCGATTGGTCAGCATCATGGCGGCAATGACGTAGGGTTTGAAGCCGGCCTGCTTGTATAATGGAATCCTGTACCTGTCAAAAACAGAGGCCGCAACCTCGCCTTCCCTGCAACTCACACCGGAGATGTCGGCAGGCAGGCAGTGCAGGTAAAGGGCTTTGCCTTCCCTGGAAAGCTTCATCTTATCTTCGGTACACTCCCAGTTTTTAAAATGTGCATTGTTAGCCAGGCATTCCTTTTCCAGTGCTTTCAGCCCCTCCTGATCGTTATTCCTGAGCAGATCCGTCCTTCTCTCCATCACATGGAAAGGCGCCCAACTCTTAGGGTAGACGATGTCAGCATCCCTGAAAGCCTCTTCCATTGAGTTAACCACCCGGAAACTGCCTCCGCTTGCCGAAGCATGCTTCCCGGCCAACTCCACCACTTCAGGGATCAATCCGTAACCTTCGGGATAAGCAAGGTCGACCTTCATACCGAAACGGGTCATCAGTCCGATGATCCCCTGCGGCACCGACAGGGGTTTTCCATAGCTGGGCGAATAGGCCCAGGTCATGGCAATCTTCCTGCCCTTCAGGTTTTCGAGGGAGCCGAAGACGTTTTTCAGGTGCAGCAGGTCGGCCATACTCTGGGTCGGATGGTCGATGTCGCATTGCAGGTTCACGATGCCGGGACGCTGGGCAAGGACGCCATCGGCATATGCCTCGTCGAGCGCTGCTCCCACCTCCCGCATATAGGCATTACCTGCGCCGAGGTACATATCGTCGCGAATGCCGATGATGTCGCTCATGAAGGAAATCATGGCCGAGGTTTCGCGGACGGTTTCGCCATGGGCGATCTGCGACTTGCCTTCATCCAGATCCTGAACGGCAAGCCCGAGCAGGTTGGCAGCCGATGCAAAGGAAAAGCGTGTCCTCGTGGAATTGTCGCGGAACTGCGAAATTGCCAGTCCGGAATCAAAGAGGCGTGCGGAGATGTTATGATCCCTCAGATACTTGAGAGCCTCAGCCACCGTAAGGATCGTCTCCAGTTCCTCTGTCGTTTTCTCCCAGGTAAGCAGGAAGTCTTTCCGGTACATGGAGGAGGATAATGTTGCAAGCTTTTGCAGGTACTGTTCGAAATTCATATTCATGGGAATTGTATCTGTTCAAATTTTCCTATCGGCCTTCCAGACTGCCAAATGACTCGTTATTGTTCATGCCGGATTTTTACCGTGTTCAGCATCAGCATTTCACAGCCAGTTGCACATACCATTTATGAGATCGTATAAGCCAGCGCAGCATAAAATGCAGAAGCAGCCACCAGGTCACTCACCGGAACCTTTTCGTTGGGGGCATGTGCAAGTACTTCGTTTCCGGGACCAAATCCGATACATGGGATACCGTAGTATCCGTTGATGGTCACGCCGTTCGTGGAGAATGTCCATTTGTCGACCAGCGGAGCCTTGCCGAACAATCCCTGAAATGCACTTTCTCCGGCCTGAACAAGCGGGTGATTTTCTTCGATCTTCCAGGTGGGATAGTATTTCTCCATGCCATACCTCAATCCGGTGTAGGATGTTTCCTCATAACGAAGCACTTCTATTTCGGCATCCATCTCCCTGACGATCTCACGGATGTCAGCCACTGCAGACTCTTTTGTCTCGCCCCAGGTAAGCCGGCGGTCCAGGTGTATTCTTGCATAATCGGCAACGGCACAGAGGGAAGGACTGCCCGACACAATCTCTGAAATGGTAACACTCCCCTTGCCCAGGAACGGATCTGATGTCAGACGTTCATTCAGCTTTTCAATTTCGAGGCAGGCTTTTGAAGCCATGTAGATGGCATTCTTACCTCTCTCCGGAGCAGAGCCGTGCGAAGAAACGCCTTTGAAGCTCACTTCAATCTCCATCCTGCCGCGATGCCCGCGATAGATGTTCAGGTTGGTAGGTTCGGTGATCACGACAAAATCCGGTTTCACCTTCTCCTCTTCCACCAGATACTTCCAGCAAAGCCCGTCGCAGTCTTCTTCAATTACTGATCCCGTGAACAGGATTGTGTAATCGCGGTCAAAGCCAAGTTCTTTCAGGATCCGTCCGGCAGTGACGAATGATGCCGGCCCGCCCTTCTGGTCAACGGTTCCGCGGCCATGTACAAAGTCATCGCGGATATCTCCCGAGAAGGGGTCAAAGGTCCAGTTTGCTGCATTGCCTACATCAACGGTGTCGATATGTCCGTCGAAAGCAAGTATTTTTTTGCCATTGCCAATCCTTCCAACCACGTTGCCAAGTCCGTCGATTCTGGCTTCATCGAACCCGGCTTCCAGCATCTGCCGCCTCAATTCCTCCGCCACTGCTTTCTCACCCAGGCTCATCGACTTGATCCTGACCAGCTTCGACAGGTTCTCAGCCGTGTAGTCTGCATATTTCGAAGCCAATCCGGCAATTTTTTCATAGATATCATTCATAATGTTCTGTTTTTTAATTTATAATTCTTTTCGGATGACGGCAGGGATACGGGACAGGTATTTCTCGCTTTTCTACGTCTCTTTATCTTTAAGTAGCAGGAGCATGGGGACAAAGTTGAAATTCAATTGTCGAATTAGCTAATTAGCTAATAACGAATTCTTAAATTCCCAAATTCCCAAATTCTTTCTTTTATCTTCCATTGTATTGTTTCTCGCAGATTCCGCAGAAAAATAGCGCAGATCACCGCAGAAAATACCATGCTATCAGCGTAGATCTGCGTTTACATCAGCGTCATCTGCGAGAACCCGGATAGCGAAAGGTAATGCATACTTCGACAGAACAAGTTTGCCCAACAGGGGACTATCCGGGTTGAATCACTTTAATGGTATCATGCTCAGTATCACTGAATCTAATCAGTTTTGCTTCGACCTGAAGGGTCCCTCCGAAGGAGCACTTCGTGCCTTTGGGGCAAACCTGTCAAGATTCAGTATAAAACCAGCCACTATTATTTTCATCGGCTAATCAGTTAATTACCGAATTAACTAATTACCTAATTCCCAAATTCCCAAATTTTATCTTTTATCTTTTTACCTTTATCTTTTATCTTTATTTTCCCCCACCTTTCCTCCATTTCTCACATCTATCAGCCGGGCCAGGATGCTAATGGCAATTTCCTGAGGCGTTTCTGCTTTCATTTTCAATCCGACAGGCATATCGATGGCATCCAGTTCCTCCCGGGTCATGAGCCCTTCTTTCAGGAAACGCTCCTTCAGCAAGGCCACTTTGCGCTGACTTCCGATCATGCCGATATAGGTATGCGGCTTATGGGCAACCCTGGCAAGGATGTCTTCATCGTAAAGGTGTCGCGGGGTAACGATCACGATGAAAGCCGCCGGGGTGAAACCGATCTCCTCGATGGCCTCGAAATAGTCTTTACGAATGCAGGTACAGCCTTCAAAAGCATTATTCTCAAACACTTCCGGCCGTGGATCGATCACATGAGCGCTAAAATCCAGCTCACAGGCAAAACGCGCCAGCACACTGCCTATATGTCCGCCCCCGAAAATGTACAACGGCGGTCGCAGTGCCAAGGGTTCAATGAAAACCTCCATGGTACCGCCACAATGCATAGCCAGCTCCTCTTCCAGATCGAAGAGATATTTTTCCGGATAACCTTTTACCAGCTGCTCAACGGCTTTCTCAATGACCCTCTTTTCGATCGCGCCACCCCCAATGGTTCCGTAAATCGAACCATCGGCATACACGATCATCTTTGCTCCAGTCTTACGCGGAGTAGAACCAGCCGTTCCCGTAACAATGCAGATAGCGGCAGGTGTGTTGGCAGCAATCAGTTCTTCGATTTTCGAATAGATACTCTGCATTTCCAGAAGGATTAGTTAGCAAATCTCGGAAAAAATGGCTAGTTTCAGGAGATTTTAACGAGTTTTGTGGTAGTCTACATCATAACCAAAACCTTCTGTTTCATCATGAAGCGATTTCTCTTCATTCTGCTCATCGCGCTGGAATTGCCGGCCGCCCGGGCACAACAATATCCCGACAATAGTCTTGGGAACCTGAAAAAGATCAGCAAGACAAACCAGACGCTAACGTTGTCCACTACCAATGGCACCGCCGTCGTGACTGTCTATAGCCCGGAAATTATCCGGATCAGGGTCGTGAAAGACAACCCGGGAGTCGATTTTTCGTATGCAGTTATTGCCGAGCCCCGGTCGTGCAACTTTAAGACAGAGGAAACGACTTCCTTTCTTTCTGTCCGGACGGATTCCCTGTTGCTGGAGATCAGTAAAAAGCCGGTCCGATTTGTTGTGAAAGACTGCCGGGGAAGGCTGCTCAACGAAGATGACACCTTTGGAACCAGTTGGGTGGGCGAAGAGGTCACCACATACAAGAAGTTGCAGGATGGAGAGAAGTTTATTGGTCTGGGTGAAAAGACCGGTAATCTGGACAGGCGGGGCGAGGGGTACACGAACTGGAACTCAGACACACCCGGTTACACCCTTAACCAGGATCCGATCTATGCGACTTTCCCTTTCTATATCGGAATCCATAACGGGGTATCGTACGGGATCTTTTTCGATAACTCCCACAAAAGCTATTTCAACTTCGGGGCTTCCAACGACCGTTTCAGCTCATTCGGCGCCGATGCCGGGGAAATGAACTATTACTTTGTCGGGGGGAATACCGTATCGCGGATTATTGAAAATTACACCTGGCTGACCGGCAGGATGCCAATGCCGCCCATCTGGGGACTCGGCTATCAGCAGAGCCGTTGGAGCTATTTCCCGGATTCGGAGGTAGTTAACCTGGCAAAGACCTTCCGGGAAAAGAAGATCCCGCTTGACGTCATCTACCTGGATATTCATTATATGGATGCCTACAAGGTCTTCACCTGGCACCCGCAAAGGTTTCCCGAACCCAAAACAATGGTGGACCAGCTGAAAAAATACGGGATTCATACTGCCGTGATCATCGATCCGGGCATTAAGGTGGAAAAAGGGTATGAAGCCTATGAAGACGGAATAAAAAAGGATATGTTCCTGAAATATCCTGACGGCACCCATTATACGGCACAGGTATGGCCCGGCTGGTGCAACTTCCCTGATTTTACGAATCCTGCAGCCCGGCAATGGTGGGGAGATAAGTTCAAGGCCAATGTGGAAACCGGCCTCACCGGCTTCTGGAACGACATGAACGAAGTTGCCTCCTGGGGCGGCGGCAGGACAGCCTCTATCGTTCGCTTTGACTGGGAAGGGAAAGGCGCCTCTTACCGGGAAGGCAAAAACGTGTACGGCCTGTTGATGGCTCGAAGCACCTACGAAGGAACACGGAAACTCATGAATAAAAGGCCGCTGGTCCTCACCCGCGCCGCCTTTTCAGGAGCGCAGCGCTATACAGCCATCTGGACCGGCGATAATGTTGCCAGCGATGCCCATATGATGCTGGGGTGCAGACTGGTCAATTCTCTCGGGATCAGCGGAATGCCATACTGCGGCGTGGATGTGGGCGGATTCATGGAGGGCGACGTCAGTTCTGACCTTTTTACGCGCTGGATCTCAATAGGCAGCTTCACTCCGTTTTTCAGGGTGCATAAGCATTATGATTTTAAGAAGTCGGAGCCCTGGACGTACGGTCCTTTCACCGAAAACTACTCCAGGAATTACATTACCCTTCGCTATAAGATTCTTCCCTACCTCTATTCGGCATTCTATGAAGCACATACCACCGGCATACCGGTAAGCCGTTCCCTGGTGATCGACCAGACCTTTGATGAAAAATGCTGGTATATAGCTTACCAGCAGGAATACCTGTTTGGCCCGTCGATTCTGGTTGCCCCGGTGGAAAGCAATACACAGATCACCAAAGTTTACCTCCCGAAAGGAGACTGGTTCGACTTCTTCACCGGAAAGCAGTATGCCGGCAACCAGGAAATCATGATTGAATGCCCGGTTGACAAGTTGCCGGTATTCGCAAAGGGCGGAAGTATAATACCCATGCAGTCACCGGTGCAGAGTACATCTGAAAAAGCATCCGACACCCTCTTCGTGCATATCTACAGGGGGCATGATAAGTCAGAGTTCCTCTATTATGAAGATGACGGAATCACTCTGGAGAATGAGTCCGGGAAATTCATGACCCAGTTGTACCGCTTTGATCCGTATCACCAGATGATAACTGTTGAAGATCAGGAAGGTCCCTATCAGAGCCGGTTTAACAAGATCGCCCTTGTTTTGCATGGATTCGATGGCAACCTGGAGTTGAAGGTCGATGGCAATACTGTCAAAGCCGAAAACAGGACAATCGACCTGCTTACCTCGCTGTCGGACTCTGATCCGTTGTACACGTATGCACGGAAATACACCCAGCAGGTACAGATGGTGACTTTTAGCCGGAAAGCAGGCAGTACCGGGATTAGCTGGTAACCAATCCACTAAAGGATATTGCCGGTTTATAATTCCTACTTCACAATAAATCTGGTTGACATTACGCGGTTCCTTCCGCTAAGCTGAAAGTTGTAAAGTCCACCAGCCAGAGAAGATACGGGGATTGTCAACTGCGATTCCGTACTATGGACAATTCCTGAACGCAAGGGTTTTCCGCTGATATCAAAGATCTTCCATTGGAGCTCCTGGCCGGTGGGAAATCCGGAAAGATCAACCTTAACAAAGGATGATGCAGGATTGGGATATACGCTGAATTTCAGGGCATCAGGAGCGTCATTAATCCCAAACACACTGCTGCCTAAGGAATTCCAGGTTGTCCGGATGGCAGTGGAATCAAGAGCATAATTGTACAGCTTCAGCATTGCGACGGCACCGGAGGATGCTTCATTCGGTACGGACAGGTCATCGTAGAAGAAATTCAGGACTCCGTCGCCATCGATAAGAGCATCCCCATTATTGTCGGTAAAATTGATCTCTACTTCTGCATCGGTATAGATATTAAGTTCTTTGGTGGCTGCATCGCGTGTAATGACGTAGTAAGTATATTCACC
Source organism: uncultured Lentimicrobiaceae bacterium (assembly GCA_964544545.1). Lineage (GTDB taxonomy): Bacteria > Bacteroidota > Bacteroidia > Bacteroidales > UBA4417 > UBA4417. The sequence goes on along the minus strand of CAZJCG010000005.1, from coordinate 84,575 downwards.
TTCGGCGACAGGAGCTTCCTGGCTATACAGGATGTTGTAAAAGTTTAACTGTCCGTAATAAACATAGGCTCCCCAGTCGGTCTTCCGGTTTTTCCAATCAACTACCCTTTTCCAACTGCTAAGTTCATCGAATACAAAATAGAGCTCGATGGTATAGCTTTCGCCGATAAAGTTACCGGCAGCAACATTGTTGAATTGAACACCGCTGTTCTTTTCAAAACGATAAACAGTCTTATCAGTGCTTCCGATTTCGTTCAGGGTATCGGTTACATAACTTCCCTGCGTTCCCAGAACGGTGAGTGCCGGGCCTGCACCTCCGACTTCATTGAGTGAATTGAGGAAGTTGTAATACAGTACCGACTGCGGCTTCACTGCCAGGATTGAAAGGCAGGCGATGATCGTGAGTAGCATCTTTTTCATGGGACGAATCATTAAGAAGATTAGAGGGTTAATATTCTCAATCACCGTGTGGTCTGCCCTAAGTTATCTCCGGAGGAGTCCGCCGGATATTCTCATCCGTCACCTACCCTGACTACCTGGTCACACGATTGACTGTTATCCTTTTTCTATAACAAAGATAAGCAGGATCTGACAGCATATTTCAGAAAAATATCAGGAAGAAAAACTCATTTTGTCAATTTCTACTTTGAATCAGGATAACAATTTAGTATATAAAAAGGTTCTATTCCTCAAAGAGTTTACCTTGCTTTAACCGGGATTTGATCTCAGCCATTTCCTTTTTCAGGCTGGCAATGGAACTGGCAAATTCATTTTTCGGAAGATTGGGTTCAGGCAGTTCGGCGCTGATATAGTGAATGAATTTCCAGATCTCACGGATATCCTTTATATCAACGAAATAGGGATCATAGAGCGGGTTGAGGGAGTGAAGCCTGAGGCGGCCTTCACTTTCGATGCGGTCCTCCACGATCTTGAACATGATGCCGTCCTCCAGGGTAAGTATTATGTAAGCATGTCCGTCGCGAAGCAGTTTCCAGTTCTGGACGAATTCACCGGTCACCCAGGAGCCGTCGGGTATAGGAAGCATTGAGTCGCCATTGATCTGGAAGGTACGGTATTTCCGTTCCGACGAAAGGAATGGCAGCTGGAAGGTAGGCAGTACACGGATGTATTCGGGATCGGCAAAGCCTGTGCGGTATCCGGCCGAAGCCTTGTGGTTCACCAGTTCGATATTCTCATTGTTCCCGCTGTTCACGGTAGTTGAAAGGACCCGAAGTTTACTGCCGGTGAGGAACACATCATAGCCCCGTTCCAGTTGCAGGAGTTCGCTTTCCGGAAGTTTGGAGAGATCTACCTTTAACAAGGTATCCACGGCGATCTTATAATAGCCCGAAAAGGCAAGCAGGGCTTCGATTCCGGGCTCGGCCACCCCATTTTCATACCCGCTCACGGTTGACCGTTTCATATCAAGCGCCACTGCCACATCGTCCTGGGTGCGTCCCCGCCGGTTACGCAATAACTTAATGTTCGGTCCAAAAATATTTTCGCTCATCCTGCTTTCGTATTGATAATTTGATTATATTGTAATCACACTTTTGATCATTTTTTGATCAAAGATACTGCAATTTTGAGGCAGTTACACAAAACAGCTTAAATTTTTTTCAAAAAAAAATGAAAACCGAAACACTGACCTGCCAACTGTCTTTAGAAGATAAAAGATAAAAGGAAAAAGATAAAAGGTGGGATGAGAATTTGAGAATTAGTTAATTAACTAATTAGCTAATTCGACGATTCGGTGATTAGTTGATTAGCTGATTAGCTGATTTGACGATGAATGACAATGAATTACTATGAATGACTAAGAATGACAACGTACTCCCTGCCCTAAGCCCTACGCCCTCAGCTGATTAAAGACAAAAGACAAAAGGAAAAAGATAAAAGAACTGACCATGAATGATCCGCCAGTCGGCGGAAATGACAATGAATGACAACGTACTCCCTGCCCTAAGCCCTACGCCCTCAGCTGATTAAAGACAAAAGACAAAAGGAAAAAGATAAAAGACAAAAGATAAAAGGCAAAAGATAAAAGGCAAAAGATAAAAGGCAAGAACTAACTATGAATGACTACGAATGACTATTGAATTACAATTGAATTACAATTGACTGACAACTGATTGACTCTGCCCTTCGCCCTATGCTCTAAGCCCTAAGCCCTAAGCCCTATGCTCCCCGCGTCCTCCACCATCGTTCATTTTGACCTCGACACCTTTTTCGTGGCAGTCGAGAGACTGATGAACAGCAAGCTCATCGGCAGGCCGGTGATTGTGGGAGGCTTTTCCGACCGCAGCGTGGTATCGAGTTGCAGCTATGAAGCGCGGCATTACGGGGTACATTCTGCCATGCCCATGAAGATGGCCCGCATCCTCTGTCCCGATGCCATCATCGTGCGGGGAGATATGGAGCAGTATACCAAATACTCCAACCTGGTTACTTCCATCATCGCCGAACGTGCCCCGGTATATGAGAAGGCCAGCATCGACGAGCACTACCTGGATATCACCGGCATGGACCGCTTTTTCGGCAGCATGAAATGGACGCATGAACTGCGGCAGACCATCATTAACGAAAGCGGTCTTCCCATCTCCTTCGGTCTCTCGGTGAACAAAACGGTATGCAAGATCGCTACCGGTGAGGCCAAGCCCAATGGTGAACTGGAAGTTCTTGCCGACCGGGTGGTACCGTTCCTGGCGCCGCTCTCCATAAGCAAAATTCCCGGCATCGGCGACAAGACCTTCCGGCTGTTGCGATCCATGGGCATTGCCACCATCGAAACCCTGAGCCGTGTCCCTCCCGAAATGGTGGAGAAGGTGCTGGGGCAGAACGGGCTGGTGATCTGGAAAAAGGCAAACGGCATCGACCCTACTCCGGTGATTCCCTATTCCGAGCGGAAAAGCATCAGCACCGAGTGCACCTTCGACCAGGACACCATCGATATCCATATGATCAACGACCTGCTGGTAAGCATGGTGGAGAAAATTGCCTTCACACTCCGCAAAAAGCAAAAGCTCACCTCCTGCGTCACGGTGAAGATCCGCTATTCCAACTTCGACACCCATACCATGCAGATGCGCATTCCCTATACCTCCTTCGACCATGTGCTGATCCCGGTTACCAAGGAACTGTTCCGCAAGGTGTACCAGCGCCGCATGCTGATACGCCTCATCGGGGTCCGGCTCAGCCACCTGATCTCCGGAACCCAGCAGATAGACCTGTTCGACGACACGCCCGAACTCATCAACCTCTACCAGGCCGTCGACAGGATGCGGCTGCGGTATGGCCGGAAAGTCATTGTACGGGCGGTGGGAATGAATGATAATGAGGAAGAGGAAGACGAAGTGTGATGAGCACGGCACAAGATGCAGAGAGCAGAGGGCAGAGAGCAGAGAGCAGAGAGCAGTGGGCAAATGGTTCAGAATAGATTTTAACTACATGTTTATCTGCATGTTAACCTCTAAAAACCCGGTTTGAACAATTAATCGGCTATTCAGTGAGCTAGTGCTGCACAATAAACCTGGAAGAACAATTGAAGTTGCCAGAGATAAACCTGGCAAAATAAATTCCCGAAGGAAAAGCAGAAACATCAATATCAAAGGTATTCGAGCCGGTATTCAGCATAAGATTGGTTAAGCATGACCGGGGCTTCCCCAACATATCGGATATCCATAAATCCCCGCAACACGGATACCCGGTATCCAGTTTAATGCTGACCTGATCCGATGCAGGAACAGGCCATATCTTCATGCAATTTTCCAGTGTTTGTTCAGGCTGGTTCAATCCTGTTAAGAGATCATCCCGGTACCAGAGCCCGTTGAAGCAAGAACCAAGGAATAACCGGTTCCCGGATATTTCAACACAGGTAAAGGCATTGGATAACAATTCAGCCAGGTCAGTTCCGATATTATACCAGGATAAGCCATGGTCATAGGACAAAGTAACCAGTGGAGTGTATTCATACATGTATCCGCAGGCAGCTATACATTCACTGTTACCTGAAATATCAGTAGAAATCAATACAGGGTTATCTAGTTGTGAGGATTCCCAGGAAAGAGTACCATCTTCAGAATAAAATACAGTATTTCCGGATGCAAGATAGAACCTGTTATCAACAGCTTTCACAGCAACAGGATACTGGCCAGGGGCATAAAGGTCAACCGGTGAAATATTTTCTCCATTTTCCCGGGAAATATAAGCGCCAATCTGGTTACCGGAACTGTTGCCACCGATTAAAACGATACTATCACTTGCAGTTAAGGCTCTCCCATTAGCTACTATTGAATTATCCAATGATTCCCATTGAATATCCGAATACTCGCTCCGGTAGAAGTATCCATGGGGGTAATTTGAACAATACAGATAAATATACTTGCATCCCAGCGCAAAATCAGAAATTTGAAGATTGGTGACAGGAAAGGCTGTTGTTAAGCTCTCCCAGGTATCACCGTGATCAAGAGAAACAAATAAATTCCCTGAAGTGGCAAGGTAAACAGCAGTATCATTGACTGCTACTCTTACCAATTGATTTTCAAAATCATGATCGATCCTTGAAAAGGAGCTACCCCTGTCGCCGGAATAATAAAGTTCGTCCTGAGTACAAGTCCATACCTCATTTCCGTGGGCGCAAACTTTCCGGATATAAAAGCCATGCAGACCAGTGTTATATCGTTGCCATTGCTGGTCTTCGTCAAGAAAATAGCAACCTGTATTACCTGTGCAATAGATCCGGTTCTCTGAACCAGTCACATTACTCACAGATGCGAGTCCCAGGCCAGATGAACAATCCACCCATTCTTCCTCCCCTGAGGTCAATCTCCATACACCCTTGCCGGCACCATAGAATTGGTCTCCGATCTGGTTCATAGAATTAAAAATCAGAGAATCTGAAATTAACTCCCAGGATTGTGATGCCGGATTAAAGCAAAAGAGCCCATAATGTGAACAAAGCCAGTACTTTAAATTAAAAGCAGAAATGTCGGATACATCGAAAGCCGAGCCTGGAAATCCCGTCATCGGTACAGAGTCGAAGGTAGCGCCATAATCGCCGGAAATATAAAGGCTGGTAAGTGCAGACCGATGAAAGTACAGGTTATGAGAGTCTGAATATATCCTGTAATATTCTGAGCCCGATGAATCATTTACCAATGGAATCCAGGTTGAACAGTAATCCAATGACTTAAAAACCCCTGTGCTACCTGAAATAAAAACTACTGAGTCAATTACTTCAAACCGGGAAGGACTGATAATCATCATATCCAGTGTTTCCCAGGAATTCCCTTGATCAAAAGAACGGTGACAAATACCCATTGATTCAAACCCGATAATAGCTTTGTTTTCTACTCCATGCAGAGACCAAATGCTATGGTTCAGTATCTGTCTCCAGGATGTATCTCCAATTTTCCTTGAGGCGATTCCGGAACCATATCCCGAAAACAGAAGTGTTGAATCCTGAAGTTCAATCCAGGTCCCTTCATCTCCATCCATCCCATTTACAGGTATCCATTGAGAAAAACCAATAAATTCGCACAACAGCAACAGAATCAGAATAAGTGATAGTTTCTTTAGCATTTATACTGCGGCTGAACAGGTTAGCCCCTAAGGGGACCCTTCGGGTCAAAAATGTTTTTTTGGGAACACGCTCAGTATTACTGAATCTAATCAGCTTTGCTTCTCAAACCTGTTAAGATTCAGTATACCTTGAAATTAATATATTATCGGGCAATGATCATCTTTATCCGGCAATCTGGTCGTTCATTTTTAAAAAGCAGGGCAAAATAGATACCGTTATCCAGGTTGTTAATATCCAGAATTGCACCTGACCTGACTTTCATTAGTTGTATAACCTCTCTTCCCAATTGATCAAACACTTCTACATCATACGAATCTGGGGATTCCGGAAAGATCAGTACACAACTTCCTTCATTAACGGGATTGGGATAAATATTGAATGACTGTGCGCTCTTAGCAGGTTCCTCCAATCTGGTCACCAGGCTGCATTCAACCGGATAAGTTGAATATACGCTCACGCTATCGATCAGAAAACAAATCAGGCTGGATCCGAATTCGAACGGAGGTGTTAAACTTGCTGTGAAACCGAAGGTTGACCCAACTCCTTCGATCAGGTACACATAATCAATTGAATAGCTGTTGGATATAGCAAAACGCTTGTGATACTGTCCATTGACCATCACTGAATCAATTGATGAAACATATGCTGTATCTGTTCCATCTGAATACCGATATCCAAAACACTCAGGTAATGGATCATTCAGCTCCAGGTTAAAGTCATAAAGCAATTGTTCACCTGAATATGTATCCCAGTAATATACCTTCCTGTTCAGGCTGTCATTCCTGTACGCTCCGGACTCATAGGTATAGGGACCGGAGAACTGCGACATACAGTTTCCTGTATAATCAACCCAGTGCGTTACTCCATAGTATTGCAGCTTATGGAATACATTGCCATTAATTATTGTGTCATCTGTTACTGTCAATTGATAATCCCGACAATTCACCTGGAAACCACCGAAATACTCCCTCCACATAGCCCCGGATTCGGGAATGGGATGATAGACATTCGTCTGGCCAATCAGTAGTATGGGTGCCAGCACTATGAAAATGGGGATAGCACGTCTTTTCATATCAAAATCAGCACTTTAGAATAACTATCAAATATATGCAAAAAAAGGAAGGTTCCGATAGTCACAGATCGAATAATTGATTATATTGTAATCAAATAAATGATTAATATCTAATCAAAATCAGAGCTAACCCATGAACCAACAAAATGATTAAGTCTCTCTTTCGTCAAACGAAATTAGTGAAACCCCGACCTCTCCTCAGCCTGCTTCCTATGTCCTCCGCCTGACTATTGTATGACTACTGTATGACCACCGAATGACTATCGTATGACCATCGTATGACCATCGTATGACCATCGTATGACCATCGTATGACC
>CAZJCG010000005.1:43831-77505 GCA_964544545.1 uncultured Lentimicrobiaceae bacterium | reverse complement strand
CGTATGACCATCGTATGACCATCGTATGGCAACTGTATGACCACCGCCAAGCCCTAAGCCCCATGCCCTAGGCGCAAAGCCTTCCACCCTATGTACCTCAACTGTCACTCTTATTACAGCCTTCGCTACGGCACACTTCCGCTGGACCGGTTGGTTCAGTCGGCTTCGGATCTGGGAATCGGAACGCTGGCACTCACCGATATCAACAACAGCATGGGCATCATAGATTTCGTGCAGGAATGCGGCAAAAAAAGCGTCAGGCCTGTGGCGGGCATTGAGTTCCGCGACGGGAACAGGCTGCTTTATATCGGGATCGCAGCAAACAACGAGGGATTTAAGGAACTGAACGACTTCCTCAGCGGACACAACATTAACGGCACGCCCCTCCCCGACCGTCCGCCGGTATTCAGCAACTGTTATTTCATCTATCCCTTCGGCAGATTTTGTCCTTCGGAACTGCGCGACAATGAATTCACCGGCATCCGGACTCAGGAACTCAGCCTGCTGCTGTCGTCGGATTACCGGCACCGGCAGGAAAAGCTGGTTAACCTCAGCTCCGTCACCTTCACGGATGAAAAAGGATACGAACTGCACCGAAACCTGCGGGCCATCGACAACAACCTGTTGCTCAGCATGCTGACGCCCGGAATGGTCGCCGCCCCCGACGAAATGCTTACGCCTCCTGTCCTGCTTAAACAGCAATTCAGTCAATACCCGGATATCCTTCAAAATACCAACCGGCTGTTAGATCGTTGTTCCATCGGCTTTGACTTCAAGACCGTGAAGAACAAGAAGCTGTTCTCTGCCAGCGCTTACGATGACAGGCTGTTGCTGGAGAAGCTCACCATGGACGGCCTGTATTACCGGTACGGCAGGAAGGACAAGGAAGCGCTCCGGCGGGTTAAGCACGAACTGGAAATCATCGACCGGCTGGGATTCTCAGCCTATTTCCTGATCACCTGGGACATCATCCGGTATACCATGAGCCGTGGTTTTTATCATGTAGGCCGCGGCAGCGGTGCCAACAGCATTGTCGCCTACTGCCTGCGCATTACCGATGTGGACCCCATCGAACTGAATCTTTATTTCGAACGCTTCCTGAATCCGAAACGCAGCAGTCCTCCGGACTTCGACATTGATTATTCATGGAAAGACCGTGACGAGGTCTTTGACTATATCTTCAAACGTTACGGCCGAGAACACACAGCTCTGCTTGGTGCCACCAGCACATTCAAGGGGAAATCCATCCTCCGTGAACTGGGCAAAGTATATGGCTTACCAAAAGAAGAGATCGATATCCTGGTTGAAGAGCCCAACAATCCACTGAACAATAACGACATAGCCCGGCATATCATGAGCCTTGGCGTCCGCATGACCGATTTCCCCAACATCCGGAGCATTCATGCCGGCGGAGTGCTGATATCGGAAGAGCCGCTTACCTGCTATACGGCTCTTGACATGCCGCCAAAAGCCTTCCCTACCACCCAATGGGATATGTACGTAGCCGAAGACCTGGGATTTGAAAAGCTCGACATACTCAGTCAGCGGGGCCTTGGCCACATCAGGGAGTGCGCGGATATCATCCGGGAGAACCGTGGAATCACGGTGGATGTCCACCGGGTGCAGGATTTCAAGAAAGACGAAAAGGTGCGGTCGCAACTGCGGATCAGTGAGACCATCGGTTGTTTTTACATCGAAAGTCCTGCCATGCGGGGACTGCTTTCGAAGCTAAAATGCGACAACTACCTGACCCTGGTGGCTGCCAGCAGCATTATCCGCCCGGGAGTCGCCCGCTCCGGCATGATGAAGGAATACATCTGGCGGTTCCACAATCCGGGACAGTTCAGGTACATACACCCCATTATGGAGGAGCAGCTCAGCGAGACTTACGGTGTGATGGTTTATCAGGAGGATGTGCTGAAGATCTGCCATCACTTCGCCGGTATGGACCTGGCCGATGCCGATGTGCTACGCCGGGCCATGAGCGGAAAATTCCGTTCGAGGGTGGAGTTTCAGAAGATCGTGGATAAATTCTTCAGCAACTGCCGATCGAAGGGCTATCCCGAAGATATTACGAAAGAAGTCTGGCGACAGATAGAATCTTTTGCCGGTTATTCCTTCTCCAAGGCCCATTCCGCCTCCTTTGCCGTGGAGAGCTATCAGAGCCTCTACCTGAAGGCTCATTATCCTATTGAGTTCATGGTTGCAGTGATCAACAATTTCGGAGGGTTCTACCGTACATGGGTTTACGTAAATGAAGCAAGGCGTTGCGGGGCACAGATCGAGCTCCCCTGCGTCAACCATAGCCGGTATACCACCTCGCTTACCGGTATCACAATCTGGTTAGGATTTGTCCATGTTGCCAACCTGGAATCGCAGTTGGCTCATGCCATTATTGAAGAGCGGGACCGGGGCGGCGTTTTTGAAAGTCTGGAAGATTTCACGAACCGTGTTCCGGTCGGGCTGGAACAGGCCATCATCCTGATCCGGCTCAATGCTTTCCGCTTTACCGGAAAAACCAAGCAGCAACTGCTCTGGGAAGTACACAACCTGCTCCGTAAAAGCACTCCCCCGCCTTCCACCGGAGCGCTGTTCACCACCCCTGCACGCCGGTTCGAACTGCCGGTACTGGTTCGCTCCGACCGCGAAGATGCTTTTGATGAGATCGAGCTACTCGACTTTCCGGTGACACTCAGTTACTTCCAATTGCTGCAGACCAGCTACCGGGGAGAGCTGAATGCCAGAGACCTCCGGGATCGCGTCGGGAAACAGGTACGGATGGTCGGCATGCTGGTCACCATCAAGTATGTGCGAACCATCAAAAATGAGATCATGAACTTCGGGACCTTCTTCGACAGCGAAGGGGAATTCTTCGACACGGTTCACTTCCCTCCGACCCTGAAAAGTTATCCCTTCAAAGGGAGAGGGGTTTACCTCATCCTGGGAAAGGTGGTGGAGGAATTCGGATTCCCGAGCGTGGAAGTGGAAAAACTGGCGAAGCTGCCGATGGTGAAGGATGAGAGGTATTTGTGAAGATAAAAGATAAAATTAAAAAGATAAAAGATAGAATGAGAGAATTTAAGAATTTGAGAATTTAAGAATTAGTAAATTAGCTGATTAGCTGATTAGCTGATTAGCTGATTCGACAATGAAGTATAGAATAGGGCTAAAGATAAAAGATCAAGACATGAATGACAACGAATGACTATGAATGGCCATGAATGACAACGAATGATCCGCCATCTGGCGGAAATGGCCATGAATGACATCTCACAACTCCCTGCCCTATGCTCTTCGCTCTATGCAGCTTAAAGATAATCGTTACTCCGAAAAGTTGATCCTCAGTTCAGTTGCGGGTCATCCGGGAAATTTACCCAGGCGGCATATTCTTCTCCCAAAGAGATTACGATCTTGCGCCAGTTATTTTCAGAGGTTGTATTAAGGACTTCTTCTGCAGACGTATCGAGCACCAGCCAGGAATTTTCGGAGAGTTCCCGTTCCAGCTGGCTGGGTTGCCATCCGGAATACCCGATGAAGAAACGTATCTCTTTTTCAGATAGTTTCTTTTGACGAATCAGGGCTTTAATCTTTCGAACGTCTCCACCCCAGTAAAGCCCTTCCATGATCCGGAGACTTCCTTCCACCTCTTCGCCACGGGTATGGATAAAATACAGGTTTTCAATCTTGACAGGTCCGCCAAGGTATATATTCGGATCAAATCCCGGAAATTCATCGGTGATCTGACTGAGTTTGATATCAGAAGGCTTATTGATAATAAGGCCAAAACTTCCTTCCTTGTCATGTTCCGCAAGCAATACCAGAGAATGAGCAAAAAAACGGTCAGTCAGCGAGGGTTCACTCACCAACAGTCGTCCACTGGCCGGGTCTAAAGTCTTTTTCATTGCATTTCGCTGTGTTGCGCCTTACTATTGCTGCATTCTATAACAAAAATAATGTATTCGGAGTTCAAATCCTTGCGTCTGATGGAATAACGTTAAACCGATGCATTCATTGCGATCAAAATAGTACTTTTACACGCCGTCCGCCCCTTCCATCCTTACCGGAGGTTGACTTTACAACCATGCAGACAACTGGTATCCAGAAATTCAGAAAGTTCCGTCAGGAATATCCATTCTTTATCTACGAAGGTTTTGATGTTTCTTCTGATGCAAAAGGCATTCAGGTAGAGTACCATTTCAATCTGGCTGACAAGATCCGGTTCAATCCCGGTTTCACCCTGCCATTGAAGCCTTTCATGAAGCAGAAGCCCACCGAAAGCTTCGTTCATTCGCCGGAGATACAGGATCTCCTTTTCCATATCGGTCTGATCGAGGTGATCAGTTACTGGAAGGCAGCATGTCCACCTCTGCTCATCATTAAAGACAGAAAACTCTCGGTAGGACAGGTATCTTTCTGGAAGAAAGTTTATTACCAAGGGCTGGGAGAGTTTTTTTATACGAACGGGATTGAAGCTGACCCTGATCAGTTTATAAACATTGAGTCGACGGGCACAGGATTTACACCGCATCAATTCAACCTGAGTGAATCGGTGCTGTTACCGGTAGGTGGCGGCAAGGACTCCATCGTTAGCCTGGAACTCTTGCGTAACGAGTATGATCTTCGGCCATTCATCCTGAATCCGCGTGGAGCAAGCCTTGAAACCTGTTTCAAAGCCGGATTCTCCAACAATATGATAGCTGAGATCAACCGGCGGCTGGACCCAAGGCTGCTGGAACTGAACGAACAGGGCTTTCTGAATGGCCATACACCGTTTTCGGCCCTTCTGGCATTCTACACACTGCTTACAGCCGCATTTACAGGCAACCGGCACATTGCCTTGTCCAACGAATCGAGCGCCAATGAACCTACGGTTCCCGGCACCAACATCAATCACCAATACTCCAAGTCGCTCGATTTTGAGAAGGATTTCAGGGATTACGTCAGGGAGTATATTTCAGCAGATTTTAACTACTTCAGTTTCCTGCGGCCTTTGAGTGAATTGCAGATCGCCATGCTGTTCGCACGGAACGTGAAGTACTACCCGATATTCAAGAGCTGCAATGCCGGTAGCAAAACCGACAGCTGGTGTTGTAACTGTCCCAAATGCCTTTTCGCCTGGATCATTCTGAGTCCTTTTATCCCGTTGAATGAGCTCGTTCTCATTTTCGGAAAGAATCTGTATGAAGAGCCCGGCATGATCCGGTACCTGAAGGAACTGACCGGCATCGATGAAGTGAAACCCTTCGAATGTGTAGGAACGCTGGATGAAGTGAATGCCGCTCTCCAGCTCTTCATCCGGCAGCATTCCAGGGAAAAATGGCCGCTGCTTATCGATTACTACAGCAACTCCTCTGTTTGCAACGATCACTCAAAGGACGATCCCGAAAAAATATTGCACAGGCTTCATTCCGATCACTTCCTGCTGCAGGAGTTCCTCCATATCCTTAAATCGGCTTTGGCATGAAGAAATTTATTACGGGATTACTGGCCGGGAAGAAGGTCGCTATAATGGGATTTGGCCGTGAAGGGCGTTCCAGTTACCGGCTCCTGCGAGACTACATGCCTGAGCAAAAACTTTACATCCTCGACAGTAATCCAACGATTTCAGAAGATGCGGAACTGACCAGCGATTCCCACGTTGAACTGCAGGTGGGTCCTTCCATGACGGACCAGTTGGGCACTTTCGATATTATCCTCAAAGCGCCCGGGGTTCCGGCAAGGCTGTTTCCGGAAAATTTCGACACCGGCAGGATCACCTCCCAGACCGACCTGTTTCTCCGCCATTACGGAAATCAGGTGATCGGAGTTACAGGAACCAAGGGCAAAAGCACTACGTCAAGCCTTATCCATCATATACTGGCATCATCCGGCTTCCACACAATGCTGGTGGGGAATATCGGCCTGCCTCCGTTCGAAGCCATCGGCGATATCACACCCGACAGCCGGATCGTCATGGAACTGTCATCGCACCAGCTTCAGTTCATCAGCCGTTCGCCGCACATAGCTATCCTCCTGAACATATTCCAGGAACACCTGGATCATTATGGATCGTATGAAGAATATCAACAAGCCAAACTGAACATCGGACGATACCAGCAGAAGAATGATTATTTCCTCTATTCAGAAGACAACAGCCTACTGCAAAGTCTTCTCGCCGGGGAAAAGTCCGGAGGTCATAGGCTCCTGCCATATTCGTTAACAGATAAACCTGAAAACGGAGTATTCCGCCGCGAGAGGAAGGTATTCTTACATACTGATAGCGGAATCCGGGAGATCATGGATGCAACTGCGGGGATACCGATTCCGGGCGAACACAATTTCTCGAATGCCATGGTTGCAGCTGCTGCCTGTTATCTTGCAGGAGCTTCTGAAGAGCAGATCAACCGGGGCGTTCAAAGTTTCAAGGGATTGGAGCACCGGATCGAGTTTGTTGGAGAGGTAGATGGTATCCGTTTTTACAACGACTCCATTGCAACCATACCTGAAGCTGCCATGGAGGCCGTGAAAACCCTGAAGGAAGTTGATACGCTGATCCTGGGTGGCTACGACCGCGGAATTGATTATTCGGCTTTGTATCCGTTCCTCTGTGAGCAGGGAATAGGAAACCTCATCTTCATCGGAGCTGCAGGGAACAGGATGATGGAGGAGATGATGAAAATGAACCTGACGCTGCCATTGATACATAAAGCCGCCGATTACGAAGAAGTGGTGAGGCTGGCAAAGAAGTTCACGCAGAAAGGCCGGATATGCTTACTGTCGCCCGCAGCTTCCAGCTACGACATGTTTAAGAACTTCGAACACAGAGGGAATATCTATAAAAAAAATGTGAGAGGACTTGGCCTCTCACAGAAATAAGGTGCTAACAGCAGCTGTTATTCTGCCGCAGGTTCTTCCTTCGCCTTTTTGGTGGTCTTCCGCACCGGCTTCTTCACTTCAACAGTTGCTTCAACTGCCGTTTCTGCAACCGGTTCAACCGGCTCGACCGTCTTGGGGCTTTTCTTTACTTTTACTTCTTTGGCCGGTATATCAACAGGCTTGGGCGCAACGGCTACCGGGATGTTCACATTTTGCTTACGGGGCCTTCTGACACCATGACTTCCGATATGGATTTTGCCCCGGCGTGATTTTTTATCTCCTTTTCCCATTGTATAATTGATTTAGAAATGATTGCCGTGCTGTAAAAATAGGGAAATAACCTTATCATTCAAATTAAAATCAAATATTTTTCAAGTAAAGTTTCTCCAGTTCATGACTGTTACGAACCGAGGTACGGCACCAGTCGAGCAGCACGTCCAGCCTTTCATCCTCGCTCAGTTGCCAGTTAACCGCTGATTTCCGGATTGCCGTCGTGAAATGGTAGAGGCACAAGGCAGCCGATACGGAAATATTGAAACTCTCGGTGAATCCCACCATGGGAATCCTAACCAATTGATCAGCCATACCCACTGCCTCGCCTGTCAGTCCGTCCTTTTCGGTTCCAAATACCAGGGCGATCTTACCGGCAGCGATATCGAACATGTCCAGTGTCGGGGCTTCGATCCGTGGAGTTGTAGCGACAATCCTGTATCCTTTTTGCCTCAGTTCCTGCAGGCACGACCGGGTATTATTCTCTCCCCGGTTGTAGTGCTTCAGTGTCAGCCATTGCGATGAACCCAGCGCGATATCCGGATTTACTTCGTATGGGTTATTATTTTCAATAATATGCACATCCTGTACGCCGAAACAGTCGCAACTGCGTAAAACTGCACTGGTATTGTGCGATTGATAGATATCTTCCAGAACGATGGTTAGATAACGGGTGCGATTCTGCAATACCTGTTCGAAGAGATCTGCCCGCCGTTCGGTCATGAATCCGAAGAAGTAATCGCGGAGCTTATATTTTCCCTCCAGTGTGGCCAGTGGTTCATTCATAGTCGTCGTATTCGGTATCCTTGGCTATATTCCGGTTTAGCCAGTGTTCGAGATCCAGTTCCTTGCAACGGTCAGGAATACCAAACTCATAGCCCGGGATATCTTTCTGTTCTTCCCGGTTGATCTGATACTCCGTTTTATAGCCTTCCTCCAGCACGATCCTGCGAACCGGGAAGCCCTTGCTCAGCAGATCCAGATAAGCGTCTGTGCTCATGTACCGGAGTTTTACATTTGAAGGGTCGATCACCGAAAGCACATAGAAGTATTTAGACCAGGAGAATTGTCCGGTAACATCCAGTAAGGGCGAGATCCAGCAGTCTTCCAGCCGGCGCCCGTTCACGCTTACCTGATAACGTATTGTGGGCTTTCCTACTGCTTTTAAGGTATCATGAACTTCGGTGATGGCCAGGGTATCACTTATCGGTATTACGGGTGCACCTATCTTTTCAATTTCCTCCAAATAGGCGGCACGGGCTGCCTCTCTGTCCTTTTCCGGTATCTCTTCGAGCAGTGTTTCCAGCCGCTTCATCTTCAAATCCCTGAGTCCCTGAATGTAAGAGCCGACTGTCCCACGAAAATAAACAAGGTTCACCGGATCTACCAGGACAAGGGCATCCGTTTTCAGGTTGATAGTGTATATAAGGTCGTACTGTTCGAACTTCACCTGATAATCCTGGATGAACCAGCGCTGGAGAATGGTATTTCCTTCCCGGTCGATGTAACGGCCTGTAAGTACCCAACCCGCATATAAGCCGGGAACAAAAGTGAGGAAAGCCATCGCCAATGTCAATATCGTCCTCCGCAACATCGGGAACGGCACAGCAGTATGGCTCCTGCCATATTTGCCATGTATAGGCGTGAAAGTAAAAAATGAAGTTGCCATGTATTAATTCAGAAAAAAAACATACTTTTGCGCCTCAAAATTAAGCAATATGGCCAAAAAGACCGATTCCGCTGAAGAGAAAATCCACGTAGTAGAAGAAGCTCTCAGTAAATCAGAACAGTTCATTGAAAAGCACCAGAAATCCCTGATGATCATTATTGGAGCGATCATCGTTATCGGGCTGGGTATTTTTGCTTTCCAGAAATTATTCCTGCAACCCCGCGAAAAGGAAGCACAGGGACAGATGTTCATGGCTCAGAAATATTTCGAGCAGGATTCACTTAACAAGGCCCTGAACGGGGACGGCAATTATGTCGGTTTTCTCAGCATTATCGATGATTACAGCATGACCAAGGCCTCAAACCTTGCCAAATACTATGCAGGTATCATCTACCTGAAACAGGGCAAGTATGACGAAGCCATTACCTATCTGAAGAAATTCAAAGGCAAGGATGAACTGGTTGCTCCCATGGCTATCGGAGGCATTGCTGATGCATACATGGAACTGGGTCAGAAGGACAAAGCGCTGGATTATTATCTGAAGGCCGCCGAAAAGCGCAACAACGATATGACCACACCGCTCTATCTTATGAGGGCAGCCTTTGTATACGAAGATTTAGGCAAGTACGACAAGGCCATTGAATTATACGAAAAGATCCGCAAGGAATATATCAAGAGTTTTGAAGCACGCGATATCGAGAAGTATATAGAGCGCGCGAAAGCATTGAGCGGAAAATAGTTATTGCTATCCATGCATCAGAAAATACCTGAAACATTTCAGGTATTTTTTGTTTAAACTGACGGGATTATGGAAAGGGAACTGCGTATCGTATACATGGGCACCCCTGAATTTGCGGTAGCCCCGTTAGAAGCCATCCTCAGCCATGGTTACAGGGTAGTTGCTGTGGTCACCGCTCCCAACAAGCCTGCCGGCAGGGGAAGGATCCTCAGGCAGTCGGCAGTGGGCGAATTTGCGGCATCACATCAAATCCCGCTGTTGAAACCCGCTAATCTGAAAGATCCCGGATTTATCAGCGAATTAGCCGGTCTCAATGCCAACCTGCAAGTGGTGGTAGCTTTCAGGATGCTGCCTGAAGCCGTTTGGAGGATGCCGGAATACGGAACTTTCAACCTGCATGCCTCCCTCCTGCCACAGTACCGGGGTGCCGCTCCTATTAACTGGGCAATCATCAACGGAGAAACCGAAACCGGCGTAACAACCTTCATGTTGAGTCATGAAATCGATACGGGACAGATCATGTTTCGCGAGAAATGTCCCATCCTGCCGGAAGATGATGTGGAAGCCCTTCACAACCGTCTGATGCAAACCGGCAGTCAATTGGTGCTTAAGACCCTCGAATCGGTCCGCAGGAACGACTATCACCTTCTCAGGCAGGAAGAACTTATTGATGCCGAAGCCAGTCTTAAAACGGCCCCAAAACTCTTTAAAGAGGATTGTCTCATCCGCTGGGACCAGCCGGTCAAAAACATCCACAACCGGATCAGGGGACTTTCACCTGTTCCGGCCGCTTATACATGCCTTCGCTCTCCTGTGGGAGAGGCATTTTCGCTGAAGTTATTCCGTAGTCAGATTTGTAGTTCAGACCTTCCGGGAGAACCAGGGAGTATCGACACCGACGGAAGGTCATATCTTTCGGTAAAGGGTGCCGATGGTTGTCTCAGCATCCTGGAGCTTCAGCTTGAAGGGAAAAAGCGGTTGCCGGTTGTTGAATTTCTGAGGGGATTCCGGTTGGAAAGCTCCTGGAAAATGTCCTGAAATTAGATATATTGATTGAAAAAAGCGCCTAAAACCCGCATGAAATAAGCAAAGTTTTCAACAAAGTGGCTGTTTTATTAACATTTTAGGGGGTATTTTGGCTAAAACCCTTGATTATCGCTGAAAATAGACTATATTTGTGTTACGTTAATTAACCATTATTAATTTAAACCTTACGAAAATGAACAAGGCAGAATTAATTGAAGCAATGGCTGGCGAAGCCGGTATGACCAAAGCCGATGCTAAAAGGGCATTGGATGCTTTCCTTGCAGCTACTCACAAAGCACTGAAAAAAGGCGACAGGGTTGCTCTGGTTGGTTTCGGTTCCTTCTCCGTAGCAAAACGTGCTGCTCGTAAAGGCCGCAATCCGCAGACTGGCAAAGAAATCAAGATCGGCGCTAAGAAAGTCGTTAAGTTCAAGGCAGGTGCTGACCTTTCCAAAGCCGTTAAATAATCCGGCTCCCGGTTATACAAAAGAAGCCCCGGCATCCCCGGGGCTTCTTTTTTTTCTAATTGCCAGGACTCAACATCCGGTTGTCCATTCCATCATCTGTGGAGGCACTCATCAGAAATTCAGCAAAACTTCTATATGCAAAAAAAATTGCCACGAAGACACAAATTGAGTCCGAAATGAAAGTTGAAAAAGTTATATAATTAATTATCGAATCGCCAAATCAGCTAATTCTCACATTCCCACATTTCTAAATTTCTAAATTCCCAAATTGTCGAATCAGCTAATCAGCTAATTATCGGATTTTTACGCTGAACCTGTATGGCAGCAATGCATCCTCTCCGGCATAATCAACACCCACACGAGGCCCCGACAGTATGTCCTGCTCTGCTATCCGGATACCACGATCTTCGATCCAAATGGCGGGTGACATCATTTCCGCATCTTTCGCCATGACCATATCCATTCCGGTATGGCTGTAATGGATCCCCAGCAGCCTGGAGACATTTCCCGGCCCGGTCCCCTCCTTTTCACCGATAACCTGTTTATTTGTCCGCCCTTTCATGACCTCAATCCCTTCAAGTGGTCTGATCGCCCGGATCAGCACGGCATGCGGATTCTCCTGTACCGACGTTACGACATTGAACAGGGAATGTATCCCGTAACAGAGGTAAACGTAAGCAGTTCCCCCAACACTGTACATGATTTCTGTCTGGCCCGTACGCCTGCCCCCGTAAGCATGCGAGGCTCTGTCGGTCACGCCGGCATAAGCCTCTGTTTCAGTGATCAACCCGGAAGTCAGCCCTTCGTCAAAGCTGGTACAGAGTACTTTCCCCAGGAGTTCCCTTGCTATCTGAACCACATCGTCACGCGTGTAGAATGAACGCGGCAAAGCCAGCATTCTGGTATTATCCGATATCCTCATTGTTTTATTATCAATATATCGCCTTCCATATTCAGCATTCCCTCGTCGATCATCCATCTGATTACTTCTGCCAGCTTCTGTTCCTGAACATTCGGGATTTTCTGTGCCACTTCCTTTATACTTATCGGTTTCACCTTTACCAAACCGAGGATTTCACTGCTGATCTGATCAAAGTCCTTTGAGGAGAGTGCTTCTTTCCCTGCTTTGAGACATAGATCACAGACCTGACAGGGTTTCCCGCTCTTATCTCCGAAATATTCCAGCAGGCTTAAGCTCCTGCATCCTTGTTCCTGCGAAACATAGCTGATGAGTTGTTCCAGTTTGCCCAGAGCATCTTTTTTGCGGGAAAAATAATAGGTAGCCGAGAGATCTATATCCTCTGCCGCCAGGCGCTCGGTTGTGAAAACCAGTTGCGGTGAGTTCCGTTGCGGAATGTAATCGAGGATTCCCGCGCGCTTCATCATCAAAAACTGCGAGGTAATGTACTCGCGGTCGCATGCAAGCCTTCGGGCGATCTCATATTCATTCACGGCTACAAAATCGGAGAAAAGACCCGAATAAGATCTCAGCAGCACTTTGATAATCCGGTCCTGTTCCCTGTTTTCTACCTGGAATTTGTAAAGTTCCTCTTTGCCGACCAGAACAAGAACCCTCGGAGGCTCATTCATCGCATCGTTGAGCGACAGGTAGCCATCCCGTTCCAGTATTTTTAGCACATTGAAAACGGTGACGGGTTTAAGGCGGTATGAGGTTGCAAATCGTTCAAGGTCAAAGTCGAATGCCATATCTTTACCGCTTCCTACTGCCAGTTGAAGGTAATTGCCAAGAGCCTGATACACCTGGCGTATCACTGCCGGCTCAGGCCAGGCCAGATCCGCAAAATGCCTTGCATCAAGGATATCGCTATCGTTGAATAACACAACAGCATAAGATTTTGCACCGTCCCTTCCGGCCCTTCCGGCTTCCTGGAAATAGGCCTCCAGCGTATCCGGAAGATCAAGGTGGACGACGAAACGCACATTAGGCTTGTCGATGCCCATCCCGAAGGCATTGGTAGCTACCATCACCCTGGCACGTTCTTCCATCCACTCCTTCTGGCGGGCCGTCCTTACTGCAGGCTCAAGCCCGGCATGATAAAAATTGGCGGGTACTCCGTTCCTGTATAGGAATTCAGCAGTCTCCTTTGTCAGGCGGCGGTTCCGCACATAAACGATGCCGCTCCCCTTTACACCTGAACAGATCCGTAAGAGTTTCCCCAGCTTATCCTCTTCTTTGTATACAACATAAGCCAGGTTATCGCGGTTAAAGCTTTTCCGGAATACATTTGGCGCCCTGAAGGCCAGTTTCTCCTGTATATCGTCAATCACCCTGCTTACAGCAGTGGCTGTAAGGGCCAGAACGGGAGCATCGGGATATAGATGTCTGACGCCGGCAATTCTGAGATAGGGCGGACGGAAATCATATCCCCATTGGGAAATGCAATGAGCCTCATCCACAGCGATTAAGGTGACCGGCAGATAGGCTGCAACATCCCTGAACGACCTGCTGTCGAGACGTTCCGGCGACAGATAAAGGAATTTTGCCCTCCCGTCGGCGCATTTCTCGAAAGCAAGGCTGATCTCACGCGGATGCATCCCTGAATGAACTGCAACGGCGCCAATACCCTTTTTGCTCAGGTTTGACACCTGATCGGCCATAAGTGCCACTAAAGGGGTGACCACGAGGCAAAGTCC
The DNA here is from genome assembly GCA_964544545.1 of uncultured Lentimicrobiaceae bacterium. Classification (GTDB taxonomy): domain Bacteria; phylum Bacteroidota; class Bacteroidia; order Bacteroidales; family UBA4417; genus UBA4417. The sequence goes on along the minus strand of CAZJCG010000005.1, from coordinate 63,825 downwards.
GTTCATGCACAGTGCAGGCACCTGGAAACAGACTGATTTCCCGCCGCCGGTAGGCAGCAGGGCCAGAGTATCCTTCCCGGCCAGTACCGACCGGACAATATCCTCCTGCAGAGGCCTGAAAGATTCAAATCCCCAATATTTCAGCAGTATTTCGTGTGGTGTTCCGCTCATTGCAGCTAAGATACGAAGTTATGCCGGTTTCACTCCTGCGGAGGATACCGAAGCCGAAAATACATATTCTGTATCTTTGTCGTATGAGGATCTACCTGCTTGGTTACATGGGATGCGGCAAGAGCACACTCGGGCCGAAACTGGCCGACGTGCTCGGGATACCCTTTTTTGACCTTGATGATCTTTTCGAGGAGAGGTACCGGATCAGCATCAATGATTTCTTCACCAAGTACGGTGAAAAACGTTTCCGGGACTTCGAACATTCCTTACTGACCGAACTCAGTGGACTGGAGGAATTCGTGATGGCCACGGGCGGTGGCACCCCCTGCTATCTGGGGAACCTGGATTTCATGAACCGTCACGGGATCACCCTGTATCTTCGCCTGCCTTATACCCTTCTGGCTGAACGTCTGGAACAATCGCAACGTAAGCGCCCGATGCTGAAGGAATTCATCGAAGGGGATTTCAGGGCTCATATTGCGGGCCATCTGAAGGAGCGGGAGCAATTCTATCTGCAGGCAGATCTTCTGCTCGACCCGATGACCGTCAGCCCGGCAGAGATCGCTGAACTGATCAGGCAAAAACTGGTTGTCCCCGCCGGATGAGCAAGGCAACATTCTCAACATGGTGGGTATGCGGGAACATATCCACAGGCTGAACGGCCTTCACCTCATAGGATTCATCCAGCAGAGCTATATCCCTTGCCTGAGTAGCAGGGTTACAACTGACATAAACGATCTTTTCCGGAGCGATTTCCAGCAATTGCCGGATCACCTTTTCGTGCATGCCCGAACGGGGCGGATCGGTGATGATCACCTCCGGTACGCCGTTACGCTTCACGAATTCAGCATCCAGCACCCTGGCAAGGTCGCCGGCATAGAAAACCGTGTTGCTGATACCGTTGATCACGGAGTTTTCATGAGCATCCTCAATGGCGGACTCCACATATTCCACCCCTACAACCTTTGCAACATAAGGAGCAATGAAGTTTGCAATCGTACCGGTGCCGCAATACAGGTCATAAACGGTCTCATCTCCCCTGAAAGCAGCAAAGTCGAAGGCAGTCTTATATAAATGGTATGCCTGCAAAGGATTGGTCTGGTAAAAAGAAACCGGCCCGATCTTGAATTGCAGACGGCTTCCCGTTGCCGTGGCCGGCGGCATCTCCTCCACCAGGTAAGGATCTCCGCTCCACAGGAGTATCTCCTGGTCGGTGATCACATCATTCTTTTTCTCATTGATCACGTACATCAACGAAGTGATCTCCGGAAATGAGGAAGAAGTAAATTTCATCACCAGGTCAATTTTTTCATCATCCCGGTAGCCGAACACCAGGATCACCATCAGATGGCCTGTTGTAGTATTGCGGATCACCAGGTTGCGCAGAAAGCCTTCGTTTGCCCGGGCATCATAAAACGGCCAATGCTGTTGCAGGGCAAAATCCCGGATCTTATTACGGATAGCATTGGAAGGGTCCGGCTGGAGGTAGCAATGATCAATATCCAGAATGCGGTCGAATAGCTGGGGAATATGAAATCCCAGGGCGTTCATTTGCCGGTCCTCCGGCGGCAGTTGCATGTCTTCGCGGCTCAGCCATCTCCGGTTCGAAAATGCATACTCAAGTTTGTTCCTGTAATACCGGGTATCCTGAGAACCAAGGATGGGTTTCAATGGAGGGAAACTGAACCTGCCAATCCTGACAAAGGCATCCTCCACCTGTTTCTGTTTGTGTGCAAGCTGATCCTCGTAAGGAAGAATCTGCCATTTACACCCCCCGCAGGTTCCGAAATGGCTGCAAAACGCATCAACCCGGCGCTCAGAGGGTTTGTGCATCTTCACGATCCGACCTTCCAGAAATTTCTTTTTCTTCCCGACGACCTGAATATCAACAATGTCACCCGGGACTGCATAAGGAACAAAGACTACCTGCTCGTTGAAGCGGGCAATGGCTTTGCCTTCTGCACCAACATCCAGAATGGTTATATTTTCAAGTAAGGGGTACGGCTTGCGGCGCATGAGTAAAGGTTTTGGTTAGAAAGAGCAGAGAGCGGAGAGCGAAGAGCGAAGGGGTGTGAGACGTCATTCGTGGTCATACATGGTCATTCGTTGTCATTCGTTGTCATTCATCGAAAGCTCTTTTATCTTTTTACTTTTATCTTTTATCTTTAATCAGCTGAGGGCTTAGGGCAGAGTGCATAGCTTTGCTGTTGAAATCCAATTGTCGAATCGTCAAATCAGCTAATCAGCTAATTAACTAATTCTCAAATTTTTACATTTTCAAATTTCCTAATTCTCATTGTCGAATCGTCAAATCAGCTAATTAACTAATTAACTAATTCTCAAATTTTTACATTTTCAAATTTCCTAATTCTCATTGTCGAATCGTCAAATTAGCTAATTAGCTAATTATCTAATTATCACATTCTTACATTCTCAGATTCTCAAATTCTATCTTTAACGCCCCGTTCTTGCCGCAAAGTGTCTCGAATCGCCCCATTCGCCATAGCCGATCTGACAACCTGCTGCCAGGATCTGCTCTTCAAATTTGTGGTGCGTCTCCTCGGCCTGCTCATCCAGTCCAGGTTTATCCTGATAGAGCAGATAACCTTCCCTGTACCGAAGCGGAGTAAGGTTAGGCATTACGATATTGGCTCCTGTAATCAGTGCCTTTTCACGTCCGTGCGGGTCGATGGTCTGCATGGCCGTTGTTGCAGCTATATTGATATCCTTCATCAGTATCCGGAGCAGCGCCACCATGCGCAGCGAAAGTTCAAACCTTTCCTGAAGCGGCAACAATAAATGACGGTACTGGTAGAGGGGCGTTTTCTCATGCTCGATATACGGCCCCATACCGATCATATCGATATCATGATCTTTGAAAAACATCAGGTCACCAGCCAGGTCATCATATGTCTGGAAAGGAAGCCCGATCATTACGCCTGTTCCGACATTGTATCCGGTCTTGCGCAAAAGTTCCAGCGACTGCAGCCGGTATTCATAACTGTGATGATTATCGGCGGGGTGCAGCCGGTAGTACAACTCCCGGTTTGAGCTCTCAATCCGGAGCAGGTAACGGTGAGCCCCTGCTTCAAACCATTGCCGGTACGTTTCTTCCGACTGCTCACCCATGGATAGGGTTATTCCGAGCCTGCCTTCCGACAACTGTTTGATCTTACGCAACAGGCGGGTGACTGTGTTCACGAATGTCTTGTCGGAACGCTCACCCGATTGCAACACCAGCGAACCGAAGTTGTGATCCAGCGCATACCGGGCAGCTTCAAGCACTTCTTCATCCGTAATACTATACCTGTCGACAGCCTTGTTGCCTCTCCGGATACCGCAATAGAAACAATTCTTGGAACAACGGTTTGAGAACTCAACCAGTCCGCGAAAGTGAACTTTATTACCGATAAAGGCTTGCTTCACCTCAGCGGCTTTCTGATAGATCAGGCTGCTGTCGGACTCTCCTGCCTGAAGAAGGATTGACAGATCCTTTGCCGACAATTCATCTTTTGCCAGTATATCCTTCACCTGTTGACTCATCCTGTTGGAATTGGAATGCAAAGGTACAGTTTCCGGGCAAATCGCCGTAATCCCGGAGAAGGGTTCAGCCTAAACAGCCTGAACCTCTGCACAAGCCTTGGAATTCGAATCCGAATCCCTATCTTTGAATACCAATTGACCGGTATGCTCAAAGTATTTTCCGTAGAACAGATCAGGCAGGCGGACGCCTACACCATTGCCAACGAGCCGGTTGCATCCATCGACCTGATGGAAAGGGCTGCCAGCGCCTGTTACGACTGGATTTTATCCAGGCTGGCAGGTAAGAATCCCGAGTTTTTCATCTATTGCGGCCCCGGCAACAACGGCGGCGATGGTCTTGCCATTGCACGCATGCTTTCCCGCAGCCAGTATAAGGTGAACGTCGCCATACCAGATGACCCGTCCAGGTTTTCACCCGATTTTACCATCAACCTGGAAAGGCTGAAGTCCACTTCCACAGAAGTGAAAACCCTGATGGAATGTCTTGACTGGCAGCCAGCGGACGACGACATAATGATCGACGCTCTGTTTGGCTCCGGACTCACAAAGTCCATTGCCGGATTGATGCAGGATGTGGTGAATGCCATGAACCGGAATAAGGGGATTGTGGTTTCTGTCGATATACCATCCGGATTGTTTGCGGATCAGCCGGTAAAAACAGGCGATCCGGTAGTGAAGGCCGACTATACGCTCAGTTTTGAGTTTCCGAAAACGGCCTTTTTCTTTCCGGAAAATGACGTCTACACCGGCGAATGGATTGTCCTGCCGATTGGCATTCACCCCGGTTTTACCGAACAGGAGCACTGCAATACATATTATGTTACACATCAGGGAATTAAGTCCTTCCTGAAACCGCGAAGCAAATTCTCCCATAAAGGCACCTACGGCCACAGTCTGTTGATCAGCGGCAGCCTTGGCAAAATGGGAGCTGCCGTGCTTGCCGCCAGAGCCTGCCTCCGTTCCGGCACCGGACTGCTGACAGTCCATATACCTGAATGCGGAAATAATATCTTACAGACAGCCGTCCCTGAGGCCATGGTGGACCTGGATAATGGCCAGAACGAATGTTCAACGATACCGGATCTTACGCCCTATTCTGCTGTTGCTATCGGCCCCGGTATCGGGATGAGCAGGGAAGCGACGAATGCCGTAAGGCTTATCCTCCAGGAAGCTAAAGTCCCTTTGGTGATCGATGCCGATGCCCTTAACATACTGGCTGAGCAAAAGACCTGGCAGGCATTCATTCCTGCCGGAAGCATCCTGACACCTCACCCACGTGAATTTGAACGTCTGGCCGGGAAAGCGGCCAATGGTTTTGAAAAGCTTCAATTATTGCGCGATTTCTGCCTGCGGCACCGGGTATATGTTGTTCTGAAAGGCGCCCACACCATAACCTGCTCGCCGGGAGGTAACTGCTTCTTCAATTCAACCGGCAATCCGGGGATGGCAACGGGCGGAAGCGGAGATGTGCTCACCGGGATCATCCTGGGTCTGCTGGCACAACACTATGCTCCTGTTGAGGCATGCCTGCTGGGAGTATATCTTCACGGCCTTTCAGGTGATATGATTGCTGCCGTCTCGGCTCAGGAATCGATGGTTGCCGGCGACCTGGTGGAAGGACTCGGACAGGCTTTCAGGACACTCTATTAGTCCGTTAGGACAACTGCCGTTATTCTGTAGTTGGAAAGAATTAGAGATTTAGCTGGCCAGGGCGACTTCCTTGGGCTTATCTTCCGGAATCGTATCCTCTTCCAGACGAAGGTTCTCGATGATGAACCGTTGCCTTTCAGGTGTATTCTTACCCATATAGTAAGCCAGGATGGAATCGATCTCACCGGTATGTTTCAGGAACACCGGGTCGAGGCGCATAGAAGGACCTATGAAATGCCGGAACTCATCAGGGGAGATCTCTCCCAGCCCTTTAAAGCGCGTGATCTCCGGATTTGGGCCCAGTTCGGCAATGGCAGCCAGCCGTTCTTCATCGGTGTAACAATACGTGGTCTTCTTCTTATTCCGGACACGGAAAAGCGGCGTTTGAAGAATATATACGTGTCCGCCTTTCACCACGTCGGGGAAGAACTGCAGGAAGAATGTAAGCAGTAACAGGCGTATATGCATACCGTCAACATCGGCATCGGTAGCGATAACGATGTTGTTGTAACGGAGGTTCTCAATATCGTCTTCAATATTCAGCGCTGACTGCAGGAGGTTGAATTCTTCATTTTCATAAACCACCTTCTTCGACATCCCATAGCAGTTCAGTGGTTTGCCCTTGAGCGAGAAAACGGCCTGGGTGTTCACATCGCGGCTTTTCGTGATGCTTCCGCTGGCTGAATCACCTTCGGTAATGAAAAGTGTGGTCTCCAGCCTGCGTTCGTCATTGGAATTATAGTGAATGCGGCAATCACGCAGTTTCTTGTTGTGCAGGCTTACCTTCTTCACACTCTCTTTCGCAAGCTTCTTGATGCTGGCGAGTTCCTTCCTTTCCTTCTCGTTCTGAAGGATCTTGCGGTACAGCGCTTCCGCCGTCTCGCTGTTCATGTGCAGGAAGTTGTCAAGCCTTTTCTTGAGGATGTCGGTAACGTACTTATTGATAGAGACGCCGCCGGTTTCCATGGTACTGGAACCGAGCTTGGTCTTGGTTTGCGATTCGAATACCGGCTCCGTCACCCGCAGGCTGATCGCAGCAATGATGGATGAACGTATATCGCTGGGTTCAAAATCTTTCCCGTAGAATTCACGTATCGTTTTGACAACAGCTTCCCGGAATGCGGCAAGGTGTGTCCCGCCCTGGGTAGTGTGCTGGCCATTAACAAATGAGTAGTACTCTTCGCCCGACTGCCTGGAACTGTGGGTGAAAGCGCATTCAAAGTCGTCTTCTTTGATGTGGATCAGCGGGTACAACATGGGATTCCCGTTGTTTACCCTTTCAAGCATATCGAGCAGGCCGTTTTTTGCCTGGAAACGCTGACCATTGAAGAATATAATCAGCCCTGTATTGAGGTAGCAATAGTTCCAGAGCATCTGTTCGACATACTCCGGAATGAAATGGAAATTTGTGAACAGGGCTTCATCCGGCGTAAAGGTGATGAGCGTACCATTGCGCAGGTCGCAGGGTTGCTCTCCGGACTCGCTGACCAGTTCCCCTTTTGAGAACTCGACGATGTTGGTCCTGTTCTCGCGTACCGACTGGGCAATGAAATGGCTGGAGAGTGCATTCACTGCTTTGGAGCCGACACCATTCAGTCCCACTGCTTTCTTGAATACCTTGGTATCGTATTTGGCCCCGGTGTTCATTTGTCCGACGCATTCGATCAGCTTGCCCAACGGAATTCCCCGGCCATAGTCCCTCACACTCACCGAACGATCCTTGATCACGACCTCGATCGAACGGCCGTATCCCATCACGTACTCGTCGATGCCATTATCGATGATCTCTTTTAACAGCACATAAATCCCATCGTCGTGCGATGAGCCGTCGCCGAGTTTTCCGATGTACATCCCCGGACGTTGCCGGATGTGCTCATTCCAGGATAGAGACCTGACACTGTCCTCGTTGTAGTTTCCTTGTGTTTCCATAGCCAACCGGCAAAGATAATTGAATTGCCCCATCGGCAGGCACCCTAAGAATCCGATTTAAGAACAAGTTTTGCACAGGCAACTGTTCTTAACCCCTCAGGTTCAGAGCATGTAAAATGGTCACCAACAGCGAAAAAGAATTAAAGGATCAGAGGCGACAAAACCACGTTGTCGTGACCAGAAGGCAGTAAAATGGAAATTGAGATATCCGGAAGGATCGGCAGTAACAATCTGCCGGCGACGAAAGCCAGGATCAGTCCCTACTGCTTCAGCATCCAGCAGTCGGGAAAATTTTCCCTGAGCGTTTTCATCCGCTCCTTGGCCTTGCTTTCAGTCGGATAGGAGCCGAGGGAAATCCTGAATTTATCAGGCGAAGGCACAAGCAAAGCATCACTGTATCCTTCATTTTTCAGTTCGTCAATGCGCTCCAGCGCCAGATCTTTGGTCTTCAGACTTGCAACAACAATGAAGTAATGATTATTATTAACCGGCGTTTTCCCCGGCTCTTTCACTTTCTCGGGCTTTGCCTGCGCTGGTTCCGGCTTTTTTTCAGTAATAACCGGCGGCTTATTGCCTGATTTTTTCAGGTCAGGGGCAGCCGTCTGGACCAGTGTATCTGAACCGCAGATGCTGATATCGGCAGGAGTATCGGGTTTATCACCGAGCCAGATCACGGCAAAACCATTCTTGATTCCCACGCCCATAGCTTTCCAGTTGCGCGATTTCCATTTGCCGGAACCGAGCAGCATCTCCCGGGAGGCATCCACCTGTTTCCACAGGTCAAAGGCTTCCATAGATGTGGCAGTGTCCTCCTCCCAGTAAACGAGTTCAAATCCGATTCCCGGATACCCTGCAATCTCGGAAGGCTTGGAATTCATGCATTTGGTCCCCACAGGATCTTTACCACTGCAACAGGCCGTCCAGTTACCGTTGCTGCTCCAGCTGCTATAGCTGCACCCCTTGTCCTGAGGCCTTGAAGTGAGCAGGTCATCGATATGCACCCTGGAAACAATGCTGAGCGATTTCGATAATGGAATGACACTCAGCTTATTCTGTTTCCGAAGATCATTCACGAGGTTATAAAGGATCATCTCTTCCTGCGAAAGACAGAAAGTTTGCTGCTGCTCAGAAACAGAGGGCCTGCCTGCAGGCTGTGCAACTGCAATCCCGGTCAGCAAAAAAAACATGCCCGCAAAAAGTACTGTTTTGTACATGGGATACATTTTTCAGGTATGAGGTGGTAAAGGTAGGCAGTTTCCACCGGATTTATCCAAATAAACCAAGGCTAATAGCCCCCGCGCTAATGATTTTTTTACTTTTGACATCCGGCATTGTCCTGGCAGTGCCTGAATACTGACCGAAAAATTGCAAATGGGTAAGATCAGCAAGAGCTTGAAAGCACTGGGAATGATCCTTCGGAATCCGTACCTGCTGAACCGGATATTGGAGGATAACGAAGTATGGGAAAAATATCTCGGTAAGAATTATCCGGGCATTACTGCCTTGCCGGAGATACCCCTGTCCGGTTTTCTGAATGAGAGTTCCGGCATCATCTCTCCATTTTCGTTCCTGGATGGCGGTTCATTGCCTACCGACCTGGCTCTGCTGAAAGGACTGGCCTTAAAAACACCCGGCTGTAAGTATTTCGAGATCGGGACATGGAAAGGTGAGAGTGTTGCCAATGTCAGTCCCGTGGCTGCTGATTGCATCACCATGGACCTGCCGGATGAGGAAAAGCGTGCCATAGGGATGAGCGAGGAATATATCCGGCAGCATGCCGCTTATTCAGGCACACTTGGAAATGTCACCCACCTGAAAGCAAATTCATTCCATTTTGATTTCAGCTCCCTGAATTCTTCTTTCGACCTGGTATTCATCGACGGCGACCATCATTACGATGCCGTGCTGAACGATACGCAACAGGTATTCCGGCACCTCGTTCATGAGAAATCGATCGTGGTGTGGCACGACTATGCCTACAATCCCGAAAAGGTGAGATTCGAAGTCTTTGCAGCCATACTCGACGGTTTACCGGAAACAAAAAGAAAGAACCTTTACCACGTAGCCAACACCCTTTGCGCCGTATACCTTCCTGCAGAGGCAGCACAAACCGCTGTTACTCATCCGCTTTATGAAGTGAAGTTAAGTGTTCTTCCTTAACAGGATCAACCGGGTCTCCTGAACCATCACTTTCCTGCTTCCCTGATCAGACTTACCACTTTGCGGAAATCATCCTTCCGGGGAATTAATTCTGTATACCAGTACGGGCATTCACGGGCAAAGAACCAGATGAACAACAGGGACGTGAAGAAATAGGAAACAGAGGTTGCCAATCCGGCACCGTTAATCCCTAAAGCAGGGATCATCGTGAAATAAAGGAGAAGGGAAACAAGGAATCCTGCACCGGAAATCCTGGAATTCATATAATACCGTCCTGTGCCCGAATAATAATGGCCCAGGAGAATGGAGACGTTATAGATCAGCACTCCCGGACTTAGCGCCCAGATCACGGTCCTGACCTCCGCAAAACCGGGTCCGAACACGAAAGTGTAGAACAAAGGAGGCAACAACATGATCGGCAGAAGGATCAACAGACTCAGTATAATAGATGCCTTGACCAACCTTAAAGTCAGACGGGCAGATGCTTCCCGGTCGGAAGAGTTAGAAATCCAGGAATACTGAACAAGCGACATGCTTTTTGCTACCAGCCAGATGGATTCGGCAATGGAGATACCATTTCCGAAGATGCCGACTGCAGCCATTCCCTTGTATTCTTCCAGCACATAATAACTCAGCCGGAACGACAGCATCTGCGTGATATGCGCAACCTGATTATGGAATCCGTATCGGAACAACTGGATTGTGACCGGCCGGTATTGCGTCAGTGGCAATAACCTTGCTCCTTTGAATGATGACCGTATCAGAATAAAACTGATCAGTGCGCAGGATAGAAATGAAAGATAAAGTGAATACAGGTAAGTATAGATGCTGCCTTCGCCGATCAGCAGGAAACCAACAAGCAGACCGGCCACCAGGATCACAGACTGCAGAAGCGCAAGCAGATTGGATTCCCTGATCCGCTGCTGCCCGATCAGGATATTGGAATGTATACTTACCAGGGCACTGATGACCGAAAGGACACAAATATGGATCAGATAACCTTGTTCTACCAGGCCTGTTAAAGCCAGGATAAGCCATGACAGCAGTCCCATGAGCACAGCCCAGGCATAGGAAGGTATGAGCAGCAGAAAGGCAGAAAAGCGAGGCGCCAGGTAAACCAGTGTGGCTCCGCCTACCAGGTTTGAAAAGATCAGTATGATGCTGATCGTGGTGATGATGATGCTCTGGCTCCCTTTGCCGGCAGGACCCAGAAACTGCGAAAGCACTACGGCCACGGCCAGATTCACTGCTGCCGCTAGAACCCGGGTGCCGAAGGTGTGAACGATCTTTCGCAGCATCTCTTATTATGGTTGATTCAGGAGTTTAGCCAGTGCCTGTAACGACATGGAAACGAATATATTATATGACATAAACCGATCGGACAATTATGCGCTATCTACCAACAGCATTCATGTAAACGGTGAACAGCTGATTCCCTATTACCTCCTTACTGAAATGATCGATGGCATATTTCCTGATTTGCTCTTTGTTGAATTTCTCCGGATGATCCAGCATGAAGATAAGGCTATCGAGGAGGGCATTCTCATCTTCCGAAGGAAGCAACAGCCCGGAATCCTCATGGATATGCTCCGCGATGCCGCCAACGTTGGTCGAAACAAAAGGCAATCCGCAGGCAAAACTCTCGGGAATGACCACCGGCAGGTTTTCGTACCTGCTGAACATCACCTGAAAATCTGCCTGTTGCATCAGCTCAACCAAATCCTGATTTTCGCGCAGGCCGGTAAAAAAGACAAAGGTGTCCTTAATCCCGAGTTCTGAAGCATACCGCACCAGTTTTTCAAAATGGATGCCCTCCCCTACCATGGTACAGTGCCAGTCGTGGCGAAGCTGCGAAAGCCTTTTCAAAACGCGCAGCAGTCCTGAAATATTTTTCTGTTTGTCCTCAAAGCACGAAACATGTAGAATCTTCCTCGCATGTTTGTCTGATTTTTTTTCGGCAGGATGGAACAATTCAGTATCCACCACATTTGGGATCACGCAGTAGTGTTCATTTCTCAGCCCATGTAGCTCCATGGCGCGCTGCAGGTTGAGCGTCACCGGCAATACTGCCGAAGCATTGCGCACCACCACCCGGGTCATGAATTTTCGTAACCAGCCCCGGTAGTTGTCCATCCCGGGAAGGTAACGCGTCCAATGCTCAGTGATCAAGTATGGGACACCGCAAAACATCCTGTGGATGAGAGCAACCAACCCGCAACGGGTGAGGACGTTCACATGGACCAGGTCCGGTTTCCCGGCAATTCTTCTCAGTTTCCGTATCCCGCTCCAATTCGCTGCCAGGAAGCGCCAAAGGTTCAGGAAGGAATCAAGCCATTTGATGCCGGTATCCGATGCCCGAACATAGATCACAAGTTCCCGGATTCCCAAGGCATCTGAATAGACCTGCTCGGTCCCATGGGCATTTTTATCGAAGGCAAGATGCACATAGAGCAGGGAAACATTTACTTTTTCACTGACCGAAAGGGCATGCCGGCGGATAAAAAGTCCGGGCATGGGATCATAACGGTTTGGATACCACCGTGTAAGATAAAGGACGTTGAGTGCTTTGGAGGCGGAATGTTTCATGTCGAAATTTCCTTTCAAATGTAAGAAATAATCGGTCTGTTAGCCCGTTTGCTATGGTGATGCAGCTCTATACCGGTTTAAACTTCTGGCATGCAGTTTGCTAAGTGGATGCCCTGCCCGGATTGCTCACCATTCCGGTATGAATGTTACCTTTGCAGCCTGAAACATTTCGAAACAACGATTCATGACACGACTTATCAGAAGCATCATTCCGTTTCTTTTTCTCCTGACCCTGTTAGCCCTTCCTTCCCTGGCATTCTCCGCCATAACATCTGATACCGTTGTTCACTGGAAATCGGTTAAAGAAGTGATGGAACTCCAGAAAAAGGAGAAAAGGCCCATCATGGTCTATTTTTATGATCCGGGCCATGACACCTCCATGCTTCTGCTGAATGACATACTCGACAAGCGTGAGCTCACCAAATACATCGGCCCCCGATTCTATGCGGTAAAAATCGATATAACCGCAACTTCCATTTACTGGTTTAACCAGAAGATCTACACCCGCAAGCCAGCCTCCAGGTATAACGACCTGGCATTTAATGTTTTTGGGGATAAGCCCATAATGCCGTCATTCCTTTTTTTCAATAAGGAATCCTCCGGGCTGGTATTCAAAGGATTCCGCAGCCGGTACGAAATGCGTTGCCTGCTGGTATATATTTCTGAGGAAATAGACAAAACAACTCCTTACAGCCTGTGGTTCCAGTCGTATCGGGTGGCTTATCCCATGATCAACCTTCCGGATGCGCTGAAACACCCGATCCACTGGATTACGCTGTCTGAAGCCCTCGAAAAACAGAAGACCGAGCCTAAAAAACTGTTCATTTACTGGTCGGCACGGTTGAATGTCGGATCTACCGTAATGGTGTACAACGCTTTCGAGAACGTGAAGATCGCCGACTATATGAATGAGCATTTTTATTGCGTCAGGCTGGATGCCAGAACCGAAGACACCCTGTTCTGGAAAAAGACTATGATCAACCGGAAGCAGGAGGATAAGTTCCACGATCTGGCCCTCGAACAACTGAACGGCGAAATGAAATTCCCCTCCCTGCTGTTTTATGATGCCGGACAGAACCTGCTCTTTAAACAGCAATCGTATCTGGGTCCGTTGAATTTCTATGCCCTGGCGAATTTTATCGGAACAGATTCATACAGGAAAACAGATCTGAAGACGTATTTGAAGACTTTCAGTGGCACTATCGATTAGCCAGCAGTTCCTCAATGTAGCCAACAGCATTCACAAGCCGCTCCTCTCCCGATCCGGAGACTAACCGGTAATTTACATCCAGTTTCTTTAACTCTGCCGTGTACAGTTCGAAGAGTTTTTGCCTCATCTGCGGGTGTTCCCGAAGGGGATCATACTCCCAGGGCAGATCAACGTTGCAAAGCAGGTAAAGATCATACCGGTGACCGCGACTCATCGTCCGGATCCAGGGATGTACTTTCCCGTATTTCACCTTGCACCAGATACGCGTTACCACGAAATCCGTGTCGCAGAACAGCAATGATCCCGGCTCCAGGGCTTTCTGCTGTTCGCTGGCAAATTGCCCCTTTGCTATGGTCAATATATCATTATAGGTGTATTCCCCTTTGGTTCCGGCCAGGAATTCCCTGGCATATTCAGGCACCCAGGCACAATGATAATGAGCGGCCAGTTTTTCGGCCAGCCAGGATTTCCCTGTAGATTCGGGACCGGTAACAGCAATACGGATCATGAAAGCTGAGGATGATAGTACCTTTTCCGCCATTCAATCAGTCCCATGATGGCCAGGACAAGGAATACCAGGTATTGAACCCCGGTAAAGGCAAGTCCTTTATAGGCGAACAGCGGGATCACCAGGAAATCGCCGATGATCCAGAATATCCAGTTCTCCACCTTTTTGATCGCCATGAGCCACATCCCTGTGATGAAGATCGCGGTAGTAAAGGAATCGAATTCCGGCACCGTGGAGTCGGTGAAACGGACAAGGATGAAACGGAGAATGAAGTAAAATGCAGCAGTAACAACGGTATAGAGTATCCACTCCTTTCCCGACAACACAGAGATCGGCAGATGATGCTCCTCCTTGTCCTTATGTGCCCAACGGTACCAGCCATAAACGCTCATCACGAAATAGAATGCGTTGATGCCCATATCCGCGTAAAGCCCGGCAGTAAAACACAGGTAAACATAAGTGAGCACGTTGATAATACCGGTAGGATAGGTCCGGATATTTTCCTTCCGGGCATACCAGACACTCAGCAACCCGAAGATCACTGCAATGAACTCAAGCCAGGATGTATCCTTCAGATTTTGATAGAACAGGGAGAGAACCGGGGCGATATCCATACATCAGCTTGATTGCGCGGCAAAGGTATAAAGTATTCGGAAAGTGGCTGTGTTGTAAATAGAAAGAGAACAGGTCTAATCAGATGATCCGGATTTGTCGGCAGTATAAAAAAGACTTCTTACTTTTGGCTCAAAATCGACCGGATGTTCCGCAAAATTCTCTTTCTGTTGCTGACATGCCTGATCCTTGCAGGGCTCAGCAGCTGCCTCACCTGTGAGAAGAAGGAGTATATTTTCCAGTTCACCGGCGAGAGATCAGGCCGCTTAACAATCCGTTACATCAATATTTTCTGCAATTCACTCGATTCGTCCGGTGAAGTGCAGGCGGATTATGACGAGCTGATAAATATGTGGCTCAAAGGAGAAAAGATCGAAAGGGATTTCCCGAAAGCCACCAGTTTCACCAAGCGGCTTTTTGAACAGGATGGACTGTTGTGCGGCGAAGTAACGATGGAATTCGACGACCTCCAAACTGTGCGCCTGTATCAGCGGCAGGAACAGGGCCCAATCATGTTCAGCATGAGCGCCGTTACCGACGATGGTGAAAATTTCCTGCAAACGAACGGTGATTTCGGCGGTGAACACATGCCGGTGATCTTCTGGCCGCCCGACAGCCGCACCCTGCGGTTTGTAACATCCATAGCCCGTCCCGACTCGACCACCGTCAGCCTGCTGAATACGTGGAAGTCCGATAAAAATAAAAGCAAAGGGAGACTGGACTTAAAACTGCTTCCCTAAGGCCTGTTCAGGATGGCTTCGGTGAGTTCCTTCATGTTTAATCCGTTGTAATTCCCGGAACTCATCATCAGCAGGTTGGTATTATCCCACGATTCGGCTAAAAGCGCCTCTTTCAGGTCATCAGCCTCCGTAAACACCCGTAATCCTTCTTTACCGAATGCTTTCCGGATATCTTCCGCTTCCAGCATCGGCAACCGCTTAATCGACAGCGCGTGGGGCGAAAAGAACACGAAAGCCTCATCAGCCATATCCATCGATCCTGCATACTGGGAAAGGAAATCCTTGTTGAGGCTGCTGTATGTATGCAGCTCAAAACAGGCAACAAGACGCCGGTTGGTAAACTGTTCCTTTGCAGCCTGAATAGTAGCCTGTAACTTGGAAGGGGCATGGGCAAAATCGCGGAAAACGGATCTATCCGGTGCTCCGGCCAACAGTTCCAGCCGGTTGGAAGCGCCTTTGTATGACCGAATCGCTTCATAGAAAAGACTATCGCTGACATTCAGCAGGTTACACACTCTCCTGGCTCCTTCCAGGTTCATCAGGTTATGTCGTCCGAAAACCTTCAGCGGGATATCTCCATCCGGAGTCTTTAACCAGGTGATTCCTTCAAGTATCTTGTATTCAGGAACCGTATAGGGAATTTTCATCATGCTCCCTTCAATCTGTTCGGCCACAGCCACAACCTCGGGATCGTCCGAACAATAGACAATGGAACCGCTATCCGGCACCATTCCGGCGAAGATCCGGAATTGTTCCACATACTTGTCGAAGGTTGGGAACACGTTCATGTGATCCCAGGCAATACCGCTGATCAGCGCTATATCAGGCTTGTAAAGGTGGAATTTGGGCCTCGGGTCCAGAGCGCTTGTAAGGTACTCATCCCCTTCGAAAACCATGAAAGGCGCCTTTTCTGTAAGCCTGACCATCACATCAAATCCTTCCAGCTTGGCGCCGACCATATAATCGCAATCCACACCCGCATGCTGAAGCACATGCAGGATCATCGCCGTAATGGTCGTTTTGCCATGACTGCCTCCAATCACGATCCGGACTTTATCCTTACTTTGTTCATACAGGTATTCCGGATAGGAAAAGATTTTCAGTCCCATTCGTTTGGCCCTGGCCAGTTCGGGATTATCGGCATGAGCGTGCATCCCGAGTATGACGGCATCCAGATCGGGCGTTAATTTCTCAGGGAACCAGCCGGTTTCAGCAGGCAACAATCCGCATGCGGCCAGTCGGCTCTTTGCGGGATCGAAGATCTCATCATCGGAACCGGTCACCCTGTATCCCTTGTAATGCAAGGCTAACGCAAGATTGTGCATGGCGCTGCCGCCGATCGCTATAAAGTGGACTTTCTTTCCTTCCATGACGAAATGTTAAGCTGGTTTCAGACAGCGAAGATAAATGCTAAACCCGCATGAACTCTACCTGATGCCTGTATTTTTACTTTTCCTTCTGGTGAGCATTGCATTGCTGTAGCCTCCCGGAGCGGTTGCACATGCTGTTCACCGGAAATACCTACCTTTGACGGCACTAACCGGATAATCATGAAGTTGATCCCAATCATAGCTGAGCGCTGGAAAATGGACGGGGGCGTTTCCTTCGGTGTTGTGCCTAAAAGCCTCTGGAACCGTAACAATATGGCGGACGACAACAATATGATCCCTATCGTGAATCGCTGTCTGCTCATCCGGGCCGGAGTCCGTCTGATCCTCATTGATACAGGATTGGGGAATAAACGGGACGACAAGTATTACCAGGTACGTTACATCGACCCGGGAGTCAGCCTGTTGAAATCGTTGAAAGAAGCCGGTTTCAGGCCGGAAGACGTTACTGACATAATCTTCACGCACCTCCACGACGACCATGTAGGCGGGGCTACATTCCGGGATGGCTCCGGGGATTCAGTCCCCTTGTTTCCGGCTGCATCCTACATATGCTCCCGGGCACAGTGGGAATGGGCATGGAATCCGAACAAACGGGAAGGTGCAGCTTTCTTCCGCGACAACTTTATTCCGCTGGAACAATCGGGGCGCCTCCGGTTGATTGATTCTCCCACAGAAATCTGCCCGGGTTTAAAGCTGGAGCTGTTCAACGGTCATACCCGCGGTCAGATCATTCCTTTCATCTCATATAAGGACCGCACCATCGTTTACATGGCCGACTTTATTCCGACGGCTTTCAATATTCCGATGCCCTACATACCCTCGGTTGATATCGAACCACTCGTCACCCTGCAGGAGAAGGAAGCATTTCTTAAAAAAGCAGCAATCAATAAATATGTGCTCTTCTTCGAACATGACCACTATACTGAATGTTGTACAGTCATCGAAACAGAAAAAGGCTTCCGGATGGATTCCTCATTCACGCTCTCAACTGTAACCGGATAACCATGATGAATACCGACCTTATTGACCGACTGAACGAATCGCTTTCCGGTAAATCGCCCGAAGAAGTTCTTGAAGAAGTTATCAGAGAATTTGGCGATGCCATTGCTTTCTCTTCGAGTCTTGGCGCCGAAGATCAGGTGATCACGGCCATGCTGGCCAAGATTAGTCCAAACACAGGGATTTTTACGCTGGATACCGGCCGGATGTTCCCGGAAACCTATCAGTTGCTGGATCGTACACGGAACCGGTACGGCATGAACATCCGGGTTTACTTTCCGGATGCCGCGCAGGTGGAAGAGATGGTAAATACAAGGGGGATCGATCTCTTTTATGAAAGCGTTGAGAACCGGAAATTGTGCTGCCATATCCGGAAACTTGAGCCACTCTCCAGGGCTCTCAAAGGACTTGATGCCTGGATCACTGGATTGCGCAGGCAACAATCCGTTACCAGAAGCGATATGCGACTGGTGGAATGGGATGAGGCCAACCATTTGATTAAGGTGAACCCTCTTATCGAATGGACTGATAAGCAAGTCTGGGATTACATTCATGCGCACAATGTTCCTTACAACCTTCTGCACGATGCCGGTTTCCCCAGTATCGGCTGCCAGCCCTGCACTCGGGCAGTTGCAGAAGGGGAAGATATCCGTGCCGGACGCTGGTGGTGGGAATTGCCCGGAAACCGGGAGTGCGGTCTTCATGCCCGGAAATCCTGAAAGAATGGATCCTCTGACAGCTCAAACTATTACCCTGAAATTTTTAAGTTCCTGCAACCTGGTATTCAGTCAGCCAATATCAGTGTCCTTCGGTATCCCTCTGAATTTCAAAGATCATTCTGTTAGAAATTTCCATGCCTGATTCTAAAAAAATCCCAAGGAATCAGAAACATGAGTCCTTCTATTCAGAAATGCCGCAATTATCATCTATTCCGGATGAGGACTTTCATTATCATGATACGATACTGCGTGCTGAGTGTTCAAGTATTTGCAGCTTTAAAAAACGGGAATATCACCGGATGACAAATCACTATATAACAATACCTTAACGCAACTGTTGAGAACTGTTCAAAATAATACTTACCTTTGCCGGGTTAATGACGACCAGCGTCACAGTATGAACTAAAATTATCCAAAATGATCGTAAAACGTCAGTTTTTGAAGACCAAACCCGTTTGTAAAGTTACATTCCAGCACACTGCCGGGGCTCAGCATGTTGCCCTGGTTGGTGAATTCAACGGATGGAACGAAGCTTCCACTCCCATGAAAAAATCGAAAGAGGGTGTATTTTCAACCACCCTTGAGCTTGAAACCGGCCGTGAATATCAGTACCGTTTTCTCCTCGACGGAGTTAAATGGGAAAATGATGAAGGCGCCGACAAGCATGTTGCCACACCCCTAGGAAACGACAACTCGGTGATCGTACTGTAACCGTCCCGGGTACTATATACCTGTCTACTCATTGCGGATGAGGGTCATCAACTGGCCCTCATTTTTTATTTCCGAATGCTTGCACCCTACCCGGTTGCAAATACCGATGCAATTATTGAAGTCGGCTTCGGGACGGGTGAACATAACGACCAGTTCTCCGCCGCATTCGCAGGCAGCATACGAAGGCAGTTTGATATGGCAATGCGGGCATACCAACTCCAGCAGTTCTCCATCAACCAGCTCAATATCCAGATTTACCCTGGATTTGTCACCATAAACCGGACTGAGCGCAATCCGCCCTTTCACATTTTTTTTCTTGACAACCCCCAGCACGATCCCGTCGCGGTCGTTGAAACGCGCCTGCCTGCTGATCAGGCTGTGTCCGTTTGGACAGTAACATTCCTTTACAACAATCATATCTTTCCTTGGAGGAGGAAGTTTCTCCGGAACCGGGATGATCATGATCCCATTTTTGTCGAAGAGTTTCATGGCGTATAAAAGGTGTTATTTCCCAATGAAAGCAACTTGTGTTTATAATTATTAAAGATAAGATAAAGATCCGGAATTTCCAAGAGAATTATGCACACAAAAGATAAAAGACAAAAGGCAAAAGATAAAAGACAAATGATTGAATTTGAGAATTTGAGAATGTAAGAATTTAGTAATTAGTTAATTAGCTAATTAGCTGATTAGCCAATGAAGCATAAAGTAGTGGCAGGTTCTGCATTACTTTTCGTTCTTTAGGTTCTCGCAGATTACGCAGATTAATACGCAGATGAACGTGGATGGGTCTATTCTTTCAGCGGAAATCTGCGGCTTTTTTCTGCGGATCAGCGAGAAACAAATCTCAAGTAAGATAAAAGGCAAAAGATAAAAGAGGATATGCCTGCATTCCCCTTGCCCTAAATCCTGCGCTCTCTGCTAAAGATAAAAGATAAAAGGAAAAAGATAAAAGACGATAAGCCTGCTTTTCCCTGCTCTTAGCCCTGCACTCTCAGCTGATAAAGATCAAAGATAAAAGGAAAAAGATAAAAGATAGAAGACGATAAGCCTGCATACCCCTTG
>CAZJCG010000005.1:0-43731 GCA_964544545.1 uncultured Lentimicrobiaceae bacterium | reverse complement strand
CCCCTTGCCCTAAGCCCTTTGCTCTTTGCATATAAAAGAACTTACAATGAGTGACGATGAGTGACGATGAATGACCATGAATGACCATGAGTGATCCGCCAGCCGGCGGAAATGGCCATGAATGACAACTATCCCCTGCCCTAAGCCCTTCGCTCTCTGCTAAAGATAAAAGATAAAAGGCAAAAGATAAAAGTAGTTTCGATGAGTGACAATGAATGACTATGAATTTCTATGAATGACAACTCATATCTCCTATGCTCTATGCACTCTGCCCTCTGCCCTCTGCCCTTCGCTCTCTGCCCTTTGCCTTCTCCGCTCAGTCGAACCGGATCGCCTTGACCGGTGTTATGCGTGTGATGACCAGCGAAGGGATGATCAGCATTCCGATGCAGGTTAAAAGCGTTCCCGCATTCAGAAGAAGAAGATGTATCCACGACAGGTTGATCGGGACCACCGACATGAAATAGGACTCTTCCGGCAGATGGATAAGCCCGAAATGCTGCTGAATCAGGCAGGCACCAATGCCGATCAGGTTTCCCCACAGCAATCCGTTCATAACGATATAAGCAGCATTATAGAGGAATATCCTACGGATGCTGACATTTCTGGCCCCCAGTGCTTTCAGTATCCCGATCATGCGGGTCCGTTCAAGTATCAGCACCAGGAGGGCAGAGATCATCGCAATACCCGATACCAATACCATCAGCACAAGGATGATGATGACGTTCATATCCTGAAGTCCAAGCCAGTCGAACAATTGAGGGTAAAGGTCCTTGATCGTCTTCGCATCCAGTTCATATCCGATTTGCTGGTAAACCTGCTCATTCCGTTTGTCGAGTTCCCGGAAATTATCCACAGTAACCTCGAATCCGGAAACCAGCGTTGAGTCCCATCCGTTCAATCGCTGTATATGCGCTAAATCCCCGAAAATATAGATCTTGTCAAATTCTTCCAGACCTGTGTTGTAAATACCGGAGATTACAAACCGGCGGCCTCTCACCTGGTTATCGATAATAAAATAGGTACGTAAAGGATCACCCGTCTTTAACTTCATCAGTGAAGCCAGACTTTGTGAGATGATCACCGAGTCGTTCGGCTCGGCCCTGCCGGTAGTGAAGGTCCGGCCTTCCACCAGTTTGTCGTTGAAGAAACTCCAGTCGAAATCGGGGCCGACTCCTTTTAAAACCACCCCCTGTATCTCATCACCCGACTGGATGATGCCCGCCTTTATCCCGAAGACCTGGATGTGCCTGATTCCCTGTTCTTTCTCCAGTGAGGGATAGAACGACTGATGTTTGCTCACGGGGGAAAATTCATAGGAATTGTTCGAGTCGAAAGTGGCAATTTGGATATGAGCACCGAAACCGGTAATTTTATCCCTGATCTGGTACTGAAAGCCGGTGACTACCGCTATGGCAACGATCATCACTGCCAGTCCCAATGCGACACTGATGATCGAAATCCGGAGAACGGGGCGGGATAAGTTGCCCTGCCCCCGCGACTTCATCCTGGCTGCTATAAAGCGTTCGTAGTTCACAGTGACTGCTTTCGGACAAAGGTAACAAAGGAATTCTTACTGAAAGATAAAAATGACTGCCACCTTCCACTCCCCGCTGTTTCGCAGGTTACTCTGCATCCTGATACTGCTCTTTTCGCTGTTTACCGGAAATTCGGGCATGTCATCCTGTCTGGCAGCAAACAGGGAAGTGATTCCGGGCGCCTTGCGCATTGAGGAATACTTACCCTTGCTGGCAGGGAAACAAGTGGCGGTCACCGGCAACCATACTTCAATGGTCGGCCCCCGCCATCTGGTGGATACGTTGCTGTCGCTTGAAGTCAACATCGTCAGGATATTCGGCCCGGAGCACGGTTTTCGCGGAGATCATGCCGACGGTGCGGATGTTAACAGCAGTGTTGATTCGGTGACAGGTATCCCGGTGGTTTCCCTGTATGGCAATCACCGGAAGCCGACACCAGAGGACCTCAATGGTGTTGAACTGATGCTTTTCGACATCCAGGATGCCGGGTGCCGGTTCTATACCTACATTTCGACGCTGACATACATGATGGAGGCCTGCGCCGAAAAAGGCATCCCTCTTATCGTGCTGGACCGGCCGAATCCCAACGGTTATTATATCGACGGCCCTGTGCTGGAAGAAGAATACGCATCTTTCGTTGGCCTGCATCCCGTGCCGGTGGTGTATGGCATGACCATCGGCGAATATGCGCAGATGATCAACGGGGAAGGATGGCTGAAAGATCATATCAACTGCGACCTCCGGGTTATCAAATGCCGAAATTATACGCATCGCACGCGATATCGTCTGCCTGTCGCGCCATCCCCTAACCTTCCCAACATGAAGGCCGTATATCTCTATCCTTCCCTCTGCCTGTTTGAGGGGACGGTGGTAAGTGTCGGAAGGGGAACGGAAAAGCCATTCCAGGTAATAGGGCATCCCGATTGTAAAAGCGGCAGCTATTCCTTTACCCCGCGGAAGATACCCGGGGTGAGCGATAATCCACCTTTACTTGGACAGGAATGTCACGGATACTCGCTGCAGAACTTTTCGGGCAGGATCATGAAGCATGGCAGGCTCGAACTGTCGTGGCTGACAGATATGTACCAGGAGTTGAATCTGGGTGATTCATTTTTCACTAACTACTTCGAAAAGCTGGCAGGAACCGGGCAACTGCGCAGCCAGATCATGCAGGGATGCAGCAAGGATGACATCCGGGATTCCTGGCAGCCCGGAATAGAACAGTTTAAACTCATAAGGGAAAAGTACCTGTTATACCCCGATTTCTGATCAATCACCGGCATCAGAGTAATTATCCGCTAAAGTTGAGAGGTGTTCCTGCCGGACAAATGGCATAATGCCCCTACTATGAAACCTGTAAAGTTTCGGGGTTGTCTCAAAAGCTCGAATCAGGTACAATTTCACTCAGTGACCCTTTGCGCCTCCTCTGTGATCCCGATAACTATCGGGACTGTGCAACAATAATTTAAGAATTTCACATTTCCGATGGCTATCGGAAACACGAAGCAAAATAAAGAGTTTCACGGAGACTTTTGAGAAAACCTCAGGTTTCCAGCAGCAATTAAAGAAGAAATCCTAAAGATCAAACGTCACGGCGCTTACCTCGCGGTGCATCTGCTCCTGAGCCCTTTCGATGAAAGTAACGTAGCGGACTATACCCTTCCAGGGTAGACCTTCAGCGCCTCTTCAAGGCACTTCACGGCATTCCGCAGGTCATCGATATTGAGAACGTATGCGATCCGGGCTTCATTTTTACCAAGTCCCGGAGTAGCATAGAACCCGGATGCAGGTGCCAGCATGACAGTCTGTTTCTCATAGCTGAACTCTTCCAGCAGCCATTGGCAGAAGGTTTCACTATTGTCAACAGGAAGGCTGATGATCGCATAGAATGCTCCTTTAGGCTTCGGAGCGAAGACGCCCGGGATTTTATTCAATGCATCAATCACAAAATCGCGACGGTTGATATACTCGTCGTAAACCGATTTAAAATAATCAACGGGCGTTTTGAGGGATGCTTCTCCCACTAACTGTCCGAGCGAAGGAGGGCTAAGGCGTGCCTGGGCATATTTCAGGGCCGACTGAAGGATATCCTTATTACGGGTAACCAGGGCTCCGATCCTGACGCCGCACTCGCTATACCGTTTGGATACCGAATCCATCATTACAGCATGCTGTTCGAGTCCTTCAAGTTTCATCACAGAGAAATGCTCGTTCCCGCCGTAGCAAAACTCGCGATAAACCTCATCAGCAAAGAGGTACAGGTCATGTTTCAGAACGAGATCGCGCAGTTGCATCAACTCCTCCTTGCTATACAGGTAGCCCGTAGGGTTATTGGGATTGCAGACCATAATGGCCTTGGTCCTGGGGGTGATGACTTTTTCAAACTCACTGATCGGAGGCAGTGCAAAACCGTCTTTGATGTTCGCCGTTATCGGCTTAACGACTACGTTGGCCGTTAATGCAAAAGCGTTGTAATTGGTATAGAAAGGTTCGGGGATGATGATCTCATCTCCCGGATTCAGGCAGGAGTAAAGGGCAAACAGGATTGCCTCTGAACCGCCGGTGGTGATCAGTATCTCATTAAAATCGACATCGATGCCCAGTTTCCTGTAGCCATCAGCCAGCGCACGGCGGTACGATTCATTTCCAGCGGAATGGCTGTATTCGATCACTCTTCCGTCATAGTTCCGGATAGCTTCGAGGGCGACTTCCGGCGTACTGATGTCCGGCTGGCCGATATTCAGATGGTAGACTTTGATTCCTCTTTTCTTTGCTGCTTCGGCAAATGGAACAAGTTTTCGGATTGGGGAAGCGGGCATTTTCTGACCGCGTAAAGAAGTGGATGGCATGGTGTTAAATTTAAGGTACTGATACTGGATTGCCGGGCAAAATTAAAGAAATCGCAACATGTGGAATTCCAAATAAACAAAAAGATTTTATAACACCGCGTCCTTATGTTTCAGGATAAAAAAAGCCCGGAGTCGAAACTGCCGGGCTTCAGGTAGGAAGTAAAAAAAGAATTATTTTGCAACTGGTGCGGCGTCGTTGTTCTTAACCGGCATGGCAGCACCGTCAACTTTTTCAACCACCGTGCCAATGATGCGCAGTTGAATTGAGGCATTTGTGGCATTGGAGGTAACAGTTATCGTTTTATTGATGGGACCAACACGTTTGGTATCATATCTAACCTTGATGGTGTTTGATTTCCCCTTGAGGATCGGTTCACGGGGCCACTCCGGCACTGTGCATCCGCATGAGGAGGTGACATTGGAAAGGATCAGAGGCTCAACTCCGGTATTCTTGAATTTGAATTCACAGGTACCATCCCCTTCTTTCACAATTGTACCATAATCGTGCGTTGTTTTTTCAAAGTTGATAACAGGAGCGTTCTTATTGACAACCGGCGGTTTAGTTGCATCCTGGGCATTTACAAAAGCAACCACTGTCAGGATGATTCCGAGAGTTAAGAGGATTCTTTTCATTGTAAGGATTGGTTTGTTATTTACTATAATTTGTGTACGACGACAGTTATGAATAACTCAAAAATAGGCGGAATATTTTCTCAATTTCCGTGCCAACAGAAATTGATGATGCGAATTTACATGAATATTATTTTTCAACTTTCATAAACCCGCATTTTTTTATTTTTGTTCAAAATCATTTTCATGAAATTCAACCCATTTCTCGTCTTAGCCCTTGGTGTTGTTATGGCTTTCTCTTTTGACGGCTGTGTATGTTCTCAAAAATGCGGAACCACAGCCACGGTGGCAGCCTTGCCATCCCCACAGGCGATCATTTACAAGACCCGTAAAGATTACTCGAAACTGGTACCAGTCGCCTTGTCGCCCGACGGCAAAACGGTTATTTCGTACCCGGGTATCAAAGATATTTACCATGACGGGAAACTGGCTTATCCCACGCCGCTTCACGACGGATTCCTTCTTGATAACCGCGGGATCTCTGCCAATGTAGCCTTCATCAATCTCACCTACGAGCAATATGCGGCACTTGAAAAGACTCCGACGCCTGAAGAGCTCATGAGCAGGATCGTCGACCGGAAACCTTTACGGAAGATGTATGCCTGCGGTCTCCGTAACAAATATGTCAATATTACAGACGAGCTCAACTCCTTGATTGACAAGAGTGATCTGTCGGTTTTTACCCGGATAAAATGACCCTGGTAAGATGGGCCTGCCCCTCTTTTAACATATTATAGGCTTTCCATATATTTTAAATAGTTACTTTTGCCGCCGTTATTCCGGATGGCCGACCTTGTTTGGGGAGACTTGAAGGGCAAACAGAAGACAGGATTGGAAAAATCGCAACAACTACCTCAGCCTCTGGTCAAAGTCATCGATGGCCGGAGCCTATACTACGCATTCCTTGCAGGAGCTCAGCGGATTTTTGAAAACCAGGGTCTGATCAATAAGATAAACGTCTTCCCTGTGGCCGATGCTGATACCGGCACCAATCTGGCCAGCACGATGCGATCGATCGTCGACAGTCCCATCCCTACCGACAATATTAAAGTGACTGCCACAGCCCTTGCGGAAGCGGCACTCGTTGGCGCCAGAGGAAATTCAGGGATTATCTTTGCACAGTTTCTTTACGGTTTCAGCAATGAGATAGAAAACGAAGAGCAATTCACCGTGGAGAATTTCGCCCTTTCCGTCCGGAAAGCGGTGACGTATGCTTACGAGGCCATTGCCAACCCGGTTGAAGGCACCATGATCTCCGTGATACGCGAGTGGGCGGAATTCATTTATAGGATGAAGGAACTGATCGATGATTTCATCGAACTGCTCACCAAAGCCTTTCAGAAAGCAAAAGAATCGCTTGTAGAGACGACCAAACAACTGGAGGTACTGGCTAAAGCCAATGTGGTGGATGCCGGCGCCAAAGGTTTTGTCCTGTTCCTCGAAGGTATGATTGATTTCTTCAAGAACCGTCAATCAATCAGGAAGTTGTCGCTTGCTGCCAATGAGATCACCCTGCTCGAAACCGACACCTTTTCGCATGAGGAGATCACCTTTCGTTATTGCTGTGAAGCGCTGATCTCTCTTGACAAGCATCCGAAAGAGAACAAAGAAAGTATCCGCAAAGCTATTGAACCGTTGGGGGACTCTCTCGTGGTAGCCGGCTCGGACCGTAAACTCCGTTTCCACATCCACTCCGACGATCCGATCTCACTTTTCGGGATTATATCTTCCAGGGCTTCTATCAACTACCAGAAAGTGGACGACATGGTGATGCAAAGCGATGTCGCCCATTCCAGGAAATATCCCATTGCCCTGCTGACCGATTCAACCGGTGATATTCCCCAGGAACTGATCGAAAAGTACCAGATCCATGTAGTGCCGTTAAGTCTGCACGCCGGGGAAAGCCAATTCATTGACAGGACTACTATTTCTTCCGACCAGTTTTATAACCTTCTCGACACTTCTCCGGTATATCCTTCAACCGCTCAACCTTCCTATAAGGATTTCATAAACAAGTATTCCTTTATCGGGACGCATTATGATTCGGCTATCGGGATCCATATCAGCAAGCATCTGAGCGGCACTTTCTCCAACAGTGAACGTGCGGCCCTTGCCGTGAGCGAACAATCCGGTAAACGTATCTCCGTGCACAGTTCCGACCGGGTAGCCAGCGCACTCGGGCTCGTCGTCCTGCGTGCCGCCGAAGCTATCGATAAGGGTCTGTCACACGATGAGATCGTCGAGCGCCTCCCGGAATGGAACAAGAAGTCAAGAATCCTGGTGAGTGCAAAAACCGTAAAATACCTGGTGAAAAGCGGCCGTCTGAGCTATTCGAAGGGTATGATTGCAAAACTGTTAGGCGTAAATCCCATCATCACCATGACAGATGACGGGAAAGGCGATACCTTTGGAAAAACGCTGACCGAAGCCGGCAGCATGCGCCGTGTGATGAAGGAGGTAGAATGCCTGTTGTCAAACGGTGAAGTCTGGGGATATGCTCTCTCTCACATCCGGAATACTGTAACAGCCAACTGGTATGCAGAAAAGCTGGAAGCCCTCACAGGCAAAAAACCCGTATTCATCAACGATTGCAGCCCCGTTCTGGGCGTAAATGGCGGTCCCGGAACCGTTGTGGTTTCGGTCATGATGAAATAACCGTTCTATTTTACTTTTATCCTGAGCGTTGCTGGCTGAAGGCCTTCTGCTACTGCTTTTACCTCTATTATTCCGGGCTTGTCACCCGCCTTCAGCAGGATCGTTGCGATCCCTGTCTCGCTTGTTGCCGGGATGTTACCTATCAGTTCTCCTTTTCCCTCCACAACAAAAAAGCTGATATCAACCGGACTGTTCTGTACCAGCTTCCCCCGGGCATCGCATACACGGGCATAAAGGAATATCACATCATTGCAGCCCGACTCCAACTCCCTGCCACTGATATCGGCTTCAAGACTGAGAGCAACCGGGGTTTCGGGTGTAGTCCGCGAACATTCGGCAACATTAATATTATTGTTCCCGGCGCCACGGTATCCGACAGCCCTGATTGTCCCCGGTACGAATTTATCCAGGTGGAATGTAAAAGGAGGATAAGGAAGGTTTGTGCTGAACGTATCGCTGTCGGCTTTTTGCCGTCCGATGAGCTTGTTGTTCAGATAAAGATCCACCTCGCTGCAGTTGCTGAAGATCTTTACTTCCGTATGGAGTGGGTCGTTCCACTCGTTGGCAATAAAAACCATGGGCTTATTGAAGAGTGTGTTGCCTGTGGGTTCCTGCTGACTTTGAAAGAAATAAAAGGAATACTTGGGCAGGCGAAAGATGTCCATAATTCCGGACGCCTCTATATCAGGAGCATAGCCTCTTTTATAATCGAACATAAGCCAGTTGGCGTCGCCGGCGGCCTTTCCCCTGAGGTTATCATTATGGGCTTCCTGGTAGTTCAGGGCTTGCTGCAACAGCCGTCGCGGACCGTGTCTGCGCAACTGTCGCGAGGTGCGTTCCTCCTCTTTCAGATCGGAAAATGATTTCTGGTTGAATCCTGCATTCTGTGCATAGTATTCCCAGTCGCCGTATTCGGCGATAAGGAGCGGACGGTTGCCGGTATACCGGTTCCAGTAGTAAGGTGGTTTTGCATGCTGCCGCGCCGGGATGAAGACATCATAAACCGTATCCATCCATCCGCAGGTATACACATCGTTGACGGGCAACTCCCGGTGGACCGTTTCATGTGCCCTTATCATGAAGTCCGTGCTCATCGCAGATTCATTCAGCGAAGCCTCCCACAGGATCACGCAGGGATGGTTCCGGTCGCGGTGGATCATACCGCGTATATCACTCAGACATCGTTCCCGGAAGATGGAATCTCCGAAAAACTGCCAGCCCGGCGTCGAATTCATCACGAGGATACCCAAACGGTCGCAGGCATCCAGGAATGCCGGCGACTGCGGGTAATGTGAACACCTCACAAAGTTGAAACCGGCCTGCTTGATTTTCCAGGCATCACGGTATTGCGCATTATCTGATAATGCATTACCGATCCATGGATACTCCTGATGCCGGTTGGTGCCACGGATCAGGCAGCTCTTCCCGTTCAGGCGAAAACCTTTCTGCGGATCGAACGAAAAAGTGCGGATGCCTATTGTGATATTCTGTATCTCATGTACCTGTTTCCCCGACAGGAGAATCACTTTGACACGGTATAGATTGGGATTATCCGGACTCCACAGTACCGGATCATTCACCCGAAGTTTAAACTGAAATGTCTCGGGGACGCCGGGGAGAATGTATCTCTCCTCACCGGCTGCTTCAGCCACAAGCTTTCCGAAGCCGTCATAGAGTTCTGCAACCAGTCTCCCGGCAACAGTTTTCCGGTCATCATTTCTTACTTCAGTTTTGACGCACACCAGAGCGGATGAATCGGATACCTCCTCCGACCAGGTAAAAATGCCGCCACCTGCTTCTGAATCAGCTTCCACGGCATCCGTGATATGCAACTGATCCTGAATGATCAGGTAAGCATTCCGGTAAAGTCCGCTGTAATAATTGAAATCCAGGTCTGCCAGCGGTTTGCCCGGAGGGGTCTGGGGATCATCCAGGTTACTCAGCATCACGAGAATACAATTCTCCTCATTCATTTTTAACCTGCCGGTGAGATCGACCGAAAATGGCAGGTAACCTCCATGGTGCGATCTCAAATAGATCCCGTTCAGAAAAACGTCGGCATTTTGCATCGCAGCCTCGAAACGGACCGAAACCCTTTTACCCTTTGCCTCAGCCGGCACCCGGAAAAACCTCCTGTAAACCGCATATCCCTGCCATTGCCTTTCAGTCCCATAAACGGGTTCAATCCTCACCGTATGCGGAAGAGAAACGGAATTCCAGGACAAAGAAGTATCTCCTGCCCTCACCGACATCGGTTCGGTTGGTTGTGAGAGCGTGGTTTCGGTAAATTCCCAGCCAAGGCAGAAATTGACCTCTGTTTGTCCGAAGGCTCTGGATCCTTGTGCCAGTATGACCAGCAGAGTCAGGGCACCTGCAAATGTTTTAAAAAACTGAATTATAGATCTTTTCATTATCCGGAATTTAGGGTTGTGGAAACTGGTAAGCATCGGTCATGAAATTGATCGCTTCCAGTGCATTGCCGTTGAAATCGAAGAATGTGCTGTTCTCCCAGGCCGAACCTGTACCATACTGCGTTACAAGTCCGGAGGTGATCCAGCCGGGCTCCCAGACGATTATGCCGCTTCCTCCCGCCGAGATTACTTTTTGGGTAAGGGATTTCATGAAAGCGTGCTGTCCTTCAGGTGTAAAAGGGAAACCGGCAAGCGGGGCCTGGCTGCCGAACAGGTTGGTATAGTTGTCGTCGCTTCCCAGCGTCCACGGATAGGCAGTCTCAACAATCATGACCTGTTTCTTGTAACGGTCCACCATAAGGGAGATCACTGCCTGCAGATTTTCATAAGCCACCTCGGTATGCCATAGCGGGTAATAGGATATCCCGATGATATCATAATCGGTTACTTTACCTTGCGACTGGATATTATCGAACCACCAGTTCACATTTTTCGGATCGGCGACATGCAGTATCACTTTAGGTTTGATGGCTGAAGAAACCGAGACTTCCCGCACCGCACTGATCGCGCTGTTGATCACGCTCCCAAGCGACACCCACATACCATTACAGGCATTCAGGTTGGGAAATCCCTGCAGAGCCTCGGTATAGAGCATCCCGCAGTTGATCTCGTTGCCGATCTGTACCATTTCAGGCATCACACCTTTAGAATCCAGCCAGGCAAGCACCCTGTATGTGTAGTTGAAAACAGAGTCACTGAGTACATCTAAAGAACCGATATTCTGCCACGCAGCAGGAACCGGCTGTGAACCGGCATCTGCCCAGGTGTCGGAATAATGAAAATCAAGACAGACGCCCATTCCGGCTTCCTTTGCGCGGCGGATCGTCTCCGCTGCATCTGCCAGATCGCTGTACATCTGCTTACCGGAAGTCCCGTAAACATCCCTGGTCCACTGAGGATTATACCACAAACGCACCCTTACCAGGTTGCATCCATGCTTCCTGAAAATGGTGAATGGATCCTGCAGTTGAGATGAGTCCCTGTAAACACCACCTTTGTCTTCAATCTGGTTAACGTATGAAAGATCGGCCCCCATGCAAAATTTGTCAAGCGTGTAAGGGCCTCCGGCTGGTTCAGGCTGATCATTGTTCTTTTTGGAGCAACCGGATAGTAGCATCATTCCGGCCAGGCAAACGGATAAACAGGTAATTTTCATAGGATCAGGGATCTGATAAGGTAACACATTTAGATTCCACCGGAGGACGAATCCCAGACGAATTTACACATTTCATTCATACAGAAGGATCAGGGAGCATCAGGTAGAAACTGATTTTGTAACTGAACGCCATTTTTATAATTTCGCCACTGATTTCAGGCCGGTTTCCTACCCTCATAATCAATCTCACCCATTATTATTTTACCCTCAACCGAAATTCAATCAACCATGATCACAAAGCAACTCATCGAACCCGGGAGCATCGTAGTAGTAGGAGCATCCAACGATATTACCAAACCGGGAGGCAAGGTCCTCAGGAATTTACTCGATCATTCCTTCCCGGGAGACCTGAGGGTTGTGAATCCGAAAGAAAAAGAAATTCAAGGCATTGCCTGCTGCAAAGATGTAACGGAGGTCCCCCCTACCGACCTGGCTATCCTGGCCATCGCTGCACGCTTTTGTCCGGAAACCGTTGAAGTTCTGGCACGCGATAAAGGTACCCGTGCCTTCATCATTCTCTCGGCAGGATTTCATGAAGAGAGCCAGGCAGGCGCCGAACTGGAGTCGAGGATCGTTGATACCTGCAACCTTTATGGCGCAAGCCTGATCGGCCCGAACTGCATCGGGATGATGAATTATCACCATACCTCGGTTTTTTCGTTGCCGATCCCGAAAATGGAACCCAAAGGAGTGGATTTTATCTCCGGTTCAGGTGCGACAGCCGTTTTCATTATGGAAACGGCCATGACCAAAGGGCTCACCTTCTCAAGCGTCTATTCCGTGGGCAACAGCGCCCAGCTGGGAGTGGAAGACGTTTTGAAATACCTCGATGAAACGTTTGATCCCGAAAAGAGCAGCCGGGTGAAGCTGTTATACGTTGAAAGCATCAACAAGCCCGGAATGCTGCTGAAACATGCCTCTTCACTTATCCGCAAGGGATGCAGGATCGCAGCCATCAAGGCCGGGAGTTCCTCGGCCGGAAGCCGGGCAGCATCATCTCATACCGGAGCACTGGCAAGTCCCGACGTGGCTGTCGATACCCTCTTCCGCAAGGCCGGTATCGTCAGGTGCTATGGTCGTGAAGAGCTGGCAACCGTTGCCTCCATCTTCATGCACAAAGAACTGACAGGCAAGAATATAGCCATTATCACCCATGCCGGTGGCCCGGCCGTTATGCTTACCGATGTGCTCTCGAATGGCGGCCTGGAGATTCCCAAACTGGAAAGCCCCGAATTGCTGGCCAGACTCTTCCCTGGATCTTCGGTGGCCAATCCCATCGATTTCCTGGCAACCGGCACGGCCGAACAGTTGGGAGAGATCCTGGAATATTGCGACAAGCAATTTGATAACATCGACGGCATGGCTGTCATTTTCGGCAGCCCGGGACTGTTCCAGGTGTTTGATGTCTATAAGGTGCTGGATGAAAAGATGAAGACCTGTTCCAAGCCTATCTATCCCATCCTGCCGTCTATCATCAATGTGAAGGATGAGATCGCCTATTTTATCTCGCTGGGCAGGATCAATTTCCCGGATGAAGTGGCTTTCGGTAATGCACTTTGCAAGGTGTTCTTCACGCCAAAACCGCAACCTGAAACAATCATTTTACCGCCCGTTGATACCGTCAGGATCCGGAAGGTGATCGATGAGTCATCCGACGGTTATCTCCATCCCAATCTGGTTCAGGAACTGCTCGATGGCGCGGGCATTCCCAGGGCAGGGGAATTTGTGGTCAACACGAAGGAAGACGCTATTGTTGCTGCCGGCAAGCTTGGACTTCCTGTGGTCATGAAGGTTGTCGGACCGGTACATAAATCCGATGTAGGAGGAGTGGCACTGAACATCCAAAACTTCGATCAGGTCGCTGAAGAGTTTGAAAGGATGATAAAGATTCCCGATACCACGGCCATCCTTATCCAGCCTATGCTCAGCGGGCAATATGTGTACGTCGGCGCCAAATTCGAACCAAAGTTCGGCCACATGGTACTTTGCGGACTTGGAGGCATCTATATTGAAGTGTTGAAAGATGTACAGTCCGGATTATCACCCGTTTCTACGGTAGAAGCTGCCAGGATGATCAAAGATCTGAAGAGTTACAAGATTATCCAGGGTACCCGCGGACAGGAAGGTATCAACGAGGAATTGTTTGCCGAAGTCATCACCCGCATTTCTGCGCTTTGCGAAGCAGCGCCGGAGATCATGGAAATGGACATCAATCCGCTGATCGGGAACATGAGCCAGTTAAGGGCCGTTGATGCCCGGATCCGGATACAGAAAAACAGCTAAGCCATTTTCCATGAAAAGATCCGATTTTGTAATCCTGCTGGTCTTTGCAGCCTTGTTCCTACCTTTCTTACTGAGCAGGGCGGCATTTGATTTTTATATCAGTTTTAATCAGCAGCACGGTATGCTGATGAGTTTCATCAAGTTTGCAGTGCTTGCCACTCTTGGGGAAATGATTGCTTTGCGTGTCCGGAAAGGCGTTTACAACGAACCGGGTTTCGGCATCATTCCCCGCGCGCTGGTTTGGGGATTTCTCGGACTTACTATCAAAGCTTCATTTGCTATTTTCTCGACTGGCACTCCCAGATTTCTTGAAGTGCTTGGAATGAAGGACGCCAGCACCGTGATGTCGGGCGATTTCACCGCTTCCAGGTTGCTGGTTGCTTTTTGCATTTCAACCACGATGAACCTGGTATTTGCACCCGTAATGATGACCTTTCACAAGATCACCGATACCCATATTCTAGCCACCGGCGGAACGCTGGCCGGTTTCTTCACCCGTATCCCGATGGGTTCGATTCTCCGAAACCTGAACTGGGATGTACAATGGAACTTTGTATTTAAGAAGACCATCCCGTTTTTCTGGATCCCTGCTCATACAATCACCTTTCTGCTGCCTCCTGATTTCCAGGTACTGTTTGCGGCATTACTGGGCATAGCACTCGGACTGATCCTTGCTTTCGCGAACCTCCGGCCGGTGAAAAATTAAGAACGTAAGGAGGACATACATTGTCATTCGATGGGCATTCGATGGGCATTCGATGGGCATTCGATAGTCATTCGATAGTCATTCGTAGTCATTCGTAGTCATTCGTAGTCATTCGTAGTCATTCATTTGCTGAGAGCTGAGAGCTTAGGGCTGAGGGAAAGGGAGTTGTCAGTTGTTATTCATGGCCATTTCCGCCAGCTGGCGGATCATTCATCGTCATTCATCGAAATTTCTTTTATCTGCAAAGAGCAAAGGGCTAAGGGCCAGGGGAAAGCAAGTTTCCTGTCTTTTATCTTTTTACTTTTATCTTTTGTCTTCAAGAGGCAAAGAGCGCAGGGCTAAGAGCAGGGAGCATGTCAAATTAGCTAATTAACTAATGAACTAATTATCTAATTCTAACATTCTCAAATTCTCAAATTCTCATCCCATCTTTTATCTTTTTCCTTTTATCATTTATCTTTCGTCAGGTCTGTTTCTCGCTGATCCCGCAGAAAAGAACCGCAGATTTCCGCAGATTGAATAAACTTATCAGCGTTTATCTGCGCATCATTCTGCGTAATCTGCGAGAACCCAAATAGCGAAAGGTAATGTAAAACCTGCCGGTATTAATACTTCATTGACTAATCAACTAATCAGGTCCTACCTCACCCCAACCCCTCTTCCCGATGAATCGGGACAGGCTCTGAAGGAGATGGGCTTACTCATCTGACTATCTTTAATTTATGCAACTCGGGCCAGTATTAACCGGACAAGAGTGATCGACTAATCAGCTAATAGTCGAATCAGCTAATCGCCGAATCAGCTAATCAGCTAATAGTCGAATTAACTAATTTCCACATTCTTACATTCCTAAATTCCCAAATTCCCACATTCATTTCTTTTATCTTTTGCCTTTTATCTTTTGTCTTTTATGTACTTCAGGCATTATTGAGCAAAAAATTTGATCATATTGCCATATACCGACAACATATATGCATATGACTTTTATAATCATTCTAAATTCATTTTTCACCAATAAAATCCCCTGATTTTGTTTCACTATCTGACAGCAAATGATAATCTTTGCATCACCTCAAACCACTCATTTTTTTAAATTAAACTATTGATATACAAATGAAAGCGGCCACACGACAAACCCCGATTGACTATGACATAGTCAACGAAAAAATCAAAGAGCTGAATGTCCCTGTAGTGGGGAAAGCCACTATCAGGGAGATCAAAAGATTAATCGATAATATAGAACGGGCAAGCGGAAGCAAGTTCATCCGGATGGAAATGGGAGTTCCCGGTCTTCCGCCCGCAGCGGTAGGAACAGAGGCTGAAATAGAAGCCCTGAAAAAAGGTGTGGCTGCCATTTATCCGGATATTGACGGTATTCCTCAGCTTAAGCCCGAGATTGCCAGGTTTGTCAAAAATTTCCTGGATGTGGAAGTAAAATCCGACGGATGCATTCCGACTGTCGGATCCATGCAGGGCAGTTTTGCCGCTTTCCTTACCATGTCGCGCATGAATGCCGGCCGGGATACAACCTTATTCATCAATCCTGGCTTCCCCGTGCATTACCAGCAACACAAGGTCCTGGGATTGAAATATGAAGCCTTCGACGTTTACAATTTCCGCGGTGAAGCACTTCGCGAAAAACTCGAAAGCTACCTGAAAGCAGGCAACATTCATTCAATATTCTATTCCAATCCGAACAATCCTTCCTGGATATGCTTTACGGATGAAGAACTTAAGATCATCGCAGAATTAGCAACCAAATATGATGTAGTCGTTCTCGAAGACCTGGCCTATTTCGGCATGGACTTCCGGAAGGATTACAGCAAACCCGGCGTCCCGCCCTACCAGCCAACAGCTGCCAAGTATTGTGACAAGTATATTTTGTTCATTTCCAGTTCCAAGGCATTCAGTTATGCGGGACAGCGGATCGGTATGATGGTGATCAGCGACACGCTTTTCCAGACCAAAGCGCCTGATCTCCTCAGGTATTACAGCAGCGATCAGTTTGGCCGGGCCATGGTATTCGGTACCGTATATTCGCTTAGTTCCGGTACGGCCCATTCGGCGCAGTACGCCCTGGCTGCTATCCTGAAAGCTGCCAACGAAGGAAAGTTCAACTTCGTGGAAGACGTGAAAGAATATGGGGAAAAAGCCCATATCATGAAAAAGTTATTTGTTGAAAACGGATTCAGGATTGTCTACGATAAAGATCTGGATGCACCCATCGCCGATGGCTTTTATTTCACCATCATGTATCCGGGCTTCGACGGTCCCGAATTGATCGAAGAATTGCTTTATTACGGGATCAGCGCTATTTCGTTGTCAATTACCGGAAGCGACCGCAGTGAAGGTCTCCGGGCCTGCGTTTCCCTGGTAAACCGCAACCAGTTCCCCGACCTGGAAGAACGTCTTAAAGCATTCCATGCACATCACCCTGTGAATTGATACATTTATAACGGCCTGCGGGATTTTCACCTTTCCGCAATACGGCAGTTCATCAATTTAAACTCGTTATAAATACAATCAGAGGGAAATTTTCGAAAGGAAATTGAAGACCAGTTCGGATTATAATCTATAATTTCGCCACAAAATTCAGTGAAACACGTAAAATTATGGCAAAAGTAAGAGGTGAGATCGTTGTGGATACCGAAAGGTGCAAGGGGTGCGAAGTTTGTATCCCGGCATGCCCCGAAGAGGTTATCGCAATGGCCAAACAAGTTAACCGGAAAGGGTATCATTATGCCCAACCTGTAAATGATCAATGTACAGGCTGCACCAACTGTGCGGTCGTATGTCCTGACGGCGCAATCACCGTTTACAGGAAAAAATTCACGGAATAATTGTATCAGAAATACAAGCCCACGATGAAAGAATTGCGATTAATGAAGGGTAACGAAGCATTCGCGGAAGCTGCCATCCGTGCAGGCGCCGACGGTTACTTCGGATACCCCATCACTCCCCAGTCGGAGGTGATGGAATACCTGATGGCGCAGAAAACCCACGAACGTACAGGCATGGTTACCCTGCAGGCCGAAAGCGAAGTGGCTGCCATCAATATGGTTTACGGCGGGGCAGCCTGCGGCAAGCGGGTGATGACCTCCTCGTCAAGCCCCGGTATCAGCCTGAAACAGGAAGGACTTTCCTACATAGCCGGAGCGGAACTCCCCTGTCTGGTTATGAATGCCGTTCGAGGAGGCCCCGGACTCGGAACCATCCAGCCCTCGCAGTCGGACTATTTCCAGAGCACAAAAGGCGGCGGACATGGCGACTACAGGCTGATCGTCCTGGCACCTTCATCGGTTCAGGAAATGGCTGACTTCGCCGGTTTAGGATTCGAGCTGGCATTTAAATACCGGAATCCGGTGCTCGTCCTTTCCGATGGCGCCATCGGTCAGATGATGGAGAAAGTGGAACTGGATGTTCAGAAACCCCGGTTCACGGAAGAAGAGATAAAGAAAAACACGCCCTGGGCAACTACCGGGCGCACTCCTGACCGGGAGCGGAACATCATCACCTCACTCGACTTGGAATCCAGCAAGATGGAGAAGCATAACGAAGCTCTCCAGGCAAAATACCGCTTGATTGAGGAACAGGAAGTCCGCTTCGAGAAGATCGGATGTGAAGATGCAGAATATGCCTTTATCGCCTTCGGAACCAGTGCCCGCATCTGCCAGAAGGCAATGCAGATGGCACGTGAGGAAGGCATCAAAGTAGGCATTCTGCGACCGATCACACTCTTCCCCTTCCCGAAGAAAGCCATTGAACAGATGGCCCAGAAGGTTAAGGGTATCCTGGTTGTGGAAATGAATGCCGGACAAATGATCGAGGATGTAAAACTCGCTGTTGAAGGCAAAGTCAAGGTAGAACATTTCGGACGTATGGGCGGGATAATCCCCTCACCTGTCGAAGTATTGGAAGCCCTGAAAAAACAAATAATAGGAGGATAGGAC
This sequence comes from uncultured Lentimicrobiaceae bacterium, assembly GCA_964544545.1. GTDB lineage: Bacteria > Bacteroidota > Bacteroidia > Bacteroidales > UBA4417 > UBA4417. The sequence goes on along the minus strand of CAZJCG010000005.1, from coordinate 25,493 downwards.
CATGGGTGAATTCAAAACAAATCCTGAAATTCTGCAACCGGAAAATCTGGTTTACAAACGTACCGATCTGCTGACCCAGAAAGCGCTCAGCTATTGCCCCGGATGCGGACATGGCACTGCCCACCGGATCATTATGGAAGTGATCGAGGAAATGGGGATACAGGAAAAGACCATCGGCATTGCACCCGTCGGTTGCTCCGTGCTTGCCTATGATTTCATGGACATTGACATGCAGCAGGCAGCCCACGGCAGGGCTCCCGCACTGGCAACTGCCGTCAAACGTCTTAATCCTGACAAATTCGTGTTCACGTATCAGGGCGACGGTGACCTGGCCGCTATCGGAACGGCTGAAACCATCCACGCCTGCAATCGTGGCGAAAATATTACCATCGTTTTCATCAACAACGGTATCTATGGGATGACCGGCGGGCAAATGGCCCCCACTACCCTGCCGGGAATGAAATCCAGTACTTCTCCCTACGGACGTGATATTCATCTGATGGGCAATCCGCTGAAGATCACCGAACTGGTAGCACAACTTCCCGGAACTCTCTATGTGACCCGTCAGGCCGTCCATACGCCTGTCGCCGTCCGGAAAGCCAAAAAAGCCATCCGCAAAGCATTTGAGAATCAAAAACTGAATAAAGGAGTATCGTTCGTTGAAATTGTTTCCAACTGCAACTCAGGTTGGAAGATGACGCCCCGGCAAGCAAATGACTGGATGGTGGAGAACATGTTCCCCTTCTATCCCCTGGGCGATATCAAAGTGAATGAGGACTAGCATGGAGCGTTGGTGCGCGAGCATGGGTCATTCCGTTGAAATTCATTAGCCTGTCGGTTGTCATTCAATTGGAATAACCAGATTGTCCGTCCGTTCAAAAGTTCTTTGATCTTTATCCCTGCCTGGCCTTCAGGTTATTATCCCCGAAATTCCGGCAGGATGAAGATTCATAGTTGAAACGAAAAAGGTTAATCAAAGCTTGCTCCGACACTACTGCCGGTTAAACTAATCCTCAACAAACTACAGTCTAAACATCTAATTATTCATATCATGACTGAAGAAATCATTATTGCCGGTTTCGGTGGACAAGGAGTTCTTTCGATGGGCAAGATCCTGGCCTATTCCGGGGTCATGCAAAACAAAGAGGTCAGCTGGATGCCTTCTTACGGACCGGAGATGCGCGGTGGTACGGCAAATGTCACCGTGATCATCAGCGATGAACGTATCAGTTCCCCTATCCTCAATACGTATGATACTGCCATCATTCTGAACCAACAGAGTATGGACAAGTTCGAACAATCGGTAAAACCCGGCGGCCTTTTGATCTATGATCCGAACGGCATCACCCGGCATCCCGAGCGCAAGGACATAAACATATATTCGATTGATGCAGCCGAAACAGCCGGCAAAGTCGGCCTTTCGAAAGTGTTCAACATGATCGTGCTGGGCGGATTCCTGAAGTTGAAACCAATCGTTGACAAGGAGTTTATTCATAAGGGTCTTGAGAAATCGTTGCCTGCAAGGCATCACGGACTCATTCCCGAAAATGAAAAGGCTATTGAAAAAGGAAAAGAACTGATCCAGCCGATTCTCGTGCTGAAATAATCATTAGTATTCCCGAAATTTGAAAGACTTGCCAGACCGGTAAGTCTTTCTTTTTATATCAATGTCACAGGAACTGAAAGCCTTCCTGGACCTTAAGGTACAGGAATTCAACCGCGAATCATTCATCGCCGGCGACCCGGTGAGTGTGCCTCATGCATTTACCCGTAAAGAAGACATCGAGATAGCAGGGCTGATCGCCTCCACTCTTGCCTGGGGACAAAGGGTGACCATCATCAGCAATGCACTTAAGCTGATAGAGATGATGGACGGAGCCCCCTTCGACTTTATCACCGGTTCATCTACGGACAATTTCGGACGTTTTCTGAACTTCGTCCACAGGACCTTTAACGGGGAGGATTGCATCTTTCTGGTCACAGCGCTGCGGGATCTGTATTTGAATCATGGCGGAGCCGAAGCCGTTTTCAACCGAGGCTATTTCATAACCGGCACTATTGCAGGCGCTATCGATCATTTTCGGTCAACCCTGCTGATGACGCCTCACCTGAAACGCTCTGAAAAACATATTGCCGATCCTTCGAAAGGGTCCGCTGCCAAGCGTATCAATATGTTCCTGCGGTGGATGGTGAGAGACGACGGGCAGGGAGTGGATTTCGGCATCTGGAAAACGATCCGTCCGGCTGACCTGATGTGTCCGCTGGACGTTCACAGCGGTAGGGTCGCCCGAAAGCTGGGACTCCTGAGCCGAAAACAAAACGACTGGAAAGCTGTTGAAGAACTGACTGCAAACCTCCGTATTTTTGATCCGGAGGACCCTGTCAAATATGATTTTGCGATCTTCGGACTGGGTGTTTTTGAAAAATTCTGATCATGGAATTTATGGATTTTGAGGAACTGAACCGCCTGCTTTTTAGAGAGCCGGCCGTTCTGCTTTATTTTTATAATGATGACTGTATGCCCTGTAAGGCGTTGAGGCCAAAGGTTGCCGGCTTGCTGAACGAGGTCTATCCCCGGATCCATGCCAAATACCTGTCGGCAACCGGGAATCCCAAGATCACGGCTCACCTGGGAGTGTTCAGCGCCCCCACCATCCTGGTTTACTTCGAAGGGAAAGAGGTGTTCAGAGGAAGTGCCTATACCAGCATCGAAGAACTGAAGCAGAAGATCGGAAGGTACTATAATCTCTATTTTGAGCAGGATGGGAAAGTTTGAAGTCAAGATAAAAGATAAAAGGCAAAAGATAAAAGAATGAATTTGAGAATTTGAAAATTTGAGAATGTATAAATTTGATAATTAGCTAATTAGTTAATTTGACGATTAGTTAATTCGGTAATTGAGTGTGAAATTTGAGTGGAATGGTCATTACTCCCGAAATGTGTATATCTTCCAACATTCCTTTTGAACTCATTTCGTGCCTTCGTGGCTAATAAGGTTCTCGCAGATTACGCTGATGTTTACGCAGATTTACGCAGATTGGTAAATTCTTACTGCGATGATCTGCGTTTTTTTTCTGCGGGATCAGCGAGAAACAAAACTTGAATAATACAGAAGGTCGGATGAGAATTGGAGAATTAGCTGATTCGGCGATTAGATAATTCGACAATTAATTATGAAACTCTTTCAACTTTCCTTTTGGAATCAGTTCGTGTCTTAGTGGCTAATAAAGTTCTCGCAGATTACGCGGATGGCAGCGCAGATTGACGCTGAAAGCATTGAGCCATCCAGTGAACATCTTCCCTGCCTTCTTGTTTAGGTGTTAGTCAAAAATGATAAACACTATGAAAGCAATAGCGGCATTCTGCCTGATACTTCTCACTTCTACGGGCCTTTTCGCCCAGAAAAAGAGTTTTTACGACTTTACTACGAAAACCATCGATGGCCGGGAATTCAAACTCTCCAGCCTGAAAGGAAAGAAAGTCCTGGTGGTGAATACTGCTTCCAAATGCGGATTTACCCCACAGTACAAAGATCTTCAATCCCTGTATGAATCCTATTCTTCCAAAGGTTTTGTGATCATCGGATTTCCGGCCAATAACTTCCTGAACCAGGAACCGGGTTCCAACAGCGATATCCGGCAGTTCTGCACCGACAAGTACCAGGTGACGTTCCCCATGATGGAGAAAGTTTCTGTAAAGGGCAAGGATATCGATCCGATCTATAAATGGCTGACCACCAAGTCGGAGAATGGCGTGATGGATGCACCGGTAAGCTGGAACTTCCAGAAGTTCATGATCGATGAGAACGGCAACCTGGCCGGCATGGTACCGCCCAAAGAAAGCCCCAAATCGGACAAGATCATCAACTGGATCAACGGTAAATAGTCCCGATGGCATTCTATCAGCTTCGAAAGCAGCAGGTGATACAAGCTTCGTTGGAGGAGTTATGGGATTTCGTTTCCTCGCCGGTAAACCTGAAGCAGATCACTCCCGCTTCCATGGGCTTTGATATTATCTCCGCCGGATTGCCGGAAAAAATGTACCCAGGGATGATCATCCGTTACCGGGTGAAGCCGTTTGCCGGTATTCCCATGCAATGGGTGACTGAAATAACCCATGTTGAAGAGAGGAAGTTCTTCATCGACGAGCAGCGTATCGGGCCTTACTCTTTCTGGCATCACCAGCACCTCCTGGAACCCTTGGATAACGGCATACTCATGACAGATATCGTCTCCTACCAGCCTCCATTCGGCTTGCTGGGCCGGTTTGCAAACTTCCTGTTCATCCGCCGGCAACTTGATACCATCTTCCGGTACCGGGAAAAAGCCCTGCAAAAAAAGTTCCCCTCGCCGGAATGAGATACTGTTCAAAGCAATTCGCCGGAACAGAAACCGAATCACAGATTTTAGGTAAATTTAATAGCCGTTAAATGCCACTTTGAAGCCCATCATTTCCTGAACAAGTGATAATTTTAGTTGTTGTGCAATCATCCATTAGCCCTTTCATATCTCTATGAAAAAATCGCAATCACCCATCCCTGAAACCCTGCATTTTGAGAGTGAAAAAGTCCTGACCGATTACCGTATTGCCTATGAAAGCAGGCAGGCAAGCCTGATGGGGCGCAGGGATGTGCTCACCGGGAAAGGGAAATTCGGGATTTTTGGCGACGGCAAAGAGGTAGCCCAGCTTGCCATGGCCAGGGTATTCCGTCCCGGCGACTGGCGTTCCGGTTATTACCGGGATCAAACCTTCATGCTGGCTGCCGGGATGATGCGTCTGGAAGAGATATTTGCACAGATATACGGAGATACTGACCTGGAATTCAATCCCATGAACGGCGGGAGGCTGATGAACAATCATTTTGCCACACGCAGTCTCGATGAATCCGGCAAATGGAAAAACCTGGCGATTCAAAAGAACTCCTCGGCCGACATCTCTCCCACGGCAGGCCAGATGCCCCGGCTACTTGGACTTGCCCTGGCTTCCCAGCTTTACAGGAAAAATCCGGAACTTCAGGATATGACCGGATTTTCGCATAACGGAAATGAGGTGGCGTTCGGGACTATTGGTGATGCTAGCACTTCTGAAGGCCATTTCTGGGAAACCATAAACGCCGCCGGAGTGCTGAAGGTACCTGTGGCAGTTTCGGTATGGGACGACGGTTATGGCATTTCGGTAGAGAACAGGTTGCAGACCACCAAGCAAAGCATTTCGGAAGTACTGAAAGGATTTGAACGTACCGACAGTTCCGACGGATATCTGATCTTTACTGCCCGGGGCTGGGATTATCCTGCCCTCTGCGAAATGTACGAAAAAGGCATTGAAGTCTGCCGGAAGGAGCATGTTCCGGTTCTCTTTCACATCACCGAATTGACTCAGCCACAGGGGCACAGTACATCCGGATCTCACGAAAGGTATAAATCGGAGGAACGGCTGAACTGGGAGAAGGAGCACGACTGCATAGTCAGGATGAGAGAATGGATTGTAAAGGCAGGATTTGCTTCGGAAACTGAACTGGAAGAACTGGAGAAATCGGCAATTGCCCATGTAAAGGAAGCCCGGAAAAATGCCTGGGATAACTACAGCAAGCCCTTGCTGAAGATGAGGGACGACTTCCTGAATCTCGCAGACATCACCACCTGCAACTGCGCAAAGACACACAAGATCAACGCCATCAAACAAGACCTCCGGCAGGTGGCAGAGCCGATACGTAAAGACGTGATGTCGTCGGCCAAAAAGATCCTGCGGTTGATCTGTAATTCCTGCAGCAATCCGGAGAATTCGCTGAAGGAGAATGTATCCAACTGGCTGGCCAGAGAGATGGCCGACGGACGGATGCGTTACAATACAAATCTTTACAGCAGTTCCGACGAATCAGCCATGCTGGTCAGAGAGGTGAAGCCGATGTATGATCCGGATGCTCCGATGGTCCCGGGAAGGGAGATATTGCGCGATAACTGGGACCGTATATTCTCTCGTGACAAGCGCGTCTGCATCTTTGGTGAAGATGTAGGCAAGATCGGAGGCGTTAACCAGACCTATGAAGGTCTTCAGACAAAATATTCCGACCTGCGGATCTTCGACACCGGCATCCGCGAAGCGACCATCATCGGACAGGGAATCGGACTAGCCATGAGAGGCCTCAGACCGGTTGCCGAAATCCAGTATTTCGATTATCTCCTTTATGGCCTGCAGCTTATCAGTGACGATCTGGCTACTTTACAGTACCGTACACGTGGTGGTCAAAAAGCCCCGCTTATCATTTCCACCCGCGGGCATCGCCTTGAAGGCATCTGGCATTCCGGTTCCCCGCTCAGCATGGTCATCAACTCCATACGGGGCGTTTACGTGCTGGTACCACGCGACATGACCCGTGCCGCTGGCTTTTATAACACCATGCTGCAATCGGATGAGCCGGCATTGATCATAGAGCCGTTGAACGGCTACCGGCTCAGGGAACGAATGCCCAATAACCCCGGTGAACTGAGAGTACCGCTGGGTGTCCCTGAGATCCTGACAGAAGGCAAGGATGTCACCCTTGTGACCTATGGTTCCTGCGTCCGGATCGCTCAGGATGCAGTAGCCCAACTCCGTGATTTCGACATCTCCGTGGAACTTATCGACGTCCAGTCGCTGGAGCCTTTTGATATTCATCACCTGATAGCGAAATCGCTTCAGAAGACCAACAAGGTCATTTTCTTCGATGAGGATGTTCCCGGCGGCGCTACGGCATACATGATGCAAAAGGTGCTGGAAGAACAGAAAGGGTATTATTATCTGGATGCCGAACCTGTTACCGTGACGGCACAACCGCACCGGGCTGCTTACGGAACCGACGGGGACTATTTCTCCAATCCGAATGCAGAGGATGTTTTCGATGCCGTGTACAACCTGATGCACGATGTGAATCCCGGCAAGTATCCGAAAATATTCTGATCTTCCCAGGTCAAACCATCCTGTTAATGGATAAAAAACCTAAACCGGCAGAGGCTTAGCCGGTTGTCTCATTTTCGGCCCGTAAGGGCCAGTAAACCATTTATAAACGTTAACGGATGAACCGGATTGCCGGGAATATAAAGATCGATCCTGTATTTTTCCAGGAAACTCCTGTCGAGAGCCGGACTTCCGGCAAAAATGCCACCACTGATGGCATCCACGCCTGCCAGAATAATGATCTTTGGTTCGGGAACAGCGTCGTAGCAGATTTGCAAAGGTTCCGCCATATTCTCAGTAATGGGTCCCGTGATCACTATCCCATCGGCATGACGGGGTGAAGCGACAAACTCAATACCGAACCGGCCCAGATCGAAATTGACGTTGCTGCTTGCATTTAACTCCCACTCACAACTGTTGTCGCCGCTGGCTGATACCTGCCTCAGTTTCAGCGAGTGCCCGAAATACTTCCGTATTTCTTTCCTGACCAGCTCTGCCCGGACGGTAAGTGGTTCATCTACACCTTCGCGGATAATTAAATCCTCCCTGCCGGCCACAGCCAGGTTATAGTCTTTCGTGAAAACGACCTTCCCGGGGAAACGCAAAGCACAAGCCCCGCAAAACGTACATTTTCCGAGGTCGATACATACAGGGCTTACAGAAATGGCTCCGGTAGGGCAGCATCCTGCCAGTTCCGCCTCATCCACAGGTTCGCGGCTGATGACGGGCCGACCTTTGAAGATCCCCGGGACCTTTGCCGTGGTTACATCCGGGATGAACTGTTTCCCCTGGTGATATAGTATTTTGAAGCTGTCAAGCATACAAATTCAATTAACCGTCAAAGATCATGTCCGCAATAGGACAGGTTGAAGCTCTTGTTGCAGATCGGGAAATCAGAAATCCCGTTATTTCTCACAGCCAAAGCAAGCGAAGTCCAGTTATGGAAAGAGGGATCCTTCACCTTGTAGATCAGCAGTTCCCCTGATGCGTCTGTGATGGCACAGTGGCATATTTCTCCTCGCCAACCTTCCACGAGACTGATAGCAAACAGGTTGCCCTGCGGGTTAAGCCTGGGAGCAGAAGTATCATATCCTTCTTTTACAAGAGGCATCAGGCTCCTGAGGTATTGTATCGACTGGAACACCTCCTCTTTCCTGATCTGTACTCTTGAATAAACATCCCCATGGTGCTTGATCACGGGTGAATGGTTCAAACCGCTATACATCAGGGTCGGATGTGAAGCCCGGATGTCCCTGTCCAATCCGGCCATGCGGGCTGCCATACCAACCGCACCTATCGATAATGTATCCTCATACGTTACGATACCGGTCCTTTCAAACCTCGACAGAGCCGATGGCAAGGCAAAAAGTTGCCTGCTCATCTCAGTAAAGTCGGGTTCATAGTTATCGAGAACCTGGTTCAGCCTTTCGATCAGAGTGCCGCTCAGGGGATATTGCATTTTTCCGGGGCGGATCAGGCCTTTGGAGAGCCTGTTCCCGCACCATTCCTGCATAAAGTTAATGACTGGGGTGCGTAACCTTCCGTAGACGGCACTTCCCAACTGATAGGCTATGTCGGTGCACACAGCGCTCAGGTCACCGGTATGAATGGCTATCCGCTCAAGTTCGAGGGCAATGGTGCGCGCAAGGTCGGTTTCCGGGTCGACCGTGTAACCGGCAAGCGCTTCCACCACCGAAGCAAAAGCAACAGAATGCCCGGCAACTGTATCGCCTGCAATATTTTCAGCCAGTGTGCCACGCTCCACAGGCCGCCTGCGTTCCAGGAAGAGTTTCTCAATGCCCCGGTGCTGGTATCCAAGCTGAATTTCGAGGTGCAGTATCTGCTCCCCGTCACAGATAAAACGGAAATGCCCGGGTTCGATCACGCCGGCATGGATCGGCCCCACTCCCACTTCGTGCAACTCTTCGCTCTCAATGGAATAAAAAGGATAATCCCCAACTGCTACTGAACGGTCAAAACGATCGGCGGAATACCGGAGAGGCTTCAACCAGGGATGCCCCGGGAATTTTATACCGAAATTCTCATGGATCTCCCGCTCAAATTTCTCGAAACATAAATGCCTGGCCGAGAATGATGCCAGCTCTTCGTTGGGATGAACGCGACAGGAGGAAACATGGATCAGATGCGAAGCGTCATCAGCCATGCAGCAGATAAGCCTTATCTCCTCTCCTTCACGATAGCCGAAATAATTCACACAATGCCAGTCCGGACTTTCATCGATGAATCCGGTATTCAGCGAATAGAATGCATTGTAGGAGATCACCGGGATATCCTGCACCGGCACTGCCTGATTGTTCGATATAGTCAGCGATTGCATGTTACCGGGGTAAGAGGATGATACTTTCGTTGATAAGCTGAACCAGGATTTCCGGCGGATTGTAACCCAGATAGATGGCAAGTCCCAGCAGGATGAACTGCGTAACCGACTCCCATGGACTGATTTTCTCAGCAACGGATTCGTCGAAACCAACGGCAGGGATGAACAGAACCTTGAACATGTTTTTCCCGAAAATCCAGATGATCATGGTCAGCAACAACAGTACGACGACCATGAGCACGATCTGCCTTGCCTCGAAGATGGACCGGAACAGCAGGAATTCACTTACAAACGTGCCCGCCGGAGGTATGGCAGCCGCGCTCAGGAAGCCCAGCAGCAATACCATAGCGCCGGTAGGATTGTATTTATAGTAGTTCCCGATGTGGTAAATGTTTTTATCCTGGAACACCCGGTACAGCTGGTTAAACTGAAAAAACAGGCTCGACTTCGAAAATGCATGCAACACCACGTGCAGGATAGCGGCATAGTAGCCGATCCCTCCGGCAGCAACTCCCAGCATGACCAGTCCCATGTGTTCCACTCCGGAATAGGCAAACATCCGCTTGATATTCTTCACTTTAAGCATATAAACGGCGGCCACGAACACCGACAGGAAAGCGGCGGAACCAACCACGATCTGAGCCCAGTGCAACAATCCGGTATTGGCTACGACAATATAGAAACGAAATACGCCGGTAAATCCCAGGTTCATCAGGACGCTGGCCAGCAGCGCGCCGGCCGGTGCAGGAGCCTTGTCCTTGGCATCAATGCCGGCGGTGAACATTGGTACCAGTCCCAGCTTGGCAGTAAAACCCGTAAAGATGAAGAGGAAGGCCATCCGCAGCCAGAACTCATTGAGACTGCTGCTGTTGGCCACCAGGTTGGCATAGGTAAGATCATCGGAACCGGCATGGTGGAGCGAAAGGCTCAGGAACAGTATCCCGATGAAGATGAAGGTGATGCTGATTGCGCAGATAAAGATATACTTCCAGGTTCCTTCCAGCGCCAGCTTATTCCGGTGGTGGTAGATAAGGGCCGAAGCGCTGAGTGTGGTTATCTCGGTGAAGATCCAGGTAACGGCAATGTGGTTGGAAAGATAACCGGCTCCAATGGCTGTTATCAGCAACACCAGCGATGCAAGGTATATAGAGGTGGAGCGGACATTCTCATGGTGGTTCTCCAGATACAACACCGAATGGATGGCAGCCGGGATGGCAATGATGCTCAGGGTGACCAGCAGGATGATCCCGAGCGAATCGTAGGTAAAATAAACCAGGTCGCCGGCGCCGTAGTTTGCACAGGCGTATACTGTGAATGCCGACTGAAGCGCAATAAACAGCCCGAGAAGCGAATACACCATCGTCCTCGACTTCCCGAGGAAAATGGCAATGGCCAGGATCAAAGCAGCTATCAGGTAAATTCCTATCATGTCTTTTCGTCCTCCGGGTTAATAATCCTTCAGGTTACTCAGTTGGTCAACATCCACATCTTTGAACACATCCCCGATCTTATTCAGGAAGATGCCCAGGATCAGCACGCTGGCGAAAATATCGAGCATGATGCCCAGGTTCACCAGCATCGGCATCTCGTTCCCGATAGCCAGCGACAGGACGAACACCCCGTTCTCGATCACCATGTATCCCATCACATGGGTGATGATCTTTCGCCGGGTGGCGATGAGGTAAAGCCCGAAGAAGAGCGTGGAAAGCGCTACAACAAAGAATATCTTGTCAACATGCGGATCATGGATCGAATTGGCGATCAGGATGGTGATGATCACGATGAGCGTGGTGATCACGAGGGAAACGAAATTGGGCAGCGACGGCTCTGCTTCCCGGGTGATGTTATTCCTCCTGAGCAGGTAAGAAAGAAAGGCAGGGACAGCAACCGACTTGAAAACTATGGTTTCCAGCAGGATCAGCACCAGGTTCAGCGTGTTGATCTCAGAAAGCTGGATGAATACCACGAAAAAGAGCAGCACACCCTGCACAGCCAGTACATTGATATAGGTCCTCAGCCTGTTGGCTATGGCCATATAGAACAGGGTGATGAGAAAGGTTATCAGCAGGACGGATATCATGGTTATTCTTTTCTAATTGAATTTACCCAGTATGAGCAGGGCGGCAAAAAAGATCAGCAGGCTGACCGAAGTAAGCGTGACTATGAACTGCGGATTGTGGCTCATCCGGAAGCGCGCCATAAATGATTCTATCAGCCCGATCGTCATGGCCATCAGGAACTGAATGGCAAAGAAGGCCGGAATGGCATATCCGACAGGTACCACACCGATAAACAGGTTCACGATCAGTGCGCCATAGATGGCAAATTTCAGGTAGCCGGCAGTGAGGATCAGTCCCAGGTCGAATCCGCTGTTATCGAGGATCATGACCTCATGTACCATAGTCAGTTCCAGATGGGTTTTCGGATCGTCTACCGGCATCCGGCTGTTCTCTATCATGGCAATAAGCAACAGAACAAAAGTTGCCAGGATTGCCAGCGCATAACTGATATGCGTCCCGATATGTAAAGCGGCGAAAATCCCGGCAAAAGAAGTCTGCCCCGACAACAATGCAAAGGAACCCATAAGGATGAAGAAAGCAGGTTCGGCGAACATCGAGTACAGGGATTCGCGGCTTGCGCCCATGCCTTCAAAACTGCTTCCGGTATCCATCGCGGAAATGATATTAAAGAACTTCCCCAATGCCAGCACATAGGCAAAAAAGATGAAATCACCGTTGAAACTGAGGATCCCGCCTGATTTTCCGAACGGAACAACCAGCATGGCCATTAATACAGATGAGAAATAGATGGTCGGGGCTATCCGGAAAACAAAGCTGGTCGTCGGGCTGTAAACGACGCCCTTGCGGAACAGCCTGAACACATCATACAGAGGCTGCAGGATGCCAGGCCCTTTCCGTCCGGAAGCAAGACTCTTCGTCCGGTTGATGATGCCGGTGAAGAAAAGGGCTGCTATGAGGATCAGTATCAGGCTAAGCATGCTCAGAGTTGTTGAATGAATGTGACCAGGGCCGTAAAGGCATTGTACAGCAATGGCAGGATGATCACTGCCAGTATGAAGAATATTCCGTACAGGATATAGTTCTGAAGGCGCCCGTTATGAAGGAACGTGAATCTTCCCATCAGACGCTGGTTCAGCTTTAACGGCTTATCGATCAGCCATTTTTCGATCTTGTCGTAGGGATGGGTCGCGAACTTCCCTCCCTGCGGGAAAACGCCTTCCACCTCCTTCACATCCCGTCCGGCTATGAGGAAAGCGCTGAACAGCTTTGAATAGGTCCGCACAAACGAACTGGCTGTGTACTGCTGCTTCGGACCCGGAGCAACATATCCGCATCCCCAGGTAGGCCCTGACGATATTGGCCGGTGAGCCAGCAGGTAATGACGCAACAGGTACAGGATAATGACCAGCAGGACGAATCCGCCGGTTGCAAGGCTCAGGTTCTGCATCACCGACAGGAATTCTGAAACTTCAGGTCCGGGCACCATCGGCAGGCTCCCTGAAAAGAGTTTTACAGGCTCCATCAGCATGGAGATGAACGGCCCGGGCACAATCCCGATCAGCACGATCAGTAATGCAATCACGAAGAGTGGTAAAAGGCGCAGAAAAGAAACCTCCTTGCAACTCTCCGGCAAAGGATGACGCTCTGTCCCCAGGAATACCACCCCGAATGCTTTGGTAAAGCACATCATGGCAAGTCCTCCGATTAGCACCAGGCCCGTCATGGTAAGGATAGCCACCACAAGAGGCGTTACCGCGGCAGTCTTGATCCAGTCATAGATACCTGTGTAGATTATGAATTCGGAAATGAATCCGTTGAAAGGAGGCAGTCCGCAGATAGCAATGGCCGGCAGCAGGAAAAGAAAAGCAGTCAGAGGCATGCGCTTCACCAGTCCGCCCAGCTTTTCGATATCCATGGTATGCGTTGCCTGGTATACATTTCCGGCCGAATAAAATAAAAGCGATTTGAACAGGGCGTGGTTCAGGGTGTGCATCATGGCACCCGCAAAGCCCAGTACGACCAGCAGGTTATTCCCGCTCCCCAGTCCGATACAACCGATGCCGATACCGATACCGATAATTCCTATGTTCTCAATGCTGTGATAAGCAAGCAATTTCTTAAGGTTATGCTGAACGATGGCCTGCATCACGCCGTACAGCCCTGAAACCACAGCAACTGCCAGCACTACATATCCTACGGCCGTGAAGTCGGTTTTCACCAGCAGCAGCATCCGCAGTATCCCATAGATCCCCGCCTTGATGATGACACCCGACATCATGCCAGAGATGTGCGAAGGCGCTGCCGGATGGGCATACGGCAACCAGGTATGGAATGGAACGAAGCCGGCTTTGATGCCGAAGCCGATAAAAAAGCAAAGGAAAAGCATCGCGGAAGCACCGCCGGATAGCGTGGCACTGTAAGTTGTGATCGCGGCAAAGTCATAGCTGCCGGTACGTGCTGCCACCCAGATGAAACCAATCATCAGGAAGATCAGGGAGAAGTGCGACTGCACCAGGTAGTTTATGCCGGCACGGATGGTCCTGACATTCTCCCTTTCGAAGATGATCAGTATAAAAGAGGTGATGGCCAGAAGTTCCCACGCCACCAGAAAAGCCAGGCTGTTACGGATCACGCAGACGCTGAGGATCGCGGCATGCTGAAGAACAAGCATTACCGTATGGAGGCTGAGGTCGCCCGCTTTATCCCGGTAGGCCTTCAGATAAAAGATACTATAAAAGCTGCCGGTGAAAAATACCAGGTTGATGATCAGGATGAACCAGCCACTCAGTGCATCAATCTGCAACGGCACTGCACCGCTCACCAGGCTGCCGGGCAGAATAACACCGGGCATGGCGCCGGCAAGCGACCGGATCGCAAAATACCCCGTTACAATCGAATTCAGACAGATCGCACATACAGCCAGGATCCCTTTTCCGGATGGACGTAAAAAAGGAATGATGAACGTGGCCAGCAGGGTAACCGACAGAAATATCACCAATGCGTGCATAGCGGTGCAAAATTACGGCATCTGATAAGATCTCTGCCGTAATCCGGTTAAAGATAATCAAAAGGAGGCTGTTCATAACTACCGGGACCATTGAAATGACGGCATCTGCAAGAAGTATTTTCAATACCTTTGCCGGCGTCGAAATCCAGAATACCGAAGTGAAAAGGCAACTCTATTATTTGATACCTGCCGGGCTGCGGCCTCTTTTCCACAGGATATATTACCTGCCGCTTGACGTCCTAGAGTCGGTCAGTGGCAAAAGGCCCAAAGGCGTTCCTCCAAGAGGAATGGTGTTCGTTGGATATGGCGACTACGTGAAACTGGGTGAACGTTACCTCCGTCATTTCCAGACCATGGCCGGGCTGAAACCCGATCATAAAGTGCTGGATGTAGGCTGTGGCATCGGCAGAATGGCTTACCCCCTCACCGGATTCCTTTCGGAATATGGCTCGTACGACGGTTTCGACATCGTGAAATCCGGGATCGACTGGTGCAACCGCCATATCAGCCGGGAATATCCCAATTTCAGGTTCCTGCATACCAGCCTGTATAATCAGCTTTATAACACCAGCACCAGGACAGACGCAGCCTCCTTCGTTTTTCCTTACCCTGATCAGGCATTCGACTTCGTATTCCTTACCTCCGTCTTCACACACATGCTGCCTGAAGAGGTGGAAAACTATATCCGTCAGATCGCCCGGGTCATGAAACCCGGCGCCGCTTGCTTCATCTCATTCTTCCTGATCAATGAAGAATCGGAAGAACTGATGAAAAAAAGTCCCAACCACATGAACTTCCCGATCGATAAAGGATTTTACCGGTTGCATTCGGGCAAGGTCGATACTGCCAACGTGGCCTATCGCGAATCCTGGATCCGGGAAAAACTGGAAGCCAGCGGCATCACCATCGAAAATAGCTATTACGGGCAATGGTGCGGCCGCCCTGAGTTTACCGATTACCAGGACCTGGTGATCTGCAGGAAAACCGGTTTGCCTCATCCCTGATTTTTTACGGTTAAACAACCAAAAACAGAACATCCGACCCTATAATACTTTCTCAAAAGGCCGTACCTTTCGAAGACAGAAACCCTGAAACAGGCTGTGAAACTGAGTGTGATCATCGTCAATTACAACGTCAGGTATTTCCTGGAACAATGCCTGCATTCTGTCCGGACGGCCGGTCAGGGGATGGACATTGAGGTGTTTGTGGTCGATAATGCCTCTGTGGATGGTTCGGTTAAGATGGTCAGGGAGAAATTCCCGGAGGTGAAATGCCTTGCTAACGCGGAAAACATCGGTTTTGCCAGGGCCAACAACCAGGCTGCCGGCATAGCCAGCGGCGAGTATATCCTTCTTCTCAACCCCGACACGGTAATTGAAACCGATACGTTCCGGAAGATCGTGGATTTCATGGACAGCCACCCTGATGCCGGCGGACTGGGAGTGAAAATGGTCGACGGCAAAGGACGCTTCCTTCCCGAATCGAAAAGGGGGCTTCCCACTCCGGCTGTTGCTTTCTGCAAGATATTCGGACTGTCGAAGCTCTTCCCGCACTCACAGCGTTTCAACCGGTATCATCTCGGTTACCTGGACCCGGACCAGGTGCATCAGGTCGATATCCTTTCGGGCGCCTGCATGCTGCTGCGCAAATCAGTGCTGGATAAGACAGGCCTGCTGGATGAACAGTTTTTCATGTACGGAGAGGATATAGATCTCTCCTACCGGATCACTCAGGCAGGATATAAAAACTATTATTTCCCCGAGACGAGGATCATCCATTACAAAGGCGAGAGCACCAAAAAAGGCAGCCTCAACTATGTATTCGTATTCTACAATGCGATGATCATCTTCGCCCGGAAGCATTTCAGCCGGAACAATGCCAGGCTTTACTCCTTCTTTATCAAGCTGGCCATTTATTTCCGGGCTTCCCTTTCGGTAGCCCACCGCATCCTCCGGAAAGCCTTCCTTCCGCTGCTCGACGCCATCCTCTCCTATACCGGAATCCTGCTGCTGACAAGGTATTGGGAACATACTGTTACGTATACCGGAGGCGGGCACTATCCTTCGGAATTTTACCTCTATGTTCTGCCTGCTTATCTGGCCATCTGGCTGCTGTCGGTCTATTTCTCCGGTGGTTACGACCGTCCGGTGAAGCCCTGGAGAAGCATCCGCGGCATCATTACAGGCACAGTCATCATCCTGGTGGTGTATGCGCTCCTGCCCATCAATTATCGTTTTTCCCGCACCCTGACGATGCTGGGCGCTATCTGGGGCATGGCCTCCATGACCGGCCTGAGATGGCTGCTGCATTCTCTCCGTATTCCGGGTTACAGCTTCGATTCCGGACAGAACAGACGCTTCCTCATCATCGGCGAAGAGGAAGAATGTCACCGGGTATCGGACCTCCTCACCAAGGCTTTGTCGACTGCAGGTTTTGTAGGACTCGTCAAATCAGGCGACGGACCTGTCGACCGGAACGGTTTCCTTGGCAATCTCCGGCAGGTGAAGGACATTATCACCGTTTATGCCATCAACGAGGTGATTTTTTGCGCCAAGGATGTGCCGGCACAGGAGATCATTGACCAGATGTCGGGATTACAGGGCGCGAATGTGGACTTCAAGATCGCTCCGCCCGAAAGCCTCTCCATCATCGGCAGCAACTCCATCAACACTGCCGGCGACCTTTACGTGATCGACATCAATTCGATCAACAAGGTGAATAACCGGCGCAATAAGCGGCTCTTTGATGTGTTCGCCGGGCTGGTGTTACTCGTTTCATACCCGGTAACGGCCTTCCTGGTAAACAAACCGGGCAACTATCTCCTGAATATATTGCGTGTGCTGGCAGGCAGAAAGTCCTGGTCAGGGTACCATCCCATCGCCAGCCACGACCACAAACTCCCCGGCATCCGTGAAGGCATCCTCCATCCAACAGATGCTTTTAACCGTACCGACCTCGATGAACAGACAATCAGCCGGCTGAACATCCTCTATGCCCGCGACTACAGTCTGGCAGGCGAATTCAGGCTTTTGTTCAAGGGCTTCCGTGAACTGGGAAGAAAATAGTCCCTTCTTTTTGAACCAAAATCCGTTGAGCTTTGTTTAAGGTAAGCCGGCCGGAATTCAACGGAATCACGGTCGTTGCAGAACAGGTAATCATCCATTGAGAAAACATCCATGGCAAATTTTGAATTAGTGATGCCCAAACTGGGCGAAAGTATTATAGAAGCAACCATTGTCCGCTGGCTGAAAAAGGCCGGCGACACTGTTACCGAGGACGAGCCCATAGCAGAACTGGCAACCGATAAAGTAGATTCGGAGATACCGTCTCCCGTAGCAGGAACCATCCTGAAGACCTTGTACAATGAAGGCGACGTGGTACCCGTGGGGAAAGTGATAGCGATCATCGATCTCACCGGTGAAGGCATCGTGGAAGTAGCATCCGCCGCCCCGGCAGAACCGAAGTCAGAGACAGTGATAACCGCTATGCCGGCGCCTCCGGTGCAGACTGCATCGGAACAGTCCGGATCAGGCAGGTTCTATTCACCTCTGGTAAGAAGCATTGCAAAGCAGGAGAATATTCCGTTGTCGGAACTGGATGCCGTCACCGGTTCAGGAAAAGACGGACGTCTGAACAAGCAGGATCTGCTCAGCTACCTGCAGAACAGGCCTGCAGCCGGAACGGCCATACAACCGGCCACTGCGGCTGTAGTTGCGCCCTTATCTCCCAGACCGGAAGCTGCCCCCGTTGTGTCGATGACCGGCGACGTGGTGGTGGAAATGGACAGGATGCGCCGCATGATTGCCGACCACATGGTGATGTCGAAGAGCGTCTCGCCTCATGTCACCTCCTTTATCGAAGTGGACGTCACCAACCTGGTGCGCTGGCGCGAAAAGGTGAAAGAACCGTTCCTGAAACGCGAAGGACAGAAGATAACCTACACTCCGGTATTCGTAGAAGCTGCCGCAAAGGCCCTGCGTGAATTCCCGAATGTGAACGCATCCGTCGACGGGTACAAGGTGATCCGCCGGAAAAACGTGAACATCGGTATGGCAGCGGCTCTGCCCGACGGCAACCTCATTGTTCCGGTGATCAAAAATGCCGACCAGAAAAACCTGCTGGGACTGGTAAAAGACGTGAACGACCTGGCGGAACGCGCCCGGAAGAACAAGCTGAATCCCGACGATATTCAGGGCGGCACCTTTACCATCACGAACTTTGGCACCTTCGACAGTCTGACGGGCACACCGGTCATCAACCAGCCGCAGGTAGCTATTCTCGGGATCGGCGCCATAAAAAAACGTCCCTGGATACTCGAAACCGCAGAAGGCGACGTCATCGCGATACGCCATATCTGCATGCTCTCGCTGGCTTACGATCACCGCATCGTGGATGGAGCACTGGGCGGTCAGTTCCTGAAACAGATGCAGCAACTGCTGGAGAATATCGACCCAAACATGACCATCTGAGCAACGGGCCCGGATCAACCTGAAAGCTCGGTACCATTTTCTTCAGACTGATTTCGGTTTGTCTTGCCGGGGAAATGCTTTTTCATTTACTTTGTGTAACCATCCCTGCCGCATGAAGCAGCACAATCACGGTATCCATGAAAAAGCTGATCCCAGTTTTATCCCTTTTATTTCTGATCCTCACATTTTCGTGCAAAAAAGAAGATAACGGACAGCTGGCCGTCCTGAGCCTCGACAGCACTGCCAATGAATTGTTGCATTCGGCGGAAGCATATGCCACCCTTATCAGCGACGGCGGCACTTCCATCGATAGCTTCGGCTTCTGCTGGAACACCGCACCACTGCCCACGTTGCTTGACAGCTGCGTAGTCTGCTATGATACAGCCGACTTTCACGGTATACTCCGGGGGCTGTCGCCCGCAACCACCTACCACGTGCGGGCATTTGTCGCCAATGCTGCCGGAACATCCTATTCCAACGAGATAACCCTCACAACATGGGATGGATTCTTACAGGA
Source organism: uncultured Lentimicrobiaceae bacterium (assembly GCA_964544545.1). Taxonomy (GTDB): domain Bacteria; phylum Bacteroidota; class Bacteroidia; order Bacteroidales; family UBA4417; genus UBA4417. The sequence goes on along the minus strand of CAZJCG010000005.1, from coordinate 6,208 downwards.
CGTGGACTATCACACATACCGGGGAGTGCAGATCGGGAACCAGGGCTGGATGGCTGAAAACCTGAAGGCCACCCACTATTCCGACGGCACCGCCATCCGTTTCGGCAAGCCCTGCAACTATTGCTACTGGTACGCCGAAGGGCACAGCTACGGTTCCGACCGTGAAGCCGATCCAGATCAAGACGGAGACCTCGACTGGGACGACAACCAACAGTATATCGAAACATTCGGACTGCTTTACACCTGGTATGCAGCCGTGAACCTGCTTTCCCCCACCGAGTGCAATTCCGTTGCAACTGTGCAGCGTGTGGCGCCCGGCGCCGAGGATGTCTGCCCCGACGGCTGGCATTTGCCAACCCAGGATGAATTCACGGAACTGACGATAACAGTAGATTCCGATGCCGGTGCTCTCATGTCGGATACGCTCTGGTATACCAATTCCGGGACCAATTCCTCCGGTTTCAATGCCCTGCCGGGAGGCGGGATGAGTTACGACGGGGAGTTTTACAACCTCTTCGCGTCCACCTCTTTCAAGTCTTCGACTCCGGCAAACTCTGTAAATGCTTATTTCATGGGACTTAGCGCCTCCGGCGGGCTCATGATGAGCCTGGGCGGGAAGAAATGCGCCAGCGCCATCCGCTGCGTCAAAGACAGATAATACTAACACTTACTATACTATTCATGGACTTAAACCTTAACCGCCCATTGGTCATTTTCGACCTCGAGACCACCGGGGTCAATGTTGCAACCGACCGCATCGTGGAGATCGCCATTCTGAAGATATTCCCCGACGGGCATGAAGAATTGCGCCGGCACCTGGTGAACCCCACCATTCCCATCCCTCCCGAAGTGACTGCCATCCATGGCATCAGCGATGAGGACGTGAAAGATATGCCCCCGTTCAAAGAGATCGCCGGCAACCTGAACGCTTTCCTGCAGAACTGCGACCTCGTGGGCTACAATTCCATCAAATTCGACATTCCCGTGCTGGTAGAGGAATTCCTGAGGGCCGGCATCGAGTTCGACATGAAAAGCCGCCGGTTCATCGACGTTCAAAATATCTTCCACAAGATGGAACAGCGGACGCTGAAGGCTGCTTACAAATTCTATTGCAGCAAGGAATTGATCAACGCGCACAGCGCCGAAGCCGACACACGGGCGACTTATGAGATCCTGAAAGCCCAGCTCGACCGGTATGACGGCGCCGAGTACACAGACCCCTCGGGAAAGGTGAGCACCCCCGTGGTGAACGACGTGAAAGCCCTGCACGACTTCTCGTTCTATAACCGCAATGCCGACCTGGCCGGACAAATCATTTACAACAACAAGGGACAGGAGGTGTTTAACTTCGGGAAACACAAAGGAAAACCCGTGGAGGAAGTTTTCAAACAGGAGCCCTCCTACTACGACTGGATGATGAAAGGCGAGTTCCTGCTCTCCACCAAGAAGCTGATCACGGCGATCAAGCTGAGGAACTTTAATAAAGGGTAAACGATCAAGATAAAAGATAAAGGTTTAAAGATAAAAGAAAGAATTTGAGAATTTGGGAATGTAAGAATTTAAGAATTAGTTAATTAGTTAATTAGCTAATTCGACAATTCGACAATTCGATAATTAGCTGATGAACTGATGAGCCATGTACTTCTGCGATGATCTGCGCTATTTTTCTGCGTAATCTGCGAGAAACAAAGCTGGAAAATTTGGGAATTTGAGAATTTAGAAATGTAAGAATTAGTTAATTCGGCGATTAGCTGATTAGCTGATGAGCCATGTATTTCTGCGGAAATCTGCGGCTTTTTTCTGCGTAATCTGCGAGAACCTTTTATCTTCAATCAGCAGAGAGCGCTGCTATCCAGAAGGAATTCACCTTACTATAGCCCCCCAACAATGAAAATCATCTGTATCGGAAGGAACTACAGTGAGCATGCGAAAGAGCTCAACAATGCCGTACCGGCGGAACCAGTCTTTTTCATCAAGCCCGACACAGCCCTGCTGATCCGCAACCGGCCCTTCTATTATCCCGAATTCACCCACGACCTGCATTACGAATGCGAGCTGGTGTACCGGATCTGCAAGGTAGGCAGACATATCAGCCCGAAGTTCGCACATACCTATTACGATGCCCTGGCGCTGGGTATCGATTTCACTGCCCGCGACCTGCAGCAGCAGGCAAAGGAAAAAGGGCTGCCCTGGGAAAAGGCCAAGGCGTTCGACTTCTCCGCACCCGTGAGCAGCTTTGTGCCGGTAAGCGACATCCCCGACCCGGGCAACCTCAGCTTCAGTCTGACCCTGAACGGAAACACCGTGCAGCAGGGCAATTCCCGCGACATGATCTTCCCGATAGATACCCTGATCGCCTATGTCTCCAGGTTCATAACCCTGCGCACCGGCGACTATCTGTTCACAGGTACACCCGCCGGCGTAGGCCCCGTGAAGATCGGCGACCGGCTGGAAGCATTCCTGGAAGGAAAGAAAATGCTGGGATTTGATATCAAGTGATCCGGAACGAATAAATCCGGAGAACATTCCAAAGATAAGATCTTGCAAATCGTTGACAAAGTCAACCTATTTCAGGCAGGTTCAAGGTTCAGTCATTCTTCATTCGCTAATCGACATTCATCAATTTTTTCCTTTAAGTAAAAATGATGATCAGTGATTTCTGAATCTATTCAAGAACGTTGACGGCCTCACCGATTTTCCTAATTCCCTCTTCAATCTCTGTTTCATTCGTTTGGGCTATGCAGATTCTTATATAATTGTCTGTTGGCTCATTGACAAAAAAGTATTGCCCGTTGTGAACGACAACACCATGATCAGAGAAATGCTTTTCGATGTTTTTCATCGGTTTTGTCAATAATTTAATCCATAGCATATATCCGCCGTTAGGCTCTGTCCATTCAATTTTTCCGGCAGGTACATATTTCTTAATGGCAGCAACGGCAACGCTCATCCTCTTTTTGAATATTCTGACAGACTTTCGCAGGTGCAGATCAAATGCGCCATTTATCAGGAAATTGTACAGGAACATCTGATTCAGGGTACCGGATGAAATTTCAAAAATTGACTTGATGACCGTCAGTTTTTTAATGCATTCAGGAGTCCCGATGATCCAGCCAATCCTCAGGCCCGGAGCCATGACCTTGGTGTATGTGCCCAGATAAATTATCTGTCCCCTCCTGTCGATCGACTTAATCGGCAGATAGGCTTTGCCACTGTATTTGAATTCCTCTTCAATGCTGTCTTCTATGATGATGCATTTTCTTTCCTCACACAACTGCACGAATTTCTCCCGTTTATACTGAGGCATGGATATTCCTGTGGGATTCTGGTACGTTGGCATAATGTAGATGAATCGAACGGGCTTCTCACTCAATACATTCTCCAGGATATTTAAATCCATTCCTTCATGGGTGACAGGCACTCCAATTACTCTTAACTTGAAAATCCTGGCTATCAGCAATAATATTGAATAGGTAGGATCCTCAACTACAATATAATCCCCGGGTTTTGAGAATTCCTGGAAAATTAACTGCAACGACTGCAAGGAGCCATTGCTGACTAAAATATTCTCATCCCTCACAAAAACATTATGCAATTTCATCTGCTTTGCAATTTCCTGTCTCAACGGTTCATAGCCACGAGCATGGGTAAAATCAAAAGGATTGGTCTGAGTTTCGTTCAGAACCTGCCGCATGCTGGCTCTTATATACCGCCTGTCAAGTAATCTAGTATCCGGAGAGAGTTGAAGGAAGTTGATTTTTCCCGCTTCCATCGACTTCCCGTTTTCCAGATAATACATCATAACATCGTAATTCAAATCATGCTGATCCTGATAAATATCCTGGCCGGATTGAATATTCTGATTTTCTGTATCATGCAACGGAATAACCGACTGCTTTTTCCTGACCGTCGTATAGGTGCCGGGGGAACTTTCAATATAACCCCGGGCGCCAAGTTCTTCATAAACCCGAATGATCGTCGTCCTGTTTACGCCTGTTGTTTTTGACAGTTCCCGTGTCGAGGGCAGACGGGTACCCGCTCCAAGAGTGCCATTGTCAATTAACTCCGCTATCTGTCCGAAAATTTGTTCATATAGTTTAACCTTGCTTTTCTTGTTGATTGTAAGCAGCATAATTTTTATAAATTGGTTGAGCAAAAATATGTTCAAATTGGCTATTTTACATCATCCATTTTATGGCTTATTTTGCCGGTATCAACCATACCGTTGCTGTCATTTTGCGGTGGTATGAAAGACATATGCATCAGTGAAACTATATCAGCCAAAGAAAAGTTTCAGATACTGATCGCGGCTCACCATAAATCAATGAGAAATGAAATCAAGTCTTTTTGTTAAGCAGGCCCTGGGCACTTTATTGTTTTTTTCTGTCATTTTCCTGTGCGCAGGTCGTCTCGACTACTGGCAGGGCCTTTTATATGTTGCGACAGGTCTGATCATGCTGGCGTTGAACTATACAGCATTGCGACCGGACGATGAACTGCTGAAGGAGCGCACAAAACCAGGCGAAGGGGCAAAGAAGTGGGATAAAATAATTCTGGGTTTATCCTTTTTAGCAACCATAGGAATGTATTGTACAGCAGGCTTTGATTCCGGCCGTTATCTATGGTCGCCCCAGTTTCATTGGAGTCTGTACCTGTCAGGCATCCTATTGACTGTTGCCGGACAGCTCCTTTTTCTCATTGCGCAAAAGCAGAACAGGTTTTTTTCCAGCACGGTTAGGATTCAGACGGAAAGAGGTCATACCGTTTGTGATACCGGGCTTTACAGTATCGTCAGGCATCCGGCGTATATGGGTTCGTTTATCCAGGCTCTTGGATTTCCTTTGCTTTTTGGTTCTTTATGGAGTATAATACCGACCGTTGTCTCAATCATCATTCTGGTCACAAGAACATATCTGGAAGACAATACTTTACAGCAGGAATTACTGGGCTATGCTGAGTACGCCCAAAAAACCAGATACAAACTTCTCCCATATTTGTGGTAATCTTTACTCAGACAATCTCTGTATTTATAATTTGAAAATTCGGATGCAAATCGGGTAGCCGGTACTACCGGCAAACACTCGTCAGGAAATTTGTTTTCTGCGGCAGAGAATGGAAAAACATGCTTAGGAAATTTATTTTCTTCCGCAGGAAATTGAGAAAACATGCTTAGGAAATTTATTTTCTTCAGCAGGAAATTGGCAAAATGATGCGCAGGAAATCTCAACCGGAGGCTCCGGGGCAATAGTTGCTCATCCTGAATCTGTCCATGGCTTCACCAGGGAATTATACTGAGCAAGTTCCGAAGAACAAATTTTGACCCGAAGGGTCCCCTTAGGGACAAACCTGTTTAGCCTAAGCATGAAACATAGGCAACAGATTTCCACCCGAATCCGTGACACAATCTGAAATTTTTTCTCATTTTGTGTAACAGATTTCGCCATTCATATCTATATTTGAACGATGTTTACTGAATCAATGTAAAATTTTGAGGCTTGTTATAGCAGATTCAGTTATTCCCGGGCATACAGCCCTGTCCGCCAGCTGGCGGATCGCAAAGTGAAACCGCAACGGTATAACTGGTTTATTGGAAATCATAGGATCAAATTGATAGTATTTTTCTCTCATCAGACCTTAAACCTGAAGAGAATGGAGCCGAAAAAGTAAGAAACAATTGATATAGAGTAGAGACATTTGTTCAAATCCCAACATGTTCATATACGCTGGGGATTTGATGTGTATGTACAACGTTGTTATACATGTATTTTAGTTATGCACAAGGCTAAAAAACCAACAACCGTAGAACATGGTAGACGATAAGATAACAACCATAATTAAGTGCCAAAACATTGCGCCAATTGAGAACTTGACCAGGGAAATAAAATCAAGTTCATTAAAAATGGGTGTATTTGCAAATAATGGCAGTGGAAAGACTTTTATCAGCCGACTTTTCAGATTAACGGAAAAACAAGATGAATTAGCTCTAGACGAAAATGGTAAAAGTCCAACAGACAAACTTCTTACTTTTGGAAAAAACAATGGAGCTTTTTCGTTCAAGATTACAGACAAAGACGGCAATGTAAAAGACGATTTCAACATGTCCATTACAAAAGGACAAATTCCGACTATTCCAGAAACTAAATATTTGTATCACACATTTAATCAAGATTATGTTGAGCAAAACATTCAAGCTCTAGGCTACGAAAAA
>CAZJCG010000004.1:0-141786 GCA_964544545.1 uncultured Lentimicrobiaceae bacterium | reverse complement strand
AAAGAACTAAATTATAATGAGCTGTTATTCAGCTAGATTAAAGTGGACAGTAGTGTGTTTATCTAGGGAATGAATCCGGGAAAAATAATCAAACAGGAATGCATAATGTTTTTATTGGATTCAGGGCCGGTATTAATGAATTGGGATCCTATAAACTCATCATCGGTTGTTCAGAAACCTTAGATCCGCTGATCTATGGAATGTTTGACGAAAGGCTGGTGAAACTGTATGCCTATCGCCTTGAACTGATCAACGACGAAAGGAATGTAATAATCGGTAAAAACAGCAATTCGAACACGAGTGGTATTCAGAATGTCTTCGTGGGCAGCTTTTCCGGCCAGGGTAACGTAGCCGGCTCAAATAATGTATTCATAGGAGATTCGGCAGGCGCAGCAAACACAAATGGTTCAGAGAACTGTTTTGCAGGAGCATTTTCTGGGACAAACAATGCCGATGGATCGAAAAATGTCTTCTTAGGCTACAGGTCGGGGAATCATAATACCCAAGGCAATTACAACGTCTTTATCGGGGACTCCACCGGCGAATCAAATAATACAGGAACCCAGAATACATTTCTGGGTGCAATATCCGGTAAAAATAACACTACAGGGACTATCAATGTCTTTACAGGTTATAAGGCTGGTGAAAGTAATACCACCGGGCATCGCAACACCTTTGTCGGTCCTTATGCAGGCTTCAAGAACACTACCGGGCAGAGAAATACTTATGTTGGTTTGTCAGCAGGTTGTTATAATACCACCGGCATGTACAACACTTTCATTGGCAGAGTTGCCGGATATAATAACGAGGAAGGCAGTGGTAATGTTTTTATAGGCAATATGGCCGGCTTTAACGAGACCGGATCGTATAAACTTTACATCGCTAATAACGATACTGTCCCACCACTCATTTACGGTGAATTCGATAATGCGCTGCTAAAATTCCACGGGCAGGTGGAGGTGGTGGACCATGATGTTTATATCAACAATTCATCATACGGCATTATTCTAAAATCTCCGAATGGCACATGTTACAGGGTAACTGTAAATGATGACGGCACTTTATCTACTGATGCAGTAACCTGTCCATAATCGGCAGCCAATAATCCGATATATTTAATATAACTATCAATATACGTGAGGCACACGAAAGGTTTCCTCCCGCATCAACCCCAGCTTTAACCCTGTCTGACCCCTACAGGCATTAACACGGCAGGCTGGGTTGATCGGTGTCTAAGATCATAATGGAATATCAAACATCGATTAACGATTTTCGAATGATGAAGATTTCTATGTCGGGAAACTTTTTAATAGAACACGGATAACGCTGATCAGGCGGATAATAACTGATCCGCACAAAACCTATGCAGCAGGCTCAAAGGGGACGGCGGGTTGGGCATGATTGCAGGCATGTGAAGGTGGAAAAACGCTCAAAGTGACTAGTCTGCGCCAATCTGATATCACGAATCTAAACCAATGAATCTATTTTGTTTACATTGGTCATATTAAATCGGCGTAAGGTGGTCAAGATAGTCGGCGCGTCCATAATACATCATATTGTCATCAAAATTTGGGTATAGGGGGGGAGTGTTACTTATGCATGATCGTTATAAGGTTGGTTCAGGGAGGGGGTGGTCAATATAAAACGGCGCGGGTTGGTCATTTTAGTCGGCATATCCACATACCAATGAGCGCTTCAAAGTCCTTTTTCATCTTCGGGGGTACTTCTAAACCTGACTTAGTGTGAAAATTTTTAGGGTTAGACATGAACCAAGAGACTCCCGAACCGATCTGGCGGGAGGGGAAAAGGCGATCAGTAGGGGAGGAGAAAATCAGAGAATTGTATGTAATCCGGTATGTAATAATAACACAAAACGCCCGTATCCTTACAGATACAAGGCGTTCTATTTATTATCCGTGATCCGCCTGGGATTCGAACCCAGGACCCCATCCTTAAAAGGGATGTGCTCTACCTACTGAGCTAGCGAATCATCCTTAAAAGAGGGCGCAAAAGTAACACTTTTTACTGAATAAACAAGCCACCGAGCGAAATTTTAATGAATGCACTGATGCTGTATAAACAGTCGGCAGGTAAAGAGTAAAATTTATAATCGGGAATCCGTATTGCAAATCATAAACCACTCATCTTGACCCGCCTGTTACAACAAACTCAGCCTCATTTACCATATCAGTTCACCTTTTCCCTCGCGGATAATGGTAATCTCGTCCTGGGTGCAGTCAACCACAGTTGACGCAACATTTCCTCCATAACCTCCGTCAATTACTATATCCACTCTGTTCTGGAACTTTTCGTAGATGAGTTCCGGGTCAGTGGTGTATTCAATGATGTCATCTTCATCGTGCACCGAAGTGGACATGATCGGATGCCCGAGTTCGCGAACGATCTCCCGTACGATCGGGTTGTCAGGAATACGGATACCCACCGTCCGGCGTTTGCTCTGGATATGCTTCGGAACATTGTTGTTAGCTTCCAGGATAAAGGTAAAAGGGCCGGGCAGGTTGGCCTTCATTACTTTAAAAGTGTGATTGTCGATCGGCCGCACAAACTCTGACACCTGGCTTAAGTCGTGGCAAATGAATGAGAAAGTAGATTTGCCGGGTTTAATTCCCCTTAGTTCTGCAATTTTCTCAACTGACTTGCTCTTAAAAATGTCACATCCGATCCCGTAAATCGTATCGGTAGGGTAGACTACGATACCCCCGTCCTGCAGGCAATCTACTACCTTCCGTATGGCACGGGGATCAGGGTTCGCAGGATAAATTTTCAGCAGCATGTTGCGTAAATTACTGAAAGAGGTGATTTGTCAGCCGACAATCCGGCAGTCAATTAAGCTTGTGATTCAGATTTCCAATCAGGCCATTTTCTTCGCATCCTCAACAAACCTGGCAATCCCCAGATCCGTCAACGGATGGTACAGAAGTCCGAGTATGGATGCAAGCGGACTGGTTACCACATCGGCTCCCAGTTCTGCACAACGGATAATGTGCAGCGTATTGCGGATGGAAGCAGCCAGTACCTGCGTTTCAAAATCATGGATCCGGTAAATGGATACGATCTGATCAATCAGTTGAAGTCCATCTACGCCTGAATCATCGATTCTGCCGATGAAGGGGGATACGTAGGTTGCTCCGGCCTTTGCAGCCAGTATGGCCTGTCCGGCCGAGAACACCAGCGTGCAGTTGGTGGCAATGCCTTTATCGGTAAGAGTCCTGATAGCTTTAATACCATCCTTGATCATCGGGATCTTGACGACGATATTGGGATGCAAACCTGCAAGCACATTCGCTTCCCGGATCATACCTTCATAGTCCGTGGCAAATACCTCGGCGCTTACCGGACCATCCACGATATTGCAGATATCCACATAATGTTTCAGGATATTTTCCGTGCCTTTTATGCCTTCTTTGGCCATTAGCGACGGATTGGTCGTGACTCCGTCAAGGATGCCCAGTGCATGTGCTTCCTTGATCTGGTCGAGGTTTGCTGTGTCGATGAAGAATTTCATATCATTAGGATTTAGGTTGTCAATTTCATTTGCAAAAATAGGAACACGGTGAACTACTCGCACACCTGAATGGGATCAAAGGTAAAAAGAAGCAAGATTCATCTCTGTCACCTGGATTATGACATGCCGGGAGTGAAATCGGTGTAGATTTCCAAAGTGGTTTTATCCCGGAAAAGTAGAATAAAAAAAGGGTAAGCTACTTATATCGCACCGCTCAACCGCCTACCCTTGCTTCATTCCTGACCTGGGGGAGTTCAGAGGGAGCTGGTCGTATAAGACTTACCCGATGCAAAAGTACAACAAATATTAATATTCCAAGATGCATGGCAGAATTTCCCTTTACAAGACCTGTTTTATTACTTTTGCAAATAATGTTATAACTCTATACCTATGGAAAAAAACAATAATCTGATCATGACAGCACTCAAGGGCGGATTGATCCTGGCTGTCGTCGAGATAGTGATCTTTATGATCCAGTATATCCTGGGCTTCAAACCGACCGGTATCTGGAAAGGAACACTCGTTGCGATTCTGAGTTTTGCCATATACATCATCATTATGGTAGTGTTGTTGAGAAGATACAGAAGCAATCAGGGAGGTTTGATCAGCTTCCTGAACGCATTCCTTTTCTGTTTAATCATGTTCATATCTGCATCGCTGATTTCTACCATTTTCACCTATCTTTTTAATAACTTTTTCGACCCGGGATATATGCCAGGGCTCTTCCAGGCACAACGCGAATGGACCGAACAATATATGACCGGAAAGGCATCGGAAGAGCAGATTGCCTCTACACTGGCAAAGATCGATCGGCAGGCCGCTTCTGTCAATACAATCGGTTATACGGTGAAAGCATTTCTTATGTCCAGCATTGTCGGCGCTATCATCTCCTTGATCCTGGGTGCGATCATGCAAAAGAAACCTAATATTTTCGAAGAACAAGGCACCGGTGGTGTCATCTGATCTGCCCATGGATATTTCAATCGTTGTACCCGCTTATAATGAGGATGAATCCTTGCCGGAACTCTGCGCCTGGATTGGAAGGGTTATGCATGCCAATAATTTTTCCTATGAAGTGATCCTGGTGGATGACGGCAGCAGCGATTCCAGCTGGAATGTTATAGAACGGCTTCATTCAGAGGATGACCGGATAAAAGGAATCAAATTCCGACGGAATTATGGTAAGTCTGCCGCTCTTAATCAGGGATTCCAACTATGCCAGGGCGATGTTGTGATTACCATGGACGCTGACATGCAGGACAGTCCTGATGAAATCCCGGGCCTCTATGAGATGATCCGCAACCAGGGATTCGACCTTGTTTCCGGATGGAAGAAAGTCCGTCACGATCCCTCATTATCGAAAAACATTCCGTCCAAGTTTTTTAACTGGACCACCAGCCGGATGTCGGGCGTTAAACTTCACGACCACAATTGCGGACTGAAAGCATACCGGAAAGAGGTAATCAAGAGCATTGAAGTATATGGTGAAATGCACCGCTTCATTCCGGTAATTGCTAAATGGGCGGGCTTCAGGAAGATAGGGGAGAAGGTGGTGGAACACCGGAAGCGGAAGTACGGAGTGACCAAGTTCGGATTGGAACGATTTGTCAATGGTTTCCTCGACCTGATCTCGATCATGTTCGTTTCGAAATTCGGGAAAAAGCCCATGCACTTCTTTGGGTTGCTGGGTACCATTATCTTCCTTTTTGGTTTCATCGTTGCCGGATACCTGGCCTATATGCGATTCTTCCAGGAAGGCTACCGGATGACTGAACGCCCCATTTTTTATTTTGGGCTGCTGGCCATGATCCTCGGTACACAATTGTTCCTTACGGGATTCCTGGCTGAAATGGTATCGCGCAATGCCCCGGAAAGAAACCATTATCTCATTGAAAAAGAGTTGCTGTAAGCTGGAGAGCAGGACACAGGATATGACAGGCAGGAAAGTGATCATTCTCGGTACGGCATTCCCATTCCGGGGTGGCGGTATTGCTACCTATAACGAACGGCTGGCCAGGGCTTTTATTGAAAACGGCGACAGTGTGGTGATCTACACCTTCAGCCTTCAGTATCCCGGCATATTTTTCCCCGGCAAAACGCAGTACTCAAACGAAGCGCCTCCCGAAGGACTGGATATACGCATTAAAATCAACTCCATCAATCCTTTCAACTGGATCAAAGTAGGAAAGGAATTGAAGAAGCTTAAACCTGACCTGCTGGTCGTCAGGTACTGGACCCCTTTTATGGCTCCCTGTCTGGGCACTATCGCCCGTATCGCACGGAAAAACGGTCACACAAAGGCAGTAGCCATCACCGACAACATTATCCCACACGAAAAGATACCGGCAGGCAGGTTACTGTCAGGTTATTTTGTCAGTTGCTGCGATGCCTTCGTTGCCATGTCAAGGGCTGTGCTGGCTGACCTGGAACGGCTGAATACAAGCAAACCCAGGAGATATAATCCGCATCCGCTGTACGATAATTTCGGGGCTCCTGTTCCAAAAGAAGAGGCAAAGCAGCGTTTGGGCCTTGATATGTCCTTCGGATACATTCTCTTTTTCGGCTTCATCCGTGACTATAAGGGACTGGATTTGCTGATCAGGGCTTTTAGTGATCAAAGAATGCGTCAATTTCCTGTCAAAGTCCTGGTGGCGGGTGAGTTTTATGTTGACCCCAAACCCTATATGGATCTGATTTCCGGTCTGAAATTGGAAGAACTCATGGTACTCCGGACGCAGTTTGTGCCTAATACCGAGATCGTAAATTATTTCTGTGCCAGCGATATCGTTGTTCAGCCATACAAGGAAGCCACACAAAGCGGTGTAACCCAGGTTGCCTACCATTTTAATAAACCCATGATCACCACAAATGTGGGAGGCCTTTCGGAGATGGTCCCTGACGGCAAAGTAGGATATGTAGTCGATCCGGATGCCGGTCAGATCGCTGATGCGATTGTGACTTATTATACCGATGAGAAGGAAAAGGAATTCATTGAAAACATAAAAGAAGAAAAGAAACGTTTTTCCTGGGAACTCCTTATTGAACAGATCAATCAGCTGGCCCTCGGGAAATAATGCCGGACCAGACTGATGCCTAACTCACAAACGATGATCATCCGTAGTAAAGCCCCTTTACGTCTTAGTCTCGCAGGTGGAGGTTCCGATGTTTCACCCTTCAGCGACCTGTATGGTGGCGCAATCCTGAATATTACCCTGAGTTTGTACGCCCATGCCAGTATTGAGGCCACCAATGACGGCAGGATCACTTTCATTGATCCTGAAAGAGGCGACAGTATTACTTATAACTCGGGTGATTGTATTCCGGAAGAAGATCCCTGGCGCATTCAGGCAGGGATATACAACAGGATCATGCGGGAATTCGTCCGCAAACCGCTTTCGTTCAGGCTTACCACGGCCCTGGATGCTCCTGCAGGATCGGGGTTGGGAACATCTTCCACGCTTGTCGTATCAATTCTCGGTGCGTTTGCCGAATGGCTGGAACTTCCTCTCGGGGAATACGATATTGCCCACCTGGCTTATGAAATTGAGCGAATCGACCTGGGTATGGCAGGAGGGAAGCAGGATCAGTACTCGGCGACTTTCGGCGGTGTCAATTTCATGGAGTTTTACAAGGATGATAAAGTGATCGTGAATCCATTACGAATCCACGATGTATATCTTAACGAGCTGTCGCATAACCTGTTATTGTACTATACGGGTTCCAGCCGTTACTCGGCTGATATCATCCGGTCGCAACAAAGAAACGTCATTGAAAAGAATGCAGCTTCCATCGAGGCGATGCAGCAAATGAAAAATCAGGCTGTACGGATGAAGGAGGTATTGCTGAAAGGTGAACTGGATAAAGTGGGCGAACTCCTTAATTTCGGCTGGCACCATAAAAAACAGATGGCCCGGGAGATCACCAATCAGCAGATAGAGACGATCTACCAGTCGGCAATGGATCATGGTGCTACCGGTGGAAAGATCTCAGGCGCAGGCGGAGGAGGCTTTATGGCCTTTTATTGCCCGGGAAACACCCGTTATGCTGTTTCATCAGCCCTCAAGGAATTCGGCGGATGGATTCAGAAGTATGAATTCACCCAGGAAGGGCTTCGCAAATGGAAGCTGAACAGTTGAAAAATGGAAAGATTATGAAAGGGAAAATTAAACTGGCAATACAGGATTCGATCCTGGTTAAGACTGAAATACTGGATGATGATGTCCTTATCGGTAAGGTGGAACAGGCTGTCCAGGCTATCATCAGCTGTTATCGCAACGGCGGGAAAGTGCTCTTCTGCGGAAACGGAGGAAGTGCTGCCGATGCACAGCACCTTGCTGCAGAATTATCGGGGCGTTTTTATTATGATCGTCCTCCACTGGCAGCGGAAGCCCTCCACGTCAATACCTCATACCTTACTGCTGTTGCCAATGACTATTCCTTTGACGAAATTTTTGCCCGGATGATCGTAGGAACGGGAATAATAGGTGATGTGCTTATCGGGCTTTCCACATCAGGGAATTCGCCCAACGTGCTCAAAGCTTTCACTGCAGCCAGGGATAAAGGTATGCTGACTATCGGATTAACAGGAATGGCAGGTGGCAAACTGAGCGGGCTCAGCGACATAATCATCAACGTACCATCTGTCGACACTCCGCGGATTCAGGAATCGCACATCATGATAGGGCATATTATCTGCCAGCATGTTGAAGCGGCGATGTTCCCCAGAAGCTGAACCATGAACGACGTGATCCTTTTAGCCGGAGGGTTGGGCTCACGCCTTTCAGCTGTGCTGCACGGCGTACCCAAGAGCATGGCTCCTGTCGCCGGCAGGCCTTTCCTCGAATACCAACTGGAATACCTTAAAAAGCAGGGAGAATTTCATGTAATACTTTCGGTAGGATTTCTTAAAGATCCTATAATCAGCCATTTTAAGGATTCGACAGCTTTCCCGGGCATAGACTTTTCGATCGAGGAACACCCGCTTGGAACCGGAGGTGCGGTGAAACATGCGTTACGGCTTTGCTCTTCATCCGAAGTGTGGGTGATGAACGGCGATACCTTGTTTTTGGCAGACCTGCAAAGTATGTTGACCCGGAAAAAAGAAACTGGCTCGGATGCAGTTCTTGCTCTTCGACATGTCGGTGATACCGGCAGATACGGTCGGGTGGAAACCAGCAATAACGGCAGGATCACAAAATTCCGGGAAAAGGAAGACTCTTCGGGGGACGGACTTATCAATGGTGGTATTTACCTGCTGAACCGTGGCTTGATTGAAGATTCTTCGTTCCCTGAACAGTTCTCGCTTGAGAAGGACCTTTTTACTGAAGCCTGCAACACCCATTTGCTGACCGGAATAGAGTTCGATGGCTATTTCAGAGATATTGGGATTCCCGGTGATCTGGAAAAGGCGCAGACTGAATTTCCTGAAATCCTGAAAATGCATGACTAAAATAGCTGATCTCATATCCGGAGAAAAATGGACATTGTTCCTGGATCGCGATGGCGTAATCAATCGTCGCCTGCCGGCCGATTATGTGAAATCGCCCTCCCAGTTCGAATTCCTGCCCGGCGTTCTGGATGCTTTCCGGATTTTCAATCAGGTCTTTCAGCGGATCTTTATCGTGACCAATCAGCAGGGTGTAGGCAGAGGAGTAATGACCACTGCCGATCTTGACAATGTTCACTCAGCGATGCTGAATGCCATTTGCAGGGCAGGAGGGCGGGTCGACCAGATTTATTATAGCACTGACCTCAACCACACCGGTAGTTTCACGCGGAAACCTGCCGTTGGAATGGGGCTCAAAGCCAGGAAGGATTTTCCGGAGATCCGCTTCAGGAATTGCTTCATGGCCGGGGATACTTTCTCGGATATGCTCTTCGGCCGGCGCCTGGGCATGGTTAACATACTGGTAACTGAAGACCCGATGGAAATCAGGGTATGCAGCGAACTACCCGACTTTGTTTTCCCCGATTTAATTAGCTTTGCCAATGAATTAAAGTCGGTATGAGATGATGAAATCCCGGAAAGCCGGATGACTGATGAATGTTTTCTGTATTGATCTTTTTTGAAGGAAATACTTAACAGTCGTAGCAGGTTTATTTCATTCCAATGTAATTCGTTGTCGTCAATAACTCTTTTATTTTAATACTTCCGCCTTGACCCCGTCCACCATCTTTATCGCTTTTCTGGCTTATACAGTCCTGCTCTTTTATATTACATGGCTTACAGCACGCAGGGCAAACAATGCCTCATTTTTCATCGGTAATAAAGCATCTCCATGGTATGTTGTGGCTTATGGCATGATCGGCGCATCGCTTTCCGGTGTGACCTTCATGTCGGTCCCCGGATGGGTAGGTACCACCGGCTTTAGCTATTTCATGGTTCTGGTCGGCTACCTGTTCGGTTATACCGTTATTGCGACGATCCTGATGCCCTTGTATTACAGGCTGAATCTCACTTCCATTTATACATACCTTGAGCAACGCTTCGGGTTCTGGTCATACAAGACAGGCTCATTCTTTTTCATCCTTTCGCGAACCATTGGGGCTTCTTTTCGCATGTTCCTGGTGGTTAATGTGCTGCAGATATTTGTGTTCGATGCCTGGAATGTGCCCTTTGGCCTGACTGTTACAATCTTCATTTCCCTTATAATCCTTTATACATTCAAGGGAGGGATCAAAACCATCATCTGGACAGACACCCTTCAGACCACTTTCATGCTGATTGCCGTAGGCGTTTCTATCTATCTGATCAGCAAGGACCTGGGATTTAGTCTGGGCAGCCTTATTTCTACGGTTACACAAAGCGATTATTCCCGGATGCTGGATATGGACTGGCACAGCAAGCAATTCTTTGTGAAACAGATCCTGAGCGGTATGTTCATATCCATCGCCATGACAGGACTTGACCAGGAAATGATGCAGAAAAATCTGAGTTGCCGCAACATCAGGGAAGCACAGAAGAATATGTTTACCTTCAGCGGAGTGCTGATCGTGGTGAACCTGATGTTCCTGTTCCTCGGTGCAGTACTGTTCCTGTTCGCTGCCAAGCATAATATCCAGTTGCCCGAGCGTTCGGATGACCTGTTCCCACTGATTGCTATCCGGTATCTTGGTCCCTTTGCCGGACTGGTATTTATCATCGGACTGATCTCTGCTGCATATCCCAGCGCTGACGGAGCATTGACATCACTGACCACTTCTTTTTCCATCGATTTCCTGGGATTGAATAAAAACGAAAAACTGACGGAAAAACAAAAGCGCAGGATCCGTTACTGGGTTCATATCTCCTTTGCTCTGCTGCTGCTCCTGGTGATAATTATATTCCGGGCCATCAACGACAGGGCTGTTATTGATAAATTATTCACCGTGGCCGGATACACTTATGGACCGTTACTCGGATTGTACGCCTTCGGACTGTTCTCAAAAAAGCAGGTGAAAGACCGGTTAGTGCCTTATATTGCTGTGGCCTCGCCGGTGATATGCTATTTCCTGAGCGAATACTCCCAGCGACTCTTTTGGGGATATTCCATAGGTTTTGAGTTGTTGCTGATCAACGGGGCAATTACATACCTCGGGCTATGGCTGATCAGAATACGACACTAAGATCGTTGATCCGCAGTTAAAACTTGCCGTCAGCACTTTATCTATCGATAGCATTTCTGTATTTTTACATTTCACACTCAAATACTAATGCATTATGTCGAACATGCGGTTTAAAGCCCTGGAGATTGCAATCACGCGAACCCGGCGAAGTGTTGATCCCGGAATGCTTACGGTGTCAGAATATTTCGGTGAACAGACATTCGGCCCCATGGCCATGGAAAAATATCTGCCGGCTGAAGATCACCACGAATTGATCACAACCATCAATCAGGGCGGGAAAATCGGAAGGGACCTGGCCGACAAAGTGGCAACTGCTCTCAGGGATTGGGCTGTCGCCAAAGGGGCAACCCATTATACACACTGGTTTCATCCCCTTACCGGATCTACAGCCGAAAAGCACGACTGCTTCATCCAGCTTGCAGAAGGAGGGAAGGCTATCGAAACCTTCAGCGGGGCAGAACTGATCCAGCAGGAACCGGATGCTTCGAGTTTCCCGAGCGGCGGAATAAGAAACACCTTCGAGGCCCGCGGGTATACAGCCTGGGATCCGACATCCACCGCCTTCATCATTGACGATACCCTCTGCATCCCAACCATTTTCGTTTCCTATACCGGCGAAGCACTTGATTATAAAACGCCCATGCTTAAGGCTTTGCATGCACTCGACCGGGAAGCAACAGCCGTTTGTAATCTCTTTGATCCTTCCGTTACCAAAGTTATCGCCACCCTCGGATGGGAACAGGAATACTTTCTGGTTGATACGGCACTCTATCATGCCCGTCCGGACCTGGCGCTGACCGGACGAACGTTGTTTGGTCATGCATCCGCAAAAGACCAGCAACTGTCGGATCATTACTTCGGCACCATCCCCGAAAGAGTCATGGACTTCATGAAGGAGTTTGAATATGAGGCACACCGCCTGGGCATTCCGGTAAAGACGCGGCATAATGAGGTGGCTCCCAGTCAGTTTGAATGCGCTCCGGTATTTGAGGAAACAAACCTGGCCGTCGACCATAACCAGTTGCTCATGCACATACTGGAAAAGGTCGCCAAGCGGCATAACCTGACAGTACTGTTGCACGAAAAGCCCTATCAGGGCGTCAATGGTTCGGGGAAACACAGTAACTGGTCGCTCAGGACCAATTCGGGAACCAACCTGCTTTCGCCGGGTAAAACGCCTGAGTCGAACCTGCAGTTCCTAACCTTCCTTAGCGTGATCATCAAGGCCGTTAATGAGTACCCCGGATTGCTGAGGGCAAGCATAGCTTCAGCCAGCAACGACCTGCGCCTGGGTGCAAATGAAGCACCCCCGTCCATCATGTCAGTCTTCATTGGTTCGCAACTTAACCATATCCTGGACGAAATTGCCCGATCAGCTGGCGTCAGGAAGAATGAACGGACGATGAACGAACCGGTAGCGCTGAACATCCCTAAAATCCCCGAAATACTGCTCGACAATACCGACCGGAACCGTACGTCGCCCTTTGCTTTTACCGGAGATAAGTTTGAGTTCCGTGCTGTCGGCTCCTCCGAGAGTTGCGCGAAACCCATGATCGTCCTGAACCTGATCGTTGCCGACCAACTCAAGAACTTCAGGATGGAAGTCGAAAAACTGTTGGAAGCCGGTCTGCATAGGGAAGATGCCATATACCAGACCATCCGCAAATTCATCCGGGATTCGGAACGTATCCGCTTCGACGGCAACAGTTACAGTGATGAATGGGCTGAAGAATCGGCCCGCAGAGGACTTCCCAATATCACCGATACTCCCGGAGCCCTCCGTGCCATGATTGAACCGGAATCTGTTCATCTTTACGAACAATATGGGATTCTTACAGAGCGGGAAATTATCGCCCGGTATGATATCAACCTGGAAAATTACCTGAAAAAAGTACAGATTGAATCAAGGGTCATCGGCGATCTCTCCGTCAATCATATCATCCCGACTGCAATCCGTTACCAGAACACCCTCATCGAGAATGTGAAAGGGCTGAAGGAAGTGCTGGATAATAAGACCTTTGTGAAGCTATCCAACAACCAGATGCACAACATAAAAGACATTTCAGAACATATTGCCATCATACGAACCCTGGTACAGGAGATGGTAGATGCCAGGAAGGTGACCAATAAACTGGATACCTCGGAGGCCAAGGCATTGGAATACAATCGAACCGTGCTGCCTTATTTCGAAAAAATCCGGTATCATGCCGATAAACTCGAGCTGCTGGTTGATGACGAACTTTGGCCGCTTCCCAAATACAGGGAGTTGCTGTTCATAAGGTAATATGTTCCGTATAACAGGCTAAGCCTTTAATTGAACAGTCCTTTAATATAGGAACGGGTCAGTTCTTCCTTCGGATTATTGAAAAACTCACCGGCAGGACCCTGCTCAATGATCTCGCCCAGATACATAAAGATGGCATAATCGGCAATGCGCCTTGCCTGCTGGAGACTGTGGGTAACAACAACAACGGTATACTGGTTCTTCAGGTCGAAGAATTTTTTCTCCACCACTTCGCTCGAAATGGGATCGAGTGCTGATGTCGGCTCATCCGCAAGAATAATCTCCGGATCGACCGAGAGCCCCCGGGCCAGGCAGAGTCGCTGCTGCTGCCCGATCGATAGTGAGGATGCAGGATCGTGGAGCCTGTCCTTAACTTCTTCCCACAGATTGACCAGTTCCAGGTAATGCTGTACACGCCTGTGAAGCACCTGCTTGTTCTTCCTCCCGCTGATCCGCAACCCGTAGGCAACATTGTTGAAAATATTCATCGGCAGGGGATAGGGGCGTTGTGACAAGAGTCCCATCTTCTTCCTGATGCTCGTGATGTCAGTATCCGTATGCAGAATATCTTCACCATCGATCATGATCCTGCCACTGACCTTAACATTTGAATAGAGGTCGGTAAGCCTGTTCAGGCTCTTCAGCAACGTTGTTTTACCGCATCCTGAAGGCCCGAGAATAACAGTGATCTGTTTCTCCGGAATGCAGGTATTGATATCCTTCAGAATGTGTTGCTTCCCGATATGAAGGTTTAAGTTGTCGATATTAATCTTGGTTGATCCCGGCATACATCAATTGATTTTGTTCTTCTGGTACCTGCGGGCGTAAACCCTTGATACAAAGCTTATGATCAGGATAATAAAGGTAAGTATGACTGCGGATGCGTAAGCCCTTTCTTTCACTTCGGCGATAGGTGAGCTTAGCTGGAAAAAGATGGCAAGCGGCAATGTTGCCGTTGGCTGCGAAAGCGAGGTGGGAAGGTTATCCGTGTAGCCGGTGGTAAACAGGACTGCGGCAGCGTCTCCAATCGCACGGCCAAACGAAAGCAGAAGAGCCGTGGTAACTCCGGAAATACATTGCCGGAAATATACCTTGTACGCAGTTTCAGAACGGGTAGAGCCCAGGGACAGCGCAGATTCAAGAAGTCCCGCGGGAACGGTCTTCATCACCTCGTCAATTCCCCTAACCATGATAGGAATGATGAACAGGGTGACAGTAATGATACCTGCCAGCAGTGACGATCGCATGCCGAAGTAGATCATTACTGTAAAACCGAATGCTCCGTAAACGATCGAGGGAATTCCCCACATCACATCCAGCATGAAACGGATTCCGTTCACCAGCTTCTGGAATTTCTTCAGATGGATGTTAATGAACAGTGAAACCGGAAGGCCAATCAATAAAGCAAGGATCGTCGCGCCCATTGCCAGGTAGATGGAACCCAGGATGGCATTGAGGATGCCACCTTCCTTGCCGAAGTAAAAACCTCCTTTAGGAAGCTTGAAGATCATGTCCCACGAAAGCGCCGGCAAACCATTGAACAGGATGCTGTATATGATCATGCACAGTGCCAGCAGGATCAGCGAGGTGGCCAGGAACATGACCACCCGGAAAAAGAACTCTTCTGCTTTACGTACCTGCTGAATCTTCATTTAGCCCACATTTTTCTCTAACCTGTTGATCAGCCAACGGGAGATGATGTTAAACAGGATCACAATTACAAGCAATACCAGCGCGGCTAACATTAACGCACTGTCGTACATAGGGATTGACAGCATTTCCCCATAATTATTCGCAATCAATGCCGGCAAAGGGTAGCCCGGTTGCAGGGCGCCGGTCGGGATGCGGGCAACATTCCCCACTACCATCATCACGGCTATGGTTTCGCCGAATGCCCTTGAGAGCCCGAGACTAAATGCCGATACGATCCCCGGGAATGCTTTCTTCAGCAGGATGTGTTTGATCACCATCCAGCGGGTTGCTCCCAGCGAAAGGGTGACCTCAGTCAACTCCAGCGGGATTGTCCGGAATACCTCGATCAGAATATTCAGTATAAACGGGATGATCATTACCGCGAGGACAAGCCCTCCGCTCAGGATGCTGTATCCTGTAATATTTTTACCCAGAAACGGACCTATTACTTCTCCAACCCAGGGCACTATCGCCAGAACGCCCCAGACGCCAAAAATCACAGAGGGTATTCCGGCGAGAATGTCAATAACGGGATGCATGACCTTTAAAACCACAGGCCTGGCATATTGCGTGAGATGAATTGCGGAAAGCAGACAGACCGGTCCGGCAAGCAACAGGGCAATGATGGTGACCCAGAGGGAACTGATGATGAACGGGTACATTCCGAAATGACCCGCCAATGGCTTCCAGTCTTTCGATCCTAATACTCCGAACAGCGAATCTTCATGGATAAGCGGAGCAGATTTTAAATAAAGCCCGATACCAAGTAGAATGGGCAGCAGCAACGTAAATACCAATGCAATGATCATCCAGGATGTGTGAAGCCTGCTTCTCAGAGTACGGGTAATACTATAGATTTTCAACGACAGTCAGTTACAATGAATAATCCGATAACGACAGGGCTCCATACGATATTTTCCGGTAAGCCTGGACAAATATACACAGAATGTACTTTCCAACTGTGTACATTGTATCGGATTTGCATAAAGTTATCGTTGTATTTTTCCCTACTTTTGATCAGTAATAATTTACACAAAGGAATCTATCTATGATCCGCAGGTCTTTATTCATTATAGTCCCTTTTTTACTGGCAGTTCAACCTCTTTTTGGACAACTGGATGTTCGCAAGGTTGATGCCGGTTCGGCGTTTCCTTCCTCTGAGGGATTCTTCTATTCACTTCCACGGACAGGCTTCAGGGTTGATATTCAGGTGAAGCGTATCCAGAAACTGAAGGGCCCTTATTCAGAATTTTCTGATAAATATCTGGGACTTTCCCAGGTGATCAATGTCAACAGCACGGAATATGAACTCGCAGCCATACAGCTTTCCGAATTCACCGAACCAGATCCCGAGGAATATTACTTTGTCCAGATGACCGGGAAATCAAAAGACCGGCAGGAGATGGAGTTGTTCCTGTCGAACCAGGGTGGACTGATAGGTATCTCGGCTGCAAACGAAGGAACAGAAGGGCGGAAGAAAGGCGATTTCGAATCCCGCTCCGATGTAAAGATACCGGAGATATCAAATCCTTCTCAATTCGAAAGGGTTGATACGGTTATCAAGCGAATCAGCGTTGATACCACAACCATTGAACAGAAAGTTTTCCGTAAAATTTCAGCTGCCAAAACAACCGAACAGAAAGCGAAAGAAGCAGCCGACTTCATTCTGAAGCTGGATGAAAGTATGTTCAACCTGATCAATGGCTACCAGGAAGTTAGCTATGAAAAGGGAACCATGGAATATATGTACACCCAGATGGATAATCTGAAAAAAGAGTACCTGCAGTTATTCAAGGGCGTTACCGGTGAAGAATTGGAAACATACAGTTTCACGGTCTATCCGGATAAAACGATACTGGAAAACCCGGTTACGTTGTGCAAATTCTCAATGAGCAAAGGTGTAACGGATATAACATCTTCATCCGGCGACCTGGTGCTGCTGGAACTGGTTAGCCAGGATGCATTGAGAAACATACGCCGGGCAGTTGAAAACAGGAATAACCAGCATAAGGACCTGAAAGGGGTGTATTACCGGATTCCCGAAGAGGCTCTTGTTACCATCAAGGTCGGCGGAAGATCTGTCGTAGAGTCGAAATTCCCCGTCTGCCAGCTGGGGGTTGTCACCTTTCTTCCAAACACTTCCTTCCGGAATCTGGAATTGGATAACAATACCGGCGGACTACGGCACGTTATAGTACGTTAGGAAATCAAATAAGTACCGAATGAAGCTAATTGAAGTGATCAGCAGGGTTGTGAAGATTTCCCTCTTGCCGAGTATGCAATGGAAAGTGATTCGCGATCAGGAGGATAGTAACCGGGAATTGTTGGTGGGATATGGACTGCCTGTTATACTGTTTAGCGCAATCGGGAGATGTATCGGGCTGATCATCAGTGTCCTTCCTGTCCTGGGCCTTTCCTGGCGGTTACTTTTTATCGTTGCCTTCAATCTTGTTTCCTGGGTGGCAATTCCCTACGCCCTTATTGTCCTTGGCACTTTCATCATCTCTTACGTTCTGCCGAAAATTGGAATAGAGGCGGGGTTCAACCGCACGCTGAAACTGGTATTGTATACGTTTACACCACTTTTTGTTTTGACATTTTTTGTTTACCTGCATCCTCTGCTGCGTCTGCTCATCCCGATGGGGATCTATATATTTCTTGCCTATACCCTCTATGTATACTGGTACGGCGTTAAGGAACTTTTCCTGATTTCGCTCGAGAAGAAGATCGGTTTCATTGTCGTAACCATCGCGGTAGCCTTTGGTGCAATCTTTATTGCACAGCACATCTATGGCGTACTGGTCGACTGGTTCATGCCGGGAATGGCAGCCTATGTAAAATAGACGCAATCAGAGGATAGCCTGACGTATCCGGATCAATTGTTCCATCAATGAATCTACCAGGTGGAGGGCCAGCATATTTGCCCCGTCCGATTTGGCCTGTGAAGGTTCAGGGTGCGTTTCGATGAACAATCCATCCACCCCTGCGGCAACACCCGCCCTGGCTATGACCGGTATCAGGTCCGGGCGCCCGCCCGTAACACCTGCCGGCTGATTGGGTTGCTGCAACGAATGTGTCACATCCAGGATCACCGGGACGCCGATCTTCTGCATTTCAGGAATATTCCTGTAATCAACCACGAGATCGTGGTAGCCGAACATCGATCCTCTTTCCGTAAGCATCACACGGTCGTTCCCTGTTGACTTTACCTTCTCAACAGCATATTGCATTGTTTCAGCTGAGCAGAATTGTCCTTTCTTGATATTTACGGCTTTACCCGTTTCACCGGCGGCAAACAACAAATCGGTCTGCCGGCATAAAAAAGCCGGGATCTGGAGGATGTCCACGTATTCAGCAGCCAGATGTGCTTCCTCTTCTGTATGGATATCTGTGATCACAGGTACCCGGAACTGCCGGTGGATACCAGCCAGCACGTTCAGTGCTTTCTCATCTCCGATCCCCGTGAAAGAACTGTTCTTTGACCGATTGGCTTTGCGGTAGGAAGCTTTAAAGATGAATGGGATTGAATATTTCTCCGCTATCGAAACCAGCTTTTCAGCGATCACATAAGGACTATGTTCATCTTCCACAACACAGGGCCCGGCGATCAGGAAGAAATTGCCTGAATGGCCATGATTGATCCTCGGAAAGTAATACTCAAGCTCCATGATCTGTCTGTTTTAAATTAATATCCATATTTGTCTTTCCAGCGCTTTTTCAATACTTCACGGGTCTCAGCCTCCCTGGGGTTTCGTCCGGGATCATAGAACCTCAGGCCGCTGATTTTCTCCGGCAGAAATTCCAGGTCGACAAAATTGCCTTCATATTGATGAGCGTACTGATAATCTTTTCCATATCCAAGGTTCTTCATCAGCCGGGTGGGTGCGTTCCGGAGATGCAAAGGCACCGGTAAGTCCCCTGATTTTTCCAGTTCGGCCAAGGCTGCTTCAATGGCCATGTAGGTAGAATTGCTTTTGGCTGAATTGGCGAGGTACACAGCAGTCTGCGAAAGGATAATCCGGCTCTCCGGGTATCCGATCTTATTGACGGCATCGAAACATGCATTGGCAAGCAAGAGAGCATTGGGATTGGCATTACCGATATCTTCAGAGGCAAGTATCAGCATCCTTCTGGCAATGAACAGCAGGTCCTCTCCGGCATTGATCATCCGGGCAAGCCAGTAGACGGCAGCATTGGGATCGGATCCGCGAATTGATTTGATGAAGGCAGAGATCACATCATAATGCATTTCTCCGCCTTTATCATAGAGTGCGATGTTTTGCTGGATGATAGAAAGAGTATTCTCATTATTGATGATGATCTTCTGATCCCCGTTCTGAGATGCCTGGCAAACTATCTCTATGGCATTCAACAATTTGCGGGCATCTCCTCCTGAAACTCTTAGCAATGCCTCAGTTTCGGTTATTTCAATGCTTGTTTCCAGAATCCCCTCCAATGCCTTGCGGGCATTCTCCAGAATGGCCAGCAGTTCCTGCTCTTCCAATGCTTTCAGGATATAAACACGGCATCGCGAAAGTAGAGGGGCGATCACTTCAAAGGATGGATTTTCCGTTGTAGCTCCTACAAGGATTACAATGCCTTTTTCAACGGCTCCCAGCAGCGAATCCTGCTGCGACTTGCTGAAACGGTGGATCTCATCAATGAAAAGCAAGGCCTGTACCTCTCCGCTCTTTGCTTTTTCAATTACTTCCCTCACATCTTTTACACCCGAATGAACGGCCGAAAGGGAGTAGAAGGGAAGATCCGCCATACCGGCTATAAGCAGGGCTAATGTAGTCTTACCTACTCCGGGGGGACCCCAGAAGATCATTGAGTGTAATTTCCCTTCATCCACCATCTTCCGGAAAGCAGTACCTTTGGCAGTCAGATGCCGTTGCCCGATATATTCATCAAGAGTGCCGGGCCTCAGCAACTCAGCAAGTGGTACTGAACGGGAAAGAGAATTGTTCACGGGAGAATATTGTTAGCAGCTTCCGATAGCATGACACAAAAATACATTTTATCGGGTTATTGATTAAATTTTGAAATTGGGTTTCAGTTTGAACAGATGAGGGTATTGTATTCTATATTAATGAAGGTCAATTCTTGAATTCCTGCAGAAACCTCGTTCAATTCAAGAAAAAGATATCAACAAGTAAAATGTTAATTATCTACAAATCAATACTATATAAAATATAAAATTTTTTTTTAAGTTTTTTTTAGAAATAGTTATCCAAAAACTGAAAATAGCAGTACTTTTGCAGCGTTTTTTAATTAAACCGCGTCATGAAAAAATTATTTGCATTATTACTCGTTGCTGGTATGGTTGCAGTTGTTGCATGCGGCCCTAGCGCAGAAGAAAAAAGAGCTAAAGAAATAGCAGACTCCACCGCACTGGCTGATTCACTGGCTCAGGTACAGGCTGCTGAACAGGCTAAAATGGATTCACTTGCTAAGGTTGCTGCTGATTCAGCTGCCAAGGCTGCTCACGATGATTCCGTAGCCAAGAAGCTCATCAAGTAAAAGGATTTATCCTTTGGAGATAAAAAGGAGCAGTAATGCTCCTTTTTTGTTATATAGCAATTTATATATATTTGCGGTTCCGATGATGTCCCTCCTAAACCTATCCGGATGCGTTATATTACGGTACTTGAGCTGAAGGAAAAACTGGATCGTGGAGAACCTGTCCAGATCATAGATACGCGCGACCCCATCAAATACGAGGAGTGCCACGTCCCCGGCGCTATCAATATCCCGCAGATCGATATTCCTGACAAGATATCAATCATCGACCCGACAATCCCGGTCATCATTTATTGCCTGTACGGCGTGAAGAGCGAAGCTCCTTTTCTCTATCTGAAAGAAAAGATGAAAATGAAAAACATCTATATCCTTGAAGGTGGAATTTTTCAGTGGGCTACCGAAGTTGATCCTTCCATGCCCCTGATTTAACTCATATCTTATCCGATCCTGATCCCGATCCCAAAGATCAGCCTGTAAAGAGCCAGCAATCCAACCGCAACGATCAGGAGGCCTGCCTTAAGCCTGATCTTCCTTTCTTTTTCATCAAAATAGAAAATCGTATTCCGGTGAAACCCCATGAATAAAGGGAAAAGCATGAATACCGGTGTAACAATCAGCAAACCTTCATAGAGGCTGATCGGTAACCGGAGCAATATCAGGATCACCGTACCAATGAGGTAGGGATACAGGAACTGCTGAGTCCTGAAACTCCTGTGCAACCCGGGAGAAGCCTGATTGAAATAGGTGTTGGCTGTGAGCAGCATCGGCTTCACGAGTAAAATTCCTGCACCCATTAAGACAAACAGTCCGGCCATGAGCAGGAACAGCTTTACGGTTTCAGTAAGATACATCCAGTCAAATACATATCCCATCCCTTCGAAAATGAATGCCCCGGTCACCACAGCTCCGACGAACATATTCAACCCATGGACAAATCCCCAGAAAAAAAGAAGTTTCAACAGGCCTTCCAGGGTCATGGCTTTCAGAAAGATCACAAGACATATCAGGCCAACGATGAGAGCAGCAATATATCCGGATGAAAAGATCATCTTGACTGAATCGAAGTTCCACGAATTAGCTTTCCCGAGGAAGTCGGTCCTGTTATAAAGCATAATTGTCGGAATATCAAAATAACTGGCCGCCAGTGAACTTACGAACTTGAAAATCACCAGGATCAACAAATAGGAAATCAGATAGTAGGCGGTAGAATGGAGAATAATAACGGTGGAAGTCTTTTTGATACGGTTCATACCAGTAGATAGATTGACAAATATATCTAATAATTCATGTCTATCCAACAACCGCTATTTCAGCAGCAATCAAAGAGCATAAAAAAACCGGCGTTTCGCCGGTTCTTTTTTTCAGATCTTCGAGGCATCTACCATCGCTTTGTTTGCGTACTCGCCATCTACCAGTTTCTTTCGAACCTCCTTAAATGCCTTTAGCGTATACTCCACATCTTCCAGGGTATGCACCGCTGTAGGAATGATCCTGATAAGGATAACACCCTTGGGGACAACCGGGTAGGTGACAATGGAGCAGAAAATATTGTAGTTTTCCCGCAGGTCGAAAGTAATGTTCGTTGCCTCTGCAATCGTACCGTTCAGCATAACCGGGGTTACAGGTGAACCCGATGGCCCGATATCGAAACCGGCGTCAACAAGTCCTTTCTGCATTGCATTCACCACTTTCCAGAGATTTGTCCGCAGCGATGGATCTGTTCTGATAAGATCCAGGCGTTTGAGCGCTCCGATAACCATGGGCATAGGAAGCGATTTTGCGAATATCTGGGAGCGCATGTTGTGCTTCAGGTAATCGATTACGGGAGCCTTAGTGGCAACAAAGCCTCCAATACCGGCCATTGCCTTGGCAAAGGTTCCAAAATACATATCCACCTGGTCCTGAACTCCGAAATGCTCATCTGTGCCGGCACCAGTCGGGCCCATCGTCCCAAAACCATGTGCATCGTCAATCAGTAACCTGAAATTGAACTCCTTCTTCAACTTGACGATTTGATCAATTTTCCCGAGATCACCCGTCATCCCATAGACACCTTCGGTTATCACCATGATCCCGCCTCCGGTTTGTTCTGTCAAACGCGTGGCACGTTCAAGTCCTTTGCGAAGATTGTCCATATTGTTGTGCGGATAAACGAACCGCTTTCCTATATGTAGACGAAGACCGTCGATGATGCAGGCATGGGCTTCACTGTCGTATACCACCACGTCGTTGCGGTCAAGCATCGAGTCGATTACCGAGAGCATACCCTGGTAGCCGAAATTGAAAAGATAGGCAGCTTCCTTCTTCACGAAGGCCGCCAACTCCTTTTCCAGTTGTTCATGATAAACAGTCTGCCCGCTCATCATCCTTGCACCCATCGGATAGGCAAGCCCCCACTTGGCAGCAGCTTCAGCATCCACTTTCCGTACTTCCGGATGATTGGCCAGGCCAAGATAATTGTTTAAACTCCAGATCAGGCGTTCTTTGCCCCTGAAAATCATTTTGTTGCCGATTTCACCTTCCAGTTTCGGAAACATGAAATAGCCGTCGGCGATGTCGCCATACATTCCTAACGGGCCTAAATTCTGAACTCGTTTTTCAAAAATATCCACGGTATGAGCTATTTAGTGATGATTGTTGGTTTTCCGTCGAGGCTGCAAAACTAAGTATTTTCAATGGTATCCAAAATCTTTATGAACAATTAACTTTTTCACCTGCTACGCATTTCACCATCCTGAGTACCTTTATCAATCAGAACACCCCCTTTTTATATGCCTGCTGATCACGCAAACCAGGACTCCTTAGTAATCCATTGGTTCCGCCGCGACTTGCGCCTCCGGGATAACACAGCCCTGATTTCTGCCTTGAATTCAGGAATCCCCGTTATGCCGCTGTTTATCCTGGATGAAAATATCCTGAAGAGGCTTGATCCGGATGACCGGCGTATGACCTTCATTTTCGGAGCACTGGATGAACTTGACAGGCAGTTGTCACAGCTGGGTTCCGGATTGAAACTTCTTTACGGAAGTCCGGAACAATTATTCAGCAGGTTGACTGCGGAGTATCCTGTCAGGGCTGTTTATACCAATGCGGATTATGAGCCCTATGCGCTTCAGCGTGATGACCGGATAGAAAAATTGCTGGCTCTGCAAGGTATACGTCTCCACACGTTTAAGGATCAGGTGATTTTTGAGAAAGGGGAGATCTTAAAAGATAATGGTGAACCGTATTCCGTTTTTACGCCTTATTCGCGGAAGTGGATGGCAAGACTGATGCAGGATACTTCCTGCCTGAAAGAACAGCCTTTCCCGTCAAATCCGCAATTCATGCGAACTACCGGGAGTCCCGGTATCAAACTTTCTGATATAGGAT
Source organism: uncultured Lentimicrobiaceae bacterium (assembly GCA_964544545.1). GTDB lineage: Bacteria > Bacteroidota > Bacteroidia > Bacteroidales > UBA4417 > UBA4417. The sequence goes on along the minus strand of CAZJCG010000004.1, from coordinate 117,784 downwards.
TCAAAGAGAGTTTTTCGGTTTGGAGTGCCCCGTTACTCAATGAAGACCTGATCCGGAAATATGAGACCACCCGTGATTTCCCAGCCCTGGATGCTACGAGCCACATGAGTATTCATCTTCGTTTTGGAACGGTCAGTATCCGCGAGTTGGTCCGGAAAGGCCTCCGGTTAAACCAGACCTGGCTCAATGAACTTATCTGGCGGGAGTTTTTTATGCAGGTCCTGTATCATTATCCCTTTGTGGTTGAGCGCCCATTCAAACAACAATATGAGAAGATCGTCTGGCGAAACAATGAACCGGAATTTGAAAAATGGTGCAACGGCCTCACCGGATATCCGCTGGTTGATGCAGGGATGCGCCAACTCAGGGAGACCGGTTATATGCATAACAGGGTGAGGATGGTCACGGCAAGTTTTCTTTGCAAACATTTGCTCATCGACTGGAGATGGGGAGAAGCCTGGTTTGCCCGTTACCTTCTGGATTTTGAACTATCGTCAAACAACGGAAACTGGCAATGGGCTGCCGGGACCGGCTGCGATGCCGCCCCGTATTTCAGGATTTTCAATCCCGAAAACCAGTTGAAAACCTACGATGCAGGTCAGGAATATGTACGCAAATGGTTGCCGGAATATGGGAAACCTGGTTACCCCAAACCTGTTGTTGACCACGTGGCTGCCCGGAATCGTTGTCTTCAGGCTTATTCCGTTGTGAAATGATCCGAAAGACCTGCCTGTATAATCACGTTCGACGCGCAATACAACCGCTCTGTTTACGTTCAGATTATTTACCAAATATTTGTACTTTTGCAGCATGGCAAAAAAGCTCTTTCTCTTAACCATACTTTTTACTGCATTGGTGGTTTCTTCATGCAGTAAATACCAGAAACTACTGAAAAATCCGGATAACGACCTTAAGTATTCCAAAGCCATTGAATATTACGATAAGGGAGATTTTTCGCGGGCGCAGCAGCTGTTTGACCAGATTCTTTCCTTCTACAGAGGTACAGAAAAGGCTGAAAAGATCTCATACTACAATGCCTATTGCTACTACCGGCAACGTGATTATATCCTTGCCGGATATTATTTCAGCAATTTCACCACCAGTTTCCCCCAAAGCCAATTCGCGGAAGAATGTGCTTTTATGAGTGCATACTGCAATTACCTGGATTCACCTGTTTCCAGTCTTGACCAGACCAACACCCGGGCAGCGATCTCATCATTGCAGCTCTTTATCAATCAATACCCCAACAGTCAGCGGATTGATCAGTGCAACCAGCTAATTGATGAACTCCGTGCAAAACTTGAGAAGAAGGCATTCGATATTGCCATGCTCTATTACAGGATGGATGATTACAAAGCTGCCATTATTTCGCTGAATAACCTGCTTAAAGAATACCCCGACACCAAAGAGCGTGAAAAAGTGCTTTTTTCATTGCTGGACGCAAAATACAATTACGCAGTGAAGAGTATTCCGGAGAAGAAACAGGAACGTCTGGAAACTGCTATGGAAGCCTACAGGATACTCGCCCTGGAATTCCCTTCGGGAGCCTTTGCATCCCAGGCCAACACCATTCACAAAAGCCTTCAGAAAGAAATGAGGCTTTCATCCCTAAATCAGTAACCGATCACAAACAGATACTACCTCATGGATTACAAAAAGCTGAAAATCGAGACCACAACCACCACGCGCAACGTGCGTGAACTGAATGCCCCGACCGGAAATATCTATGAAACTGTTGCCATCCTGGCTAAACGTGCCAATCAGATTGCACAGGAAATCAAGGAAGAGTTGAACAGCAAGATCGAAGAATTTGCTACTCCCAGTGATAACCTCGAGGAAGTATTCGAAAACCGTGAGCAGATCGAACTTGCCAAATTCTATGAACATCTTCCTAAACCGACATTGATTGCAACCAACGAATTCCTGAATAACCAGGTGTTCTACCGCAATCCAATGAAGGAAAACGCTACTGATTTCTGATCTTTCCATGGCAGGAATTCTGAATGGCAGGCGCATCCTGATAGGGATCACCGGGAGTATTGCAGCTTATAAGGTACCCTTTCTTATCAGGCTGCTGGTGAAAGAAGGCGCAGAGGTAAAAGTGGTCATGTCGAAATCGGCATGCGACTTCGTTACCCCCTTGACGTTATCGGCTCTTTCACAGAATCCGGTATCCATTGAACCATTCAGCCCATCCGATGGCCGGTGGCACAGCCATATTGAGCTGGGTTCCTGGGCCGATGCTGTAGTGATGGCGCCTTTATCGGCCAACACCATGGCTAAAATGGCCACCGGTGTTACCGATAACCTTTTATTGGCTGTTTACCTTGCCGCCCGTTGCCCGGTTTTCTTTGCTCCGGCTATGGATGTCGATATGTACAACCATCCCTCCACACAAAGCAATATCAGAAGACTGCTGGAATTTGGCAATATCCTGATTGCACCACGCGAGGGCGAACTGGCCAGCGGCCTCAGCGGCTACGGCCGGATGGAAGAGCCGGAAAATATCGTTCAGATACTGGAAACCCACTTCCAGAAAAAGAGCTCCCTGAGTGGTAAAAAGATTCTCATCAGCAGCGGCCCGACCCGCGAAGCAATTGATCCTGTACGCTATCTGAGCAATCACTCCACCGGAAAAATGGGGAACGCCCTTGCACTTGAAGCCGCTCTTCGCGGAGCCAGCGTCACCCTGGTAACTGGACCTGTTCAGGATATCCCTGTGCATCCTTCTATCGAAATAGTCCGTGTGACCTCGGCCGGTCAAATGTATGATGCCTGTATTGCCAGGTTTCCTGAAACGGATTGTTGCATCATGGCTGCTGCCGTATCCGATTATACTTTGCCTGATCCTTCTTCTTCCAAGATAAAAAAAGATGATGAAACCCTGTCGCTTCAACTGGTTAAGACCAGGGATATTCTTCAGAAACTGGGGCAGATGAAGAAGCCCGGGCAGATGCTGGCAGGCTTTGCATTGGAAACGGATAACGAAATTGAGAATGCCAAGAAAAAACTACATACCAAAAACCTCGATTTCATCGTTCTCAATTCACTGCAATCGGAAGGTGCCGGATTCGGGTTTGAAACCAACCAGGTGACTATCATCGACCGAAGTGGCAACATTGTTCCTTTTGAGAAAAAAAATAAAACACTGGTAGCTGCCGATATACTGGATTATCTTGCTCAGTTAGCCTGATCCATAAGCCTGTTTGCAAACCATGATCAAAAAACTGATTCTTTTTTTCTCCTTGTTCCTGGGTACGCCGATATTCATTCTGGCGCAGGAATTCATTTGCCAGGTTCAGGTAAATGCTCCCCAGGTGGAAGGCTCCGAAAAGAAGGTCTTTCAGACCATGCAGCAGGCTCTTTATGAGTTTATTAACAATCGTAAGTGGACCAACTACATTTACCGGCCTGAGGAACGAATAGAATGTTCCATGATGATAACCATCTCCGACCGTATCTCCTCCGATCAGTTTACCGGAAAAATCAGTCTGATCCTGCAACGGCCCGTTTACAAGACCTCATACAATACTACGCTGTTAAATTATATTGATAAAGATTTCAATTTCCGGTACGTCGAATTTGAACCGCTTGAATATAACGACGACACCTATACTTCCAACCTGACTTCTGTTATAGCCTATTACGTGTATGTCTTCCTGGCAATCGACGGCGATTCTTTTTCCAAATTCGGAGGGACGCCTTACTGGGAAAAAGCCAGAGCCGTTGTGAATGCTGCTCAGAATTCGACTGACCGTGGCTGGAAAGCTTTCGAAAGCATGAAAAACCGTTACTGGCTGGTTGACAATATGCTGAACAGTGCCTATAGTCCTTTGAGAGAGGGGATATACCAGTATCACAGGCTCGGACTCGATGTGATGAGTGAAAATATCGAACTGGGACGATCGGCCATCAACGACTGCCTCGAGAACTTCCAGCGCGCATACAGGGAAAAGCCCGGGCTGTTCACCCTGCAGCTCATGATGGATGCAAAACGCGATGAACTGATCAATGTTTATTCCCAGGCATCACCTATGGACAAAACAAAGGCCATCAACATCCTGAAAGAACTGGATCCGGCCAACTCATCCAAGTACCAGCAAATAATGCAACAGTCACCCGGGAAATAATCCTGTCTACTTTTTCCCTATTTTTGCTTTTATACTCATTTTTCCGGCATGCTTCTACATCTATCGGTTGAGAATTTTATACTCATCCATCAGCTCGAACTTGATCTGCATGAAGGCTTTACCTGCATCACCGGCGAAACAGGGGCAGGAAAATCCATTTTGGTAGGTGCTCTGGGGCTTATCCTGGGACAACGCGCCGATACGCAGGTTCTGATGGATAAAAACCGGAAATGCATCGTCGAAGGTCAGATTGCATTGGAGGGATACGGGCTGGAACCCGTTTTTGAAAAGGCCGATCTTGATTTCGAACCGGTATCCACTTTCAGGAGAGAGATCACTCCTCAGGGAAAGTCCAGGGCATTTATCAACGACACTCCCGTTAATCTTACGGTTATGAAGGAGTTTGGTGACAGGCTCGTTGATATCCACTCTCAGAATCAAACACTCCAAATGAATGCAGCAGGCTTTCAGCTTGCCATGATCGACTCCTATGCAGGAAATTCACAGACGTTAGCGGAGTATTCCCGGAAATATGAGCATTATCTTGATCTCAGGAGTGATCTCGAAAACTCTGTTGAATTGGAGAAAAAGGCGAATGCCGACCGCGATTACTTTGAATACCAGCTGGACGAACTAAACAAGGCTGAACTTTCGGAAAATGAGCAGGAAGAGGCAGAAGCAGAACTAAGCCTGCTGAATCATGCCGAAGAGATTATTACGCGTGTGCAAACCACCCTTGGACTGATCGATGATGAAGAGAACAGCATCCTGGCAAATCTTCATGAAGCCCGGCAATCAATTGATCATGCCAGCCGTTTCAGCACGCAGCTCGAACCCGTTTCAGGCAGAATTGAAAACAGCTACCAGGACCTGAAAGAAATTGCCCGCGAGTTGAGAGAATTTGCAGGCCATATTACATTTAACCCTGACCGTATCAGGGAACTTTCCGATCGTCTGGATCTTATCTATCATCTGCAACAAAAACATAAAGTCGCATCGGTTAAAGAACTTCTTGAGTTAAAAACCAACATGTCCTTCAGGCTCAATGAGATCAATTCGCTTTCAGAACGTATTGCACAGCTTACTGCTGAATTAGCTTCTGCCGAAATTGAACTATCAGGACTGGCGGATGTTCTTTCTGAAAAGAGAACGGCAGTAATATCCGGTATTGAAACTGAAATGGAAAAAGTGTTACAGGAGTTGGGGATGCCTTCAGCCAGACTGAAAATTGCACTTGAGCCGCTGGACTATTTATCGAAATCAGGACGTGACAAGGTCACATTCCTGTTTGCAGCCAATAAAGGAAGTGAACCACGTGAGATCCAGAAGGTTGCTTCCGGCGGCGAACTGTCACGCCTCATGCTGGCAATCAAGTCATTGATCGTTCAGCGCAGCCTGCTCCCGACCATTCTTTTCGATGAAATCGATTCCGGAGTCTCAGGCGAAATTGCAGGGAAAATCGGAAATATCATGCGCCGGCTATCAGACAACGTTCAGGTGATTGCCATTACGCACCTGCCGCAGATCGCAGGCAAAGCCGGATATCACATACTGGCGTCCAAACAGGATAATGCCCTTACAGCCGTCTCGTCGCTTCGTCAACTCAGTGAAGCAGAAAGGATCGACGAAATTGCCAGGATGCTGAGCGATGAAACCATTACTGAATCTGCCAGAGCGGCAGCCAAAGAATTGATGATCAACTAAATCCATAACCTAACGCTATGGCATACAACTTATTAAAAGGTAAAAAAGGAATCATCTTCGGTGCACTGAACGACCGTTCCATTGCATGGAAAACCGCTTTAAGAGCCTTCGAGGAAGGAGCAGAATTTGTACTTACCAATACTCCTATGGCTCTGAGAATGGGCGATACAAACGAACTGGCGAAAGCATGCAATACCATCGTGATTCCTGCCGATGCCACCAACATTCAGGATCTGGAACAACTTTTCCAGACAACAATGGATCATTTCGGCGGAAAGATCGATTTCATACTTCACTCGATAGGCATGTCACCTAACGTACGGAAGAAGATACCTTACGATGAGTTGAATTATGAATATTACCTGAAAACACTCGATATCTCGGCCATTTCTTTTCATAAGGTCATTCAGACAGCAAAAAAACTGGACGCCCTGAACGAGTGGGGTTCGATCGTTGCGCTCTCCTACATTGCAGCACAACGTACCCTCTACGAATACAACGATATGGCCGACGCTAAGGCTGCACTTGAAAGCATCGCCCGCAGCTTCGGTTATATTTACGGAAGAGAAAAGAAGATCCGGATCAATACCATTTCACAATCACCCACACTCACAACCGCCGGTTCAGGAGTGAAAGGTATCGATGGACTAATGGATTTTACCGATCGCATGTCGCCTCTGGGAAATGCCACGGCTGAAGAATGCGCCGATTACTGCATCACACTCTTCAGCGACCTTACACGTAAGGTAACCATGCAAAATCTTTTCAACGACGGCGGATTCTCAAGTATGGGGATGAGCTACCGGGCCATGAATATGTACAATAAGAGCCTCGAATGCCGGGAGTGTCACATCAATCCCCTGAACCTGCCGGAAGAAGAGACAAAATAGGGCAGGAGCTTATACTAAATTCAGGCTCAGAACTATTCTCAGGTAAATGATTCAATCCTCCTGATTACCGATCCGGATTGTATACGTATAGGATTCCGGTTGTTTCCCGACAACCGGCTCTGCAGGTTTGGAGGTTGCCTGTTGCATATACGTAACCTGCACCGTTGGCTCTTGCTTCACTTGTGCCGGCAATTCAAAACGTATCCTCGATTTCATAAGCGTCTTCATACGGACACCTCTGTTCTTCTTTGGATGATATTTCAACATCCTGATAATACGAACAGCTTCTTCATCGCAACCATATCCGATACCATGAATAACCCGTTCATCAGCTACTGTCCCGATGTTGTCAACTGTGTACTCAACATAAACAGTACCTTCTACACGGTTTTTCAGAGCCGGTTCAGGATAAACCAGATTCTCTTCCACAAATTTGATAAATGCCTGCTTCCCACCCGGATAGGAGGGGAGCTTCAGAAATTTTCTTTCCTTATGTGAATGGTCATCAGCCCGCTTCATGGCAATTGAAAGGACAAACTTACTATTTTATTACGTTCATTTTTCTATTTTTGCATCGGCCTGTCTGATATGTATATAGTACGATAGGTAAATCTGTTAAATTAATGTGAACCGACATTTCCGACATGAAGTTTAGAATCGTTGTCTTAGCCAAGCAGGTTCCCGACACCCGCAACGTTGGGAAGGATGCAATGAAAGCCGATGGGACTGTGAACCGTGCTGCATTACCTGCCATTTTCAACCCTGAAGACCTGAACGCACTGGAACAGGCTTTACGAATTAAAGATCGGTTTCCCGGCTCCGAAGTGATTATACTGACTATGGGGCCATTCCGGGCTGCTGAAATCATCCGTGAAGCTCTTTACCGTGGTGCCGACAAGGGATATCTCATTACCGACCGCAAATTCGCCGGCAGCGATACGCTGGCAACTTCCTATGCAATCGCATTGGCAGTAAAAAAACTCCACCCTTTCGATTTCGTTATCTCGGGACGACAGGCAATCGATGGCGACACTGCTCAGGTCGGCCCACAAACTGCTGAAAAACTTCATCTGCCCCAGGTCACTTACGCCGAAGATATTCTCGATATCGTCAACGGCACTGTCACGGTGAAAAGAAGGCTGGAACGCGGGATTGAGGTTGTGAAATCCAGTCTGCCGGTTGCAATAACCGTACACGGCTCAGCTCCTGCCTGCAGACCTAGACTTGCCAAACTGTTAATGAAATACAAACATGCCCGCACTGTAACAGAACTGCAGGAAGAAACAAAGGATTATACCGATCTGTATTCACATCGTCCTTACCTTCAGATTGATGAATGGACGGTTGCCGATCTGAATGCGGACACCGAATTGCTTGGTCTTTCCGGATCTCCCACCAAGGTTAAGAAGATCGAGAACGTGATACTGGCCCATAAGGAATCAAAGAAGCTCAGCGCCGACGATAAAGAAATAGATTCCCTTATGCAGGAGCTCATCAGCAGCCATGTAATCGGTTAGTAATTATCAGTATTAACAGAATAAAGAAAACATCGTGAATAATCTATTCGTATACTGCGAGGTTTCCGAAGAAAGGACCATAGCTGATGTCAGCCTGGAATTGCTTTCTAAAGGCCGTAAATTAGCCAATGAACTGAAAATCAAACTCGAAGCCGTTGTTATCGGCCACAAGGTGGAAAACCTTGAGTCAACGCTCTATCCTTACGGAGTTGATGTGATTCATTATGCCGACGACAAACGGTTGTTCCCATATCTCACTCTGCCTCATTCAACCATACTGATCAACCTGTTTCATCAGGAAAAGCCCGAAATCGTCCTGTTCGGGGCAACCAGCATCGGCCGCGACCTGGCACCACGGATCGCTTCAGCATTGCGATGCGGACTTACTGCCGATTGTACCAGTCTTGAGATTGGTGATCATACCGAAAACCGGACCCAGAAGGAGTATAAGAACCTGCTTTACCAGATCAGGCCGGCATTCGGAGGCAATATCATTGCCACGATCATAAATCCGGATACACGTCCTCAGATGGCTACTGTCCGTGAAGGCGTCATGAAAAAAGAGATCGCAGATCCGGCTTTCAGGGGTATCCTGAAAAACATTGATGTGAAAACATTCCTGCAGAAAGAGGATTTTGCGGTTGAGATCATCGAACGGCACATCGAGAAAAGCAAAGTCAATATTAAAAACGCCGGGATCATAGTATCCGGAGGATATGGTGTGGGATCACGCGAAAACTTCAAGCTGCTGTACGAACTTGCAGAAGTTCTCGGTGCTGAAGTTGGTGCTACCAGGGCCGCCGTGGATGCAGGATTTGAAGAGCATGAAAGGCAGATCGGACAAACCGGAGTCACCGTCAGGCCTAAATTATACATTGCATGCGGTATTTCCGGAGCAGTGCAGCACAGAGCCGGAATGGATCAGTCGGCACAGATAATTTCTATCAATACCGATCCAAATGCACCGATCAATTTTATAGCCGACTATACTATCCTAGGTAGTGTTACTGACGTGATCCCCAAGATGATCAAATATTATAAGAAAAACTCCAAGTAGTTGATTGTCTTGTCTTAAAAAGCTTTACTTAAACAATAACCTGAATTAAAATGGAAAATTTCTATACCGATAATCCACACCTCAAGTTCCAACTGCAACATCCTTTGATGGAGAAGATTGTCCGGTTGAAGGAGAACAATTACAGCGAATATGAGAAGTACGATTATGCTCCTCTTGACCTGGAAGATGCGGTTGACAGTTATGACAAGGTGCTGGAGATCGTCGGGGAGATATGCGGGGAAGTGATCGGACCCAATGCCGAATCAGTTGACCATGAAGGACCGCAACTGATCAATAATGAAGTAAAATATGCCCGGGGAACCCAGGAAAACCATGATGTGCTTACCAGAGCAGGTCTCATCGGAATGTCGCTTCCAAGACAATATGGCGGGCTGAACTTCCCGATGGTACCATATGTTATGGCTGCAGAGATTGTTTCACGCGCCGATGCCGGATTTGCCAATATCTGGGGACTCCAGGACTGTGCAGAAACTATCCACGAGTTTGCTTCCGAGGAGATCAAGAGCGAATTTCTTCCCCGTTTCAATAAAGGCGCTACGGCGGCCATGGACCTAACAGAACCTGATGCCGGAAGTGATTTGCAGGCAGTCCAGCTGAAAGCATCCTACAATACTGCCAAAGGAACCTGGATATTGAACGGGGTAAAACGTTTTATCACCAACGGAGATGCTGACATCTCCCTCGTGTTGGCCCGCTCGGAAGAAAACACTACTGATGCCCGCGGTCTGTCCCTTTTTGTGTATGATCGTTCCGACAAAGCGGTTACTGTCCGCCGTATTGAAAACAAACTGGGGATCAAGGGATCACCTACCTGTGAACTGGTCTTTAAAAATGCGCCTGCCAAACTGGTTGGCGAGACTAAACTCGGACTGATCAAGTACGTAATGTCCCTGATGAATTCGGCCCGCCTCGGCGTTGGCGCTCAATCAGTGGGTATTGCCGAAGCAGCCTACAGGGAAGCCGTTAAGTATGCCCGGGAACGTGAACAGTTTGGGAAGGCTATCATTCACTATCCAGCCATTTATGAGATGCTGACGCTGATGAAAGTGAAAATCGACGGCATACGAACCCTCCTGTATGAAACGGCAAGATATGTAGATGTTTATAAGGCTATCCTATTCCTGCAGCAGGAACGCAAACTGGAACCTGCCGAGAGGGAGGAGCTGAAGTATTACCAGAAGAATGCCGACATACTCACTCCGATGCTGAAGCTGTTTTCCAGCGAGTATTGCAATCAGGTCGCCTATGATGCCATCCAGATTCACGGGGGAACCGGCTATATGAAGGATTTCCCTGCTGAGCGTCTATACAGGGATGCCCGCATCACCACCATCTATGAAGGTACTTCGCAACTGCAGGTAGTGGCTGCCATCCGCGGCGTCACGAATGGTTCCTATCTTAAACTCATGAAGGAACATGCAGAAAAACCGGTCAAACCGGAACATGAATACCTGAAAAGCCTGCTCGATAAAATGACTGACCAATACGCCAAAACAGTCGAAAAAGTGCTGGAGTTTGCTGATAATGAGTATACCGATTACCATGCCCGCCGCATGGTCGAGATGGCTGGTAATGTGCTTATAGGCTTCCTCTTACTGGGTGATGCCAACCGCAATGCTGCTTATACACGAAGCGCCGATATATTCATCCGGAAAGGCAGGGCTGAGAATATCGCCAGCGTAAGCTATATCAATAACTCACACCCTAAGGATCTGGGAGACTTTAAAATTGCCTGACAATTCCCAATCTCGTCATCCATATCAGATCGAAAACAGTGAGATATCGCCTTGATGAGTTTCGATTCAAAAGGTTACTCCTAAAATTGTCCAACAGACCGACTAATGTGAGTAGTCTTGCTTACAGCCCTCATCTTATTTGAGTCAAGGATTACGGAAAAAGAGAAAGCCCTTCGGCAAATGCCAGAAGGGCTTTCTCTTTCTGTTATGGATTATCATCCTTCCGCTTCAGAGCTCTTTACTACTGCCTGTCCGGGAATGATCTCGATCTGGATGTCATTCATTTCCTTGTTGAAATCGATCCGAATGCTGTCGTTTGTCTTGAGAGAGGTCTTTATGATCTCTTCTGCAAGGGTATCCTCAATGTATTTCTGGATCGCACGTTTCAAAGGTCTTGCACCAAATTGTTCATCCCAGCCTTTATCGACAATGAAATCCTTGGCTGCATCGGTGATCTCCGGCAGGTAGCCCATTTTCCGGATCCTGTTAAAGAGGTTCCGGAGTTCAATATCGATGATCTTATGAATATCATCACGATCAAGCGATTCGAAGATCACCACGTCGTCAATGCGGTTCAGGAACTCTGGAGCAAAAGCCTTTTTAAGCGCATTTTCAATTACACCCTGGGCAATTTCCGATCCCTGGGATTGTTTGGCGGAAGTGCTGAACCCAACACCACTGCCGAAATCTTTCAATTGCCTGGAACCGATATTGGAGGTCATAATAACGATCGTATTCTTAAAGTCGACCCTGCGGCCAAGACTGTCGGTGAGCACACCGTCGTCAAGCACCTGCAACAGGATATGGAAAATATCCGGGTGAGCTTTTTCAATTTCATCCAGCAGGACGATGGAGTAGGGGCGGCGCCGTACCTTCTCGGTAAGTTGTCCGCCTTCTTCATATCCTACATAACCCGGAGGCGCACCGACCAGTCTTGAAACAGCGAACTTTTCCATGTATTCGCTCATATCGATTCGTACCAGTGCATCTTCCGAATCGAAAAGATAACGGGCAAGAATTTTGGCAAGATGGGTTTTCCCGACTCCGGTCGGTCCCAGAAAAATAAAGGTTCCTATTGGCTTGTTCGGGTCTTTTAGTCCGGCACGGTTTCTCCGGATGGCCTTTACAACCTTCTTGATCGCTTCCTGCTGCCCGATCACCGAATCGGCTATTTCCGACTCCATGTTCATCAGGCGGTCGCTTTCGTTTTGAGCAATGCGTTGCACCGGGACCCCTGTCATCATGGCAACCACCTCGGCTACATTCTCTGACGACACTGTTTCGCGGTTTATCTTGGAATCATCTTCCCACTGTTTCTTCTGCATTTCCAGTTCTGCCTGGAGACGCCGCTCCGTATCACGGAATTTGGCTGCTTCCTCAAACTTTTGGCTTTTAATGGCCTTCATCTTCTTTTGCCTGGCATCTTCAATCTGGCTTTCTATATTCAGTATCTCAACAGGCACATGCATATTGGAGATGTGCACCCTTGCTCCGGCTTCGTCGAGGGCATCGATAGCCTTGTCGGGAAGATACCGGTCGGAAATGTACCGGTTGGTAAGGGAGACGCAGGCTTCAATTGCCTCCGGGGTGTATTTCACGAGATGATGGTCCTCGTATTTCTCCTTGATCTGGTTCAGGATTTCAACAGTTTCCTCAGGTGAAGTGGGATCCACCAGCACTTTCTGGAACCTGCGTTCCAGGGCCCCGTCCTTTTCAATATACTGCCGGTATTCATCCAGGGTGGTGGCTCCGATACACTGGATCTCGCCACGGGCAAGTGCCGGCTTGAACATGTTGGAGGCATCGAGCGAACCGGAGGCATTGCCGGCTCCTACAATGGTATGGATTTCATCAATAAACAGAATAATATCCCGATTCTTTTCCAGTTCGTTCAGAACAGCTTTCATTCGTTCCTCAAACTGCCCGCGGTACTTTGTTCCGGCAACCAGGGATGCAAGGTCAAGGGTGAAAACCCTTTTATTGAACAAGGCCCGCGAAACCCTCCTTTGAACAATACGCAGCGCAAGGCCTTCAGCAATAGCCGACTTACCAACGCCTGGCTCACCAATCAGGATAGGATTATTCTTTTTGCGACGGCTCAGGATCTGTGAAATGCGTTCCAGCTCTTTTTCACGGCCAACGATCGGATCAAGTCTGTTCTCCTCTGCAGCACGCGTCAGATCACGCCCGAAATTATCCATGACCGGAGTCTTTGACTTGCTCTCGCCTCCGGTCTTTTTAATATTGCCAAGGCTGCTGTCTTCATCCGGATCCTCATCCTGGGCACCTCCCGGCAGTTCGTCCTTGAATTCCTGACTATCCTGGTGCTGTTCACTTTGTTCATTGAATGTTCGTTCACCCAAAGAAGCCAGAAATGATTTTACCTCTTCCTTCACAATCTCGTATGTTACATTTGATTTCAGCAATGTCCTGGTCACCAAATTATCATCATCTTTAAGGATGGCAAGCAGGAGATGCTCTGTACCAATAAGTTCGCTATTGAATAATTTCGCCTCAAGGTATGTTAACTTCAAAGCCCGTTCAGCCTGTTTGACCAACGGAAGGTTTTCTGCAGGCTTCTCGCGTCTTGCATGATTGGCTATTGCAGACTCAATAGTGCGTCGAAGCTCGGGAATATCCACATTCAGGTATCCAAGCAATCGCAAGGCCAGCCCTTCTCCTTCACGGATGATCCCCAGCATAAGATGCTCAACACCGATGTAATCATTACCCAGGCTAACAGCTTCCTCACGGCTGAATGTGAGGACATCCTTTACACGCTGCGAAAACTTGGCTTCCATGTATTCTCTTCTCCCTTCCTTTTCGTTTTTCAGATTTTGTAATCAGAAATTTACATCAAAATTAATACTTAAACATACATCTATGAGAATAGTTTTAAAATTACCTCTTTCCCTTGTCACATCAGGAGTACAAACACGTTTTTTTCAACATGCAAATGTTAGTAATGCAACCTTAAAATCAAGAAGGTGCAGGCTCATTCGTATCAAAAAAAAGGTTAATTTCGTAGTTCTAGCATATTAATCATAACTAATTAATACAGATTGGATTACGAAATGGATAACGTTCAGGAAGGTGAAAAGATTGTTCATGTAAATATTGAGAATCAGATGAAGTCGGCCTACATCGATTATTCGATGTCGGTCATTGTTTCAAGGGCTTTGCCCGATATCCGCGACGGCCTGAAGCCGGTACACCGTCGGGTACTGTTTGGAATGCTTGAACTCGGAGTACTCTCAAACCGCCCGTATAAGAAATCTGCTCGTATCGTAGGGGAGGTTCTCGGTAAATATCATCCGCACGGGGATAGTTCAGTCTATGATGCAATGGTTCGCCTGGCCCAGGATTGGTCAATGCGTTACCCATTGGTTGACGGACAGGGAAACTTCGGCTCGATCGACGGCGACAGTCCGGCTGCCATGCGATACACCGAAGCCCGGTTACGAAAATTGTCTGAAGAGCTTCTTGAAGATATTGATAAAGAAACTGTTGATTTCAGGCTCAACTTTGATGATACGCTGGAAGAGCCGACTGTTCTTCCTGCCAAAGTCCCGCAACTTCTTGTCAACGGTTCTTCCGGGATCGCGGTCGGGATGGCCACCAATATCCCTCCTCACAACCTGGGCGAAGTAGTCGACGGCTGTATTGCCTATATCGACAACCGGGACATCACAATCCAGGAACTGATGCAATATATTACTGCCCCTGACTTTCCGACAGGCGGCATTATATACGGTTACGACGGCGTAAGAGAGGCCTATGAAACAGGCCGGGGCAGAATCATGATGCGTGGTGAAACCAACACCGAAACAGATGAAAAGGGAAGAGAATGCATTGTAGCAACGTCTATCCCTTACCAGGTGAATAAGTCGGAAATGATCAAGAAAACCGCTGACCTGGTCAATGATAAGAAGATTGAAGGAATTCATGACATCCGGGATGAGAGTGACAGGAATGGCTTGAGAATCGTGTATGAACTGAAAAAAGATGCCGTAACCAATGTTGTACTCAACAAACTCTATCAGTTTACCGGCCTTCAAACCTCGTTCAGCGTCAATACTATCGCTCTGGTCAAAGGACGGCCGTACCAGCTGAATCTGAAACAGCTGATTTCCCACTTCGTTGAACACCGCCACGAAGTGGTGGTCCGGAGAACCAGGTACGAGTTGCGCGAGGCCGAGAAGAGAGCCCATATCCTCGCCGGATTGCTGATCGCTATCGATAATATCGATGAAGTCGTTGCAATCATCCGTAACTCAACTACCCCGGAACAGGCCAGAACAAGCCTGATGGAACGTTTCGAACTGACAGAGATACAGGCCAGGGCTATCCTCGATATGAGACTGCAGCAATTGACCGGTCTCAGAAGAGAAGAACTTCGCAAAGAGTATGAAGAACTTCTGAAGCAGATCGAACATCTCAAGAACGTGCTGGCCAATGAAGACTTGCAGATGGACATCATTAAGTCGGAACTGCTCGAGATAAAAGAAAAATACAATGATCCCCGGCGTACACGTGTCGAACTGACTGCCCGTGATTTCAGAATTGAAGATACCATTGCCGATGAAGCCGTTGTGATCACGATATCACACATGGGATATATCAAGCGTACAGCATTAGCCGAATATAAACGGCAGAACAGGGGTGGGAGAGGAGCTAAAGGATCCGATATCCGGGATGAAGACTTCCTCGAGCACCTCTATATTGCCACTGCTCATAATTATATGCTTTTCTTCACGGAAAAGGGCAAGTGCTTCTGGATGAGAGCCTTTGAAATACCTGAAGGAAGCCGTACCTCCAAGGGCAGGGCAATCCAAAACCTGCTGAATATAGAATCGGACGACAAGGTAAGAGCGATCATCAACCTGAAGGATCTAAAGGATGAAGATTATGTGAACAATAATTACATTATCCTGTGTACCAAGAAGGGGACGATCAAAAAAACCTCGCTCGAAGCATATTCACGGCCCCGCGCAAATGGTATCAATGCCATTAATATTGTTGAGGATGATCACTTACTGGAAGCACGCCTGACCAGCGGCAATTGTGAAATTATGATGGCGTTGCACTCAGGGAGGGCAATCCGTTTTAATGAGACAAATGTCCGCCCGATGGGCCGGAACGCTACAGGAGTAAGGGGTATAACCCTGACGGGAAAGGATGACGAAGTAATTGGCATGATATGTGTAAACGACGGGACCGATGATATTTTGGTGGTCTCGGAAAACGGTTACGGTAAACGATCCAAACTCGATGATTACAGGGTGACCAATCGTGGCGGAAAAGGAGTGAAGACAATCAATATCACCGAAAAAACCGGCAAACTGATCGCCATTAAAAATGTGACCGACAGCAACGACCTGATGATCATTAACCGTTCAGGACTCATTATCCGGTTAGCGGTAAGCGATCTGAGGGTAATGGGAAGGGCAACCCAGGGCGTCCGGCTTATTAACCTCAAGGATGAAGATTCGATCGCCGCAGTTGCCAAGGTTGAGGTTGAGGAAGATGAAATGATGGATGAGAATGGAACCAACGATGAAATGCTTGAATCCATGGATGAGAGCCTTGACGATGAGTCCGGTAACTTCGAGGATACTGATTCCGATAACGGCAATTTGCCAGAGAAGGATGAAGAATAATTCGTGTTGCTGAAAATGATTCCTTCTTGTTACCTTTGCACCTCTAATGCAGAACCCCTAAATCTCTAAATAAAAGAATTCTAACAAACAATTAAACAAATAACGATGAAAAAGAGCATCCTTCTGTCGGCTTTCATACTCCTGGTAGGGATATCATTCGCACAGATGAAGAAAGACCGCACCTCAGCCTACAATTACTGGCAAAAAGGCGACCTCCTGAAAGCTAAAGAGTATATCGACAAAGCTACCGGTTCTCCGGATGCCGCCACTGATGCGAAAGTTTGGTACTACAAGGGAGGCATTTACCTGGATATGCATCTGAAACCTGAATACAAGATCATCGTGACAGATGCGCTGAACGTAGCCTATGAATCTTTTACCAAATCAAAGGAACTGGACACAAAAGGCGAATACTCAGGAGATATTGCACTGAGAATGCAAACAATTGGTGGACAGCTATTTAATGAAGGTATCGGCTATTTTGAAAAGAATGAAATCGATAATGCTCTTTCTTATTTTGAAAAAGCGATTCAGATAGGTAAAGACAACAAGGCTGTTGACACACTGGCAATTTACGGATCAGCTCTCTGCTATGAAAAGAAAGGTGACAAGGCTAGGGCAATCAGCATCTACAGCGATCTGATCGATAAAAGAATGAACGAAAAGAGCATATACACCTCCCTGGCTATGCTGTATAAAGAAACCGGAGAGTTTGACAAGGCAGTCAGCACTGTTGAAAAGGGTTTATCGATATATCCGGGAGATAATGATCTGATTATTACCCAGGCAAACCTCTATATTTCTTCGAATCAGCACGATAAAGCACTGGAAAGCCTGAATGTTGCCAAGGAAAAAGAACCCGGAAATACTTCGATCCAGTATGCAATAGGTGTTACATATGACCTGCTGAAAAATGATACTGCACTTCCGAAAGCTGACCGCGAGAAGTACTTTGACCTTGCCGTTAAATCCTATGAAGAAACCATCAAACTGGATCCAAAGTTTTTCGACGCGGTATTCAACCTTGGAGTATTATTCTTCAATAAAGGCGGTGATGTTATCAATGCCGCAAACAAACTTCCGTTGGATAAAGTGAAGGAATTTGATGCATTGATGGCTGAAGGCAACAGCCTTTTGAATAAAGCGCTGCCATACTTTGAAGAAGGCGAAAAACTCCAGCCGAATGATCGCCAATTGTTGATCTCACTTAAAGAAATTTATACGCGACTCAACATGATCGACAAGCTGAAAGAAGTTAACGACAAACTATCGACACTTTAAGATTTCGAAAAGGGGCCAGTTTTAGCTGGCCCTTATTCTTAAATTTTATATTTAACATAATATAAATTATAGGATATTATAGAAGTGATTTTCCAGGAAGAAATCTCACTACCTTAGAGCAACCAAACCCAAAAATCCAAACGATGAAAATACTTCGGCAAATCCTGTTAACATTTTTACTTATTATCCTGCTGTTAGCCGTTATCGGACTATTTCTGCCACGTCATATACGTCTGGAACGAATGGTTATCATGGACACAGATCGCGAAGCGATATTCAATCAGGTTAATAATGTTCATAACTGGGAACACTGGTCACCCTGGCATCAGCTTGACTCCACCATAAAACCGGAGTATTTTGGCCCCGGATCAGGTGTTGGCGCCGGATACACCTATCACAGTACCCATAGAAAGATTGGAAGTGGGAAAATTACTGTAATAGCAAGTGCACCCTATGACTCCATCGTGATGGACCTGAATTCTGAAGAATATGGGAAAACTACAGGCCGATTCCTCTTCCAGGAGTCGGGAACTGGCACCCAAGTCACTTGGATCATTGAAAGCGACCTGGGAATGAATCCATTTTCCCGCTGGTTCGGACTATTCATGAATAAAATTGTCGGCAGGATCCTTGAGAGAGGATTAACAAATCTGAATATAGCGGCATCTCATTCCAGACAATATTCTGCCGCTATCATTCAAAAGGAAATTCCGGCAAGGATAATTTTGTCGATACGCGACACCGCCTCTCCAGAAACAATCTCGCAGAAATTTGAAATGATCTATTCAAAAGTGTTTCAGCTTTTACAACAAAGAAAATTATCCCAGTCCGGACCTCCTTTCGCGATCTATCATAGTTTTTCTTCACAATCGTTCGACATGGAAGCCGGAGTACCAATAAAGGAGATAATTGTGCCGCCTGCAGGCATAACCTGCCGTGAAATACCAGCCGGGAACGTCGTGATGACAAGTTTCTTTGGTCCATATGAAGCTACTGCTATAGCATACCAGGCGATTGAGAAATATATCAAGGAACAAAAGCTAGAAATTGCCGGCAGCCCCTGGGAAGAATATATTACAGATCCATCTTCGGAGCCGGATACAGCAAAATGGCAAACCGATATCTATTACCCTGTTAAATGACTCCTCTCCCACCCTACTCTTTCTGTAAAATACTCACTATCAATTTTTTAACCAGATGAAATCTGCAAAGAAGAAGATACCTGACATTGTGAAACTTGATCCATGGCTGACTCCGGTAGCGGATGACGTTTTAGCCCGGTATGAACGCTTCGGACAGCGACTCGGGGCAATAGAATCCAGGTTTCACAGTATCCGGGAATTTGCATCTGCATACCATTATCTGGGGATACAGTATGATTCGGGACAAAGATGCTGGATATACCGTGAATGGGCGCCTGCAGCTCATTCTCTCCATCTTGTCGGGGACTTCAATGACTGGAATTACGCGTCACATCCTCTTCACCGCATCGATAACGGCATATGGGAGATAAAACTGGATTTCGATACCTATAAAGACAGATTTGTACACGGAAGCAAAGTAAAAGTACTGGTCAGGAGCAATATAGGTTCACACCTCCGGATCCCGGCTTTCATAAACCGGGTTATCCAGGATGAGGATACCAAGAATTTTTCCGGACAACTATGGTTTCCTCAACCATTTGACTGGAGAAATGATGATTTCCGGGTAAAAACATACGAGCCTTTGCTGATTTACGAGGCTCATGTTGGAATGGCCCAGGAAAAGGAAGGCGTTGGTTCATATTCAGAGTTCACACAAAATATTCTGCCACGGATTAAAAATGCCGGATACAATGCCGTTCAGCTGATGGCTATCCAGGAACATCCGTACTATGGCTCTTTTGGGTACCATGTTGCCAACTTTTATGCAGCTTCATCACGTTTCGGAACACCTGAAGAACTGAAAGAGCTGGTTCGCACTGCCCATGAATCAGGACTTGCAGTCATTATGGACCTTGTCCATTCACACACAGTCAAAAACATTCATGAAGGCATCAACCTGTTCGATGGTACTGAAACCCAATATTTTCATGCCGGTGACAGAGGAGAACATCCGGCATGGGATTCCAAGCTTTTTGATTATGGTAAGACTGAAGTGATTCAGTTCCTGCTTTCAAACGTAAAGTACTGGATGGAGGAGTTCCATTTCGACGGTTTCCGTTTCGATGGTGTAGGATCAATGATGTACTATCATCATGGTGATGAGCCGATTGATTCTGTCCAAAAGTACTTTTCTGAAGGTGTGGAATGGGATGCAATAACTTATCTTCAACTTGCTAACCATCTGATCCATAAAATACGCCCTGATGCCATTTCAATAGCAGAAGATGTAACCGGGATGCCGGGGCTCTCCCTTCCTATCCCCGATGGCGGTATAGGCTTTGATTTCCGGCTTGGTATGGGTATTCCGGACTTCTGGATCAAATACCTGAAAGATGTCCATGATGAAGACTGGAGTATGGCCGAAATGTGGCATGTACTCAACGACAGATTGCCCTATGTTAAAACGGTTACCTATTGCGAGTCGCACGACCAGGCCCTGGTTGGGGATAAAACGATCGCCTTCCGCCTGATGGATAAAGAAATGTACTTCCACATGCAGGCTGACGATGATAATCCGGTAATCGACCGTGGCATTGCCTTGCATAAGATGATCCGCCTGTTCACCATCACCCTTGGGGGCCAGGCCTATCTGAATTTCATGGGCAATGAATTCGGTCACCCGGAATGGATCGATTTCCCGCGACAAGGCAATGACTGGAGTTATAAGCATGCCCGGCGACAATGGTCACTGGTGGACTCACCAGCCCTGAAATATCAATATCTCGGGCGGTTCGACAAAGACATGATCACTCTGGTAAAAGAGTATAATCTTATGCATTCTGATTTGTATGCCAGGTTGTTAAATATTGATGAAGAAAACAAATGTATCATCTATGAACGATCGATTTTGATATTTCTTTTTAATTTCCATGTAGACAAGTCGATACCCGATTATGAATTCATGGTTCCTGGTCCGGGCCCATACAGGATCATACTGAATTCGGATCATCCCGATTATGGTGGCCATGGACGGGTGGATGATCAGGTTAGTTATCCGGGTAAATTCGATGCTAAAAGAAATGAATACCGCCTCCGTATTTACCTGACCAACAGGACAACTCTGGTTTTGAAACCGGAATAGCCATTTAGCAAGAATTGTTGTTTTAGTAAAAAAGTAAATACTATTTGATTTTTATTTTTTTCCGTATAATTGTAAACTCAATGTACTGATTTTAGTTACTATGCAGAAAGAACGTAAACGACTAATAATCAATTATCAGAATGCAGGGGCCGAGTTGCAGGATGCAATCAGGAAAAAATACCCCCTTGGATGGATGAACCATACCTTAAAGGTTAAAGGCAGTGGAGATTCTTTTTTCTTTGCAATCACGATAGATACCGAAGATGCCAGTTATCTGGTTAAAATGCCTGTCAAGATTGATAATAAATCTGATAAAGATGAGGATGATTTCTTTGATGATATCGACACAAAAGAAGGTGGCGATAATTATGCTGAAGAGGAAGATCAGGAGTCGGAGAAAGAAGAATAAAGCGTTGCAGTTGCTTTCTCAAAGCTCTTAACATCTTTTAACAAATGTATTTAGCTAATTGAGAAACATAATCGTACCTTAGCAACTGCATGTAAACATCACCTCAGCCTACCACGGTTTAGCTAAAAAACAAAAAAGGGACTTTTTAGTCCCTTTTCTTATTTCTACCTGATCCTTCCACCAAAAACTCAGTTATTCTGATCACGTCAGCAGGATTTTTATGATTTCATGAATCTCGAACAGCCCCTTAACCAACGAGAACATTGATCTCTGAATAACGGTACTTTGAATAAAGTACCCGGCGTGTCAAAGCCAACGCCAGGGTCAGGGTGCCAATCCTTCCAACATACATCGTCATGACAAGAATCATCTTCCCTGCGTCGGATACCGTGGAAGTTATCCCGGTTGATAATCCGACGGTTCCAAAAGCAGAAATCTCTTCAAAAAGAAGATTGAGAAAAGGAATATCTCTTTCGGTGATCGAAAGCACAAAGGTTGATATAAAGATCAAAGAAAGAGAGAATAGCGCTATAGAATAGGATTTATTGATTGTCTCAGGTGAGACTGTATGTTTCTGGAGTTCCAGGTTCTTTCTGCCCCTGATGGTGTTCCATGCTGAACGCAGAATGACTGCAAAAGTTGTGGTCTTGATCCCACCGCCGGTTGAACCTGGTGAGGCCCCGATAAACATAAGCAACATCATAAAAATCAGGATCGGCTGACCCAGTTTTGTGAAATCGACACTGTTGAAGCCGGCAGTCCTGCATGTGACAGATTGGAATATGGAAGCAACCAGACTTCCGAAGAATCCATAATCGTCGATCGTATTTTTACGTTCAACCAGATAGAAAACAAGCGCTCCCAATGCTACAAGTATCAGAGATGTATTCAGGGCTATCCGCGAATGCACCATGAGCCTTTTCCATTTCAACTGACGTCTTCGCCGGATATTCGCCAATCCAAACATGTCTTCCAGAACGATAAATCCGATACCTCCGAAAAAAATCAAGGCCGCAACCACTAATTGAAAATAGTATGCATGCCTCATCATGATATCGTAAAGATTATCGGTGAACAAGGCGAAACCTGCGTTATTGAATGCAGAAACCGCATGAAACAGCGAAAAGTAAATTTTCTGCCCGGTTGTAAAAAAATGGACCTCCGGAGGCCAGGAAAGGAACAGCAGTAAAGCTCCCAACAATTCAATGATAATGCTGAACAGGAATATCTTTCGCAGAAGCGTACGGGTGTTGCTGAGTTTATCGCTGGAGATCAGATCCTTGAGAATGGACTGGTACCTGATACCTGCGGAGTTTTTATTGAATGTCGCAAAAAAAGTAGCAAAGGATATGATGTTCAATCCTCCGATCTGAATCAGGATCATGATGATGGTCTTTCCTTTCAGGGAAAAACAGGTGGCCGTATCGACCGAAACCAGTCCTGTGACGCAACAGGCACTGGTAGAGGTAAACAATGCATCTATATACCGTATCCCTTTCACCGTCATTTCCGGCAGCATCAACAAGCCAGATCCTGCGAGAATAATGAAAATGAAAGAAAGAGCGAGCAAAGCTGAGGGCCCTAGCCTGAACACTGCAATTTGCTGACTGGCTTTCCCAACCTCAATGGCAATAATAACGAAGAAATAGAATTGTATAAAGAGGCTGTAATAGATAGTCATGTTAGGCATTCCCATGCTGATAAAGATGCTTCTGACCACAGAATGCCCGAGGAGTGTTGATACTATGCCGTCAACAAGGACGAGCATCAGGATCGCCCCTTCGAACCAGTTGTCTTTAATGAAGTCGATGGGATGGAAATGATAAAAGATCTTTACCAGGTATTTAAACACATAAAATGAGAGGCTCAGCCTGATAACAAGCATGGTAAAGGCCTCTGACCTGGGTGTAACAGGGAAACCGTGGTAGTAAATGATTGTACCGATGGCCAGTAATGATACCAGGATACTCAGAACCCTCATTGAGATGAGTACATAGTTCTTGTGCCGGTACAAACGGATATTGATAAATTCCCTGATCCGATCTATCTTGTTGGATGGCATGGCAGCTCCCGGATACTAGGCATTGATCTCCAGGAAACGATCAATGTCCCTGTTATGCCCAAAGATGAGCAGACGGTCGGTTGCTTCCAGCACCTGCTTTGAATCGGGAACACCTGCTATATGATGTTCTGTGACTTCCTTACCGTCGCGGATGGCGGTCATCTCTTTCTTCACAGTGATAAGGCTCAATTTGTACTTATCACGAAGGTCTATTTCACCGAATGTTTTATTGACACAGTTTGCAGGGCTGTATATTTCTGCGATGCGATGATCGTCCGGTAGTTGAAGGTAGCTGACGATGCTTGGATTCAACATCCTTTCCGCAACTATAATCCCGACCTCTTCTTCCGGTGACAGAATTTCCTTAATCCCCATCTTCTCAAGGATAATGCGTTGCGCTTCCCCGTTTGCACGGGTAATAATCCTTTTAATATTCAGGTCGAGTAAAATGGAAGTGCATAATAAACGCTGCTCAAAGTCTGACCCGATGGCAACAACAACTGCATCAAACTGATCGATGTTCTGCGATTGCAGGGCACGTTTGTCGGTAGCATCCAGGGCAACCGCATATGCGACGTCATCGCCAATGCTGTCAATGATTTCCGGATCACTGTCAATTGCCATTACTTCATAACCTTTATTCGACAATGCTCTGGCAATGGCTTTCCCAAATTGACCGATACCAATGACCGCATATTTATTCGAAGGCATAAAAAGGATTTTAGACGGATGGCAAATTTACACTGAATAGGAGGTTTTCTATCACTTCCGAAAAAAAAAGAATAATTCGTTCATGAAGGCTTGCAGCTATGAATACACAGGTAGAATAAAAAACGATGGGGAACCTTCCGGTCTGGAAAGTTCCCCATCCCAGTAGTAACAACCGTAGTTGCCACCCTGGTCCGAATGCTCTGCGGCAGATTTTCATGGCATCCTGTTAGAGATGCTTCTGAAACGGTCTTACCTGATTTTCACCGGGTAATTCCCCGTCAACTTAATCTACAACCGGAACATTCCTCGCGAAAATCCTCCTGTTGCTGACTTCCATCCACCCGCTCCGATCATTGCTGGTCGTTGCCGGCTGATAGCGCTGACTGCTGCTCGGCTGATCCGGGTTCGGCAGTATTACACCCGTAAGTGCTTTCCTGCTTTTGTCAGTATGTATCGGACAGATAATAAACCAATGGTTTCCTGGGTCTCCCGTTGCCTTGCGGCTTCGCTTGATTCAGATGTTGTTTTCTTTTTCACCCGTTTCCGGGATCCGAAGTGACAACGCCGTCGGCCCGTTTCAACTTCCAGTCTGGCGATGACTCATGCGAGCCATCCTCCACACCTTCTGCTTCAACCTGTCTCCTGCTCCTGACCCTGGCATTGAATCGTTACATCGATCACCTTCTCAGATTCTCAACCCAACGTTTCAGGCTTCGTTTCCCTTCCCTTTCGGGTCAGTTCCCGTCGCCTTTTACCAGTTACCCTGATCGCATCCGGTGAATTAAAGATACAATGATTCTGAACGCGAAAGCAACTCTTTTTCAAGGTTTTACCTAACATTATTTAAACACAGGTTATGAACAATTGTTAATAAACCAGATATCGAATAACAAATTCATTATTAATAAAATAGGACGCCAACTTGAGTCTAGTCAGCCTGTATTTCAACTTCCGGAAGACCTTTTCGGATAGAAATGATCCTGCAATACACCCTTTCACCGCAAAATTCTTCCGCATGTATATCATCAGAGATCAAGAGGGAAATCTCATTTCCGAAATAATCTTTTAGCGTCAATCGGGTACGATCCGGTTCTTTTTCAATTCGTTGAACATTGAACAGATATTTTTGCCCAACCGTGTAATACGGATGTTGCGGTTCGAGGATGATCCTTCCTGTGCAATTAATTTTTGCTACCGTGCATTGAAGTGTCATTCCAGGTGAAATGCTGTAATTCACATAAGGGTCTGCCTCAATAAAATGTTTGATACCGTTGGGATCAAGCAATACAAAGTATTCTTTCCCATCCTGGAGAGTTGCCTTGTTCCCCACGAAAAAATCAAGGCTCTCCCCTTCCCGGATAGTAACTACATTATGCCTTATAACAGGTTGTGTCATATTGATTTGACTGATAATCTCTATCTGTTTCAATTGTGTATCAAACACGTTATTTTTCCCGCAAGATACGACGGATGCCTTTCATCTTTGACAGACGCGCAATGATCAGGTCCAGGTGAGCCTTACTGCCTACATTTACCGAAATAGTACCCTCGAACTTATCCCTGTGACTGTTAAGATTAACAGAACGAATGTTGGCATTGAGTTCCCTGGTGATGACATCGGTAATTGCATTCAATATTCCAATCTGGTCGTCGCCAATAATTTTGAGGGTAGCCACATAGGCTGATGTTTCTGCCTGTGCAGCCCAACGGGCAGGCACAATTCTGTATGCGTAACGGCCGTGCATCTCCGGAGCATTGGTGCAGGAAGTCCGGTGAATTTTTATCCCTTCGGTAACAGTGACAAATCCAAATATTTCATCTCCGAAAACCGGATGGCAACAGCGGGCAAACTTCACCGAATCAAGTGGAGTATCTTCATGAATAATGATAAGTGCCTTTTCCGCCATTTTCCCTGCAGGACGAACTTCCGGGAGAGGAACCGGTTTTGAAGGCGGCTTTATTTCTTCAGGTTTCGGAGTGGGCAGCATGGCTTCACGCACCTTCTGCACATCGTATTTCCCTTCGGCAATACCATGAAACAGGTCGAGTGAACTATCAGCCTTATAATAATTGACCAGTTTATTGACAATTTCTTCTGTATAATTGATTTTCAACTGGTTGAGCTTCCGCTGTACGATTCCTTTTCCTGTATCAGCCTGTGAGAACTCAAGTTCCTTCAGTGCACGCCTGATCTTTGCAATCGCTTTCGATGTGGTTGCGAAACTCAGCCAGTCCTTGTTCGGTCGCTGGTTCCGGGAGGTCACAATCTCGACCTTATCACCTGTCCGGAGGGGTTGTTTAAGCGGAACGAAGATCCCGTTCACTTTGGCACCATTGCAGTGCTGGCCGATATCTGAATGTACTTCAAAGGCGAAATCGAGCACTGTGGCTCCGGCTTTCAGTTTTTTCAGGTCACCTTGCGGGGTAAAGGCATAGACATAATCGGAGAACAATTCCATTCTGGCGGTGCTATCCAATTCATCCTCACCCGGAGTATAGTTTTCAAGGATCGAACGGATTGAATTCAGCCATTTTTCAGCTGTTTCTGCAGCAGTTGCAGGGGCTCCCTTGTATTTCCAGTGGGCAGCCCTCCCCTGTTCGGCAGCCTTATCCATCCTCTCAGAACGGATCTGTACCTCAATCCATTTCCCCCGGTCGCCGGTCACGGTAGTATGAAGCGATTCATACCCATTTGACTTGGGCGCCGAGATCCAGTCGCGCAAACGTGCCGGATTTGGTGCGTATATATTGGTTACCAGGGAATAGGCCTTCCAGCAATCAGCTTTCTCATTTTCCCCGGCGGAACGAAGGATGATCCGAATGGCAAAAAAATCATAAACCTGTTCAAAATCAATATTTTGCTTTCTCATCTTATTCCAAATAGATGGAATCGATTTGGTGCGGTATTTAATTTCAAAATCCAAACCGTGAGAAGTAAGTTCTTTGTTGATAGGCTCGATGAACTTCCGGAAATAATGGTTTTGCTCTTCACGCGTCTCTTCAATTTTCCGGGCAATACCCTGATATATATCCGGGTACGAATGTTTCATTGAAAGTTCTTCCAGTTCCGCTTTGATGTTATACAGTCCCAGCCGGTGAGCAAGCGGCGCATATAACCTGGATGTTTCTTCCGAAACCTGAAGTTGTTCGGACTGAGGAAGGCGGGAGATCATGCGCATCAGATTCAGCCTGTCGGCCAGGCGAATCAGGATTACCCTGATATCCCCCGACATGGTAAGCAATAGCTGAATGAAATTCTCTGAATTAAGGCTGACCTTTTGAAGATTTAATTCAGCGATCTGGCAGACATTCTGAACGATGCCCGAAATCGTTTTTCCGTAAGACTCTTCAAGGTTCGGTTTCTCCCTGCCTTTGTAACCTGGTATATCCATCAGCAGGGATGCAATCACGCTGGCTGCATCCATATCCATTTCCTCTGTAACAATCCTCGCCACAGAAACGGCATGCATGAAATAGGGATCGCCATTGGGCCTGAGATGGTCCCTGAAATAATAGAGCAGATCGTTGAAAGCCAGACGAATCATTTTCCTTTCGCTGACAGAATCGAAATACCGGCATGCTTCCAGTAAAAGCCTGTATTGCTTTTTTACTTCTTCAATCTTGTATCTGGCTACTTTTTGATTCATGTTATGTACAGATAAAAAAACGCCCTGACAAAGGGCGTTTTCAACACGAATTTGCTTTGTGGCAAACTATCATTTAACCTTAACGCCCGTTTTTGGTTTTGTTGTTGAAGGTGTGGTTGTGTTTGTTTTTGAGGGATTTGGGGGATTTGTGCCTGATGGTTTGGTTTGACTACCTGAAGCGGGTTTATAATATTTCATGGCTTCAGGTAAGAAGGCTTGGATCTGGGCTATCCTTCGGGCATCGCTGGGATGGGTACTCAGCAACTCCGGAACGGATTTGGAGCTGCTTGCGGCCATCTCCTGCCAGAATGAGACTGCTCTTTCCGGATTATAACCTGCCATGGCCATAAATATCAGGCCCAGTTTATCTGCTTCCAGTTCATGCTGACGCGAATATGCCAGCTCTCCCAACTGAGTTCCTACTCCATACGCAGCCATGAATATATCCTGCGTTTGCTGCGGTTTTTGTTGCATCGCAACAGCCAGCGAAATACCACCCAACTGGACAGCCAATTGCTGACTCATGCGTTCATTCCCATGATCAGCAATGGCATGGGCAATCTCATGCCCCATTACAACAGCCAATCCTGCATCGTCTTTGGTCAGAGGTAGTATTCCGGTATAGACAACAACTTTACCGCCCGGCATACACCATGCATTTACTTCAGAGCTCTGTACTGTATTAAATTCCCACTGGTAACCTTCAATCCTACTCGCATAACCGTTGTCATTCATATACTTAACAACTGACTCACTTATCTTTTGGCCGACAGAAGTGACGACGGCAGACTCAACAGTTGGTGGATTGACTGCGGGGTTCTCCTTCAGGAAGGATGCATAACTTTCGGCTCCCATTTGGGTCATTGTGCTACGGGGAAGCAACTTGATCTGCTTTCTCCCGGTAATGGGTACCTTTTGACATGAACTGATCAACAATGCAAAAGATGCGAAAAAAATTAAAAGGCTGAATCTGCTCATAATATGTTAGTCAGAGGGTTCATTCAATTGATGTAGTAAGCCCGAGATCAAGCATTTGCCTGTGCAAGGGCAAGAGTTCAGACCGGTCACCGCTTCTGATACCACACCTGCCTTTCATATGGGCAATGATCGCACATTGTTCGGCCTGCTCTGCTGTATGACCACAAACACTCATCAGCGTTTCAATCACAAACTCAAAGGTATTGTGTTCATCATTGAACAGGATCAATGAACTGCCATTCAGCCCCGTATCTACGGGTTCTACCGTATTCTCCTGTTTTTCTCTGGTCATACACTATGGATTGATGCAAATTTAAGCATATTAGAGCGATAAGAGGCTGTACAGAAGAGCTTTTTTTAGAACTTTACGCTTGTTCCCGTCCTTAAGAGGATTCAAGAAGGACACACAATTCAACCTAATTTGATATCGTTTGTTTTGTTTCGGAAACTGATCATACATGGATACACCCCACCAGCAATTCTTTAATGAAAGGAACGTCATCATTATTGAGGAGATCAGGAACAGGCTCAGGATGCCACTGCCCGGCATTGAAGCGCAGATTCGTTTAGCTCCCCTTTACCGTCTTGATGAACTCCGTCAGAAACCGCCTGAAGAGGCGATTCCCAGCGGAGTATTGCTTTTATTGTACCCCAATAATTCTCAGTTGCATTCTGTGGCAATTCTAAGGGCAGAATACAACGGAGTTCATTCGGGACAGGTTAGCCTGCCAGGGGGCAAACGGGAACCATCGGACAGGGATATAATAGAAACAGCCCTGAGGGAGTCGTTCGAAGAGACAGGAATTGATCCTGAATCCGTTGATGTGCTGGGGAGGCTAACTCCTTTATATATTAACAGAAGTAATTATATTATTTTCCCCGTGGTCGGTTATACCGGCAGAAGACCGGAATTCCGGCCTGATGTTACAGAGGTGCAGGAAATCATTGAATTCAGAATTGCCGACCTGCTTGGTCCTGAAAAAGTGATCCATCGTTCTTTATCTTTCCCCAAAGGATTTACCTTCCGTGTCCCGGGCTTTGAACTGGGACCTCATTTCATGTGGGGGGCAACGGCAATGATTGTCAGTGAGTTTTTAGATGTGATGAACTCTCTTTGAGTCAGAGTATATCAGCAGAAAGAGCAGCAACAATTCAGCATCAACGCCTGGTGCGGTAGACGATTTTCCCGTCACAAATAGTGTAACGTATGCTGGTTGATGGTATCTGATCTTCGGGAATGGTGAGGATATCTCTGTCCAGTATTACAATGTCGGCATAGTTTCCAACCGCCAGGCTTCCTCTTTGATCTTCCAGGAAAGAAGCCTTAGCAGCCCACGCTGTTATGCTTTTCAAGGCTTCCTTGCGGGAAAGGGCATTTTCTTTTTGAAACCCCTGTTTGGGATTTCCGTTCAGATCTTTACGGGCAACAGACGCATAGAAGGTCAGCAATGGATTTATTTTTTCGATCGGGAAATCTGTGCCATTGGCAATCCATCCGTTCTGTTCAAGCAAGCGGTGGTATGCGTAAGCATTCTTCAATCTGGTTTTTCCCAGCCTCAAACCAGCCCACTCCATATCGGAAGTGGCATGTGTTGCCTGAATGGAAGGGATTACTGAGTATTTGGCAAAGAGTTCGAAATCGTCTTCGTTAACAACCTGTGCATGTTCAATGCGCCATCGCCGGTCGTTTTTACCTTCCAGTGCCTCTCCATAGACCTTGAGCACTGTTCGTACGGCCGAATCACCTATTGCGTGCGTACATACCTGGAAGCCTGCATCTTCTGCTTTGTTGCACAACTCCAGCATTTCGGATGCCGGGGTAACCAGGATTCCCCAGTTATCCGGATCATCGGAATAGGGTTTCAACAGACAGGCGCCACGTGATCCTAGGGCTCCATCTGCATAGATTTTTATAGATCCCACCCGGAGAAAAGATGTCTCATACACTCCGCCCGGGAAAAAGTAATTCAGATTATCTTCTGTAGGATTTAGCATAGCATCGATCCGAATCGCAAGTTTTCCTTGCTTTTGCAGGGTATCCAGTAAAAGGATCATATCCTTGTCGATTCCTGCATCACATACGCCGGTTAAACCGGCAGCCTGACAAAGAGTGGCCGCATCGGCCAGGAGTTGAGCCATTTCATCAGGTGAAGGTTTCGGAATCGCTGCTTTAAGTATATCGGCTGTTCCTTCAAGATAAACCCCTATCGGCTGGCCATTCCTGCGTATTGCTTCAGACTGCGGGATATTATTCAGTCCGGCCTTGATCAGGGCTGCCCGGTTTGCCAGCACAGCATGACCATCGATCCGGGTCAGCACCACCGGTGTTTCAGGGTAAAGCTTATCCAGGCGGCCACTCTCAGGGAACTGCCTGCCCGGCCACTTGTTCTGATCCCATCCCCTTCCGACGATCCAGCTCTCGGGATAACGTTTATGATATTCCCGGATGATCGAGAGTACCTCTTCGTAAGACCCCGCTGATGTCAGGTCGGCATACCTCAAATACTCTGCATATCCTGAGAAATGGGAATGTGCATCGATAAATCCCGGGTATACGAACATTCCTTTAGCATTGATATTATTCTCCGACCAGTAGCGGCTGCGCACCTCCGCATCCGTTCCAACGGCTAATATCTTTCCTTCCCTGATGGCAATACTGGCAGCAACCGTTTCTGAACTATCGACCGTATAGATCGTGGTATTGTATATTATCAGGTCTGCCCTGGACTTAAAATCTCGACAAGACGCCATCATCAGCAATGTGCTAAATACCAGTAAGTAATTGAAAACAAGCTTCATATAAACCCATTAAAGTCTTGTCAAAGGTATATTATTAACAAATTCAACTTATCTTTGTTAGTATTATTCATTCAGGGAATATTCAGGCTGCTCCTAATTTTTTACATTTGCGAAACCATTTTCAGAAACAGCATCATGAACAAAACGCTTCTTACTCCGCGGATAACCGTAGTGATCAGTATCCTGATTGCCGGAGCATTATTACGCATTATCCCGCACTGGCCTAACTTCACTCCCGTTGCTGCTATTGCATTGTTTGGCGGTACATACCTGAAGCGCAAGGATATTGCGTTTTTATTACCCGTTGCGGTTATGCTGATCAGTGATGCTATCCTGGGGTTCCATGGAGTCATGATTCCCGTATATGCCAGCTTCCTCCTGATTGTTGGCCTTGGATTCATACTCAGGCGGAAGGTCACGGCCCTCAATCTGGTATCAGCTTCACTGGTTTCGTCGCTTTTATTCTTCCTGATCACCAATTATGCATCCTGGGCAACAGGATTGATGCCTTATTCTCCGGGATTCCCCGGACTTCTCCAGGCTTACATAGCAGGATTGCCCTTCTTCCTGAACGGCATTATGGGCGATCTGTTCTTTAACGGATTGTTCTTTGGAGCTTTCTACCTTATAACCAATCGCTGGCAGGTATTTGCACGTTAAATCCTGAAAGATTTGTTTAGTGAACTCCTGTGTCAATACAGGAGTTTTTTTTTATTCAAACAATGACTCGTCTCTTTCGAGGAGTAAAATGGAGTGCTGGGGAACCACAAAATATTTTTCTCCATCGTAGGCAATCTCAATAGCACCTTTAGCAAGGTATATCGCCATATCGCCTTCACGAGGCTGAAGAGGAATATATCTTACCTTCTCCGATTCAGCAGTTGTCTTCCATGGCTCACTATCTTCATCCTGAGGATAAGGAATCGGGTAACCGGGGCCAACTTTCACTACGTACCCCGATTGGATATCTTCTCTTTCAGAGTAACCGGGAGGCAGGAATAGCCCTGTTTTAGTCTTGTTCGACAGTGATTTCGGCCTGATAAGGACACGGTCACCAACGACAATCAGATTCTGTAATGACTTCTCTTTATTCACGTATCTTGACTAATAGTTCCGACTATCGGAAAACGGTTATTATGCGGGAGTAGCTATGCAAAAGTATCATTTTTTAAGGTACCTTTGTATTACCGTTCCAACCAAAGAAGCCAATTGACGGGTGGTTCGGGAATTAATCCATTCGTCTATGAAAATCATTGGATTCAGCACGCCGAAGCCCAGGCAGTTCAAGTATAAGCCTCGTTATTATAACGAGGAGCAGGAGGAGTTTGAGCAGCGTTTACATAAAGCCAGGCTCGAAGGAGAAACATCTCCCGAGCGTGAAGCGCTCAGAATCAAGATGCAGAAAAGCTGGAAACTTAAAGAAGCCAAGGAGAAAAAGCGTGCCGGCATTCGAAATTTATTGATCATTCTCTTCCTGATCCTCCTGGCTTTATACATGATTTTCTTCTAATTGTGCTTTGCTGATGCCAGATTTTATCCGGTTATTGCCTGATTCCGTTGCTAACCAGATTGCCGCCGGCGAGGTTATTCAGCGCCCTGCTTCTGCATTGAAGGAGCTTATGGAAAATGCTATCGATGCAGGCGCCTCCCAAATCAAAATATTCATCAAAGATGCCGGCCGGACACTGATCCAGGTGATAGATAATGGCACGGGAATGAATATGACTGATGCACGGATGTGCTTTGAACGACATGCCACTTCTAAGATCAGGGAAGCAAGGGACCTCTTTGCTATCCGCACGCTTGGATTCAGGGGGGAAGCACTGGCCTCCATTGCAGCAGTTGCCCAGGTTGAACTACGCACACGGAAAGAGGATAGTGAACTAGGAACCTGCATACTCATCGAAGGATCCAGGGTGAAAAGCCAGGAAGACATCGTCTGTCCCAAAGGAACCAATTTTCAGGTGAGGAACCTGTTTTACAATGTACCGGCAAGGCGTAATTTCCTCAAATCGGATACGGTAGAGTTCAGACATATTCTCGAAGAGTTCCAGCGCGTGGCACTGGTGCATCCTGATATAGAATTCTCACTTCACCATAATGATAAGCCTGTATTTCAACTTACAAAAGTAAATCTCAGGCAACGCATTGTTCATGTCTTTGGCAGTGGAATGAATGAAAAGCTGCTACCGGTAGAATTGCAGTCAGAACAGGTACATATATACGGATTTGTCGGAAAACCAGAAGCTGCGCGCAAGACCCGGGGT
The DNA here is from genome assembly GCA_964544545.1 of uncultured Lentimicrobiaceae bacterium. GTDB lineage: Bacteria > Bacteroidota > Bacteroidia > Bacteroidales > UBA4417 > UBA4417. The sequence goes on along the minus strand of CAZJCG010000004.1, from coordinate 83,690 downwards.
GAACAGTATTTTTTTGCCAACAGCCGTTACATACGCCATCCATACCTGCACCATGCCATAGAACAAGCATTTGAAGAACTGATACCGGATACCTCCATTCCCTCTTACTTTATATTCATCGAAGTGGATCCTGCCACCATCGATGTCAATATCCATCCTACCAAGACAGAGGTCAATTTTCAATATGGGCAGTTGATTTACGGATCGATGCGCTCGGCGGTGAAACACGCCCTGGGGATGTTCAGTCTCTCTCCTACCCTGGATTTCGATACCGAACCCAGTTTTGATATTCCGATGCCAAAGGGATTTCAGCCCAAACCACCCAGCATCACCATTGACCCGGAGTACAATCCGTTTCGGCAAACGCAACAGTCTTTTGTCAAGCCGTCAAATGGTCTGAAAGCTGACAGGCAACAATGGGAAAAGCTGTATGATATAGCTTCTCAAAAGTCCGGTGATACTCTTTCAGGATCTTCCGGAAGCAATGTTTCAACGGGACTCCCCTCAGAGAACAATCCGTTGATGCGTCAGGATCCTGTTGAATCGGGCAGGAATACAAAACTATTTCAGGTGCAAAACCGTTTTATTCTGGCAAACGTGAAGTCCGGCCTGATGATCGTGGATCAGCAGAAGGCACAAGAACGGATACTGTTTGAAAGGATGAAGAATAAAACAGAAGCAGGACCTGGTGCGATACAGAGAAAACTTATCCCGCAAACATTCCAGTTATCAGCCATGGATGCCTTGATTTTACAGGAACTGCATGATGAGCTTGAAAGTCTCGGGTTTGAGCTGGCTGATCTCGGGAATGGAACTTTTGCTGTCAACTCCGCCCCTTCCTGGCTTCAGGATGCCGATTCTGCCCGCCTGATTGAAGGATTACTTGAAGATTTTAAAAAAGAAAAAACTAACTCTGTTGCTGAAAACAGGTTGAAGCTAAGTCGGATCATGGCACGCACAGCCTCCGTCAGAACCGGCAAACAACTTCAGCCTGAAGAGCTTCAGTTGATTATAGATGAATTGTTTGCATGTGAAATGCCTGAGATTGCCCCCGACGGCAGTAAGATTCTTACCATACTTTCAGCCGGGGAACTTGAAAAACTAATCCGATAATCCCGACAATACCAATATATGAGTTACGATCAATACAGTCCAACCGGGTTCAGGGTATTGCCACCGGTCGTCAAAAATATCATCATCATCAATGTGCTCTTCTTTCTGGCAACTTTCGGCCTGGGAAGCGCCTTGAACATTGACCTTCTGGATACTCTCGGACTCCATTATTTCGCATCATCGAAATTCCATCCATACCAGTTTATTACCTACATGTTCATGCATGGAGGATTCTCCCATATCTTCTTCAACATGTTTGCCTTATGGATGTTTGGCAGCGTTTTGGAGAATGTCTGGGGACCCAGGCGGTTTATCATATTTTACCTTGTGACAGGCATCGGGGCTGCTCTTACCCATTATCTTATATTCTACATTGAGATCAATCCTGTTCTCAACCTGATGGAACAATTCCTGAACAATCCCACCGTTGCTACTTTACAACCGTTTATCGCATCCCACAAGTTCCATGTCGATCCCAATTCACCGGAATTATATGACATGTTCCAGCGGTTTTCTTCCAGTCTGGGTATCCTGCAGACAGATCCCGGCAATGTTCAGGCTTTACAGACATGCGTTAGTTTTGTTTCGACCTATAAGGAACATTTCCTTGACCTTCCGACGGTTGTCGGGGCATCAGGTGCAATTTACGGACTGCTTTTAGCGTTTGGAATGTTGTTCCCCAATTCGTTGATCTATCTTTATTTCTTTATTCCAATCAAGGCAAAATGGTTCGTGATCATTTTCGGTGTCATCGAGTTGGTATCAGGATTTCTAGATACCGGCGGGAATGTTGCTCATTTTGCCCATCTAGGAGGAATGATTTTCGGATTCTTCCTCATCATTTACTGGCGGAATAAAAACAGACGTCAACGGATGAACTATTGGAACCAGTAAATCCGTTTATGGAACTCGATAGCATGTACTATGATTCAGACTGAACCCATCGGAGAAAGGATTGGAAAATTTATCAGAGATAAGTCAGCACTGCCCAGACTGATACTCATTAATATCCTCGTATGGCTGGCTGTCAACTTATTGATGGTATTTGCATCCTTGTTCCAGACAGCAGGAAATCCGGTTGAACAAAGCTGGCTTTCAGGCATGCAATACTGGCTGGCAGTTCCTGCCGGGTTTGATCTCTGGATTTCAAGACCCTGGACCATCATAACCTACATGTTCCTGCATGTCGGCTTCTGGCATCTGTTTTTCAACATGTTATGGCTATACTGGTTCGGTAAGATTTTCCTGGAGTTTAAGAACAGCCGGCACCTGTTAGCTATCTACCTCTTTGGAGGGATACTGGGAGCCATAACATTCATGCTGGCCTTCAACATTTTCCCTGCATTTGCAGGCTCACTGAATTATGCTGTAGCTCTTGGTGCTTCTGCATCTGTGCTGGCAATTGTGGCTGCCACCGCGATTCTGGTTCCTGATTATTCTGTCAACCTGATATTCATTGGACCTGTTAAGATTAAATACATTGCCCTGTTCATGCTCGTGCTGGATGTTTTCATGCTTCGGTCGGGCAATGCCGGCGGACATTTCGCCCATCTGGGAGGAGCCCTGGCCGGATTAATCTATGTAGCGCCTGAAAAATTGAAAATCAAATTTCCAACAATACGGCTTAAGAAGATAGGCCTGAATATCTTCCGAAAGCGGAAAGTAAAGAAGGTTTATTCATCGGGCAGACCTCTGTCGGACGAAGAATACAATTCCCGTAAGGCCAGCAATCAGAAAAAGATCGACAGCATCCTGGACAAAATAGCCAAATCCGGTTATAAGAGTCTGACAGAAGAAGAGAAAGAGTTCCTGTTCAAATTCAGCAATAAGTAATTACAGGATGGTGAAAAAGCGAAAAACGAAAACCGGAAAAAGAAAGGTATCAGTCCCAACCAGACTGATGATCTTTCTTAATCTGTTTTTCGCCTTCCTTCTGATCTGTTCCCTGCTTGCCTCCCATGTTTCACCCCTGAAGTTCTGGCCTCTTGCTTTTGCAGGCATAGCCTACCCTGTTATCCTTTTCATCAACCTGTTCTTTATCCTCTTCTGGATCGTTTTCCTGAAGCGGTTTTTCCTGATATCCCTGATTGCAATTCTTCTGGGTTATTCTCAATTTCTTTCGTTCATTCAGTTAAGGGGCACCACTGAATCAGTGTTTGAAAAAGGATACAAGGTAATGTCTTACAACGTTCGGCTTTTCGACCTTTATAATGCCGACAATAAGGCTGATTTTACCCGGGCCAGGCATGAAATGTTCCAGCTGATGCGATCGGAATCGGTTGATATTCTTTGTCTTCAGGAGTATTACAACGGCAAGAAGGGTTCGGTTAATTACGCCGATTCGCTGCTGAAAGAAGGTATCTGTAAGTTTTCAGCTCTTGCCCTTACCCACAATGGCAAGAAGGAGATTCCTTTTGGACTGGCAACTTTCAGCAACTATCCGATTATTAGCAGCAGGAAGATGGATTTCAGTAATACGAATATGAGTTTCTGCCTGGTTACGGATATTGCGTTTCCAACGGATACTGTCCGGGTGATCAATGTGCATCTTGAATCGATACGGTTCAGAAAAGAAGATTATATGTTTGTGAATGAACTTGCAAATAACCGGAATTCAGGCAATGACCTGAAGCAAGGATCGCGGGTCATTCTTTCAAAGATGAAAAGAGCCTATATGAAAAGGGCAGTACAGGTAAATGAATTAAAAGCAATAATTGCTGATTCTCCTTATAGAACAATGGTTTGCGGCGATTTTAACGACACTCCCACTTCTTATGTGTATCGTCAGGTAACAGAACCTTTACAGGATGCTTTCAAAATCGCCGGCTCGGGATTGGGACAAACCTATCGTGAACTATTGCCAATTCTTCGTATCGATTATATTCTCCCCGATAAATCGATGAAAGTATTTCATTACAAGACTATTCACAGCGATTTGTCGGATCATTATCCGATCGTTGCCAGGATAGGACTATAGCAGAAACTGAACAAGCTGAAGCAGGAATGGATTTTAAACTTACTTCTGATTACGAGCCAACCGGTGATCAGCCCGAAGCCATCAGGCAGCTTACCGAAGGCCTTCACCGCGGAGATCCGGCACAGGTATTACTGGGCGTGACCGGTTCGGGCAAGACCTTCACAATTGCCAATGTAATACAGGCTGTAAACCGTCCCACCCTGGTCCTCAGCCATAATAAAACGTTGGCAGCACAGCTTTATGGAGAATTCAAACAGTTCTTCCCTGAAAACAGGGTGGAGTACTTTGTATCCTATTATGACTATTATCAGCCGGAAGCCTACATCCCTGTCACCAATACTTATATAGAGAAAGACCTCTCTATCAACGAAGAGATTGAAAAGCTCAGGCTGAGTGCATCATCTGCATTGCTGTCAGGGAGAAGGGATGTGATTGTAGTATCATCAGTATCCTGCATCTATGGCATTGGAAATCCGGAAGACTTCAATGCCAGTGTGATCCGGATCCAAACCGGCGACAGGATCAACCGGAACAAATTCCTTCACGCCCTTGTCGAGAGCCTGTATTCCAGGACGGAACTTGACCTCAACCGGGGTAAATTCCGGGTTAAAGGTGACACGGTGGATATTTTTCCAGCCTATGCCGATATCGCCTTCCGTGTAATTTTCTTTGGTGATGAGATTGAACTGATCGAATCATTTGATCCTATAAGCGGACGTGGCATCGAAGAACTACAGGACCTGGTGCTGTTCCCGGCCAATATCTTTGTGACCTCCAAGGAAAAGATGAAGGAAGCGCTTTGGGAAATCCAATCGGATATGGCGCGGCAAGTGGAGTACTTTAACAGCATCGGTAAACCCCTGGAAGCAAAACGCCTTGAAGATCGCGTTACTTACGACATAGAGATGATGCGTGAACTGGGATACTGTTCCGGTATTGAAAATTACAGCCGTTATTTCGATCGTCGCCCTCCCGGTGCAAGGCCATTCTGCCTCATCGACTACTTCCCTCCTGATTTCCTTCTGGTGGTAGATGAAAGTCATGTTACCGTTTCTCAAATCCGGGCGATGTACGGAGGAGACCGGTCGCGCAAACAGAACCTGGTAGAGTATGGATTCCGGTTACCCTCGGCCATGGATAACCGTCCTCTGAAATTTGAGGAATTTGAAACCATGTACAGTCAGGCAATCTATATGAGCGCCACGCCGGCAGACTATGAATTAAAGAAAAGCCAGGGAGTTGTAGTCGAGCAACTGATCCGGCCGACCGGATTGCTGGATCCGCAGATTACCATCCGGCCCAGTCTCAATCAGATTGATGATCTGCTCGATGAGGTCGAGAAAAGAACCAAGATCGGGGAACGGACACTGGTAACAACCCTCACGAAACGGATGGCTGAGGAACTGACCAAGTATATGTCCAGGCTTGGTATCCGTTGCCGTTATATACATTCTGAAGTGGATACGCTCGAGCGTATAGAAATCCTGCGTGACCTTCGGCTCGGAACCTTCGATGTCCTCGTAGGTGTAAATCTTCTCCGCGAAGGGCTTGATCTGCCGGAAGTCTCACTGGTAGCGATCCTGGATGCCGATAAAGAAGGCTTCCTTCGTTCCGAGAGATCCCTGACCCAGACAGCAGGCCGTGCAGCAAGGAACATAAACAGCATGGTCATCTTTTATGCCGATAAGGTGACAGAGTCGATGCAAAAGACTATTGACGAGACTAACCGGAAAAGGGAAAAGCAGATCCGTTACAATGTGGAGAACAATATAACCCCTGCTCCCATCATCAAGAGTGCAGGCGAGATCATGGGACAGACGACTGTGATCGATTCAAAGATGAAGGCGCCAAAGGCATACGTAGAAAAGGAACAGATCGATGCAGCAGCCGACCCGCTTGTGAACTATCTCAATAAGGACCAGTTGAAAAAGCTGGTGGATGAAGCACGCCGTGCAATGGAGAAAGCGGCAAAAGAACTCGATTTTTACGAGGCAGCCCGTCTACGGGACGAAATGCTCGCCTATAAAGCAAAACTGGAACAATTTGGAAAACTCTCATAGCAATACGCAGGACTTTAAAATGCTCACTGCCATCAAGGCTGCCTATATGGCCGGGCAGGAGATATTGAAGGTGTACTCCAGAAATTTTACGGTTGAATATAAGGCAGACAATAGTCCGCTAACCGAAGCCGACAAAGCGGCGCATAATACAATCTCAGGACAATTATCCGGCTTTGGTATCCCCATCCTGAGTGAAGAAGGAAGGGATATTCCTTACGAGGAAAGGCAAAATTGGAACCTCTTCTGGTTGGTGGACCCGCTTGATGGTACGAAAGAATTTGTCAGCAGGAATGGGGAGTTCACGGTTAATATTGCATTGATAGAACAAAACCGGCCGGTTGCCGGGATCATTTATGCGCCTGTAACTGATTCCCTTTATGTTGGGATTGAAGAGTATGGAGCCTTCAGGATCAATGGGAAAAAATACCTGGAAAGCAATATTCGGTCACTCTCCGAACTTAAAGCCATCTCTGAATTGCTTCCGGTTGAGAAAGCGTCCCGCATATACACTGTCTTAGCCAGTCGTTCCCATTCCAATCCTGAAACAGAAGCTTACCTGAAGAAGGTTGCCGTATCGCATCCTGAAGTTGAATTTCTTGAGCGAGGCAGTTCTTTAAAGTTTTGCAGCATGGCTGAAGGTTCTGCTGACCTGTATCCACGCCTGGGACCTACCATGGAATGGGACACAGCAGCCGGACATGCCATTGCCATCCAGGCTGGATGCAACGTCAATCAGTTTGAAACGGGTTTACCGCTGATGTATAATAAGCAATCTCTGCTTAATCCCTGGTTCATTGTTTCCAGATAGGTTCATCGCATTGCATAAAAAAACAGCCGGATGGTATCCGGCTGTTTTTTTTAATATAAGGCCAACTGTTATTTACTGACCTTGACCAGTTCCACATCAAACACAAGGGGTGAATAAGCGGCGATCTTTCCGTTAGCACTTGCTCCATAAGCCAGTTTTGACGGAATGATGATAGTGGCTTTCCCGCCTTCATTCATCAATGCAATACCTTCTTCCCAACCTGGAATCACCTCTCCGGCGCCAAGTGTAAATTCAATCGGTTTCAAAGGTTTTTTGTCGAGCGACGTATCGAACACCGTTCCATCCATCAGCTTACCTGTATAATGAACACTTACTTTCTTACCTGATGAAGCCTTGGCGCCCTTGCCTTTTACCTTTTCAATATAATAGAGTCCGCTGGCTGTAGGCTTCACAGTAATCTTATTGTCCTTCAGATATTTTTGAATAGTCTGGGGCTCTTTTGCTTCAGCAGCTTTTGCTTCAGCCTTCCGCTTTGCATCCTGATCTGCTTTTTCTTTCTCATACTGTGCCTTGGTCATGATATCCTTAACCTCGATGTTGTAAACAATGGTACTGTATGGAGGAAGGAGCTCTCCCCTGCCCTGATCAGCGAAAGCCATGGATGAAGGAACGACCACCAATGCCTTGGAGCCTTTTTTCATTGTGCTGATTGCCTCATCAAATCCTTTCGTATCAAACGGCTGACCGTATTCGAAAGTGATTGGCTGTCCCCTGTCGATGGTAGAAAAGACCTTTTGACCTTCAACATTCGAGACCATAAAGTCTACCTTCACCATATCGCCTTTCTGGATCAACCTTCCGCTTCCGGCTTGCTTTTCAACAATATATACTCCCGAGCTGGTAGGAGCCTGGGTGATGCCCATAGCTGTCAGGAATCTCTGAAGTTTGGCAGGTTCTTCACCCTTCAGTTTCTGAGCTTTGGCTTCGGCATCTTTCTTCATCTGCTCCATCGACTGAATCTTTTGAACCTTCACATCGAAATAAAGCATTGTGGTACTGTCGACACCGGCAGGAGGCATTCCATAGTGAGCCGTCTTGGTGAAGAAATCGAAGGCATTGATTATGAAAGTTGCACTATCACCCTGATGAACCATGGCGAGCGCTTCATAAATATCACCCTTGAATTGCGGCTTTTGAAGACTGATCTGGAATGGCTTATCTTTGGAGTCAAAGAGAACAGAATCCTTACCATCAATCTTTAGCCGGTAATTCACATGCATTGTAAGGATCATGTTGGTATCCGCCTGGATCGAATCCGTATTCTTTTCGTAGAACTTGTAATAGAATCCGCTGTCGGACTTTTTAAAGCCCGGGTATTTCGAGCAGGAATAAAATAAGGTAGCAGCCGAGGCCAGTACCAGAAGCATCAAATTTAACTTTCTCATTTTTAAAGGATTTGGTATTTAACTGCGTTAATGTTCTATTTTTCCTTTTTTTAGTTCGATCAACTCTACATCATAGATCAGCGTAGACTTGGGAGGGATACGATCCTGATCGCCAATGAGACCCCATGCCAGATGTGAGGGCATGATAAATTTCGCCTTGTCACCGGTACGGAGCAACAGAATACCCTCTTCCAATCCACTCTCGACTCCGCCGCTGCCAATCTGAAATTCCTTGGGGCCGGACTCTTTGGAGGAATATACAAGATCTCCCGTAATCAGCCTGATCTCGTAATTCAGACGGGCAATCATCCCGTGTTCAGCCTTAGGGCCACTTCCATGCTTATACACCAGATAACGGAGGCCGGTACCGGTTTCATTCATCTTCCACCCGTACCTGTTTATAAAATTCCTGATCTGTTCATCTTCCGTTTCCACCACTTTCTTATTGGCATTGAGCAAAGGCTCCCTGACAACTCCAGGGTCAACGGCATTTACATCCTTTGCCGGATGAGATGACTGACATGCCGCAAGCATCAGAAGGATAAGGATCAGGAAGATGTTGGTTATCCGGAACATGGCTGCTTGTTTAGAAATAGTCTTCCAGATTCTGCTTAAGCCGGTCCTGATAGGTCCTGAGCAATGTTTCAAAATAGGCAAGGGTATTTTGCATCGTATCGAATGCGTCGGCTCCGGCAGCATTCCGATGTCCACCCCCTTTGAAATGATTCCTCGCAATTTCGTTGACCGGAAATTCACCCTTGGAGCGAAGTGATATCCTGATCCGGTCATCTCTTTCGGTAAATAAAGCTGCAAGAGAGATATTCTGGATGCTCAGGGCATAATTTACAACGCCTTCGGTATCCCCGGGCTGGTAATCGAATTTGTCAAGATCGGCTCTGGTAAGCCAGATATATGCGGTTGAGTATTCAGGTATCACTTTTAGGCGTTCACTCAGACAAAATCCAAGTAACCGCATCCGGCTTTCCGAATAGGTATCGTATACCAGGCGGTGAATTCTCTCAACATCCACACCCAGGGAGATCAGTTTAGCCGTAATATCAAACGTTTCGGCTCGGTTGCACGAATAACTGTAAGAACCTGTATCGGTCATGATCCCGACAAAGAAGCATTCTGCCATCTCTTTCGTGATTGAGCCCTCATAGCCGGCGGCTTCCAGTAAACTGTACATCAGTTCCGATGTAGATGAAACGCTTGTATCGGAGATTAACAGGTCAAATTCATTTTCAGGCTGGGGATGGTGATCAATCAATACCTTGGTTGCTGAGGCATTCAACAGCTTATCGCTAAAGAATTTCACCCTGCTGCTACCATTAAAGTCGACAAAGAAGATGATCTCGGCTTCCGATATAAGCTGGTCGCCACGATCAGGTTGCTGCTGGTAGATAATAAACTTGTCGCACCCGGGCATCCATTTCAGGAAAGCGGGTGGATCGTTGGGAACCAGGACATCAGCTTTCTGACCAAGCGAGACAAGAAAATGATACAAGGCCAGCGAGGCTCCAAGCGTGTCACCATCCGGATTGTGATGGGCAACTACCAGTATTCCGGCAGGTTCAGAAATCAGCTTTCTGAAATATGATACCTCACTCGACAACCGTTTCAATTGCGTTGGATCTAAATGATTTTCGGACTGCAAAAGTATCAATTTAAACTTTATCCAGAAATTGCCGTTATATACAATATATTTGTCATTCTATAAATATTACCTATGGCAGGCAACAAAACATTCACCATGATTAAGCCTGACGCTATGAAAGCCGGCAAAAGTGGTTTGATCCTGGATCATATCATCCGGAACGGATTCGAGATCAAAGCATTACGGATGGTTCACCTTTCCAGGCATCAAGCTGAAGCTTTTTACCAGGTACATCAGGGAAAATCCTTTTATGAAGGGTTGGTAAAATTCATGAGTTCCGGACCTGTGATTGCAGCTATCCTGGAAAAAGAAAATGCGGTGCAGGCTTATCGTGAACTCATTGGAGCCACAGATCCTGCCAAAGCAGCAGAGGGCACAATTCGCAAACTATATGCATCCAGTGTTCAGCAGAATGCTGTTCATGGCTCGGATGCCGATGACACAGCCGAAACAGAGTGCAATTTTTTCTTTAGCTATCTCGACAGGGTTTGATCATCCCGGTCTGAATTCTTCAAAGGTTTTATCCGTATAAATAAATAATACCTTATAGACCTCCTTTTCGGATCCTCCTTGCGGAATCTCCGGCTTAGGTCCGGTGACAAGTGCAGTCTTTTCTGGCGGCACATCAGTCGGAGCATTTCCGGTCTCACTACTTATTACGCTTTCTTTCTCCTGATTTACAAGCGATTCTGTTGCTTTTTGCCCGCTTTTTGGTTCACGAGAATCGGGAATTTCGAAAGAGAATAAGTCAGGAGGACGATTAACAGATTCTGGGGCAGTAAATATTTCAGGCTCCTTTGCCGCCAGTTGTCGCTGAATCTCATTTTTCATCATTGCCCCTTTGCCCATGATGAGCCATTCCAGATTGATCTCGGGAAACCGTGCAAGTATCTTTTGCACAAAATCAAGGCTTGGATTATTCCTCCCGGATAAGATATGGGATATTCCGGATTTCTGGACACCAATTTCATCTGCAAACTGAGCTGCGGTAAAATTCAACGCTTTTATCAATGTTTGAACCCGATCTTTCATCGTTCGGATGGATTAAGATTACAGCAATCAACATAATTTCTACAAATGTAAGAATAAACTTTCACAGATGTTATCAAATATTGTGAGGTACGATATGCATGTAATCTACAAAGTTGAACTATAAAGTTCCGGCTGAGACAATCTATGTTAAACCATTCATATTGTTCGTTTTATCATTACAATTGACTTCCGGAATATAAAAACTGATGATTTCCCATTTAATTAATCTTTTAGTTCAATTAATCATTATATACAACTGGTTTTAATGTTTATATAAATGAATAAACTTCTATTTTTTGTTAATAGCGTCGATTTTCGGGTTTTACATTATTAAAATATTGTTTACATATGTGTATCTAATTGATTATTAACCTATCTACACATATATATAATATTGTAAACTTTATAATTGTACTCGAGTATACTTATGTAATCTTTATATATGTTACATTTGTAACTCATAACTACATCAAGTTTCAATTGCAATTCATATGTCTTGTTCACAAAATTTGGGAACCTGCCCTCCCCTGTTGATTTGTTTCCTGGTCACCTGTAAACGATAACCATTTCTCAAATTATGGAAATCTTACTTTCATCCATTCCCTATATTAATTACTTCAGACATTCTCTCACCGGATAGAATGATCCGTGATGAACAACCGGGTAGGCGCACAACAGGAATCCGGACACAGCTGAAGTGTTTATAAATCGAAAATTCCCCGGCAGGAACAAGGAAGGTATTTAAAAATTCAATTCTCGGGAGGTTAACAAAGGACAAAAAAATACGCTATCCCTCGCCGGACAAGGGAAACAGAAACTCAATAAAGTAATGCTACTTACGACCCAGAATGTTATAGATGGATCTGGAGGCTATATTTTTTCGATCATGGATGAAATTTCTTGTCCTGATCGTGTGATCCGCAGGAAATATATACCGGACCGCAGGTTATCCAATCTGTCGATGTAAATATTGCCATCCGACAACTGATGGAATTTTCTGCTCATGACCAATGCCCCCTGCACACTGTATAGTTCAACAGTTATATCTGTGGTTATCGGCCTGTCGAACCGGATGCTGAAGGAATTGATGAATGGATTGGGAATAACCGTCAGATTGGTTTTCTCTGTAATCCTGATCCCGGTGATACCTAATGAGTCCATTGCAATAGAGTAATCAGGTATTCCCCATCCGATGAGTGTATCGGGATCTCCAGCCTTGCTGGCACTGGCTTTTATGATTTCCTGGAGTTGCATATTGTTCAGTTGGGGGGCAGCCTGCCAGAGGCAGGTGGACATCCCGGCAATGATCGGTGACGAAAAAGAGGTACCGCTGCCATAATTCAGTCCCCATGGAGTAAAGACTGCAGCATTAAGTCCCTGCCCTGCTACAGTTGGTTTAATCCGCCCGTCGTACGTTGGTCCGGTAGAGCTGAAATAGGCATAATATCCTGATGGGTCTACAGCACCAATCGAAAATACACTGTCGCCATCAGCAGGAGCTCCAATGTATTGCCATGAACCGCCGCCGGAATTGCCGGCACTGTTCACGACCAGAATACCTTTGGATGCGGCCATGTCGGCCCCCCGGGTGATAACGGTGGTATTACCATCCATATCCGCATAGCTATGACTCGATGCCGGATCGTCGAAGGTGGTATAGCCCAATGATGAATTGATCACATCGGCTCCGACACTGTCGGCAAATTCAGCCGCACTCACCCAGTAATACTCTTCCATAATATATTCGGCTGTAGCGTCTTCCGAACGCAGAAGCCAATAATTTGCCTGCGGTGCCGTGCCAATCATATTGCCGGGCAGGTTGGCGGCCATGGTGGAAAGGACCATCGTTCCATGGGAACTGATGGACGGATCGTAGACATTCCCGGCCGGATCGACAAAATTGTGTACTCCCATCAACCTGTTATCCAGCCTCAGGCAATCGAAAACGTTCATAATATCAACGCTGTTAAAGCCTGCATCCAGAACGGCAATGGTCATACCTTCACCTCTGAATCCTTTGTTGTGAAGCAATTCCCCTTTCAGCATACTGATCTGGTTGTAAGCAGCTCCATAATCGTAATAATTAGCAGTTGCAGCCCTGGTTATCTTATGTGTGAGAGGTTCAACGGTCTCATTGACAAAAAAAGGTTTGAGCGAGGGTTCATAATCGGGATTAACCGGTGTTGCAAGTTCCTTTACTTCCCTGACGAATGAGAGGGTGTGGAGTCTTTCAGGCTTGTCGGTTGATACCACGATCCAGTTGAACCATCTGGATCGCGTAATGATTTTTGCTCCAGAGGCTTTAACCTGATCCACATACTGCTCATTCACAGGAAGATCGGAAAGCTCAACAGGGATCTGATGTCTGGATCGTCTTTCCAGCGCCTGCTCAGTAAGAAATTTCTCCGGTGTTTCCAGCAGAGACCTTGTGTTGCCTTTATCGGTAAAGTCGACGCGATAAAGTTTCTCACCCGGAACCTGGGAATACAGGGACGAATGAATAATGAACAGGAGGAACAAGGGTAGTAAGGAGCGCATAACTAATAATTTGACTGCAAATTTATACTGAATTTTAACAGGTTTGCGAAGCAGAACTGTTTAGATTCAGTAATACTGAGCGTGTTCCCAAAAAAAAATTTTGACCCGAATGGTCCCTCCGAAGGAGCATTTCGTGCCCTAGGGGATACCTGTTCAGCCGCAGTATAACAATTCTGCCGTTAACTTGTTTATCCCCAGCCATCCCGAACTATAGTTCCCATGCCTCATCTGCCTACTTTCCTTACCTTTGCATCCCTTAATTATCAGCAATGCGTATTGATATCCTTACCATCTTCCCGGATATGTTCGCCGGTCCGTTTGACTATTCAATTCTGAAACGGGCCAGGGAAAAGGGACTTGCCGAGATATACATTCACGATATCCGTGATTATGCTAAGAGCAAGCACCGTAATGTGGACGATTACGGCTTTGGCGGGGATGCCGGCATGGTAATGATGGTTCAGCCCATAGCCGACTGCATCGAAAAACTGAAAAGCGAACGCAGTTATGATGAGATCATTTTCCTTACTCCTGATGGCGTCCTGTTCGATCAATCCCTGGCCAACCGCCTCTCGCTTCAGGGGAACCTGATCCTTTTATGCGGTCATTACAAGGGTATTGACGAAAGGATCCGGGAACACTATATTACACTTGAAATCTCCATAGGCGATTATGTTCTTTCAGGTGGCGAGTTGGCTGCTGCCGTACTCTCCGATTCGATCATCCGCCTTATTCCAGGAGTGCTGAATGATGAGACATCGGCACTCACCGACTCTTTTCAGGATAACCTTCTTTCACCGCCGGTTTATACACGTCCTGCAGATTATAAAGGATGGAAAGTCCCTGAAGTGCTGCTCTCGGGTAATACAAAAGAGATCCGGAAGTGGCAGATGGAACAGGCCATCGAACGAACACGTACTCGAAGGCCCGGACTGCTTAGGAGTGAATAGCATCGTTAATCCGGATGATTCCGGGAAATGAAAACTGGATTACTGCCGCTATCAGCAGTCAGGAATTGTCGGAAGTGAGACAACGGAACTACGCAGTGTATGTAAGATCTACAAGAGGTCAAGACGTTTTTCCAGATCACAGATGAGGGCATCCGGATCTTCCAGTCCAACCGAGAAGCGGATCAGGTTGGCCGGGAGGGTGGAATACAAACCGGGTCTAACGAAAGTACATGAAGGAATGATAAGGGATTCAAATCCTCCCCACGACACTGCCATTTTCCAGTAAACGAGATTATTGCAAAATTTCTCAATGGCGGACTCATCCTCTGTGATCGTTTGGATCGTGAACAATCCTGAACAATGGGACATTTGAGAAATGGCGAGCCGGTGCTGGGGATGTCCCGGATAGAATGGATAATAAATCTTTGCCACCTTCGGATGATCGGAGAGATAACGGATCAGTAATTCCGTAGTTCGTGAAATCCTTTCCATCCTGACAGGAAGAGTGCGCAGTCCGCGTAAGAGCAACCAGGCATTGAACGGCGAAATGATACCTCCGAGGGTCAGAAACTCGTTGCTGAAAATGTTATCAATCCTTTGCTTTGATCCACATATTAATCCTGAAACTGTATCGCTATGCCCGCCAAGGTATTTGGATGCAGTATGTACCACCAGGTCGATGCCATGCTTTATTGGCTGCTGAAACAGAGGTGTTGCGTAACTATTGTCGATCACGGTAGTGATGCCATGTTGCCTGGCAAGGTCTGCAACAGCTGAAAGATCCTGGAGCTCAAATGTCCAGGAACTGGGACTTTCGAGGTACAGCAAAGTAGTGTTACTCCGGATGGCCTGTTTAATATTCCCGATTTTTGAACCATCGACCATACTTACTTCCACACCAAAGCGGGGCAAGATGTTCCTGTTGAGTAATGTATCCGTCCAGGAATATGGATTTCTGACACAAATGACATGATCGCCGCATTTAACATTGGAGAGGATAGCTGCGGAAATGGCTGCCATACCGCTACCAAACGCAAGGGCCTCCTCGGTTCCTTCGAGCGCAGCCACTTTCTGGCATAGCAACTTTATTGTAGGATTGTTTCCTCTGGAATAGATCCAATTTTCACGTTCGTTGCTGACAGCTTCACGGAACTGTTCCACAGACTCAAAGTAGAAATTGCTGGTCTGGTATATTGGCGGAGCTACAGGATTTAAGTCGCCGAGTTCATCTTCTCCAAGCCGGTTGATAATGTACGAGATATCCATATGTCACCTGTTATCAGTCAATTATAACTCAGCAAAAGCAATATTGCATGTTTTGGAAATTCCATTACTTTTGCCGGGATGAGGCAAAAGTATACATCCAAACTGTAGTGCCCGGATTAAATTTGAGCGAGTTATCAACAATCCTCTGTAGAAAATTAACAATCCCATTTGTTTTTTTTCAGAAAAAATAAGTATTTTTGCACTCCAATTTTGGGCACACGCACATTTAACCTGTAATAAAATGAGTAAGAAGGAGTTAATTCTGTACGTCGAGGATCACTACATTACCCATCATGATCATCCTGTATTTAAGGCTGGCGACACTGTAACAGTTCATTATAAAATCAAAGAAGGCGACAAGGAACGTATCCAGCAATTCCAGGGTGTTGTTCTGCAGCGTGCCGGCGAAGGTTCAACTGAAACCTTTACCATCCGCAAAGTGTCAGGAACAGTCGGCGTTGAAAGGATCATCCCGGTCTATTCTCCTTTTATCGACAAAATCGAAGTCAACAAACGGGGAGCCGTTCGCCGTTCCAGGATATTCTACCTCCGTCAGTTGAAAGGTAAAAAAGCCCGTATCAAGGAAAAACGTATGTAATTCCTTATGCATAAAATTAATGAGGCTGTTCCATAAGGACAGCCTTTTTTTTGCCCGGTAACCCGGGAGTTTAGTGATAGTGTCCGTACTTTTACACCTATCAAATTGCTATTCATGTCAGACGAAACAACAGGAATGGAACGCCAGCTTATCGAGCTATTTACTCTTGCAGGTGAATACTGCCTGATGGTAGAAAATGCAGAACAGCATAGCAAAGAGGAACTGCTGGAGTTCTTTGGCAAGATTTCTCCGATCCTCTATGTCAGAGGATTGTTGTTCCCTGCTGTTGAAGAGCCCGAAGAAGAAGGTGATGAACGCTATGTAACTGAAGAACAATGGGAAAATGCTTTCAACAGCCTGCGTAATAAATTCGCGTTGGATGATCCATTTCGTTATACCGATCCCTGCCAGCCGGAATCAGACGAAGTGATCCATGGAAGCCTTGCGGAATTGATTGCGGATGTTTACCAGGATATGAAAGATTTCAGCTGGCTTATGACAAAAAGCCTGCAGGTCGCCCGCGATTATGCCGCATTCAATATCAAACAATGGTTCCTTTCCAATTGGGGGCATAAATTATTGCTGGCCCAGCTGGTTATTCATTCCCGTTTTCTGAATCCTGACAAAGACAGTGGCTTTCCGGATCTGGATTAAAGCCTTGAAGTAAAAAAAGAAATCTGGTACCAGATTTATCCCTTTAGATCATTTGCTATTTCTATTTTTATACCTTTGCCGATTATTTAGACTAAATTAATATAGCAAGGTCGTGACCCTGTTTGACGCCGGTTTAGGAGAAAAGATCACCATCACCAAAGTGAAAGGAAGAGGCGCTTTCCGCAAGCGAATAACGGAGATGGGCTTCATTGTCGGCAAAGAGGTAACTGTAATTAAGAAAGCACCTCTTCAGGATCCGGTGGAGTACAGTGTTCTGGGATACAACGTCACTTTGCGAAACAGTGAAGCTAAGTTGATTGAGGTCCAACCGGCAACTGAAAATCCTCCGGTAACAGAATCGGGCTTTACCGGAACGTTCCAGTCGGAAGCGCAACCGGTTAATCCGTTGCCTAAGGGCAAGCAGATCCATGTAGCGCTAGTAGGAAACCCGAATTCAGGGAAAACGACACTTTTCAACTTTGCTTCCGGGTCCAGGGAACGGGTCGGAAACTATAGCGGAGTCACGGTTGATGCAAAAGAAGCGATCTTCAACCAGGAAGGATATGAATTTATAATCACCGATCTGCCAGGCACCTATTCATTGACCGCCTACTCACCGGAAGAATTGTATGTCAGGGATTTCATTAACGAAAACATGCCTGACGTAGTGGTCAACGTTGTAGATGCATCCAATCTGGAACGCAATCTGTACCTTACGACCCAGCTTATCGATATGGATATCCGGCTGATCGTTGCCCTCAACATGTATGATGAGTTGCAGCAAAGTGGAGACAGGCTGGATTATATTTCGTTGGGGGAAATGCTTGGAGTGCCTTTCGTACCAACCGTTGCAGCCCGTGGCAGAGGAATTCATGATCTGTTTTCAAGGATCATTGATGTGTTTGAGGAGAAGGATGTCGTTTCGCGACATATTCATATCAACTACGGGAAACAGATAGAGGAAGCCATACGGATCATTCAGAATAAGATCCGCATTCCGGATAATTCTGATTTCCTGACAACTATTTCGTCTCGTTTTCTTGCTATTAAACTGCTGGAAAAAGACAAATCTGCCAGGGACCGGGTCAGATTGGTTACCAACGCCGATGAAATACTGAGTACGGCTCAGTCGCAGGTGCAGAAACTGGAAAATGAACAACGCGATGATAGTGAGACCTTGATAACTGATGCCAAGTATGGATTTATTTCAGGTGCGCTGGCTGAAACACTCAGGCCAAATCCTCATACTGAACGGAAAAAGAGCGAGGTGATCGACACCCTGGTTACGCACAAGGTTTGGGGAATACCGGTCTTTATATTTTTCATGTGGATAACATTTTACTGTACCTTCAAATTAGGGAAATACCCTATGGAAGGCATTCAGTGGATAGTACAACAGGTTTCGGTTGCGCTCCAGAATACCTTGCCGGAAGGGATGTTCCGCGATCTGTTGGTACAGGGGATCATCGGAGGTGTTGGTGGCGTGATTATCTTTCTACCCAACATATTACTGCTTTATCTTTTTATCTCATTGATGGAAGACACGGGATATATGGCCCGTGCAGTCTTCATCATGGATAAGCTCATGCATAAGATCGGTCTGCATGGAAAATCCTTCATCCCGATGGTTATGGGATTCGGGTGCAACGTGCCTGCAATCTTATCCACCCGGGTGATTGAGAGTCGCCGCGACCGTATCATCACGATGCTTATCAATCCTTTTATGTCATGCAGCGCGCGACTTCCCGTATATATCCTGTTCATCAGTGCGTTCTTTAAAAACTACCAGGGATCTATCCTTTTCGGCATGTACGCCACAGGCATTCTTCTGGCCATAGGGTCGGCCCTGTTGTTTCGCAGGACGCTTTTCCGGAAAAAGGATATTCCTTTTGTCATGGAGCTTCCGCCATACCGTGCTCCTACTCTCAGAAGCCTCATCAGGCACATGTGGCACCGGGCAGTCCAATACCTGCGCAAGATCGGAGGCGTTATCCTGATTGCATCGATCATAATCTGGGCATTGGGGTATTTCCCGCACCATCTTTCCGATCCCGCGAAGTACGAAAAGCAACTGGATTCTGTCAGGATCTCATATGAGCATAAAAGAGCCGCCAGTTCCGGTTTGCCGGAGGAAATAGCCCGGATCAGGGAGGATGAACAACATGCCTTGAACGAGATTAACATCCTCAGGGAAGCGGAACTTCAGCAGAACTCTTACATTGGAAGGATCGGCAGGTTTATTGAGCCCGCAATGGCGCCTCTCGGATTCGACTGGAAGATGAGTGTTGCCGTTTTAACCGGCGTTTCAGCTAAAGAGGTAGTAGTTGGAACACTCGGAATACTTTACCAGGCTAATGAATCTCACGCTGATAATGGGGAAACACTCGTACAACGTTTGCAGACAAGCCGGTATACCTACGGAGCGAAATTGGGACTTCCAATCTTTACACCGCTGGTAGCACTGAGTTTTATGCTTTTCATTCTGATCTATTTCCCTTGCATCGGAGTGATCTCAGCGATCAGCAGGGAATCAGGAAGTTGGAAATGGGCATTATTTATCGTTCTTTATACCACAATACTTGCTTATCTTTCATCACTCCTCGTTTTCCAGGTCGGATCATTGATAGTCCATACAGGATGATGCAAAAGCCAAGAACTGATAACTTGAACCCTGATATCTCCATCTTCTGAAAGATCAAGAGCAATACCATCAACTGAACAACCAACAATGAACAGTCTGCTTGCCATAATAGACCAGCACCGCCCCCTGACGTTCTACATCCTTTTAGGAGTAGCCCTGGTCCTGACCAGGATCCCTCTGATAGGCAAATATTTTCGCACCGTGAATACGATGATCCATGAAGCCGGGCATGCTTTTGTTACGCTGCTGGTGAGTGGTGAAGTAATCGCTGTCAATATTTTTCCGGATACTTCCGGAACGACCGTAACCAAAGCTAAAAGCAAATTTCTGCAAATATTGATTGCTGCTGCCGGTTACCCTGCATCCTCACTTGCAGCACTTCTTTTCCTGTTCCTATTGAACAACGGCCATTTCCTCTTCATTCTCTTCACATTGGTGAGTATCGCGCTCCTCCTGCTGATACTATCGATCCGTAACAATTACGGCTATTTCTGGGCAGGAACATTCACGCTGATATGCCTGCTTCTGATCTATTTCAATAAGTCTGCAGTAATCTACACAGCCACGACCTTTTTTTCACTGATACTACTGGTGGATTCGGTATTGAGCGCTGTTACCCTTTTTGTCCTCAGTATACGGAACCCAAAGAAAGCCGGAGATGCCACCAATCTTGCCAGGTTCACCAGGATACCGGCAACAGCCTGGTCAATTCTATTCTTAAGCATTTCCGGCTTTCTCGCATACCTGTCAATTGTCTGGTACTTCCCTCCTGTTCAATCAATACTTTAATCCACACCTATGTTACTGGACTATTTTACCTACGGAATCCTGATAGCCGCCTCAGCTTATGCTCTCTACAAAGCATATCGGGCAATCTTTCCCGGCAAGGAGGTAACTGCCGGCTGTGGACACGGATGTAACTGCGACGACCTTAAGCAGCGGAAGCAGCTTCTGGAAAAAAGATGAGTATTGCCCTGATCCGGACCTTCAGGTATGATCAATCGGATATGGCATGTGTACCTGAAAACCGATGAAAGCTCCAATAAATATTACTGATTATCAAATGATGATAGTGTTAACGCTGCACGGCAGCGTGTTACACTATCACATCCCGACAGCCATTTCAGGCTCTCGGGATTGTGTGGTATGTTCCCCACCGCTAGCGGCGAATTTATATTGTGTGTTGGTCAATAGATAACCCGACCGCTCGCGGCGGGTGGTTCATTTATTAAAGCTATCTGCAACTATACTCCATTTGAATATACGCCAAGCCAATATCCTGGGCGGAAGTAAAACAAGTGCTATTTACCGCGTTGTTTATTTTCCAGACGGTTTAACCCCTTGACTGCTTTAGGATCGTTCACCCTCAGTTTCAGCACTTTTTGATAATCGGCGGAAGCCTTTGGCAGATCGCCAAGAAGCTCATAACAATATCCTCTGTTAAAATAGGCATCTGCAAAAGCAGAATCGGCAGCGATAGCGCGGCTGAAAAAGTCAATTCCGGAGGTGTAGTTGTCCTGCAGAACGAGTTTTACATAACCTGAATTATACAAGGCCAGCTTGTTATCCGGATCCAGCTTAAGCATGCTGGAGTAAAACGAGAGTGCTTTTTCGTCGTCTTCCTTGCCCTGGTAAAGCATCCCCAAAT
Organism: uncultured Lentimicrobiaceae bacterium; assembly: GCA_964544545.1. Lineage (GTDB taxonomy): Bacteria > Bacteroidota > Bacteroidia > Bacteroidales > UBA4417 > UBA4417. The sequence goes on along the minus strand of CAZJCG010000004.1, from coordinate 62,342 downwards.
TATAGAGTGCTTCGATACTGGAGGTATCTATTTTGGAAGCACTGCTGAAATAGTCAATTGCCATTGCAGGATTGGAATCAGAAAACGCATATCCCAATTGCATCAGGGCGTCATAATGTTTCGGATTATAAAGAACGGTCTTACGGAAGGCTTCAACAGCCTTGGCAGGCTGCTTGTTCTCGTCGAGCACCACTCCTTTGATATAATAAGCATCGGCATTCCGGGGATCTAGTTCCAGAACCTTTTCCACGGAATTAGCACAATTTTCATAGTCCTTCATCACCAGATAAAGTTGTGCCTTTTTCAGGTAGCCATCTGCTTTCCCCGGATTGAATTCGACGAGTCTGTTGAGTGCATCCAAAGCCTGCTGGGGCTTTCCCATAAGAATATAAACATTTGACAAGTCGAGCAGTGCTCCGGAGTTGCGGGAATCAAGTTCCAGGGCACGGTTGAGATCCAGCAATGCATCATTCAGCTTCTGGTGGTCAGTATAGTACTTTGCCCTTCTGACCAACAATGACGGGTCTTTATCATTCTTTTCAATGGCTGCCGTAAGCATTGCCAATTCATCCTTCGTGTCGGCTGTATCAGCGGTTCCGGATGAATGTTGCCTGCAGGAACCAAAAAGGATCAGGGTCAGGAGACTCAGGATGAGAATAAAAGGTTTCATTGATTACAGGGGTCAGGTTAGGAAGGTACTTATACGATTCCGTAAGATTATTGAGCGTGCAAAAATACAAACTCCTTCCTTACGAGAGATAAGGAAGGAGCTTATACATGCGTCAGGGAGCACTATGCCTTCAATGCCGCGACTACCTGTGCTTCGATTTCAGCAGATAATTCCGGGTTGTCGGCAAGGAGTTTTTTCAAAGCATCCCTGCCCTGGCCAAGTTTGGTTTCACCATAGCTGAACCAGGAACCGCTTTTCTTGATAATATTCTTTTCAACACCGATGTCAATGATCTCTCCGTATTTGGAAATACCTTCACCGTAGATAATGTCAAATTCAGCGGAGCGGAAAGGAGGAGCGACTTTATTCTTTACAACCTTCACTTTCACATGGTTACCGATGGCATTATCACCTTCCTTGATCTGGGTTTGACGGCGGATATCGAGGCGTACGGAAGCATAAAATTTCAGGGCATTTCCACCGGTTGTAGTCTCCGGATTGCCGAACATGATCCCGATCTTCTCACGCAGCTGGTTGATGAAGATGCAACAGCACCCTGTTTTACTGATTGTAGAGGTAAGTTTTCGCAAGGCTTGCGACATAAGCCTGGCCTGTAAGCCAACCTTTGAATCACCCATTTCGCCTTCAATCTCACTTTTAGGAGTCAATGCAGCCACAGAGTCAATCACAATGACATCGATAGCTCCTGAACGGATGAGATTATCAGCGATTTCAAGCGCCTGTTCACCGTTATCGGGCTGGGAGATCAGCAGGTTTTCGATGTCCACACCCAGTCTCTGGGCATAGGTCCTGTCGAAAGCATGTTCTGCATCAATGAAGGCTGCAATGCCATTGTTTCGCTGGGATTCGGCTATCACGTGCAGTGCGAGAGTAGTCTTCCCGGAAGATTCGGGGCCATAGATCTCTACAACACGGCCTTTCGGCACTCCTCCAATACCCAGGGCGGCATCCAAGCCAATGGAGCCGGTGGAAATAGCAGGGGTATCATCAATCGCCTGGTCGCCCAGTTTCATGATCGTTCCCTTACCGTATGTTTTCTCTAGTTTATCAAGGGTGAGTTTCAGCGCATTCAGCTTCTCGGTTTTTTCGTCTTTACTCATTGCGTTTATCGTTGGATCTAAATTATTGTTGACAAATATAGCGGATGAAATGCAATAAACCCACCCGGAATTATAACCGGCCGGGTTTATTTATCAACAATTGAGAAAATGCTGTAAACGGTCAGTGGCCTATAATCTGGCTTGTATGATCCTTCGTGTCCACTTTGGTTATAACCTCTTCTATGATCCCTTCTTCAGAGATGATAAAGGTGGTTCGCAGCACTCCTTCGTATGATTTCCCCATGAACTTTTTGGGTCCCCATACGCCATATGCCTCAATGATTTGTCTTTCGGGATCCGGCAGTAACGGAAAAGGAAGATGGTGCTTCTCGGCGAACTTCTGGTGCGACTTTCCGGAATCGGGGCTCACCCCCACAACCTGATAACCTTTTTCCAGCAGCCTGGTATAATTGTCACGCAGATCACAGGCCTCTGCTGTACAACCGGGTGTATCATCCTTGGGGTAGAAATAGAGTACAACTTTCTTACCTTTCAGTCCGCTCAGACTGACGGTATTTCCTTGTTGATCGGTCCCCGAAAACAATGGAGCGGGAGTACCGGTAATAGGGATTGGCATAATTGACTATTTTGACGTCGGATTACTGTTAATTATTTGTCTTGGTATGACAGTAAAACTCTCTTACCATTAATTTGTTCAGGTGCAGAATAAACTACCCAACATCCTTCGCCTCCTGAATTGATCGTTATCCAAAACCAGTGAATCGGCCATAAGCATGATCATTTCAGATCCATTTACGGATTGCATGCTCAACTATTCTTTCAAAGAGCCTGGGACCTGATCCAGGTAGCCTTATGCCACAGGGTTTCCAATGGTCCTTTATCGTGATGCCTGAACCACCATGCACTGAAAATGCCCTGCAGAATTGCCAGTGCAATGCCTATCAAAAGACAATATGTCGATCCTGTATACTTATACAGTCCCAATCCAAAACCGTAATAGATAAAGGAACCAAGGACAGACTGCAGGATATAGTTAGAGAGGCTCATCCGGCCATAAGGTGAAAACACATTCAATGCCGGATGAAACAGTTTAGACCGGAATAGCAGCAGAAATCCCGAAACCAATACCAGCATGAAAGCCATGTTGGACCAGGAGGTAACGATCGTCAGGAGAGGGCGGCAGATGGATTCGCTGTTGATCCAGGAAGGGATGTTGCTCTTACAGATAAACAATGGAATGAAGACCACAAATGCAACCAGGAGAGTCTTCTTCCAGAAACGGATGGATTCGGGTGTTATCATGAAAATTCGCCTTCTTCCTGCCAGCATACCCAGCATGAAGAGAGAGGCCGTCTGAAACACTCTACCATTCTCCCAGTTCCAGAGTAAAACGGATATCTTACCATTTGTAAGGTTTCCTATCCAGGTTTGAGTGATCGAAGATCCGGTGATGTATTCTCCCATCTTACCGAAATATGACCAGGATGTCGGATCGTTCATCTTCATTGCCGGATTCTGAATACCAGCCAAAACATTGATCCACTCCCAGGGTTGCATCATCAAAATCACGGCGATCCAGAAAACGGTCCTGTCGCTGAGTCTGGCAACGGGAATCAGCACAAACCCTATCAAGGCATAGATCGTCAAAATATCGCCCTGATAGAATGCCGAATTGATGAGACCGAATCCCAGCAGCAACAGCAACCGCCATGCAAAACGAGCACGAAAATCTTTTCCTTTCTTTTCCTGGTTATAGGATTGGATAAAGAATGTCAAACCAAATAAGAGGGCAAAAATGGCATAGGACTTACCGCCAAACAGGAAAAATAAAGTTTCCCAAATCCCTTTATCAAGGCTGACCATCCATCCGGGTAATCCGGCCGGTGTATAATAGAAATCGAAGTGCTCAATGTTGTGCAGCAGCATGATCGACACGATAGCAAAACCGCGTAAGGCGTCAACGACATAAAGGCGGGAAGAGGAGGCCATTGGATATCAGAATGATATAGTTTTGGGATGAAGTCAGCTAAGAGTTTATGTTAGAATCATACCTTTATCTAGGTCATGACCCTCGGCCATTACTCGCAATCTCAGTAATCAATGAGGCTGCAGGCTTTTATAATACCGGCAGAAATCCTTTAATCCGCATGCAGGGCAGTCGGGTTTCCGGGCCTTGCAGACATACCGTCCATGAAGGATCAGCCAATGATGAGCTTTCGGGATCAACGCCTCCGGTATATATTTGATGAGTTGCATTTCCGTCTGAAAGGGGTTCCTGGCCCCGGTTGTCAGTCCGATCCGGGCCGAAACCCGGTGCACATGGGTATCCACTGCCATGGCCGGTTTGTTGAAGGCCACGGACGCGATAACATTGGCAGTCTTTCTTCCAACGCCCGGCAGTTTCATCAATTCATCGATCCCGGAGGGTACAACGCCTTTAAACTCCTCTTCAAGAGTCCTGGCCATTCCAATCAGGTTCTTCGTCTTATTATTCGGGTAGGAGCAACTCCTGATCAATGCAAACACCTCATCCGTACCGGCGCATGCCAGTGATCCTGAGTCAGGGAATCGTTCAAAGAATGCCGGAGTGATCAAATTTACCCGCTTGTCGGTGCACTGGGCGGAGAGTATAACGGCTACGATCAGTTGATAGGGTGAAACATAGTTGAGTTCTGTTTCGGCAACAGGCATGTGTTCACTGAAATACCGGATGAAAAGCTTGAATCTTTGGGCTGTCGTTATCCTGGATACCATGCTGATAATTTGTCCAAAGGTAGGAAGCCACGAGATAACACACAATAAAAAAACCCGCTCTTGGGCGGGTTATCAGAGTGTTGGTAAGTTCAGTTCAAAATCAGGTACTGGTTTCCGGTACGATTGGTTTTACAAACCTGAAGGGCCATTGAATAACGAATGATCATCGTCAGTCCTTCCCTTTCCGGTATTCTGAAACGGGTCAGCTGACTGCTGGCTGCCTCCGATTTTGAAAGAACATTTTCAAGGGTAGAGCTTTTTGTCATGAATCTGGTTTTGGTTTTCTATTACCAGATTAACGGGGGCTCATTCCTTATATTGCATCGCTGAAATAATTTTTACACTGTGAGTGTGATCTCTTTACGGTCGATCATTTTCCTCAGATTGATGAGCGCGTAACGCATGCGCCCCAAAGCGGTATTGATGCTCACATCCGTTTGTTCGGCGATGTCTTTGAAACTCATATCGGCATAATGCCTCATCATCAGCACCTCACGCTGTTCTTCGGGCAGATAGTTAATCAAACGACGGACATCTTCATGTATCTGATCTACAATGATCCGCTCCTCGATCGAATCGTCAATGATCCTGAGGTTATCGAATATATCGCCCTCTTCCGGGTTACTTTCAACAAGAGGAATCCTTTTCGATTTGCGGTAGAAATCAATGATCAGGTTGTGGGCTATGCGCATAACCCATTGAATGAATTTACCTTCTTCCTTATAGGTTCCTGAACGCAGGGTATTGATAACCTTTATAAAGGTATCCTGAAAGATATCATCGGCCAGATGCCTGTCCCTGACAACCAGAAGAATGTAAGAGTAAACTTTTTGTTTGTGACGTAAAATAAGGACCTCGAGGCTATTGTGATTACCGGACAAATAATCGCTTATTAGCTCCTGATCGCTAACATAGGGGGCTTCCATGGCTCCTGTATTGGTTAGAAACTGTAGGACTAAAAGCGTAGAAATCTGTCGATAGCGGTCCTCCTATATTTGGTTATCCTTTGGCCGGATAAACTGATGGTTAATAATCTTGCTTTAATTGTATTGGTTGTGCAAATATAAATCAAAATTCCAGAAAGCAACAGTGCTTTGTAGAAATTTCTTCATGAATTAATCTTCGGAACCCGGAAAAGGTAATATTCGAATGTCTCATTTTCTCCTGTATTCCCTGTATTAGGGATTGATTTTCTTCCATAAATACTATCGAATAAGTAATTTTGCACCCTTAAAATTTTCAAAGGATTTCAAGGCAAAAGAAACTCCTTTCCTTTAAAACAGGCGATTTTATACTCTGTCACCCTATGCAACCTTACAACATTGACCTGCTTGATCCGAAGCAATACATACTTATCAAAGGTGCCAGGGTAAACAATCTTAAAAACCTTTCGGTCGCAATACCCCGTAACCAGTTGGTTGTTATCACCGGATTATCTGGTTCCGGGAAATCATCCCTGGCTTTTGATACACTCTATGCCGACGGGCAACGGCGGTATGTGGAAAGCCTCAGCGCCTATGCACGGCAGTTCCTTGGCCGGATGAGCAAACCCGAAGTCGATTACATCAAAGGCATTGCACCGGCTATCGCCATCGAACAAAAAGTCAACACCCGCAATCCCAGGTCTACAGTTGGAACCTCTACTGAGATCTATGAATACCTGAAACTGTTATTTGCAAGGATTGGCAAGACATACTCTCCGGTTTCGGGGAATCAAGTGAAACGACATACCGTTTCGGATGTCGTCGACTTTATCACCTCCTTCGCCGACGGCACACGCATTATGATCTTCTGCCCGCTGTTAATGAAAGAAGACCGGAATCTTCGTGAACACCTTACTGTCGTGATGCAGCAGGGTTTTACAAGGGTTCTCACAGATGGAGAGGTATTCAAAATCGAGGAGATCATGGATCATTGCGAGCAATATGATCCTTCCGCGCTATTCATCCTCATTGATCGCTTTACGGTTGATCAGACGGACGAAGATTTTTCTTCCAGGATGGCCGACTCGATACAGACAGCGTTTTTCGAAGGAGGAGGAAGTTGCATAGTACGGTATCAGAATGAAGAAAACCGGGGACAGGAAGAATTCTCAAACCGCTTTGAACTTGACGGAATGAGTTTTGAAGAGCCGTCGGTGCATCTTTTTAGTTTCAATAACCCTTATGGCGCCTGCAGAACCTGCGAAGGCTTCGGCAGTGTTATCGGAATTGATGAGGACCTGGTAGTGCCCGATAAAAGCCTGTCGGTATATGAAGATGCTATTGCCTGCTGGAAAGGCGAAAAGATGAGCGAGTACAAACACCAGCTGCTCAGGAATGCGCATCACTTCAATTTCCCTGTACATAAACCCTATTATGAGCTCTCTGAAGAGCAACGTCAGTTGCTCTGGGAAGGAAACCGCTATTTTGAAGGAATAAATGATTTCTTCCGGATGGTCGAAAGCCAGACTTTCAAGATACAATACAGGGTGATGCTTTCCAGATACCGGGGAAAAACCATTTGCCCGGATTGTAAAGGTACCAGGCTGCGGCGGGATGCAAACTTTGTAAAGGTAGGCGGTAATTCGATGACTGACCTGGTTTTGATGCCTGTTTCCGGCACTCTTTCTTTTATGGAGACGCTGGAATTGTCGGATTATGAAATGAAAGTTGCGGGTCGTTTGCTTATTGAGATCAAAAACCGTCTCCGTTATCTCTGTAACGTCGGCCTTCCCTATCTTACCCTAAACCGGCTGTCCAATACACTTTCGGGCGGAGAATCACAACGCATCAACCTTGCCACATCCCTTGGCAGCAGTCTTGTCGGATCGATGTACATCCTTGATGAACCCAGCATTGGCCTGCATCCCCGCGACACTCATCTGCTTATAGGCGTTTTAAAAGGCCTGAAGGAGATCGGGAATACGGTCATCGTTGTGGAGCATGAGGAAGAAGTGATCCGTGCAGCCGACCAGGTGATCGACATTGGCCCTCTGGCAGGAAATCACGGGGGAGAACTTGTATTTCAGGGAACATACCCTGAACTGTTGCTTGACAATAACAGCCTTACCGGCAAATACCTGAACGGGAGTCTGACAATTGCCCTGCCGCAATCAAGGAGGAGATGGCACGATTATATTGAGATCCAGGGCGCGAGAGAGAACAATCTCAAGAATATCCGGGTTAAATTCCCTCTTAAAGCTCTCACAGTTGTTACCGGTGTCAGCGGATCAGGGAAGACATCGCTGGTTAAAAACATCCTTTACCCGGCACTCAAGAAAATGTACGGTGGTTATGGTGAACGTACCGGCAAATTTGACCGTCTGGAAGGCGATTACAACCGGATCAGCGCCATTGAGATGATCGACCAGAACCCGATCGGCCGGTCATCCCGGTCAAACCCGGCAACATACGTTAAGGCTTATGACGAAATCCGCAACCTCTATGCTGATCAGCCTTTAGCTAAACTCAGAGGTTATAAGCCCGGTTACTTTTCATTCAACATTGAAGGCGGAAGGTGTGAAGAATGCGAAGGGGACGGAACCGTCAAGGTGGAAATGCAGTTTATGGCTGATATTCATCTTACCTGCGATGTATGCAAGGGCAAACGTTTCAAGGAGGAAGTTCAGGACATCCGTTTCCAGGAAAAGAGCATCTCGGATATCCTTGACCTTACTATAGAGCAGTCGATTGAATTCTTTTCACAACATGAAAAGAAGCACAACAGCTGCAGTAAGATCATCGGCCGGTTGAAACCTCTCTCTGACGTCGGGCTTGGCTACCTGAAACTCGGGCAATCATCCGACACTTTTTCGGGTGGTGAGGCACAACGCATCAAACTGGCATCCTTCCTGGCAAAGGGCACATCCGATACCCCTACCCTGTTCATTTTTGATGAACCGACTACCGGACTTCATTTCCATGATATCAGCAAACTTCTGATTGCATTTGATGAATTGATCCAAAGGGGGCACAGCGTGATCGTGATCGAACACAACCCTGATGTCATCAAGACTGCCGACTGGGTCATTGATCTGGGACCGGAAGGTGGAGACATGGGAGGATATCTGGTTTTCGCCGGCACTCCGGAAGACCTGTTGCAATGTGAGAATTCCTATACGGGCCGGTTCCTCCGTCCGAAAGTAAAAGGCTAATATGTACTTCTTTAACTTTTTGCTCTACTATTTTGTACCTTTGCACCTCCATACTGAAAAATAACAGTATAACAATCTGAAAATCAACGCATAGAATAATTTAATCCGAATTTACGATGAGTCAGAAAAAGTATGTCTATTTCTTTGGTGGAAAGAAAGCCGAAGGAGAAGCCACGATGAAGAACCTGCTGGGTGGTAAAGGTGCCAACCTTGCTGAAATGGTTAACCTCGGACTGCCGGTTCCGGCCGGATTGACGGTAACTACTGAGGGTTGTACCGATTACTACGCAAACGATTGTCAACTTCCTGAATCCCTGATGCCGGAAGTATGGGAAGGCATGAAAAAGGTAGAATCAGAGATGGGTATGAAATACGGTGATCCCGCAAATCCGCTCCTGATCTCCTGCCGTTCCGGTGCACGTGCTTCGATGCCTGGCATGATGGACACTGTACTTAATGTCGGTCTTTGCTCAGCCACCATTCCCGGATTGATCAAGAAGACCAACAATCCGCGCTTCGTATGGGATTCATACCGCCGCTTGATCATGATGTACGCTGACGTTGTTATGGAAAAGGCCGAAGGTATTGAACCTACTGATGGCAAGGGCATCCGCAAACAACTGGATGACATGCTTGACGCTTATAAGCACAATAAGGGCGTAAAGTCGGATACGGAACTGGATGCTGAAGATCTGAAGACGCTGGCCGCCGATTTCAAGAAAAAGGTGAAAGAATCCTTAGGCAAGGAATTCCCGGATGATGCCAGGGAGCAGCTTGAAGGTGGTATCAAGGCCGTGTTCAAGAGCTGGAATGGCAAAAAAGCCGTATCGTATCGTCGTATCGAAGGTATTCCCGACGATTGGGGTACTGCCGTTAACGTACAGGCCATGGTTTTCGGAAACATGGGTGATTCTTCCGCTACGGGAGTTGCTTTTACCCGTAATCCTGCCACCGGCGAGAACCTGTTTTACGGAGAATGGCTTGTGAATGCACAGGGAGAAGATGTTGTTGCGGGTATCCGGACTCCCAGCCCGCTGAACGACGACACCAAGAACGAACAGAACGCTCATCTCCACAGCATGCAGGAAGCCATGCCCGGAACTTACACAGAGCTTGACAACATCCGCATGATCCTTGAAAAGAGCTTTAAGGATATGCTTGATATCGAATTCACCATCCAGGAAGGGAAACTATATATGCTTCAGTGCCGTGCCGGAAAACGCACCGGAACTGCTGCTCTGAACATGGCGATGGATATGTTGCAGGAAGGCCTTATCGACGAGAAAACAGCTGTATTGCGTGTTGATCCTTCACAGCTGGATGAACTGCTGCATCCTATCTGCGACCCCGCTGCCGAGAAAAAGGTCAGCGCTATCGTTAAAGGTCTGCCCGCCGGTCCTGGTGCCGCTGTTGGAAAGATCGTTTTCACCGCCGAAGATGCTGTTGCATGGCAGCGCAAGGGTGAAAAGGTGATCCTGGTGCGCGAAGAAACCAATCCTGAAGATGTTGAAGGTATGCGTGCTGCAGAAGGCATCCTTACCGCCCGTGGCGGGATGACTTCACATGCTGCTCTTGTAGCCCGCGGTTGGGGTAAATGCTGCATCGTAGGTGCCGGTAAACTGCACGTGAATGTAGCAGGCAAGACAGCCCGTATCGAAGGCAGTGACATCGTCCTGAAGGAAGGTGATATTCTCACCCTGAACGGAACCCGTGGGAGTGTTTACGTTGGCGCCCTCACCCTGATGGATGCTTCCGAGAATCCGCGCTTCCAGACCTTTATGAAGATCGTCGACAAATACCGCACTATGGGAGTTCGCACCAATGCCGACAACCCTGTTGATGCTAAAGTTGCCCGCGACTTCGGAGCCGAAGGTATCGGCCTCTTCCGTACTGAGCACATGTTCTATGGCAAAGGTTCTGAAGAGCCTCTGTTCCTGCTCCGCAAGATGATCCTCAGTGAAGGACTCGAAGAACGCGTTGCTGCCCTGAATGAACTTTCAGTCTTCGTGAAGAAGGATATGAAAGCCACCCTGCTTGCCATGGATAAGCTCCCCGTTACATTCCGTCTCCTGGATCCGCCCTTGCATGAATTCGTTCCGCAGAGCCCGGAAAAACAACTGGAACTTGCCAAGGCATTAGGTATCACAGCTGAAGCTATTGCAAAGCGCGGTGAAGGCCTGCATGAATCCAACCCGATGATGGGTCACCGCGGTGTCCGTCTTGGAATCACATATCCCGAAGTAACCGAAATGCAGTTCCGCGCACTGTTTGAAGCAACAGTAGAACTGATCAGGGAAGGTCATGAACCACACCCTGAACTCATGGTACCTGTTACCTGTGAGGTAGGCGAACTGGACGTTACCAAGAAAGTGGCCGACCGTGTGTATAAGGAAGTATGTGAAAAGTATGGCGTCAGCTCGATCGATTACAAATATGGTACTATGATTGAGATCCCCCGCGCCTGCCTCCTCGCCGACCGTATGGCAAAAACAGCCGAGTTCTTCTCATTCGGGACCAATGACCTTACTCAGATGACGTTTGGCTTCAGCCGCGACGATATCGGCGGATTCATGAACGACTATCTCGATATGAAGGTTCTGGCCAATGATCCGTTCCAGACAATTGACCAGGATGGTGTTGGTCAGCTCATCTCCATGGCTGTAAACAAAGGTCGTGCTACACGCAAGGATCTCAAAGTGGGCATCTGCGGTGAACAAGGCGGTGACCCGGCATCTGTTGAGTTCTGCTTCAAAAATGGTCTCTCCTATGTAAGTTGCTCACCTTTCCGCGTTCCTATTGCCCGACTTGCTGCTTCACAGGCTGCTATCAGGGCTTCGCGCTAATTCTGTCAATCATGATGCTCTGTTTCAACTGAATAAAGCATCTAAAATAGTTCATGAGGCGGTATACGATTGTATGCCGCCTTTTTTTTACTTTTGCAAAAAGCTCTTGTATTTATATATATGTATTTTTAAATACGAGAAATCAAACCAACCAAATTAACCACACTTTCAACCTCAACTGTAATTATGGCTAAAGCTATCAACCGTCCCGGCATCCGTATTGATCTGGAACAATACGGGATCAGCGGCATTGAAGAGGTTTACTACAACCTCTCTTTCGAGGATCTTTTTAAGCATGAAACCGATCCTTCCCTGACCGGTTATGAACGTGGCACACTTTCGACTCTCGATGCAGTCAATGTTGACACGGGGATTTTTACCGGCCGTTCACCGAAGGACAAATATATTGTGATGGACGATACCAGTAAGGATACTGTCTGGTGGTCGACCGTCGGGAAAAACGATAATAAACCGTTATCCCCGGAAATCTGGGACCATCTGCATGGTATCATAACCAAACAATTATCGTCGAAGAAAATATATGTGATGGACGCCTATTGCGGCGCCAATCCGGAGACGCGACTAAATGTCCGCTTCATCGTGGAAGTTGCCTGGCAGGCACATTTTGTAAAGAATATGTTTATTCGTCCGCTGGATGAAGAACTGGTGAACTTTAAACCCGATTTTGTCGTTCTGAACGGTTCCAAGGCAATAAATCCCAACTGGAAAGAGCAGGGACTCAATTCGGAGAATTTTGTCGTATTCAATCTCTCAAAAAGGATGTCGCTGATCGGTGGAAGCTGGTATGGCGGTGAAATGAAGAAGGGCATATTCTCGATGATGAACTACTTCCTTCCGCTGCAGGGCATTGCGTCGATGCATTGTTCTGCCAACCAGGGTAAGAATGGTGATGTGGCAATATTTTTCGGATTATCCGGTACCGGAAAGACTACTCTGTCGGCCGATCCCAAGCGGGCTCTGATCGGAGATGATGAGCATGGATGGGATGATGAAGGGGTGTTCAACTTTGAAGGAGGTTGCTATGCCAAATGCATCAACCTGAGTAAAGAGAATGAACCTGATATTTATCATGCGATCCGTAGGGACGCCCTGCTCGAGAATGTCGTGTTGCTGCCTGATGGCACTCCTGATTTTGCTGATGCTTCCAAAACAGAGAATACAAGGGTTTCCTATCCCATTTATCACATCAATAATATTGTTAAGCCTGTTTCGAAAGGCGGACATGCCAGCAAGGTCATTTTCCTGACTGCCGACGCGTTCGGCGTTCTGCCTCCGGTTTCCATACTGACAGCCGATCAGACCAAGTATCATTTCCTGTCAGGGTTTACGGCCAAGCTCGCCGGGACCGAAAGAGGTGTGACTTCACCACAGCCTACTTTCAGTGCATGTTTTGGCAATGCATTCCTCACCCTTCATCCAACCAAATATGCCATTGAACTGGTAAAAAGGATGGAAAAGGTGAATGCCAGAGCTTACCTGGTGAATACCGGCTGGAACGGAACCGGCAAGCGTATTTCCATCAAGGACACCCGTGCAATCATTGATGCCATTCTGGATGGATCAATCGACCATGCTCCAACCAAGACCATCCCGTACTTTAACCTGACCATACCTACTGAACTGCACGGTGTGAATACAGGGGTGCTTGATCCCAAGATGACTTACAGCAACCCGGATGAATGGGATCTAAAAGCAAAGGACCTTGCATCGAAGTTTATAGCTAACTTCGAAAAGTACACTGATAATGAAGAAGGTAAACGGTTGGTTGCAGCCGGTCCCCAACTCTGATATAACACAAACTGCCAGATAATACTGTGCACGCAGAAATGCAGCCGTCCGATTAATAGAGGATCCGGCTGCATTTCTTCTTTCTTATCTACACAGATTCTAAAGAAGGATTTACCTGAAAATCAATATACTATAAAAACAATTCCTCCCATTTAAATAAAAAATCCCGGAAATTAATATCAAACTGCCCTTTTATACACTACATTTGTATTTGTTTCTCAATTTTTTAATTTTTAATACCCATTACAATGTCCACTGGAAAAGTAAAGTTTTTCAATCAGCAGAAGGGATTTGGTTTTATCCTGGATGATGAAACACAAAAAGATGTTTTTGTACACGTTACAGGTCTTATTGACAAGATCAAGGACGATGACCTGGTGACCTTTGAGATTGTTGAAGATCGTCGTGGCCCTAAGGCTATTAATGTCAGGCTGCGATAAGCATTTCATCAACAGGACTTTAAAGCTCCTCCTCCCAGGGGAGCTTTTTTATTGCCGCACGGCATTCAGGCAAGGCATTATCGGTACTTTTGCAACCCAAAACAAGCTTTCCGGTGAATTATTTACAGGCAGAACATCTTTCGAAATCTTACGGCGAAAAAATACTTTTTGAGGACATTAGTTTTGGTATAGAGAAAGGTCAGAAACTTGCCCTGATCGCCCGAAACGGAACCGGGAAAAGCACCCTGATGCGCATTCTGGTTGGTATTGAGGCCGCTGATTCAGGAAAGGTCACACTGAGGAACGATCTACGCATCTCCTATCTGGATCAGAATCCACTTTTCAACCCTGAGTCTACCGTGCTGGACGCTCTTTTCACGTCGGACAATGATGCCATGCGGGCGTTGCACCAGTATGAGCAGGCTTTGGACGACATGAATGATCATCCAGGCCAGGAAAGTGAAAACCGGCTCAGTGAATCAATGCTCCGGATGGATGCCGCAGATGCATGGAATTATGAATCCAGGGCGCGTGAGATCCTGGGGCAATTTGATATTCACCATCTTTCGCAGCCGATCAAAGAACTTTCGGGAGGGCAACGTAAAAAAATAGCTCTGGCACATACGCTGATCGGCAAGCCTGATTTGTTGCTCCTGGACGAGCCTACCAACCACCTCGACTTTGAGATGATAGAATGGCTGGAAGAATATCTGTCGCGCGAAGCACTCAGCCTGCTACTCGTAACCCACGACCGCTACTTTCTGGATAATGTATGTGATTCGATCGTGGAACTTGAACGCAACACTATTTTCCCATACCGGGGAAATTATTCCTATTATCTTGAGAAGAAGGCTGAAAAAGAGATCATGGAAGAGCAGATGCAGGAGAAAGCCCGCAACCTCTACCGTACTGAACTCGAATGGATAAGGCGGATGCCGAAAGCCAGGACTACCAAATCGAAAGCCCGGATCGAGTCGTTTGATGAGATCAGGGAGAAGGCAACCAATCTGCATAAAAACAAGACGATAGAATTCGGGGTGAATGCCAATCCATTGGGCGGAAAGATCATCGAGGTGGATAACATCACCAAGCGTTTTGGCGATTTCATGGCTGTAGATGACTTCTCCTATATTTTCAAGAAAGGTGAAAAGATCGGAGTTGTAGGACTGAACGGGGCAGGAAAATCGACTTTGCTGAACCTGATCGCCGGCAGCCTGCAGCCCGATGTCGGAAGGATATCACAGGGGCAGACCGTTGTGATGGGTTATTACACCCAGGAAGGACTAAAGCTCAAGGAAGACAGAAGGGTGATCGATATTGTTAAAGGCGTTGCCGAGGAGATCCAGATGAAAAAAGGGACCATGTCGGCTTCGCAGTTCCTGAACCATTTTAACTTTACCTATCCGGTTCAGCAGGCCTATTTCAGCAGTCTGAGCGGCGGGGAGAAGCGAAGGTTGTATCTGTTGCTGCAACTGATCAAGAATCCGAATTTTCTTATCCTGGATGAGCCCACCAACGATCTGGATATCAACACACTTCAGGTGCTGGAGGAATTCCTGTTCGATTTCCCGGGCTGCCTGCTGATCGTTTCGCACGACCGTTTCCTTCTGGATAAGCTCTGCCACCATGTGTTCGTTTTCGAAGGAAATGGAAAGATCAAGGACTTCTACGGAAATTATACCCAATACTATCAATGGCGCATACGGGAACAGAAAAAGTTACGGGCTCAACGCGACCTGGAAGGAAAGCCTGACAGGCAGGAGCGCGGTAAGAAAGCTCCCACGAAGCCAAGCTACAAGCAGCTGAAAGAATTTGAGGCGCTGGAAACAGAGATTGGCTCTCTCGAAAAGGAGAAAGAAATGACGCTTTCGAGGCTGAACGAAGGTGTGGCACCGGTGGATGAACTACGGACCCTTTCGATGCGTTATTCGGAACTGGAGAAACTAATCGAGGAGAAAACGATGCTCTGGATGGAGTTGGGAGAGATCATCGACTCACTTGGTAACTGAAAAAAGCTCCCGTTCACCTGGGTGAACGGGAGCTTTTCAATCGAATGTTTCTCAATTATTAATTCTGAGCCAGCATAACCGGCATAACCAGCATGAGGATATTCTCTTCCTGGTTTTCGTTGGCAACCGGAAGGATGATCCCTGCGCGTGTCGGGCCGGAAAGTTCAAAGCAGATTTCATCCGTTTCAAGATTGCTGACCATATCCAGCAGGAATTTTGAGTTAAAGCCGATCTCCATATCCTCGCCTTCGTAGGTGCAGTTCAGCCGTTCCACGCCTTCATTGGAGTAATCAATATCTTCGGCATTCATCAGCAGTTCCTGTCCGCTGATCCGCAGACGCACCTGGTGAGTGCTTTGATTGGCAAATGGTGAAAGGCGTTTGACGGAGTTGATGAATGCAAGGCGGTCGACAGTTAGCAGGTTTTTATTATCTTTTGGAATAACTGCTTCATAAGCAGGGTATTTCCCTTCTATCAGCCGGCTGTAAAGCGTCACCCCCTGGAAAGAGAAGGATGCGTTGGTAATGTTGTATTCAACAGTTACCGGGAACTCTTCATTTAATAACAGGTTTTTCAGGACATTCAGCGGCTTTCGCGGAACGATGAATGAGGCTGACAAATCAAGTTTGGTATCAAGCCTGCGGTATCTCACAAGCTTATGTGCATCCGTGGCAACGAAGGTGAGGTAATCCGGGGTGAATTCGAAGAAGACCCCTCCCATCACCGGCCGGAGTTCATCATTACCGGTAGCAAAAACGGTTTTTGATATCCCGGCAGAGATTACGGCAGAAGGGATTTCAACCGTTGTGGTTTCGGTAAGAGCAGGTAGTTGCGGATAGTCATCTGCATTGTGCCCGACCATCTTGTATTTCCCTTCGCTTGAAAGCACTTCGACAGCCAGGGTGTTCTGATCGATGTTGAAGGTAAGCGGGGCATCCGGCAAGTACTTCAGAAAATCCAGCAGCAACTTGGCCTGAATGGTGATCTTGCCAGGTTCATCCGCCATGGTGGTTTCCATCGACATAACCATGGTTGTCTCCAGGTCGGTGGCTGTCACCTTTAGGGTGGTACCTTCAAGTTCGAACAGAAAGTCGTCCAGGATTGGCAGGGTGTTGCTACTGTTGATCACACCGTTCAGTGCCTGAAGTTTCCTGAGCAAAAGGTGACTGTTAATGATAAATTTCATAGGTGTCTGTATTTCAAATATTTATCAGAGCTAAGATTGCAAATGTAAAAGTAGAAATCTTCTCTGAGAAAAGAAAATTGTCTTTTGCTAAGATATTAACATGTTATGAAAGAAGTCATGTTTCATGCAAGTATTTTTTCCCGGCTGGAACAGAGAGCTTAGGGCTAAGAGCAAGGAGCAAGGAGCAAGGAGCAAAGAGCAAAGAGCAAAGAGCAAAGAGCAATGGGCAATGAGCAGAGAGCATAGGGCGGATGATCAAAGAAATTAGTTAAAACGGTCTCTGTATTACTTGACATCACTTTCTGAACTCTGATCACGCTTTGCTTTGAAGTTCATCCGAAGCTCCTCCCCTTTCAACAGTCGCCTGATATTCTTCCGGTGTGTAATCGGGATGAACAATGCGATCAGGATGGATAAAATGATCAGGGAAACGGATTGTTCATGGAAAACAAAAATTACCAGAAACGGAAAAAGGATTGCGCTGGTAATGGATGAGAGCGAGACATAACGGAACAGGAGGAACACCAGTATAAACCACGAAAGTACAGCAATAAAGGCATAAGGATAAAGGGCGATCACCATACCTACAATTGACGCCACCCCCTTACCACCCTTGAAACCGGTATACAGGGGGAATACATGTCCCAGTACGGCCAGGGCTCCAAGAATTATGCTGTAAGTAACAAGTCCTTCCTGTGAAAAAGAACCGCCGGCAAAAACCGGGGCCAGTTTAACAGCGCCCCATGCTTTCAGGGCATCCAACAGCAATACAATGATGCCGGCCTTCAGTCCCAGCACCCGGATTGTATTTGTTGCCCCGGCATTCCCGCTGCCCTTCTTCCTGACGTCGACGCCATAAAAGATTTTCCCGATCCACACCGAAAAAGAAACCGATCCGATCAGGTAAGCGACGATTCCTCCGGCAACAATCAAAAAGTATGGGTGAAGCATGCGATTCCTTTTACTCTGTGTCTATTTTCTATTACTGATGGCCAGCAGATCAATGCATTCAGATTTCCAGGAAACAGTATCTCAGGCTGTTCGTTAATCACTCACATCAGAACACTGATAAGCAGCCAACTACCATTCCCGGATCAGGCGTTCAGTCTTAATTCGTCAATCCTCATTCCTGACAGAGAAGCCATTACCCTCTATTCACCTTTCAACTGCCTCATCTTCCTTAGGAAGGTGGTTTTCTTGTCGCTGGTGGAAATGATGTATTGATAACTGGGTAATCCGTCACCGGCTTTAATTACCCGCTGATCCTCCTTTAGTCCTGTAAGCTTGTCGTTGAATGCCTTGTTGGAAGAAAGCGCCTGCATGGTACCCCCTGAATAGGACAAGAAATACCATTTTTCCGATTCTGGTTCCAGGTAAATATTTAACATGTCACCGGTCCGCCGTTTGATGATCTCAACATAACCGTTCACATATCGGTTAACGTTGGTCCTGCCGATATTACTGATACCGATCAGTCCGTTGTTAATGTATGAGCGTGTTTCCGGGTTCCATGACAAGCTAAGGTCGGTGAGTACCAGAGAATGGTTCAGTATCTCGGGGAACCTGCGGTATTGCCCATACAGGCTGAGCTCTGTGAGCAGACGGTCGGCTTCTTCCTGTCCGATCATCTCCCGTAACGGGCGCGTATAATTTACATTGCTGATGTCGATACCTTTCAGGTCAGTAGCATTGATATCGTCGGCCATTACCTTCAAGGCTTCTTCGGAGAAGAAGAAGTCGAGAGCCGACATAATGTTGAGGGAAGTGGAATCATTCAGCGTTGAATGAACCACCCGGCCGGATGACATCATGTTCATGCGACCCAGGCTGCCAGTCAGGTTGATCATCCCTTCACCCGACAATACACAACGGCTTGTGTTGAGCGACAGCATGTTTCCGGCCGTCAGGATATCCTTCTGTTTATCCGCAGTAGTAACTCTGTACTCTCCCTTCACGGGATCATACAATAACCATCCGTTAGCAGCTACCAGGTCCTGATCGGTAACGTTGTCAGGTTTAACAAAGAAGCCTGGTTTCAGCGTGTTATCGGTCATGGAATAGAAGACGGAGACCCGGAGTTTACCGTTGCCTGTATTTTCTATGTCACCTTCAACCGGGATCATGATCATTTTGGGATCGATCTCGGCATTCAGTTTAATCCATTCCCTGTTTATCTTGTCGCAGGCATGTTTAAGCTGATAACCGCCTTCAAATGTCAGTTCTTTCTTTTCGGCATGTACTTCAATATTTCCCTGGAATCCAAAATAGCGGTTCAGGAGGAAATTCACCGAATCGGTTACTGTGGCCAACGCATAGGAATTTCCCTGCCCATTGACAGCCACATGCCGCATTTCCAGTGTTTGCATTTCTCCATCGGCAGGCACATAGTCATATAGCCCCCTGGCCTTATAACTGTTCTTCGATTCAATGGTGACCGTAGCGTTATAGATGGTGTGGAAACGATCCTGTCTGTTGGCAATGATGGAAGCCTGTTTCAATTCGCCGATCACTCCGTCTCTGGCGATCAGTAGTTTGCCATCCTTTGGGAAGATCGCCGCATCTGCAACCCGGATAATGCGGGCATCTTCCACCTGCAGGACATTGGCGCTCAGGTCATACAGAGCTGTCATTGCAAAGAATCGCAGGGAATCCTGTTTCGGATCCGTTGACACATATCGCTCTGCAGAAGGATCCAGATTGATAAGTTCCTCGGGGGTCATTTTCATGTATTGCTCCCTGGTAAAGGACGTCTGATTTACCAGTTGGAGCTTGTGAGCATCCATGAGCCAATCAAATTCATCAACCACGCAATTGATCTTGTTCACCGGGAACTCCATGAGGGCGCCTGTCCCGGAGGCAGTAAAATGTCCGGCACGCCGGTTAAAATCTATCTCTGTTTTAAAGATATGGACTTTCAGCGCTTCTGCCTTATGGTCGGGTGTTAGCAGGGTAAAGTCAGCCGTATCTGACGAAAATGCATTCGAATTAAAGGAATAAGTATTGGAGTTCACCCGGGCATCTTCAAACTCGAAAAGGCCCTTCCCTTTAAGTCCGGTTGGCGTCAGAGCCAATGATCCTGCCAGGGTGGCCTTCTTGTTGAACATACTGAACTTCTCCTTCTCCGTGTTGCTCACGTACATCACATCCTCACCGGGTATCCATCTTACTTTTGCTTCATGGACTTTCGCATCGGGATTTTCGTACTGTCCGACAGCCTGTGCCAGATCGTATTCCTTAACCAGCGCAGTGGTTGAATCAGGATAAAACAGAAAATCATCCGACCGGGTTACTGACGACAGATATTTCAGAGACCCCGATCCCCGCAGGCCATTGTTACTAAGTTTCAGGGTATCGGAAAACACACCCTTTCCGCCGTACACAGGTATTCCCGTGGCGGGAATCACCTTCTGGAAACCCAGGGAATAGTCGTGTTGCACCGTCAGAGGTTCTTCGATATCCGGTAGAATGTTGCCTGATATCAACCTTCCATTAAATCGCACATTCTCTGCAGGCAGGCGGTTCAGGCTGTCCATCGAGAACGGATCCACACTGTAATAAAAATTATCCCTCTTGTAGACACCGTTGAGTATCTGTTTCTTATCGAAGTAAACGAAACTGTTATCCTTACTGGTAAACCGGGGGAACTCCGAACGGGATTTTCTGCCTGATTTACTGTCAGGGGCATCGATTTCCAGTACCCCGCTCATATCGGCCAGTACATTCTTCACTCTCACCAGGTGATGATAACCGGCCTGATCTACATCCCAGGAGGGCACAGCAAGCACCAGGGAGTCGATCTGCGGAAGGTCCATCAGGAACTTATCATAATTGAATGAGCATTCATGTGCATAGAAATCAAAAAATCCGGCATGCACACGGCCTACGAAATTGAAATCTCTGTTCTTTCCGAGGATGATCTTCTGATCATACGGGATGATGTAGACATATTGGGAATCGCTCAGCATTACCTGCCTTACACCCACGATGGTCAGGTTCATGCTTTTAAGGTCCAGGGAAGCATTGGCACCTTTCTCCACAAACGAATTGAACTGGATGATGTCATAATCCTTGAAACCGTTTCGTGAAGCGAGGAATTCATTCAGCCTGGGTTTGACCGTTACAAAATCGTTATCGATATCGTAGATCAGGAAACCGGAATTGGCCAGTTTGATGAGTTGGGCCCTGATCTGTTCCAATGGTTTCTTTGTATAATTCGCCAGGTCTTCCGCATAAAAAGTGTTTGTTCCGTTTTTCCTTGAATAGGATATCACCTGGTTCACCGGATTGACATCATCGATCCCCTGCAGTTTATCGTACCGGTATCCGCTGAAATAATCGGATGACTCGAACAATGCTTCACCTTTGCTGCGAATGCCACGCATCGTTTCAAAACTCATCACAGGATCATCCAGCTTCCAGTACAGGGCCTCGGGCGACATATCGATCCGGTGGTAGGAATTGAAGAAAGGGCTTTGTGAGAGTCCCTCTTCCATGCGGATCATGGCTATTTCATTGGTTTCAAGGTTGTACCTTACCTGAACTCCGGGGTGGTAGATCGAATCCTCCCCGAAATAGATCACAGCGGCGGCGCGGGCTGAAACAAAACGATCGGGACGGATCACGAACTCCTTGGATCTGAGTTCAATAAAAGGGCTCTTATCCCGGTAAATGGTGATCGCCGGTAGTCGTTTGGTTGTGGGGAAACCGATCACTTTAGATCCTTCCAGCGAGAAGCCGCCTTCATACTCTATACTTCTGAAAATATTCAGAATGACGCTGCTTCCCGGATACATGAAAAACTTCGGATAGACAGCCCTTTCCGGGGTCACATCGGCCATCATCTTTTCTTCGAGCCGGCCCAGGAGGGGTTTCTTTACGAAACCACCGTGATACATGATAACGGAGTCGGCCGAATAGTATGTTAGCTTTGTGTTTATAGTATAGTTCGATAGAGTCGCATACACTTCATCCCGGCTGAGCCCTACCCTGTCCCAGTAAACTTTTCCGCCTGTTCCGACCCATTGTTGCGATAAAGGGAAAAAGGTTCCCCGGGTATTATAAATGCAGGCACTGTCGTTACGGCCTACGCAAGCCAGATCCAGGTCCGGAAACGTGAAGGAGGGTTCAGTTTCGAATGTGAACTTGAAAGTTGCTCTGCGGCACAGCCAGGATTCCGTGTTCGTTTTCAGAAAAGCATAGTCGGTAAGAAGAAGACTCACCTGGTTCAGATATGCCAACGTATTCCTTGTCGGGGTTTTCCCGTTCAGACAGTATAGTACGCTTTCATGAAAGACATCAAAAGCATGCTGTTCCTGATTTCGCCGCACCATAAGGGCAACAGCCTTCAGGTAAGCGACGTAGAACGGCGACACACCGAGTTTCTGATCAAGCATAACGGTGCAGATCTGCCGGATCTGATCCTTCTGCCGGGGCAGTAAGAGGTTGGATGTCCATTGATACTGGATGGCAGAGAGGCATTCTCGTGCCTCTTTTTCATAGGATTCCCCGACGCTGCCAAAGCGTTCGGTTAGGTCCCGGAGAAAGAGTGAATCAGAAGAAAAAGGCCTGTATTTATCCTGGGCGGACACTGTGATTACCGCAACAAACAGAAGTAATGCAACAGGAATAGCCTTTTTCATAGAAGCAGGTTGTTTTTCCTATTGAGCCTCGAAACAGGCAGCCGTCCAGCGGTTTTCAGTTCTCATGCTCTTGAATTCCAGGTTTATTGAGGATGCTTTTTCGCGCAAAACAGGCAGGTCTTCTTCGTAAAAGCCGCTGATCAGCAACATACCTTTTGAAGGAAGGCACTGACGATAGGCAGGAAGATCTGACAGCAGGATATTCCTGTTGATGTTAGCAATTACGATATTGAAATGCATTCCCACAATCAGGGAAGCATCCCCCATAAGAACTTCGATGGGTTGGACTTTATTGCCTGAAACGTTCTCGCGGGCGTTTTCGTAAGCCCATTCGTCGTTATCGATTGCTACCACAGGAGATGCCCCTTTCATGGCAGCCAGTATTGCCAGTACGCCCGTGCCACAACCCATATCCAGCACGCTTTTCCCATCCAGATTCATTTCCAGCAGGTATCGGACCATCAAACGGGTAGTTTCATGGTGAGCTGTACCAAAGGACATCTTTGGCATTATCAGGATGTCGAATTCGATATTCCCGATTTTTTCGTGAAACGGGGCTCTCACCATACATCGGCCATCAATGACCACAGGCTCGTAGGCGCTCTCCCATACTGCATTCCAGTTCTGATCGGCAATCGTTTTTCGCCGGTATGATTCCATGAGATCACGGATTCCGGGTGAATCAAGCGCTTGCTTTATGTCATCTGTAAATGAAGGTAAAGGAATATAGGCCGCCACTTCACCTTCATTTTCCACGAAACTTTCAAAGCCCAGGTCAGCCAGCAGGGCGATGAGCACTTCGGAAATATTGCTGTCAGGTTGTAACCTGCAGGTAATCTCAACGTAATCCATAGAACAGCGGATTAAAATAAACAGGGCCTTTACTTTGCCGGGCTGGAATGCCAGATTATATCCCCTTTTCAGAAAGAATTCACAATGGTGATGAAGTCGCCGGCTTTAAGAGAAGCACCGCCGATAAGACCACCGTCGACATCCGGTTTGGAAAAAAGTTCAGCAGCATTTTTGGCATTGCAACTGCCACCGTAGAGGATAGTGGTTTCGTCGGCTAATTCCTGTCCGAATTTCTCAGCTATCAACCCGCGGATGAAGGCATGCATTTCCTGGGCTTGTTCAGGTGTGGCTGTTTTACCGGTGCCGATGGCCCAAACCGGCTCATAGGCAATCACTATCTGCTGCATAGCCTCTTTCCCCAGATGGAATAAAGCTTCACTCACCTGTTTTCTCACAACTTCAAAATGACTGCCTGATTCCCGCTCGGCCAGCACTTCACCGCAGCAGTAGATAGGAATGATGTTGTATTTGAGGGCAAGATCGATCTTAGCTGCGATCACTGCATCGGTTTCACCGAAATAGCTCCGGCGCTCTGAATGGCCCAGAATGCAGTAGGTCACTCCCATCGAATGCAGCATCGAGGCTGAAATTTCGCCCGTGTAAGCACCATTCTCCCATTGACTGAGATTTTGTGCCCCAACCAGAAATTCACTGTCTGCGGCAATATCGCAGGCCATTTCAAGATAAGGAAAAGGCGGACAGACAATCACTTCGGTTTCGCCCCGTCCTTTATCCTTTAACTCGTCGGTGATCTCAAATAACAGGTCATCAGCCTCCTGGAATGATTTATTCATCTTCCAGTTTCCGGCAACAATTTTTTTTCTCATATCGATCAGGTATTAATTATCAGTAAGTATTTATAAGGTTTTCAATTGTTTGCGTGATGTATCCGGTTGCAGGTCCTGCCTCCTGACGGGTATCCAACTGACATCTGTTCTTCTGAGTGTCAATTTAATGGAATTTACAGTTGATGGTAATTTTGAATGATAGTACTCATTTCATCCAATACACATCCCTGTCAACTGTACCGAATTCTCGGGTCCAGGAGACCGTAAATCAGATCAACAAAAATATTAATAATGATCAGTATTACCGAAATAAACAGCACTGCGCCCATTATTACCGGGAAATCATACTTTTCGAGGGCATCTACGATCACCACTCCTACCCCTTTCCAGTCGAAAACGTATTCGATGAAAACGGCACCTGCCAGAAGGGATGCGAACCAGCCTGATACAGCTGTGACCACAGGATTCATAGCGTTTTTCATAGCGTGCCTGAAAATGATGGCGCCCTGCGAAAGACCCTTGGCACGTGCAGTCCGGATATAGTCCTGCGACATCACCTCCAGCATCGATGAACGGGTTAGTTCGGTGATAATACCCAAGGGGCGTATAGCCAAAGTAAAGGCAGGAAGGATCAGGTTTTTCAGGTTAAGGTATTCACCGTTCCCAAAATCGTCCACCGTATACAGGCTTCCGAACATCGAAAGGCCGGTATAATCTGCCAGGACAAATGCAAACAGCCAGGCCACCAGGATTGCAGCAAAAAATGAAGGCAATGACATTCCCAGCACAGATACGATCATTGCTGTCCGATCGAAAAGGCTGTCTTTGTGCAGGGCGCTGAGTATCCCAAGGGCTAACCCTAACAGTGTAGCTACGAGCATGGCTACCGTAGCAAGGATCATAGTCGGAGGAAATGCATCGGCCAGTATATCTGCGACAGGCCGTTTGCTTTGGTAGGATCGTCGCAGGTAAGGTTTCTTCAGCACCACAACTTTATTAACCCCAAGCTTTGCCAGCTTTATGGAAGAAGGATACCGCAGCGTCGAAAGGAAAAATGCACTGCTGCTATCAGAGGTATTATGAAATGACAAAGGAGAGAGATCGTTCAGGAAACACAGGTACTGAACCGTCAGCGGTTTATCGCGGCCCAGATCGCGATTGATCGCCTCAACAGAGGCCATATCAGCACGTTGTCCGAGCATCATCCTGGCCGGATCGCCGGGAAGCACATTGAACAGGAAGAAGATAAGGGTTATAACACCGATAAGTACCAGAATGCCATAGAACAACCGTTTGAGGATATAATTGAACATCCGGTCGTTTAATTGACAGGTCCCCTGAGGTATTTTGCTCCGAAATCGTCAAAATCAGGCAGGTCGCGCCAATGCCATTTGCGGATGATCACACCGCCTTTCAGCAGCATAATCCCGGGATTGGAGCGCACCATGGTTTTCAGCAGAATGTCGTCTGCAATATAAAAATCCATCGTAAGATTGTTCTTTTTGGTAAACGCGACAATTTCCGGAGCCTCAGCGCTCACCAGAACGGCAGTGGAAACACCGTTTTTCGCAGCCTGCTGACTGAATGCCTGAATTTTCCTGAACGCTTCTGCATTCGTGGATTGCAGGCTATAGGCATTAACAATCAACTGGTATCCCGGATTCCGGATAACAGATTCTGTGACAGGATTCTGCAATGTATCCGTGATGATCAGATTTTTTCCGGAGTACTGGTTCGGATCTTCCGTACGCTGTGAAACGAATTCATGCGTTGCCATCCAGGTGCTGTCGTCATAAGGATATTGCGGGGAAAGATATTCCCTGGATTCCCCGTTGTTCTTATCACGATAGGTCAGGAAGTATTTTATGGGTTGCGGATTCTCAGGGTACAGTTTGTTCCCGACCTTCCATTCGGTAAAATCCACCACCGGCAGGTGCATAAAGCAATAGATCACAAAACCGGCAAACAGCAACGCAGTTCCGAAAGAACCGATCCACTGGTTCATCGGTTTCATAAATCCGCTGAACCGTTTCCTGTATGCAAAAACAATGATTGCCAGGACTATCAGCACCAAATTCTTGTAAAAGGTCTGCCAGTTGGTCAGTTTTATGGCATCCCCAAAGCAACCGCAATCGGGAACCGGATTATACAGCGCATCGTAGAGCGTTACGCAGGTAAAGAAGGCCATCACAAGAAGCAACAGCCAGGATGCAAGTTTCATCCTGAGGTTCAGCAACAGCATAACACCAATGGTGAATTCCAGGGTGCACAGTGCAACAGAGAAAAACAGTGCCAGCGGAAGGAAGAATTCCCAATGGTAGGCATAAAAATAATCTTCGATGCGGTAAGTGGTGCCCAGCGGGTCTACCCCCTTTACAAAGCCGGAGAATACAAATACAGCACCTGCAAGTAATCGGCTAATGTTGGCTATGGCTTTCATCTTATAAAGTGAATGTCAGATATGGAGTTAGAAATGAGATGTGGATGGTTCACTTAGCCGGATCAAAGCGAAAACGGCATAGTTGACTATATCCAGGTAGTTAGCTTCCAGTCCTTCCGAGATCAGCGTTTTTCCGTTGTTGTCTTCTATCTGCTTGATACGCAACAATTTCATTAAAATGATATCAGTCAGTGAACTGATCCGCATCTTTCTCCAGGCCTCGTCGTAATCGTGATTTTTGTCACCCATGAGGTCTCTTGCCTGTCTGGCATAGGAATCAAACATCCTTCCGGCAGTATCGGCATTCATATGCACTTCTTCAGCATCGCCCAGTTCCAGCTGGATCAGCGCCATGATAGAGTAATTGACTATTCCTGCAAATTCCGGAACGATGCCTTCATCTACCTTGCTTTCACCCTTTTTCTGGATGCTGCGGATGCGATTGGCTTTGATATAGATCTGATCGGTGAGGGAAGTCGGACGAAGGATGCGCCAGGCTGAACCATAGTCAACCATTTTTGCCATGAAGACATTCCGGCATTCATTGATCACGTTGTCGAATTGTTCAAGAGTGTTAGCTGGCATGGAATCAGTACCTTTGTGCATTGGCAGTTTCGGTTAACGATATGGAATATTCAAGAGATAAAAGTACAGCTTTTTTCAAAACACGTTCACTCCATTGCGGGGATCATATCCTTTCGCTGGAGAACCCGGTGGTTATGGGCATCCTGAATATAACGCCGGATTCATTTTTCGACGGTGGCTGCTATTTCGATGAAGAGCAATACCTGGCCCGGGCGGGACAGATGCTTGAGGAAGGTGCTGCCATCCTGGATATCGGGGCAGTATCTACACGGCCGGGCGCTGCAGATGTATCGCCTGAAGAAGAGATGCGCCGGTTGATCCCGGCAGTCAGAGCAATTCGCAAAGAATTCCCTGATGCCATCCTTTCCATTGATACCTTTCGGTCAGATGTCGCCCGAGCCTCCTGCGACCTGGGTGCAGGCATCATCAATGACATCTCTGCCGGAGCCTTCGATCAGGAACTGTTCAGCGTTGCAGCATCATATAAAATACCATATGTATTAATGCACATGCAGGGCACTCCGGCTACCATGCAGCAAATGCCTGAATATGCAGATCCTGTCGCAGAGATCCATGCCTTTTTCGAAATGAACCTGAAAAAACTTCGGGATGCCGGTGTTTCCGAGGTGATCCTGGATCCCGGCTTTGGATTTGGGAAGGCCCTCTCTCATAATTATGCTCTGCTTCGGCACCTTGACGCATTCTGCGATTTCCATCTGCCACTGCTGGCAGGTGTTTCAAGGAAATCGATGATCAATAAACTGTTGAATATCAAGCCGGAAGATGCTCTTCATCCCACAGGGGTTTTGAATACACTCGCCCTGCTGAAAGGCGCCGATATCCTGCGGGTTCACGACGTGAAAGAGGCCGTTCAGGTGATTAAAGTCGTCAGCGCATTCAGGGATGGAAGCGTTTAACTATATTTGCCGTGTGAACCGGTAATTCCATGATCCCTCTCTTTCTTCATATTCGTGTACTGGATGTGATCGACATTCTGCTGGTCGCCATCCTCCTCTACATGCTTTACCACCTGCTGAAAGGTACGGCCGCGGTGAACATCTTCCTGGGCATCCTGGCAATCTTCGTCATCTGGCGGGTCGTTACATCCCTTGGAATGGACCTGCTGAGTGATCTACTGGGTGCATTCATTTCGGTGGGCTTTATTGCTTTTATCGTCGTGTTCCAGCCCGAAATACGGAAGTTCCTGCTGGCGATCGGTTCACCGGGTTTTGTTCAGAAGAACCGAAGCCGGTTCCTTTTCTGGAAACTCAACCTTAAAATTAAAGACCTGGCCGATATTGATCCGGTTGTGCAAGCCTGCCATCGCATGTCGCTTTCCCGCACCGGAGCGCTGATCGTAATCTCCCGCAGGAATGATCTCTCCGAGTACACCGAAACCGGCACGGTGATCGATAGTCAGATATCCGACCAGTTGATTGAGAGCATTTTCTACAAGAATAATCCCTTACATGATGGTGCTGTGGTAATTGTCGACAACCGGTTAAAAGCCGCACGCTGTATCCTGCCTGTCTCCTCGAGCAGGGATCTGCCTGTGGAACTGGGTTTGCGACATCGTTCAGCCATCGGAATCACGGAAAAGACGGATGCAGTAGCCATCATCGTTTCCGAACAAACCGGACGAATCTCCTATTGCAAGGACGGATACCTGGCTCTGGATGTAAAAGCCTCCGGACTCACAAGCCTGCTTACGGAGGACTTTTCGGCGAAGTAATACGGGTCAGCGGACCGGCGTCCCTTTCTCTTCAATGTATATCCACGATTCCATACTGTTGATCGGCTCTTCAAACTTTTCGCCCAGGTAAGGAAGTATGTTGCGGACTTCCCTCGCCATAATATGACTGGGATAACGGGTAAGGAAAATATTGTATTTCTGGTCGGCCATGGCATATTCCTTAAGATAATTCTCATAGATATACCCCTGCATGAAAAGACTGTAAGGCGCTTTAAAACAATGGGGGTATTTCTTCGGAATAAATGAAAACAATTCCAGCGCTTCCTTCACATCGTTGGTATTTAACCGAACATTCCCGGAACGGTACAGGTATTCCGGAGCCATCGAATCGCGCGGGTACTTTTTGGCATATTCTTTATAAACAGCAACCAGTTGCGAAGCCGTGGCCGTATCGGCAATAGGCATATGGTTGAGCTCCTTTTCGAGGCGGGCAGCCTCTCTTCGCATTTTGTTCCTCCTCATGTGGCATGAGGTTGTAACCGACACCACAAGTATCAATAAGAGATACTTTAACAGGTTTACTCTTGCTTTCATAATCAAGAAGTAAAATAACAGGTGGTTTATCTGTGATGCATCCCGGGATGTTTCTTCGGCGGGAATATCATTTTATACCCAACATCTATATCTCCCTTTGTAATATCTGATAACTTTCTTTTCAGCATGATACGCCGCAGCGAATGAATCTTGTCGACAAACAGTATCCCTTCCAGGTGATCATATTCATGCTGGATAACGCGGGCAACAATTCCGCTGAACCATTCATCATGAAATTCAAAATTCTCATCGTAATAGGTGATGTGAACATCGCCCGGGCGATCCACATCCTCATGAATATCAGGAATGCTGAGACAGCCCTCATTATAAGTCCACTCCTCCCCTTTCAGTTCTTTGATTTGGGCATTGATAAAGACCTTCCTGAAACCTTCCGCTTCAGGGTATTGTTTAACGTAGGGGTTCGCATCGATCACAAAAAGCCGGATCTGCCGGTTGACCTGGGGAGCTGCCAATCCAACTCCTACCGAAAAATACATGGTTTCCCACATATCTTCTATTAACTGGTTCAATCCGGGATAATCAGGAGTAATGTCAACGGATACTTTCCGAAGATTTGGATGGCCGAAGGCGACAATAGGTAGTATCATGAAGAAAAGGCAGTTTGGTATTCAAAGGTAAGGAATTATTCTGACTCACATCTCACGGGATTGATCCCCGATCGTAATGTTGACGGGATGTTCAGCTAATGGTCATTCTGTCTGATTGTTTAATTACAAATATCTTGTCAGATTTATAAACCAGGTTTGATAAGGAGTTGAAGTGAGGATAAAACAAAAATAGTCAACACATCCAACTCAGGTCATTCTTAACAAGAATCCGCTTATAAAGTTTATTAATAGTTATTTCAGATAAAACGCATTTCCAGATACGATTGCAGTATCAGAACAGCGCTGACTTTATCCACCAGCGATTTATCCTGGCGAACCTTTTTCTTTGTCCCGGAGAAGAGAATAGCCTGGCTGGCCATTTTTGAAGTAAACCGTTCATCAACCCTTTCAATCATTACTTCAGGAAAGCGCTTTTTCAGGCTTCGGACAAAAGCCTCAATCATTCCGGCTGATTCCGAAGGAAGGCCATTCATTTGCCGGGGTTCGCCCACGACGATCCGTTCAACATGCTCCTTCTTTAGATATTCGCTTAAAAATGTCAGTATATCCTTGTTGGGAACCGTCGTCAATGCCCCGGCGATCATCTGAAGTTCATCAGTAACCGCCAGGCCTACCCGTTTTTGTCCATAGTCAATTGCCAGTATTCTTCCCATCTCGGCTGCAAAGGTAAGGAAAGTAAGGGTTTAGGCAATGACGAATCGTCTGCGGATCGTATTCAGGAAAAGAAAACCTGAAAGAATTATCAACATTGGGCGGAATACACAAAATGATTATTCAAGAAATAGTTTGATACCAATTTATTTCTTATTTATCTTTAGTGATCCTTTACACAGGGGGCATCACGATTCTTATTATTAATCTGGTTATCAGTAAAATATTTCAAATATACACTCCTACCTATGACAAGAAAGCTGTTTATTTCGGCAATCGCATTCCTTCTGCTACTGACTGGAAGGAATGAAGCCCAGAATTTCATTTCTGCAGGACAAAATACAGGGAACTACATTCTGTCACAGGATTACGAACCGGATTCAAGCATTTACCTGGATGCCGGAAGCAACTGCTTTTCAATAGATATCGACCGAAACGGCACTGCCGATCTGTTGTTCGGCATGGGAAGCCTTAACAACCTGCCCATGGAACTTACAACATGGTCAACTGTCAGAATCCTGAACACTCAGACGAGGGTGTGTTTATCAAATCCGGCCGAAAACTGGATTAATTGTCTAGCTGAAAATGATAGTATCACCGACAATCTGGTATGGAGTTTCGTTGATGACAGTGTTTATTATTTCCAACAATACTTTTATACAACCTATCCGCCTCCTTCATGGGACACCACCTATGGATATTTTTTTTCGGGATATTTGGGTGTCCGTATGGATTATCCTGCTGAGACATTTTATGGCTGGATAGAAACGCAGGCAACTAGTTACACCCTGACAGTCAAACGAAGTGCTATCCGCGGGAGGACTGTCGGAAATGAAGAAGTTGTTTCCGGGACTGCGGAATATCTTCTGTCGCCTAATCCTTGTAACGGGCAACTCCACTTTTCCGGCTTACCATCGCAGTTTAAACAGCTTCACTACCAGATACTGGATCTGACCGGCAGGAAACTCATGTCAGGCACATTGGAAGACCCCTCACAATTCATCGAAGTGCACAACCTGGCCCCTGGTAATTACTTCCTTCTGTTATCACGCGATGGCCAGTTGCTGGCAAAAAGAAAATTCATTAAATCAGGCAATTAAACAAACCATCTGATGATTTTCGTCCCCATATATCAAGATTAAAAGTCCGGGTTTCTGAATTCAATTGGTGCCATGTACCCTGCATCCCCGGATCAGATATCGATGTTGTCCCAGGCATTTTAAATACCATGGAAATCCGGCAGTATAACCTTTTAAAACCCAAAATCATGAAAGGTCTGGTATTGATCCTTGCCCTGCTTGCTTTCGCCGGCTGTGAAAAGTCTGACAAAACATGCAATTGCAATAATCCGGCTGAGGACCTTCCCTGGCTTAAAGAGCTCAAAGCTTCTCTTACCGATTGCACTTGCAAGGTTTCCATTTTCGAGGCAACCTATAAGAACCAGACTGTTTTTTACACCCTTATGAATGATCCTCTCTGCGACGGTATCTGGCCGGTTGTCCTGCTCGACTGCGACGGGAACCAGCTGAAGACCTATCCGTCGGCCGACCAGGATTTCACCCGGGAAGTAACCAACCAATCCATAGTATATAGTTGCAAAACAGATGAAAAATGAAATCCGGCAGGTTGTGCTGGACTCATAACTACATGAAAGTATTATTTAGCGGGGAGCGACTGAAGCTGTGAAAGAGAGAAACGCAACTCATTTTATGCACCCTTCTTCAAAAAGATCATGTATGGCCAGCCTTATAATATTGATGAGTTAATGCTATTTCTGAACAAATGAGATTCTCTTTAACGTTACCAACGCTTACTACCTGCTGACGGTGAAAGGAAAGTAAAACCTGATAGAAATACTATTTCATAAGCAAGGATTCGGAGATGAACTTATCCAAATTGAAACTAAAACAGACCAGGATGTTTACACCCGCTATATGAGATTATACCAATGACCTTCATTACCTGTAATAAGGATATATCCACTAATTGTCGAATATAAAAGGATTCACCATGCAACATCATCTTTTAAAATCAGTGTTCTTAGGGGCAATATTCCTGCTCTCTCTTTCGGGCGCTGCCCAGTATGATCATTCTTACTCAGGAACGAAATTCCCGGCACGGATCGCGGAATTCTACTACACGGGGCAGCGCAACTATGACGAGTCGGGTAAGGATATCAGTGTTTCCTACAGCGCACAAGGCAAAATTGAGCTCACAAGCTATGTTTATCCATCCAAAGGTGTGGAACTGGACTATCATTTCAATGAATATAAACTTATGCTGTTGCAACAGAAAGCCAGGGCAAAGGTGATCACAAGCGACACGCTGTATGTTCAGGAGAAGGACGGACTTGCCTCTGAGTTAACTTTCAAAGATTATTATCATAACGAAAAGCAAACTCTGAGTTCATTCCTGTTTATGTTCAAATACAAAGGCTGGTTTGTCATGGTGAGGGCAACCTGCCCTGCAGGGTATGGCATTCAGGCAAGAAGCGAACTGAAGGCTTATCTCGAAAACATGCCGTTTCCGGAAATTGAGTGTAAATAAATCCGAACCAAACCCTGCCATCTCTGTAAATCAAGTACAAGTTCCATTGTATTCCTTTACTATAGCATTTTACAGAAGACCTCTGATTATATTTTATGACTATCCGACGATTTTGCTAACTTCAATTCAATACATCAACCAATGAAGACCAAAGATTATCTACGTATTGCCCTTGCCTCTGTTATTCTTTGCTTTGCGATAGTGCCGCTTGGCGGTTATGGCGGTCATCAATATAAGTTTGCGGCAGCTTGTTTGCTGTTCGCAGCACTGACATACTATTTTTTAGGCAAGGCATCTTCCCGGCACGAAAAACGCCTGGTTCTCTTATGGATAGCAATTCCTCCCATCGCAATCTATTTTCCGATTCATGTCACCCATTTTTATGGAACCCTTTTTGGCCTGCCAAGTACCATTGCTCAATTTATCGGGATACTCTCCGGAGCAACAGCTTACACGATGAGAAAGGAATGGAAAATTCTCCCAATCGTATTATTGACAGCCTTATGTACCTGGGTTCTTGCAGATGGTTATGGAATGTTGAAGCAGAAACTCAATTACGGAACATGGACGGGAAAAATAACGGCCGAAGCTCCTGTTGAGATCACCGGAGTCGACGAGTCGGGGCACTTTATTGATGACAGAATACTGATGAATAAAGTTGTCGTCCTGGATTTCTGGAATACCAGCTGCGGTAATTGTTACAGGCAGTTCCCAAAATTTCAGAAGCTTTACGACAGGTATAAATCAAACCCTGAAATACAATTCTTTGCCCTGAATAAACCAATGAAAGGTGATACTGCCGGCCAGGCCTTTGCCGAACTCAAAGGAAGATTTACTTTCCCGATAATGGTCCCGGAAATGGACACCTTGCCCAAAGTTTTTGGCGTCCACAGCTATCCGACAACCATCGTGCTCGACCGTGCAGGTTTTATAGTCTTCAGGGGTGATATCCGCTATGCGGGGGCTGCAATCAGAAAGTTACTGAAGCATAATTATTAAGATTAACGGGGAATCCGGAATATCGTGGATTAATAACGAATTGTATAATGACCAATCGTAGTTCAGGGTATCAGGATCTATTATTTCATTCATGCAATCAGGTCAGGCTATTCCCTTTCAATCCGCTAAATAACAGATGAATTTTCCGGCGCTCTGCCCGATCAAGACTGCATAACGTTTTAACCAGTTTCACTTTACAACTATTATTTCGATCATGACATCAGCATTTTCCACCAGACACGTTGAGGCTGTCCGGCTCGACGGAATGACTCCTGAGCAATTTATGGAAACGGCCGCGAAGGCAATCAATAAACTACATTGGAGAACCGGGACTGTCACGGCTTCCGGATTAACAGCCTATACCCGCGTATCAATGAAATCATGGGGCGAAGAATTCCGTCTGGATATCAGGGAGGGCACTGTTATACTCACTAGTGCATCCATTGGCGGACAGCTCATGGATTGGGGCAGAAACAAAAAGAATATTCGCGAGTTCCTGGATGCTTTTACCGAATCCTCTGCAATTGAAAAAATCAGTTCGGACGAAGAAACAGAAGCGCCTGCGGACGAGCAGGTCTGTATTGAACCCACAGATTTGCCGGTTTCAGTTCTTTCCGGAAAGACTTCGTGGAAGGGAATTATCAGCCTGTTCCTTCCAACCCGCAGCTTTCTAATTACTCCATTGATAATTGACCTGAATATCCTGATCTTCCTGGCCATGGCGCTATCAGGTATCAACATCCTTATGCCCGATCCGGAATCCATCATACACTGGGGCGCAAACTGCCGACCCTATACTCTCAGCGGACAATGGTGGAGACTCATTACCAACTGTTTCCTCCACTACGGTATCATACACCTGCTGATGAACATGTATGCCCTCTGGTCTATCGGTATTCTGCTGGAACCCCAGCTGGGAAAACTCAGGTTCGCCTCCACCTATGTATTGACCGGGTTTGCCGCCAGCCTTACGAGTCTGGGCTGGCACGAACTTTCAATCAGCGTTGGTGCCTCGGGGGCAATATTCGGTATGTACGGGTTGTTCCTTGCATTACTGACAACTAAACTTTTCGAAAAGTCGGCCAGGATATCACTTTTAATCAGTATCGGCGTCTTTGTGATGTACAATTTGCTGATGGGCATGAAACCAGGCATCGATAACGCGGCCCATATCGGAGGACTCCTGAGTGGCATCATTGTCGGTTATTCCTTGTACCCATCCTTGCTGAAGAAGAATGATAAAAACCTGATATTCCGCTCTCTGGGGATCCTTACCGCCGGTTTGGCTATTGCCATCATTTTCTTTTTTCGCACCCTCCCAAACGATATCCCGGCATATGAACAAAGAATGAAAAAGTTTGCCGAACTGGAATCGCTTGGGCTTGAGGTTTATAACCTGTCATCGTCGACACCTGACGATATTCTTCTTAATGAGATCAGATTCAGGGGATTATATTACTGGAATGAAAATCTCAAACTGGTAAGAAGCCTCAATGAGTTGGATCTTCCGCGGCAACTGGAAGAACGAAACGTTAAGCTGGAACAATATTGTAAACTGAGGATCAGGAGCCTTCAACTGTCAAGCCTGGCAATTGAAAGTAAAAGTCAGGACTATGACTCAGAGATCCAAAACTGCAATCAGCAAATTGAGCAGCTGATCAATGAACTCACAGCTCAAACCAAAGAATGATACCAGTAACTGCAAACGGTTAATCATAGTATCTTTGTATCGAAAATTACGGGATATGACTATTCAAGCCGAAGATTACAGGAACATCATTGAATCAGCATGGGACAACCGGGATCTTCTCCAGACCCCTGAATGCCGGAAAGCTATTGAAACGATCATCGAAATGTTGGACAAGGGTGAAGTCCGCATTGCTGAACCCATTCCCGGAGAAGGCTGGAAGGTAAATGAATGGATCAAGAAGGCTGTTATCCTTTATTTTCCTATCCGGCAGATGGTGGTTACAGAAGCAGGGCCGCTGGAGTTCCACGATAAAATGGAGCTGAAACGAAACTATAAAGAGCTTGGCATCCGGGTGGTTCCGCATGCAGTAGCACGTTATGGTGCTTACAT
The DNA here is from genome assembly GCA_964544545.1 of uncultured Lentimicrobiaceae bacterium. Lineage (GTDB taxonomy): Bacteria > Bacteroidota > Bacteroidia > Bacteroidales > UBA4417 > UBA4417. The sequence continues at coordinate 25,917 of CAZJCG010000004.1, read as the reverse complement.
CTCTCCGGGAGTGATCATGATGCCTTCCTATGTTAACATTGGCGCCTGGATCGGTCCGGGAACCATGGTGGATACCTGGGCAACCGTCGGCAGTTGTGCGCAGATCGGTTCTCATGTTCACCTCAGCGGTGGCGTTGGCATCGGCGGGGTGCTGGAGCCTGTCCAGGCAGCTCCTGTGATCGTTGAAGATAACTGCTTCATCGGATCCCGCTGTATCATTGTTGAAGGCGCCCACATTGGCCGGGAAGCCGTCCTTGGTGCTAATGTTGTGATCACAGGCTCTACCAGGATCATTGACGTCACCGGACCGGAACCGGTCGAATACAAAGGGTATGTCCCTCCCCGTTCTGTGGTAATCCCGGGAACACTGCCTAAAGAATTCCCTGCAGGCACATACCATGTTCCATGTTCACTGATCATCGGTAAAAGAAAGGAAAGCACAAACATGAAGACTTCGCTGAATGATGCCCTCCGCGAGTTTCGTGTAGATGCTTAATATGACAATACTGGACTGATCAGGCTCATGGCTATATTGGGATCAGTTACTGCCTTTGCCGGCAAAGAAAAATAGTAAACTTTCAGGGCAATCAGATAGAATTTATCTGCCGGATCAGATTTCAGGGATAATTATTGCCATTCAACGGTTTGCGGATATCATCAGGACAGGAATCTGTCAGCAATTCAAAACGAATGTGGGGATCCTGACCGATTTTTTTTTCGGATTATGCTGCTGTATCATCGATCGAAATTTACTATTAATTAATTTTGTATATCATGAATATCAGCGAGGACATAGCCAATGCACTCAAGGTCCTGCAAGCCGGAGGCACACTGCTTTACCCGACCGATACGGTTTGGGGCATAGGCTGCGATGCCACCGATCCTCTTGCTGTGGAGAAAGTGTATAAGCTCAAACGCCGGTTTGAGTCGAAAAGCATGCTCATCCTCCTGGATCGTTTTGAACGGCTTTCATCCTATGTTAAAATCATTCCGGACATCACCTTCGATCTGCTGGAAAGCATCGACAGTCCTGTCACGGTTATATATTCCAACGCCCGTAATCTGGCATCTAACGTTATAGCTCCCGACGGTACCGTAGGTATCCGGATCATCCGAGAACCTTTCTGCCAGGAGCTGATTAGCCGTTTTGGGAAACCAATTGTCTCCACTTCGGCCAATATTTCAGGGGAACCTACACCTGCCATGTTCAGCCAGATACCGGAAGAGATCCGCAATGGAGTTGATTATGTAGTACGCTATATGCAGGATGTCTACACCCAGGCCAGGCCTTCAACTATCATCCGCCTCCACGAAGACGGTAATTACAAAATGATCCGTTACTGATATCTGCTTCAGTTCCCTGTTTTGTTCGGTATTCGTGTAAAATATTGAACAAAACGATTCCCCTTCTGTTTTTTCCACGGTTGACTTAGTGTAAGATTCATTTGTAAGAAGATTAATGGAAAAAATGCAATTATTCAGGCTTGACACCGTAGACAAAGAAACTCTCAAGAAGTGGTATTATCTGATGAGCCTGGGCCGGAAGCTCGATGACCGTGCTCCCAACTATCTCAAACAGGCACTCGGATGGTCCTATCACGCGCCCTATGCCGGCCATGATGGCATTCAACTGGCAATCGGACAGGTGTTCGATCGTGAAACTGACCATCTCTTCCCGTATTACCGTGATATGCTCACAGCTATATCGGCCGGCCTTACAGCCGAAGAGATCATCCTTAACGGAATATCAAAGGCTACCGACGTTGCATCCGGAGGAAGGCACATGTCGAACCACTTCGCTAAACCGGAATGGAACATTCACAATGTTTCTTCCTGCACCGGCAATCACACCCAGCATGCCGTAGGTGTTGCCCGGGCTATCAAGAAATACGGAGCCGGAGGAGTTGCAATCAGCTCTCAGGGCGAGTCATCCACGTCGGAAGGTTACGTATATGAAGCGATAAACGGGGCCAGCAACGAAAAGCTGCCAGTGGTATTCGTGTTTCAGGATAACCGTTACGGCATTTCAGTTCCAAAGCGCGACCAGACAGCCAACACATACGCAGCCGATAATTTCAGGGGATTTAAAAATCTGAGGATCATTCATTGTGACGGGAAGAATGTTTTTGCTTCCATGAATGCGATGACGGAGGCGAAACGGCATGCCATTGAACAACAGGAGCCCGTGATCGTCCATGCCAGCGTCGTTCGTATACACAGCCATTCTAACTCGGACCGTCATGAACTCTATCGTGATGATAACGAGCGTCATTGCGCCAAAGCCTCCGATCCGTTTGACCGGTACCGTATCCAGTTGGTCCGCTCCGGTACTTTTACGGAAGAAGAACTAAACCAGATTGACGAACAGGCGCAGAAAGAGGTTATGGCAGCACACCGGAAGGCACTCACGGCACCCGATCCGGACCCTTCTTCGATATTTGATTTTGTTTCTCCTGCACCATATGTTTCCGCAAAATATCCTGACGGAATCCACAATGAAACCGAAGGTAAAAAACTAAAGCTCATTCAGGCGCTGAATGAGACCCTGAAGGCCGAATTCAGACAAAATCCTGATACGTTCATCTGGGGACAGGATGTTGCCAACAAGGAAAAGGGCGGCATCTTCAATGTAACCAAGGGAATGCAGCAGGAATTCGGTCCCGAAAGAGTCTTCAACGGACCCATTGCCGAAGATTTTATCATGGGCACCGCCGACGGGATGAGCCGTTTCAACAAGAAGATCCGTATAGTGGTTGAAGGGGCAGAATTTGCCGATTATTTCTGGCCTGCCATGGAACAATACCTTGAGGTCAGCCATGAATACTGGAGGACTAACGGCGCCTTTGCCCCCAACATCACTATTCGTCTTGCTTCAGGAGGGTACATTGGCGGAGGGCTTTATCATTCCCAAACCATTGAAGGTGCTCTGTCTTCCATTCCCGGTGTAAGGATCGTGTATCCTTCATTTGCCGACGATGCCGCCGGACTTCTGCGAACCAGTATTCGATCGGAAGGGCCTACCCTTTTCCTGGAACCCAAGGCCCTCTATAATGATCCTGTAGCCGAATCCTATGTTCCTGACGATTTCGAGGTTCCTTTCGGTAAGGCAAGGATCCGGAGAGCAGGAAATGACCTGAGTATCATCACATACGGAAACACAACCCACATGAGCCTTGCGGCAGCAGCTTCGCTGGAACGTGAAACCGGCAAAACCGTTGAGGTTGTGGATATTCGCTCGCTCATTCCGCTTGACAAAGAAACCATCCTGGCAAGTATCCGCAAAACGGGCAGAGCGCTGGTAGTTCATGAAGACAAGGTCTTCGGAGGCTTCGGCGGCGAAATTGCTGCCATGATCACCGAAGAAGCATTTGAATACCTGGATGCACCGGTTCGCCGCATAGGGGCAACATTCACACCGGTAGGATTTAACCGGATCCTGGAAAAAGCTATCTTACCCAACGAAGAGAAAATATTCTCTGCTGCTTCCGATTTGTTGAAGTACTGATATCATTCATTTTTTTAAGGTAAAAATTGTATCTTCGGTTGCCGAACCGGAATCCGGTGACAGAAGATTTCAATTGATAACCTTAAAATATTCAGGCTATGCTAACCAATGAAGGAAAACTGCTCATTGCCAAATCAGAGAAAGAGATATTTCTGAATCCGAGAATGGCCAACCGGCATGGATTGATTGCCGGTGCAACAGGAACCGGTAAAACTGTCTCCCTCCAGGTAATGGCCGAGGCTTTCAGCTCTATCGGCGTACCGGTATTCATGGCGGATATCAAAGGTGACCTTTCGGGTGTCAGCAAGATGGGTACCGACAATCCCAGGATAACGGATCGTATTCAGCAACTGGGAATACAGGGTTACTCACACAATGCATTCCCTGTTACATTCTGGGACTTGTTCGGGGAACAGGGGCATCCTTTGCGCACGACGATCTCGGAGATGGGACCGCTATTGCTGAGCCGGCTCATGAACCTCAATGATATTCAAAGCAGTGTCTTGAGCCTGGTTTTCAGAATTGCCGACGATAACCAACTCTTGCTGCTGGATCTGAAAGACCTTCAGAAAATGTGTGAATATGTCGGAAATAACCGCGATCAATTCACTACCTCCTATGGAAATATTTCACCTGCCAGCATCGGGGCCATTCAGCGCGAACTGATAGCTCTGGAGGAACAGCATGCGGATGTTTTCTTCGGCGAACCTGCCATTGATATTCTCGACTTTATTCAAACCGATTCAAACGGGCATGGGGTCCTGAACATTCTGGCAGCCGACAAGCTCATGACGTCGCCACGTCTCTATTCAACACTGTTGTTATACCTGATGTCGGAATTATTTGAACGGTTGCCGGAAGCCGGTGATCTCGATAAACCGAAGCTGGTCTTTTTCTTCGATGAGGCGCATCTGCTCTTCAACGAAGCGCCGAAAGTGCTTATTGAAAAGATAGAACAGGTGGTGCGGCTGATCCGTTCCAAAGGAGTGGGTATTTATTTCGTTACCCAGAATCCTATCGACATCCCCGATACGGTCCTTGGACAGCTCGGGAATAAGATCCAGCATGCCCTGCGTGCTTTTACACCGCGTGATCAGCAGGCAGTAAGAACAGCTGCCGAAACATTCAGGCCGAATCCCGCTCTCAGCGTGGAGGAAACTATAACGCAGCTGGGGGTTGGCGAAGCCCTGGTCTCTTTCCTGGACGATAAAGGCATTCCCGACATGGTGGAGAAAGCAAAGATCCTTCCGCCCCAGGCCCAGATAGGTCCTATTATGCCGGATGAACGCGCACAACTCATGCGCAGATCGCTGGTAGCAGGTGCATACGAACGGGTTATTGACCGTGAATCCGCTTTTGAAATCCTTCAGGCAAGGATTGAAAAGAAACAGCAGGAAGAGGCTGCCGAACAAGCCCGCGAAGATCAGGAAAAAGCCGATGAGCTAGCCCGTAAAGAGGCTGCCCGGCAGCAAAAAGAAGAAGACAGGCTTGCACGGGAACGGGCAAAAGATAAAGGGATTCTGGGTGACCTTACCAAGACAATCGGTCAATCCGTTACCCGGCAGATAGGCAGCACGATCGGAAGACAGATCGTCCGCGGACTTCTCGGAGGCCTGCTCGGAGGGAAGAAAAAACTGTTCTGATTTCTCCGGATTCTACTAGCGCCATTGCTCCAGTCAATTTCCGACCGGCTGAAAACCTGTCAGCCTGTACCTGCTTTACCGTATCAGTGTAACCGTCCCGTTCACTGATTTAGGCAGTGGTTCGATATTTCCTACATTATCCGCATTCCAGATCGTGCCATCCTTAAACACGGCGCTGGCCTGCCAGACATAAACGCCTTCCTGAACGAGTTCGCCATTGTATTTGCCATTCCACCCTTCGGCCGGCCTGCCCAGATCATCCAGGGCTTCTGAATGCCACAAAAGGTTGCCCCAACGATCGTATACCTCAATATGATAAGTCTCGATATTGATGCCGACAGGCTTGAATAATTGTACTTCTTCGTGCGGATTGGTCGGAGAGAACGCATTGGGAATATACAAACCTTTCACCATGAATTCATAATTCATTTGGGTGGTGTCGGTACAGTTCAGGTCGTTCCAGGTTACCAGTTCAATCGTGTAAGTTCCGTCGTCCTGATAGAAGACAACAGGGTTCTCAGCATAGGAAGTTTCCCCGTTCCCGAAATCCCAATAGTATTTAACACCATCAATCGAACTATTTACAAACTGTAATTGCCCCTGAATATCGTTGAAATTTTCGTTGTAGGCAAAGATGCTGACAGGAATCGGATTACTGACAACCGTGCGGTTGATGGTGTCTCTGCAGCCATTTGTGTCGGCAACCTGAAGCAGCACCTGGTAGTTACCGGGCGTTGTAAAGGTAAACGTAGGATTCTCTGTATCCCGGTATCCCAACAGCCCATTATCACCTGTAAAAGTCCAGTTCCAGGTTACTATAGGTGCAACGGCACTGTCGGATAAATCGGTGAATAGCGTCTGATCACCGGCACAGGAAAGAGAGTTTTCGAAATCAGCGGTTGGCAGCGGATGTACCTGCAGATCCTGAGTGATCGTATCCCTGCACCCCAGTATATTCTCAGTAATCAGTCTGATGGAATAGAAACCGGGTGCGCTGTAGAGATGCTCCGGATTTTTCAGGCTTGATGTATCAGCAGGTGCAGAAGATGGTTCTCCGAAATTCCATGAATATCCCTGAACAGGCACTCCATTGGTCGCTGTAACGTTGGTGAATTTTGCAGTCGTGCCAAAGCAGTTCCTGTTCATCGAATAATTTGCCGATGGGCTGGCAATAACCTGCACCAGCATGGACGCAGAATCGGTAATGGCTTTCCCGGCAACATCAGTGGTTACAGCCATCCTCACCAGATAGGTTCCGGAACTGTCGTAGCTGTGTGTCACCGGATTCAGGTAATCGTTATATGTCATAGTTGTACCATCACCAAAATCCCAGAACCAGTTACTGATTGGAAGGCCAGAATAACTGCTGTCGGCAAATGTGAGGATCTGGTATTGACAGATCAGAGTATCGATCAGTTCGAACTCAGCCTGAATACAAGGTCTGACGAGAACGCTGTCGGCCAGCGACTGAACACAATTGTTACCGTTCACCACGGTGAGATCAACCCAGTACATACCGGGTGCCCCGTACAGATGGGTAAGATCCGGATTTGCCGGTGCATTCACTGTATCGATAGTGCCGTCGCCGTAATTCCATATCCATTGAGTGATGGGGCTTCCGCTCCCTACAGAACTCTCGTTGAAATAGATAGTGCTGTCGCAGATTCCGCTGGTATAACTGAATGCCGGAACAGGCAGCGGGTTCACCACTACGAACAGGTTCTTTGATACAGGACAGTTGTGAATATCAGTAGCATTCATCATTACAGTATAGGTACCCGGCTGACTGTAATAATGGGAAGGGGAACGGAGCGTTGAGGTGTTATAGATACCGGACGTTGGATCACCGAAGTTCCAGTTGAAGAATACCAGTGAATCGCCGGTTGGAGTGAGCAATACCGGATTAAAATAGGTTGAATCCAGATGACAGGTCGGAGTATAGGTGAATGTAGCTGTCAGCGTTGCCGGTACACAAACCTGGTGTGAAACAGTATCGACACAACCACGGTTATCGGTGGCGATCATCCGAACATCATAGCATGAATCGGCTGAATAAAAGACATACACAGGATTCTGCAAAGTGGAATACTGCCCCGGTTCAAATTCCCATCTCCAGGAGACGATTGTGGCCTGCTGGCTGTAGGATGAATCCTTAAAATAGACTGCACCATTATTGCAGGGAGCAGCTGTATAGCTGAATTCAGCAGTGGGCAAACCGAATACCTGGACAGAGACCTGGGTGGTATCCTGGCATCCGCTCTGCGAAGTAACTATCAGGTTGACCGTATACACGCCCAGTGTTGAGTAAACCCAGGATGGATTCTGGAGACTGGATGTATCATTGGTCGCTGCAGCCACACCAAAGTCCCAGAACCAGCCGGTGACAGGCTCACCACTTGAGGTAAAGGATTCGTCAGTGAAATAAACCGGAGTATTCAGGCATCCGCTGGTATAACTGAACTGAGCCGAAGGCTGGGCATTGATCGTGATCGCATATGTTCGGTAATTGAAACAACCGGCCGTATCAGTGATTGTAAGAATTACTGTGAATGTACCGGCGATTGTGTATGTGTGCGTTGGATCCTGCTGCGATGAGTGCGCTGTACCATCGCCGAAATCCCAGTCGAAAGCCTGCACTGCCGCGACATTGGTTACCGAGGTATTAACCGTGAACTCCGTTGTAGTTCCCAGACAGGTATTTATCCAGGAGTAATCAACCGGAGGTTTGGGCAGAATGGTTATTACCTGCGAAAGGGTATCGGGACACCCATCGGCATTCGTTACCTGAAACAGAACAGTGTATGTGCCAGGATTAACATATATGTGAGAAGGATTCTGGAGATTGGATGTGTTGTTAGTCCCTGATGCAGGATCGCCGAAATCCCAGAGATAACCAATAACAGAAGTCCCTCCGTTGGGAATAGCCTGACTGGTGAAGTTTACGGTTTCGTTGGCACAGGTATGGTCATAGATAAAATCAGCCAAAGGACTGGTAGCAATCGTAATGGTGGCAGGATATTCAGCCTCGCAGCCTGATGAGGTTGTAACTTTTAGTGTGACACTATAAGTGCCGGCAGTGGTGTAAATATGAGAGATATCCGGATTTCCCGGGGCATTGATCAGGGTATCGGATCCGTCACCAAAATCCCAGTACCAGGATGAGAATTGACCGCTCGACAACGTTGACAAGTCTGTAAAGAAGACAGGCGTGTTGGAACAGGTTGGCGTTGATGCCTGGAAGAAGGCTGTAGGCGGAGGCGTTATGGCAATAACATGGGATACTGAATTTATGCAGTCAGCTGTGTCAGTAACGGTTAACGTAACCGTAAAAGTGCCGGAGGATGTGTAAATATGGTATGGATCATCGTCGGGAGATGTAAACCCGTCACCGAAATCCCAAAGTATTGTGGTAACTGCACCTGCATTGATAAAAGTGCTGCTGACAAACTGAGTTGAATCATCTACACAACCTGGAGTTGACGTAAAATCAACCGTCGGGAGCGAATGTACGATCACTGGTACACTGACTGTATCCTTACATCCCCCGCTGTTGGTAACAATCAATGAAACGGTATAGGTTGAAGCAGCAGAAAAAGTATGAGTAGGGTCCTGAAGGGTAGAAATGTTGCTTGCTCCGGACGCCGGATCTCCAAAGTTCCACAGCCAGTCGGAGATGGATCCGCTACCGCTCTGCGACAGATCGTTGAACTGAACTGGTGCATTCTGGCAGGTACTCTCAAAAGAGAAGTTTGCCAGTGGATTCGGGGCAACCACAACCGGTTTGGTGACTGTTTTAGTACAACTGTCGTTCGTCGTAATGGTCAGCGTCACGTTAAATGTGCCGTAATTATTGTAGATATGCGTAACATTCGGATTGCCCGGGAAATTGACGGTCAGTGTGCTTCCATCACCAAATACCCAATCCCAGCGCACAATATATCCAACCGGGGCATTCGACAGGTCGTTGAACAAAACAGACGACTGCTTGCACGCAGGCTGGCTGTTGGTAAAATTGACATTGGGTTCGGGAATGATAATCACCGGTTTGGTGATCGTGTTGGTGCAACCGGAAGTATCTACAACAGTCAGTGTAACATTGTAAGTACCTGCCGTAGCGTAGGAATGCGTTGGCGATTGTTGTGTTGTGGTAACCCCGTCGCCAAAAGCCCAGCTCCAGCTACCTATGGCATTAGTATTCATGGACGCTGCAGGCTCAAAAAGTACTGCATTGTTCTGGCAGTTGTTCTGTGTGGTAAAATCGACGAACGGCCTCGGATTGACCACCACCTGCCTGGTAATTGTATCAGAACAACCATTTGCTGTGGCCACGATCAGCTGAACCGTAAAAGTTCCGGGAGCTGAAAACAGGTGAGTAGGATTGGTAAGCGTTGAAAAGTTGGCTACTCCGGTACCGGGATCCCCAAAATCCCAGTTCCATTGTACCAGCGATCCACCGCCACTACTCTGTGAAATATCCGTAAAGGAAACGGCAATGCCATCGCAGGCGGGGGTATAATCAAAATTGGCAACCGGGTTTGGATGTATCGTTATGATCTGGCTGTAAATATCAAGGCAACTGTCAGATGCCATGATAGTTAGGGTAACATTGTAATTTCCGGCATTCGCATAGGTATGGTTTACATTCGGATTGGCCGGATGGATCACAGTTTGTGTGTTCCCATCCCCGAAATCCCAAATCCAGAGCATCACATACCCCGCGGTAGTTGAAGACATCTCATTGAAAAAGACAGATGCCCCGGCGCAATTATTGAGGCCGGCATCGAAATTAGCCACTGGAAGAGGGTTGATGATCACATCATGAGAAACAGTGTTCATACATCCTGCCGTGTCAGTTACTGTAAGAACAACCGTATAGGTTCCCGGTGCGAGATAACTATGAGCAGGATTCGGCGAGAGTGCAGTGCTTCCGTCACCAAAATTCCAGCTCCAGCTTCCGATTGCCGGAATGTTAGTCGCAACAGGATCGGGATCGAAATAGACCAGTTCATTCAGGCAGGCAGTCGAATGGGTGAAATCGACCGGCGGGTGGGGATAGATCAGAACCTGCTTTGTTATAGTGTCGTGACAGTTGTTGAAGTTAACAATGGAAAGCCGGACCGTATACGTCCCGGGAGCTGAAAAGGTATGTGTCGGATCTGTCAGGTTTGAAGTATTATTGATCCCACTGGTAGGATCTCCAAAATCCCATGACCAACCGACAACATTTCCTGCTCCGTTGGCAAAGGAAGCATCAGTGAACTGAACTACCTGGTCTTCACATTTTCCGGTAAAGTAAAAGTTGGCAATAGGCCCGGGCGTCACAACAACCGGCAAAGAGACCGAGTTCGTGCAACTGTCGGAGTTGATGACGGTAAGAGTAACATTGAAGGTTCCGAAGGTCGGAAAAAGGTGGGTAACATTCGGGTTATCGGGAAAATGCACGGTATCAAGAGGGGAGCCATCACCGAAGTTCCATATCCAGGTTGTTATATAACCATAAATTGTGCTGGACAAATTGATAAACTGAACCGGCTCATTCTGGCAATTAGGCGTATTGTATGTAAAGTTGGAAATCGGAAGCGGCTGGATAGTGACGAAATGAGTAACAGAACCTGTATTCCCGGAAGTATCAGTTACCGTGAGAACAACAGTATACGTACCAGGTGCTGCATAGGTATTTGAAGGATTCTGAAAATTAGCAAATGTGCCATCGCCGAAATCCCAATTCCATACAGCGATGGTATTCACATTCGTGATTGTTGTGTCGACATTGAAGTTTGTCGGACTTCCTACGCAGACTCCTGTATAGGAATAGTCAACAGATGGCTGGGCTGATAAATACATAAATTTACCCTGCACCCCTACCAGCAGAACAGTAAGGAGCAATGCCAACCCTAATTTATTCTTCATCCGGTGTTCTTCGTTAAAGTAGTTTGTTGAGTGTCCGCGTGGATATGATCTTCGCGCACAATAAGTATTCAAAAATAGATAGTTTTTGGAAAAGCTCAACAATTCCACGTTGAATAATGCTTATAACGCAATTTCTTTTAAGAAAATTGTATGCTGTTCAAGCTCAATTTTCTGCATCCTTGACACATCGAAAACCTACTGTAGCACATCGGTCCAGCGACGGAGAAACTAATAGCAGCATCTCCGGATGGCTCACAGATACCACTCCTCCTGTTATATACCAGATGCTGGAATCGGGCCGGTAATAGCTACCGCCTCGTATGATGCAATAGCGGTAAGCCCCGTCATAATACTCATCACCGGTTAATTGCCACACATTCCCTATCAGATCCTTTATTCCGAAGGGAGATTTTCCTTTAGGATACCTGCCGACCGGAGTTGTATGGTTCTGACGGTAATTACACCGGGTGGAATCCCGTGAATCCCCCCATGGGAATCGCCTGCCATCTGTTCCCTGAGCAGCATACTGCCATTCAATCTCCGTTGGCAATCGTTTGCCTGCCCATTTTGCATAAGCCCGGGCATCTTCAAGGCTTATATAAACTACCGGATGATCAAGCAGGCCGGCAGGCGGCACCCTACCCTGCCAGTGTCGGAGGAAATTGACGGTATCAACAGGCCGGTATCCGCTATTTCTTAGAAAATCCAGGAACTCCCGGTTGGTAACCGGGTATTCATCCATAAAAAACCGCCGGATCTTCACTACAGATGAATCCGGATAGTCCGGTAAACGGATAAAAGGATCGGCACTCCCCGAATCCCTGCGAATGATGCATGTGTACATTGCCGGCTTGATCTCGCGCATACCGGCCGGTACTTTCACTGCTGCCGGTGTAAGACTGCTCGTTGAAACCAGTATAGGCGTTCCCGAAGGAATTTCAAACCGGCATTCATCCAATAATTCACCTTCAAGGAATAATTGGATAATGTAAGTTCCATGAATTCGTCCGAATTGGCGGAGCAGGTTCAATGAATGATTACCTGCCGGAAGCACGAGCGGTTCATTCTGGTAGGATGGAATTCCCGTCCATATCCTGATCTCCCCGCCTTGCTCCTGCCCTATGCAGTTTTTCGACAACGAAATTGTCAGGTTTCCTTCAGTCAGCCTACAATGCAATAACTTCGGAAGATGCGCAATACAGGCAACGCTCCCTTCCTTGCGGCTGTTGAGCCATTCATGCCTGAATGGTTCCAGTTCCGCTTCTGCCATTCTGTTGCCATCAATCGTATCAATAGTACATTCTTTATGGTTGAACAGGTCCTGATAGTGAAAAAGGGTATTTGTATCTGCTCTGAACAAGGGACCAGAATATCCGGACGGATCCAGACTGAAGACCGTATAAACTGTTTTCTGCCCGTCTTTCCACCGGTTCACCCAGATACTGTCGCGCAAAGTCTCAACAAATGGTTCCCATGCTGAGTCATTGAAAGCAGAAGTGTTTTCCCGGAGAATGCGTGTTGTCTTACCCAGGAAGGCAAATTCTTCTTCAATGCGGTCTGGACGTCCCGGACGCATGGTATTGATCTCGATGCCGTATCCGTTGAAGAACGATACGGCGATTTCTCTGTGCATAGGACCTTCTGCCAGGTCAATAACCCTGAAGATCGCAAAATCAGGCTTAATGAACTTATTGATATTAAGTGGCGGTGGCATGAACAGTGCATTGTGCACCCGGCCTGAGACTATCCCCGGCATGTCTTTCGGGACAGCCATCCCCTCGCTGTACATGATCACTCCCGGTTTCACGGCATCAGCAGCAGCCTGCAGTTCATAGCTTGAGGAGCCCCGGGTGTCGAGCACAACTCCGTCAGCATCAGTGGCCTGCAACAGATTCGAAAGGCCCGTAAGATGTTCTTCTTTCCGGGTACTTTCATCCCACGGATTGTATGAGATAAAGTACTTTTTGCCTATCTCGTGAAGTCCATCGGCCTGCTTTCTTAGAGATGCAATACCGCCGGGGAGGTCACGATACAGATCGAACTGATTCCTTTCATCCAGGCCCAGGCGGGGCCAGGTCGGCCATAGGGTATATATGTCCCAGCCTCCTGTAAGCCTGTCGTACCGGTGGAATTCCTTTTCAAATGTAGATTGCAGTGTAACAGGGTCGTACCATGTATCATCCCAGGCAAATTGCAGCAACATCAGGTAGGAATGCCTTATCCAGGAAAGATCCGGCCGGTGAAAAAGCGTATTGTCGAAATTAGTCAGATCAAAAAGGAAATGCTTCCGGAACACCTCATCCATACCCTTTTTCCATCCGGCAGCATGGGTCGTGAAATAGAAGGCATACTCAATCCAGCCTCCCGGATGCAACGTCACTGCCCAGCGGTCGATATCGGCGTTGGCCCTTCTTCCCCTTCGCGCCAATGCAGATAATCCGGTCGAATCGTTCAGTCGGATGTCCGACCACCCAAGGTGCCAGGCATTATCAGGCAGTAAAACTCCCACGGGTGAACGGCCTGGCAGGTATAATCTGGAACGGCATAGATACTGAGGCCACTCTTTTGTTCCCTCAGCCGTGATGAAAACATGGTCACGGCTATTTCCGAGTGGAACGACATTTTCAATTACATGATCCCTGCCGGAAATATTTCTGAACCGGACACAGAATGAAGCAATTCCCGGAAAACCAGTTTCAGGCTTGATCTCTACCTGAATACTATCCTCAAGCATGCTTACAATGCTGTCGCCGCCGTAGATCGAGACTGCATCTGACGAATTGCATGACTTCCCGTCTGATAAAACAGTGAAGAACGGAAAATGAATTATCGTCGTTTCTGGAAGATTTACAGATTGTTTACCAACAATCTGCAGCCCCTGAATGGATTCAAGTCGTAAGTCTGCAGTAACCGGATTCTGAGCCTGCATTGACCAGGTCCTCAGGCAGAGGAACAAGAGCAGGATCAAACGGTGAAATGAGAATATCGTTATTTGATATTCATTCATAGAACACGACTTTACGAACCGGCACCTTCCGGAACATACTTATGCCTTCAGCCTTGCCGGAACCTGTCCTGTGTTGAGTCGCAGTCTGAGATCAGTTTGCCTTCTTTCTCTTTTTCCGGAAACTGAAGAACAGCATCCCGCTTCCGAAAACCAGCATCAACAATCCGGACCACAAATTGACATTTGAACCCAGCGAACGGGCATACAAGGCAGCATCATTTAAGGTAGCAAGTCCAAAGATTGCCAGGATGGCGCCAAGAATAACAAACAACAAGCCGATGGGGATTCTGATATCTACGTCCATGAGTACCTCCTACCAGAAAATAATGGTTAAAACAATGCTGATTACTCCTACGATGGTAGCCAGTACAACCGGCTTGTCATACCAGGGAAGACCGGGCTCATCCTTTGTCTTTGGAGTGAGCGAATAAACCAGTCCTTTAAGGTCCTCATTCGACTTAAGCTGTTTGGTCATAAACGACAAAACGATAGTCAAGATGAAGCAGACACCGAAAGCATAAATTGCAGTCCAGTAACTTTGGGCCATACCACTGGGATATTCCAGAAGGTTCGCGATCCATCCTCCCTTACCTTCCGCAACCGTCAGGCTGTAATGAAGGGCAGCAGCAGACGTACCGCCTATCAGGCCAAAGAAGGCTGCATTCCCGGTCGTTCTCTTCCAGAACATCCCGAGCAGGAACGTGGCAAACAATGGGGCATTGACAAAGGCAAAGATGAGTTGCAGGAAGTCCATGATATTGTTGAAGTTGGCTGCAACATAAGCAGTCCCGATGCTGACTGCAACGCCGAAGATAGTGGCAAATTGCCCGACCTTCAGGTAATGGCTGTCCGATTTGCCCTTCCGGAAATACGACTGGTAAATATCGTAGGTGAACACTGTGTTAAAAGCCGTAACATTTCCTGCCATCCCACTCATGAATGAAGCCATGAGAGCGGTGATGCCCAGTCCAAGTATCCCTGTGGGGTAATAATGAACCAGCATCGAGGGGATGATCATATTGTAATCCAGCTGACCTTTATCACCTATCAGTGTAAGTGCATTTTCCGGCCGGTTCAGGATGGCAATGGCAATCATACCGGGGACAATCACGAGGATCGGCAGGAACATCTTGGGCAGAGCACCAATAAGCGGAGTGCGGCGTGCGCCCGACATCGAATTGGCGGCCATTGCCCGTTGCACTACCAGGAAGTTCGTGCACCAGTAACCGAATGCCAGCACGAAACCAAGCCCCATGAACATGGCAAACCAGTCTACCCCCATTGGATTGGAAGATGCTGATCCAAGATATCTCCAGGTACTGGTCCAGGTGCCGGGTTCAAAGCCTTTGCTGACGGCAACCTGGTCAAGACTGGTTTTCAAACCGTCCCATCCTCCGACATCCTGCAAGCCGACAATAACCAGCGGCAGAAATCCGATCACGATCAGGAAGAATTGAAGCACTTCATTGTAGATGGCCGATTTTAACCCTCCCAGGTATGTATACAGCAGAACAATGATAGCTGAAGCAATGATGCTGTAATCGAAGTTCCAGTGAAGCATCACTTCCAGCAACCTTGCCAGGGCAAACATGGAAATTCCTGAAGAAAAAACCGTCATGATGGCAAAGGAGAAGGCATTGAACCCCCTCGTTTTCTCATCAAACCGGAGTTTGAGGTATTCCGGCACCGAACGGGCTTTCGATCCGTAATAGAATGGCATCATGAACAAAGCCAGGAAGATCATGCCCGGGATGGCACCTATCAGATAGAAATGAGCGGTCATGAGTCCGTACTTGGCCCCCGATGCTCCCATCCCGAACACTTCCAGGGCGCCAAGATTGGCCGAGATGAATGCCAGCCCGGTGATCCAGGAAGGAATCGATTTACCTCCCTCCAGGAACTGGCTGGAAGACTTCATATACTTTTTAAGGGCCCAGCCGATGCCAAGTACAAAAATAAAGTAGATCGCCATGATGGCGTAATCCACAAAACTCAACGTAAAACTGTCAATCATGCGAAAAGTAAAAGATGGATCAAGTAGTCCGGCGATTGATCGGTTTTCGGATAAATGCGTTGCCGGAATACTGTTACCGGATTACAGATTATGTTTCTCTAACTCTTTCCAAACTAAGGCGCTCGCTCCGATAATGGCAGCAGATCCTTCTTTCAGTTCCGAAGGCAACACTTTGACCTTCCCCCTGAAAATAGGCAAAAGATGACGCTCCATGCTCTCACGGGTCGGTTTGAAGATATACTCCCCGGCAGCAGTGGGCCCTCCGAAAAGGAAGATGGCTTCAGGGCTGAGATAATGAACAGCGTCGGCCAGGCCTCTGCCAAGAATTTCACCCGTTACATCAAAAACCTCTTTCCCGATCTTGTCGCCTTTTTCAGCAGCAGTAAAGACCATCTTGGCTGACATCTCATTGTATGCCACCTGCGATAACTCACTCTCGGTGTCGTTGTATTTTGCCAGCAGTTCGTAAACTGTCCTTTTTATACCTGTTGCAGAGCAATAGGCTTCCAGATGTCCGAGTCCGCCGCAGCCGCAACGACGCCCTCCGGGAATCACGGTCGTATGGCCTACTTCACCTGCAAATCCATCCGAACCGTAAACCAAATCGCCATTTACAATAAGGCCGCTGCCGAGGCCAGTCCCCAGAGTGATCATTACGAAGTTCTTCATTCCCTTGCCACCTCCGTATACCAGCTCGCCTAATGCAGCAGCATTGGCATCGTTCGTCAGTTTTACGTATTTGATATTCGGAAATTCCTTTTGAATTCGCTGCGCGAAATTGATTACCCCAACAAACGGCAAATTGGGAGCATGCTCAATCGTCCCGCTGTAATAATTGGCGTTAGGCGCTCCAATGCCGATACCGATTACTTCAAGGTCCGGATTGATCTGCATGACAGTATCAATTGCAGCCCTGATCTCCCTGGAAAGTGTCTGGATAAAACTCTCCATCAACTCTTCCGATTTCACTTCGCTCCCTTGCGGATTATCCTTTTTCTGGGGAGTGGGAATCTGGGGGGTCTTCTCATATAAGAGATTGCCTTCCCTGTCAACAACACCGATGGCCGTATTGGTTCCGCCAATATCAATCCCTAATGCTACTTGTTTCATGCTGTAAGTATTAACAGATTACTATTCTTTTCTTTCGGTCGGCCCGATGGTTACCGGATCTTGCTGCCGTTGATAGCGAAGTAGAAAATGTACAGGTAACAGACGGCAGGAACAAGAAATGCCCATGAATAACCGGCTACGTCAGCAATCTTTCCCATCACAAGAGGAATGATAGCGCCTCCGCATATCAGGGTGTTGATAATTCCTGATGCGGTGCTGAGTTCACCCTGATCAAGGTCTTTCACCGCAAGGGTAAAGATGTTCGGGAACATAATGGAGTTGAACATGCCAATGGATACAACCGTCCAGAGTGCAATGTTGCCGGTGGCGAATGCGGTAATTATAGCCAATGCGGCAGCCGACAAGGCAAACACGGCCAGTGAACGTCCGGCAAATCCTCTTCCAAGCTGCATAAGCAGAAAATTACCAATCGCGATAGCCATGAAGATGAGACCGATATTCCAGTTCCAGTCCGTGACAAATGATCCGGAAATCAACGCCAGCAATAACACCAATGCAACATAGAGATATTTCTTGCCTGCATTTTTCATATTCGAAAGCATGATTGAACCGAAGAACCGGCCAACCATAGCACCGCCCCAATATATAGCCACGTACTTGCCGGCTACTTCAGGCGCCATCGACATGGTACTCTTCAGATAGTTCAGTATTAATCCGCCTGTACCGACTTCAGCACCTACGTAGAAAAATATGCCAAGTGCTCCAAGCAGAACGTGCGGTCTTCCCCATACACTTTTCCTCTGTTGCGCAACGCCGCTGCCGACTTCAGGAAGGCGAATCATAAAGATGGCAAGAGCAACCAGCACAACGATTATTCCCATCACAATGAAAGGCATCTGAACAGTTTCAGCCTTCTGGGCACTATCCAGCATCTGGCTGGTACCTCTGAATATGAAGGTCGCAATGATCCAGGGTGCGATCATGGTGGCAATAGAATTCAATGCCTGAGTAAGGTTCAGCCTGCCTCCGGCCGACTCTTCGGGTCCAAGTGCGGTTACATAAGGATTGGCTGCAGTCTGGAGAAACACGACTCCCGAAGCAAGCACGAAAGTGGCTCCAAGGAATAATTCGAAGCTAACTATTTTAGCTGCCGGGAAAAACAGGAAACTTCCGGCTGCCATCAGGAGCAATCCGATAATCAAGGCACTCTTATAACCTATCTTTTTGATATACAATCCAATGGGAATCGAAATGAAGAAATAGGTAATAAAAAATGCAAAATTCAACAACTGGGCCCGGAATTCTGTCAGCTCGAAAATGTCCTTTACCTTACCACTCAAGGTAATGATAAAAGTAGTGGCAAAACCGAAAATGAAGAAGATCGAACCGATCACACTCATTCCCAGCCCGTAGTTAGCATGTTTCTGTTCCATAAAGCGTCTGATTTATTATTTAATTTGAATGGATGGTTTTCCAGCCTGTATTGGCAAATGTACGATATAATGATTCCGAACATATCCGGCCCTGTCAGGTTTAACTTTTAGTCGTTATGACAAGAAATTGTTAGTTAAACCACCCTGCCGGCGCCATTGCCTGTGGATGCTACATAAAAGTCAGCCTTGAGCCCGGTGATGCGCTGATAATTCTCACCTACTTCCGTCCTGAAGCCTTCCACAACATCGTTTCTGACAATGTTGACGCTGCAACCTCCGAAACCGGCACCTGTCATCCGGGCACCCAGAACGCCATCTATCTTTTGAGCCTCGGCAACGATTGTATCCAGTTCCTTTCCCGTTACTTCATAATCATCCTTCAGCGATTGATGTGACTGATTCATCAGGATGCCCAGTTGCTCCAGATTCCCTGATTTCAGAGCAGCAACGGCCTTCCTGACCCGCTCATTCTCTGCGATCACATGTCGAGCCCTTCTTTTGATTATCTCATCGGCAAAGCGTCCTTCGTTCACTGTGAACTCTTCCAGGGTGATATCACTAAGGTCGATCATTGGTCTGACTTTGCGGAGAACTTCCAGGGCCCGTTCACACTCGGCTACCCGTTCATTGTACTTGGACTCGGCAAGTTCACGCCTTTTGTTGGTATTGGCAATCACAATTGAATATCCTGCAATATCCAGAGGTACCAGCTCATATTCCAGGGTACGGCAATCGAGGAAGGAAGCATGATTCTGCTTGCCCATGCCAACGGCAAACTGATCCATGATTCCACAGTTCATACCGACGAATTCATTCTCGGCAGCACGTCCGATTTTCACCAGATCCATCCGGTCAATCCCGGCGCCAAGCATCTCATTCAGCGCAACAGCTGTCGCCATCTCGATGGAAGCTGATGAGGAAAGACCGGCACCATTAGGGATATCGCCCGAATAGAGCAAATCAAAACCCCGCATTGATATATTCCGGCGCATCAACTGATCGATGACCCCAAGCGGGTAATTCACCCATTCGTTACCGTGTTTGTGACCCAATTCATTAAGCGGAATATCGGCCTGGTAAGTGAAGTTGGTTGTAGCAAGCCTTATACGGCCATCATTGTTTGGACGGATCAACAACCGTGTCCCAAAACTCAGAGCACAGGGTAATACGAGCCCTCCATTATAATCGGTATGTTCGCCGATCAGATTTACACGGCCGGGCGCAAAAAACAATGCAGTTTCTTCTGCTTTCAGGCCATACAGCGTATTGAACTTTTCGAAAAGTGCAGTGGAATCCATGTATCGATTTTTTCGGTAACCAAAGATAGGAGATTTGGAATTCCAAATAACAGTCGCATTTGATTCTGCTTGCTAACTAAGAACAGCACCAGGAAATTGTCTTACACCGATGATAATGAGAAATTTATCTGCCTTCAATGCCGGGACATGCCTTCTCAGCCACCGGAGATCGCCCCCGGCGAATTATCATCGACAGTTCAATAAATATTGATGAACACCTTCAGGATTGAAGGATACTATAACAAGAATAAGTTAACGGAAGAAGCCTGTCAGGTCTTTTGTTTTTTCTTCTTGGCTGCCGGGAAGAGCACGTTATTCAGAATAAGCCTGTAACCCGGCGAATTGGGGTGAAGGTTCAGGTCTGTGGGCGGGTCCCCTACCCTGTGTTCATAGTCTTCCGGGTCGTGTCCGCCATAGAATGTCCAGGTACCTTTTCCGAATTCTCCGTGGATATAGCGCGCTTCATTCAACGCCTTGCTTTCTCCCATGATCACAACTTCCGATTTTATGTACTTTTTATTGAAAGCCGTTGTCTGTCCTCTGAAGCCATGAATCACCTGTACATGATCCTGACAAAGCATGGTAGGTACGGGATCCCACTTTGCTGAAAAATCAAACAATGTGAAGAAGTCATTTAATTCGGTCACCTTCCTGTTTTCACTGACATCGATGGAGGATATTTCGTACTCGTAGGGATTGGTCACGAGACGAAAATCTTTGAACGCGAAACAATTATCATAATTAAGCCTTGACTGTGCATCCGGATCTTCACCGTCACCATCAAACATAACATCGCATATATCGACACCATCGGCTGCAAGAGCTACATCATAACTGTCCGGCGCCGAACACATGGAGAAAAGGTAGCCTCCTCCGGCAACGAACTCCCGTATCTTCTTGGCTACAGCAAGCTTCATTTGCGACACCTTCTGGAAGCCCAGTTTGGCAGCCATGGCTTCGTTCACCCTTACATCCTCACGGTACCAGGAAGTGTTCCTGTATG
Source organism: uncultured Lentimicrobiaceae bacterium (assembly GCA_964544545.1). GTDB lineage: Bacteria > Bacteroidota > Bacteroidia > Bacteroidales > UBA4417 > UBA4417. The sequence continues at coordinate 5,033 of CAZJCG010000004.1, read as the reverse complement.
CAGCCCAGAATTTCCCGTATTGACCGGTAAAATCTTCATGATGCAGGTGAAGCCAGTCGTACATCGGAAGCACCCCGCTGATCACTTCCTCGTCGTACACCAGGTCATAAGGTATCTCGGCATAGGTAAGGGCCAGTGTTACAGCATCATCCCAGGGCAGCTTGTTCTTGGGTGAATAAACGGCAATTTTGGGAGCTTTATTCAGCTTAACCTCGTCCATATTAACCTGAGGATCTGAAATTTCCATCAGGATGGCAGTTGATTGTGCATCGGCGATCGGCTCTACCGTCACTCCTCGTATAATGCATTCATTTTCAATCTGCTTGTTGTATGGTATCATGAAACTTCCTCCCCGGTAATTCAGCAGCCAACTAACCTCCACATCCCTCTGCAGCACCCAATAGGCAATTCCGTATGCCTTCAGGTGGTTCTGCTGCGTCTGGTCCATCGGGATGAGCAGGTAAGCCGGTCGTGCCGCCAGTGACAGGAAAAGTACATAGAACAGAATTATGGCTCGTTTCATAGGTGTACTGCATAAACCGGTTCGCTGATAACGTAAACCGATCCCATTTATTTGACAGATACGTAAGATCTAGAAATTAGGTTCAGGCGAACTGAAATCACTCTCATCCGACATGGAGTTTATCTTTGACGGAAGGGTGATAGTGTTCGTGGCCCGGTCGAAACTCTGGTTGGGGGAAAGATTTGCCAGCTGCTCAGGACTCATCACAGCGCTTTCGAGATCTTCGAAACGGGCATATGAATTGACGAAGCGTAACCATATCTCACCCGTTGCACCGTTACGGTGTTTCCCGACAATGATCATGGCCTTGCCCTCGGTCGAATTCCCATTCTCATCTTCGTTTATCTTGTAATATTCCGGACGATAGATGAACAGTACAAGGTCTGCATCCTGTTCGATGGCTCCGGATTCACGAAGGTCAGAGAGCTGTGGTTTCTTACTGGTATTGGGACGGGTTTCAACGGAGCGGTTCAGCTGCGACAAGGCTATAACCGGCACTCCCAGTTCTTTGGCAAGACTCTTCAGTGAGCGGGAGATTGTCGAAATCTCTTGTTCGCGGTTTCCTTTCCCCTCCTGTCCGGATGTCATCAACTGGATATAGTCGATGATAATCATCTGAATATCGTACTGTGCTTTCAATCTGCGGCACTTGGCGCGCAATTCAAAGATTGAAAGAGCAGGCGTATCGTCAATATAAATCGGTGCATCGATCAGCTTATTGATGCGTGCATTCAGCTGCTCCCACTGATAACTTTGAAGCTGTCCTTTGCGCAAATTGCTGGCAGAGATTTCAGCTTCCGAGGAAAGCAGGCGGGTTACGAGCTGATCCGAGGTCATTTCCAGAGAAAACATGGCAACCCCTTTGTTATAATCCACAGCCATATTCCGGGCCATGGAAAGAACGAATGCCGTTTTACCCATACCGGGACGTGCGGCGATCACTATGAGGTCCGATTTCTGCCATCCTCCCGTGATACTGTCAAGCTCAGTGAAACCCGATGGTACGCCGGTAAAACTTCCGTCATGTTTTCGGGCGGCATCAATTTGCTGAAGAACCTTGTGAATGATGTCAGGCATCAGCTGCGTCTTCTTCCGGAGGTTGGTCTCGCTGATCTGGAAGAGATTCTGTTCAGCCTTGTCCAATTGATCAAACACATCGGTAGTATCCTCAAATGAATCACGGATCGTTTCGGTGGAAATGCGGATCAACTCCCGCTGCAGATGCTTCTGCATCAGGATACCGGCATGATACTCTATATTGGCTGAAGAGGCTATGCGGCTGGTGAGCTGTGTGATATAGAAGGCACCACCGGCAAGTTCAAGGTTGCCGCCCGACTTCAATTCATTCGTCACCGTAAGGATGTCAATAGGCTGATTATTGGAGAAGAGTTTATGGATGGCTGCATAAATTGCCTGGTGAGCTTCCTTGTAAAAAACTTCGGGATGCAGCATGTCAATCACTGCCGTAACAGCGTCCTTTTCCAGCATCATGGCCCCCAAAACCGCTTCTTCCAGATCGACGGCCTGAGGCGGCAACTTTCCATGTTCAAGGAAAGCTTGCTTTTGCGTCATCGGACGACGTCCTTTTTTCCGGACGAACGGATCGGTTTTTTCATTCTCTTCCATACGGTTCAAAAGTAAAACATTTCGATAAGGATTCTAAAAAGCTTCAGGCGAATAGTTATTAACACAGGCGATAAAAGTCAACCATAATGCATCGGTTTTTCAAATGTCAGGCTGATGAATCGAAAACTGTTCCATCGGGAGGGATGTGACGAATAACCGTATTTTCTCATTTACAGGTGTCGTCAGGTTTTGATCCCGGATCCTCGCCGGGAACCGGGATTCATTCCTCATCACCCTGGCATAAAAACAAACGGGCAATCAACATAATGCTGATTGCCCGTATTTTTCGGGTGAAAGACGGGCCTCGAACCCGCGACCTTCAGATCCACAATCTGACGCTCTAACCAACTGAGCTACGATCACCGTGTAAAGAGGTGCAAAAATAGTGAATTTATCATTCCTACAAACAGCCTGCGAAAAAAACATCTTCCAAAGCCTGACGACAAGCTGTGATATTTTCTTAGCTTTGAAAAAATTTCAATCCCCCAGAAAATGGCTGACATCATTGATTACACGATCTACGGCGACGATATGCAGATCGTAGAAATTGAACTCGATACCAACGAAGGAGTACGGGCAGAAGTTGGAACCATGATGTTCATGGAAGATGGAATCCAGATGCAAACCGGCACCGGTGGCGGCATCTTTAAAGGGTTCAAGAGGATGCTGACAGGTGAAGGGTTCTTCATCACCACCTTTTACAATACCGCCCCCATCAAGAGGCATGTCAGCTTCGGCGCACCCTACCCGGGCAAGATCATCCCTCTCGACATGGCAACCCTTGGCGGCACATTTATCTGTCAGAAAGATTCATTCCTTTGTGCAGCAAATGGCATTGACATCGACATCGCCTTTACCAAAAGGATTGGCGCCGGCCTTTTCGGGGGCGAAGGATTTATCCTTCAGCGGCTTAGTGGCAGCGGGCTCGCATTTGTGCACGCCGGTGGCACGATTATTCGTCGCGAACTGGCCCCCAACGAAACACTCAGGGTGGACACCGGCTGTATCGTTGCAATGGCGCCTTCGGTAAATTATGATATCCAGTTCATCGGAGGATTTACGAATGCATTATTCGGCGGAGAAGGGCTCTTCCTTGCTCAACTGACCGGCCCGGGCGTGGTATTCCTTCAAAGCCTTCCGTTCTCACGACTCGCCGACCGTATACACGCAGCAACCGGTGGACAAAGGGAGCAATCCCGGGGAATCGGTGGCATTGGCGGTGGAATACTCGGAGGAATCCTGGGCGGCGATAAGTCCTACTAAAACCTGCACTCATCCTTGCTTTTTCATAAAAAGAAATACGTATCCTCCGGATCACTGAGCCGCCTTGCCTGGAAACGCTTTCGCTCCAACAAGGCAGGATACGGCGCTTTCCTCTTCATCATTCTTTCCACTTTGATAGCCATCGGCGGATACCTGATCAGCCCCGATCAGACTCCGATGGTTAACGATCAGAACCTTTTACTTTCCTTAAAGAAACCAGGATTCAGCGTCCCTGTCCTTCGAATCAAAAAAAATGAAGCAATAGAAAACAGATCGTGGCTGGGGAAAATGCTGCTTGGACAGAAAAATTCATACCTAACGATTCCTTATTCCGGCATCCGTTTCAATGAAGATCATGTTACGATAACCGAATATACGGGTGACACCACAACCGGCCAGGAGCTGAAGTTCAATCTGGCTGATGTCGTTTACGCAATCGACGAAAAAGTCCCTGTAAAATGTACCAGAGGAATACTCTATTTCACTACGATCGATGGACAAAAACATAGTGCTGCATGCCGGGAACTGTTGGATAATATCCGCAAAAATCATCTCCGGACCAAACGGTTCCTGGTTGGCACCGACCGGTATGGAAGAGATGTCCTGAGTCAACTGATTCTTGGTACGCGGGTGAGTCTGTCTGTAGGGCTGATTTCAGTCCTGATCAGTCTGGTTCTGGGGATTGTAATGGGAGCACTTGCAGGATACTACGGTGGGAAGACCGACGCGTTCATCATGTGGATCATTAATGTGATATGGGCAGTTCCAACCCTGCTTCTGGTCATCGCCATAACCTTCGCACTTGGCAAGGGCTTCTGGCAGGTATTCATTGCAGTAGGTCTTACCATGTGGGTTGAAGTTGCCAGGGTAGTGCGGGGACAGTTTATCAGTCTGAAGGAAAAGGAATTTGTTGAAGCGTCTAAAGCATTGGGATTTAATGACAACCGGATCATTTTCAGGCATGTTCTGCCCAACGCCCTTGCGCCGGTTATTGTCATTTCTGCTGCTAATTTTGCATCGGCGATTCTTCTGGAGGCCGGACTAAGTTTTCTCGGAATCGGAGTTCAGCCTCCCATGCCTTCCTGGGGCAGTATGATCCGTGAAAACTATGGGTATATCATCCTGGATTATGCATACCTGGCTATTATGCCCGGCATCGCCATCATGCTGATGGTGCTGGCTTTCATGGTGGCCGGAAATGCTTTGCGGGATGCGCTGGATGTGAGGACGGTGGAGTGATAGAAGATAAAAGATAAAAGTAAAAAGATAAAAGAATTTGGGAATGTAGGAATGTGAAAATTAGCTGATTAGCCGATTAGCCGATTAGTTGATCGCTATTGTCCGGTTAATACGGGCCTAAATTGCACAAATCATTGATAGTACGCCGATTAAGCCCATCTCCTTCAGGAGAGGGGTTGGGGGTGAGGAAGAGCCTGATTATCTATTACTTTCTGAAGTTCCCCGGACAACAGAGATTAGCTGATTGGTCAATAAACACTGATGAGCCATGTATTTCTGCGGAAATCTGCGTTTTTTTCTGCGGGATCAGCGAGAAACAATGCAATGGAAGATAAAAGATAAAAGTAAAAAGATAAAAGAATTTGGGAATGTAGGAATGTGA